>JADKKC010000003.1 GCA_016720685.1 Zoogloea sp.
CCGGCGACGCGCCCGCACCGGACCGCAACGCCGGCAAGTCGCTCCGGCGCCTGCGGCTGGCCGTGTGGGTGACCTTCGCGCTCCTGGCCACGCTGGTCATCGGTGTTGGCGCATCGCTGGTTCGTTACGACCGGGAACAAGCGCTCAAACGCGCCGAATCGGAACTCCAGAGCCTCACCCGCCTGCTCGAAGAACACGTCGCCCGCAGCTTCGGCGAAACCGAAAGCGCCCTGGCCGACCTGGCCGGGCTGCTCGCCACCCGCAACGGCGCCGACGCCTTCGGCGAACGCGAGCTCCAGGCCACGCTGCGCCAGCGGGCCGCCCACCTCCCCGAAGTCGAATACCTTTATGTCGAGCGCGAAGACGGCAGCCTCGCCGCCCACTCCCGCGATGCACAAGCCCGGGATAACGCCGCCGTGGCGCCACCGCGCACGGCCCTGCCCCAGCGCCTTGCCGAAGGCTTCGAGATCGGCAACCCCACACGCAGCCCCGGCAGCGGGCAATGGGTCACCCCGGTCACCCGGCAGGTTTTCGATGCCTCCGGCAAATACCTGGGCACGGTGGGCGCCGCCATCAGCCATGCCTACTTCGACGGCATGTACCGCGAACTCCAGCTGTCCGACCGCGACACGATCCTCATCCTCCACGCCACCCGCGCCATCACCCTGATCCACCATCCGCCGATCGACAGCCTGATCGGCATGAGCGTGCTGGACTCACCTGCCATCGGCCCGCAGGAATCCCGCAGCCTGGTGGTTACCGGCACGCTCAATGGCGAGTCGGCGGAGCGCGTCACAGCCTACCGACGCCTCGCCGATCGTCCGCTGGTCGTCGGCACCAGCCGGCTGCTCGACGACGCCCTGGCCGATTTCGAAGAACACCGCCGCCGCATTGCCGCCGCCGCAGCCTTCATGCTGGTGCTGCTCGGCGCCCTCGCCCTGCTCCTCCACCGGGACACCCTGCGCCGCGACGAAGATCGCCAGGCCCTGGCCGAACTCAACGCCACGCTCGAAGACCGGGTCCGCATCCGCACCGAAGAGCTCGAACAGACCAACCGCGAGCTGCTGAGCTTCAGCTATTCCGTCTCCCACGACCTGCGGGCACCGCTGCGCGCCATCAACGGCTTTGCCCACGCCCTGGAAGAAGACTACGGCGAGCGCCTCGACGACACCGGGCACAACTATCTGGCACGCCTGAAAATGGCCAGCCTGCGAATGGGCGATCTGATCGACGAACTGCTGAAACTGGCCAGTGTTTCCCACCGCCCGCTGCACATCGAGCACACCGACGTGTCGGCCATTGCCCGGGAAATTCTCGGTGACCTGGCAAGTCACTCACGCGAACGCGTCATGCATTTCCATGTGGATTCCGAGCTCGGCGCCGACGCTGACGCCGCGCTGATCCGCAAGGCCCTCGAAAATCTGATCGGAAACGCCTGGAAGTTTTCGCGGAACAGCCACCCCACGCTGATCCAGGTGGGCGGACGCCCCCACGGCGACGAAAACCTGTTCTACGTCACCGACAACGGCATCGGATTCGACATGGAGCACGCCGCCCGGCTGTTCCAGCCCTTCCAGCAACTCCACAAGCGCGACGGCTTCGAGGGCGCCGGCATCGGCCTCGCCAGCGTGCGCCGCATCATCGAACGCCACGGCGGATCGGTGTGGGTGGAATCGGCGCCGGGAACCGGCACCACGGTCTTCTTCACGTTGCCGCGCAGCCCGGCGATGGTGCGCCGGCCACGGGAGCGGATGCAAAGATGACGGGCACGGCCGCTACACGTAGCGGATTTCCAGCACCTCGATCTCGCGCAACCCTGCCGGGCTCGCAAAACGCACCACATCGCCCTCCCGGGCCTTGAGCAAGGCCCGCGAAAGCGGCGCGATCCAGCTGATGCGGCCCTCCGAGGCATTGGCCTCATCCACACCGACGATCTGGTAGGTGGATTCGATCTCGCTATCGACGTCGCACACCGTCACCGTCGCGCCAAAGAACACCTGCTCGACGTTCTCCTGGTCGGCGGGCGCCACCACCGTTGCGCTCTCGAGCCGCTTGAGCAGAAAACGGATACGCCGGTCGATTTCCCGCAGGCGCTTCTTGCCGTAGATGTAGTCGCCGTTCTCGGAACGGTCGCCATTGGACGCGGCCCAGCGGATGGTTTCCACCAGCACCGGACGCTCGCCCCGCACAAGCTGGTCGAGCTCGGCACGCAGCACTTCATAGCCGCGGCGGGTCATGTAGTTGTGGGTGCCAGGCGGCAAAGTCGGCACGCCCGGCGCCGCGGCCTCATCGTTCTCGTCGTCCTCGTCGTTTTCCTTGACGAAAGCCTTATTCACGTTGCAACACTCCGGAAACACAAAAACGGGACGCCAATGGTAGGAGCGGCCCGCCGGACTGGCAAGCGGCGAGCGCTCCGGGTTGCCCTTCAGTGATAAATGGCAGGCTGGGTCATCAGGGTGCCGTAATCGGCAATCCAGTTCTCGAAATCGAGCATTTCGGTGGCCGCCTCGGCCACATCCCTCAGCTCGCGGCGAAAACGCCGGGCGGCTTCGTCCCGGAACAGGGCGCCAACCCCGCGCCGCTTGTCGATCACCTCCACGGCATCGAGGCTGGGATAATCCACCACGTAAAGCACCGGGTTGTTGAGTACCACGTTCATGACAGGTCTCCTGGACAGCGGTTTGGCCTTCTGTGCGTTGGTGCAACTTTTGGTGCCACTTCGGGTGATGCTACAGGTGGGAACGTCCGCAGCCGTTGCAAGTTCCCGCACGTCGTTGTATTTCCTTCGACCCCGGCCTAAGATTCAGCGAAACCCGCTTGCAGGCGCGCAATCACGAATCCCGACCAGGCATGAACGACAGCAACGAACCCACCGCCGATGTCACCAGCCTTTCGTCAAGGCTGAAGGTTCTCACCACCGAGCACCGGGATCTCGACGCCATCATTCACCAGATCGCCCTGGCACCGCCGCCTGGCGACGATCTCCTGCTGCGCCGCCTCAAAAAACGCAAGCTGCTGATCAAAGACCGTATCTCCATCATTCAGCACATGATGGATCCTGACGTGCCGGCCTGACTTTCAGGGCGGCCACAACCCCAGCCCCTCCGCGACGAAAACCGCATGCCTATCCACCGTAACGCCGGGGCCGACACGCTCGCCCTGCACGCCGGCCAGACGCCCGACCCTGTTCACCATTCACGGGCCACGCCGATCCACTTCACCACCAGCTACGTCTTCGAAAGCTCCGACCACGCCGCCGCCCTGTTCAACCAGGAGCGCGCCGGGCACGTCTATTCGCGCATCTCCAACCCGACCAACGCGGTGCTCGAAGAGCGCATCGCCGCCCTCGACGGCGGCGTCGGCGCCATCGCCTGCGCCAGCGGCCAGGCCGCCCTGATGCTCGCCATCACCACGCTGATGGGTAGCGGCGGCCACATCGTCGCTTCGCGCTCGCTGTACGGCGGCTCCCATAACCTGCTCGCCTACACGCTGCCCCGCTTCGGTATCGAAACCACCTTCGTCGCGCCCGGCGACCTTCACGCCTGGCACGCCGCCATCCGCCCCGAAACCCGCCTGCTGTTTGGCGAGGCCATCTGCAATCCCAGCCTCGAAGTGCTCGACATCCCGGCCGTCGCCGACATCGCCCACGCCGCCCGCGTGCCGCTGATAGTCGACGCCACCCTGGTCACACCGGCCCTGCAATGCCCCATCGACCTCGGCGCCGATCTGGTGATGCACTCTGCAACCAAGTTTCTCGGCGGCCACGGCGTGGCAATCGGCGGCCTGCTCGTGGATGGCGGCAGCTTCGACTGGGAAGGGGCGGCAGCGCACTTCCCGACGCTTACCGAGCCCTACGACGGCTTCCACAACATGGATTTCGCCGAGGAATCCCCCATCGCAGCCTTCCTGCTGCGCGCCCGCCGCGAAGGCCTGCGCGATTTCGGCGCCTGCCTGTCGCCAATGAACGCCTTCCAGATCCTGCAGGGCATCGAGACCCTCGGCCTGCGCATGCAACGCCACGTCTCCAACGCCCGCGCGCTGGTCGCCCACCTGGCCGCCCACCCACTGGTCGAATCGGTGGCCTGGCCCGAACTCGACAGTCACCCGGACAAAGCCCTCGCTGCCCGACTGTTGCCGAAGGGCTGCGGCGGCGTGTTCAGTTTCAGCCTCAAGGGCGGTCGCCCGGCCGGAAGCACCTTCATCGAAGCCCTGCGTCTCTTTTCGCACCTGGCCAATGTCGGCGACGCCAAGTCGCTGGCCATCCACCCGGCCAGCACCACCCACTTCCGCATGTCGCCGCAGGCACTGCTTGCAGCCGGCATCACCGAAGGCACCATCCGCCTGTCGGCCGGGCTCGAAGATCCTTCCGACCTGATCGAAGACCTGGACCGCGGCCTCAATGCCGTCCAGAAGGCCATAGCACGATGAAAATCAACCTCTCCGACCTGCACTCCGGTCACATCTCCGGGTACTCCAGTTATTTCTACACCGGCGGCCGCACCCTTGAACCCGGGCGCCCGACTGCCGTGTTCATCCACGGCGCCGGCCACGACCACAGCGTCTGGACCCTTCAAACCCGCTACTTCGTGTCCCACGGCTGGAACGTGATTGCGCCCGATCTGCCCGGCCACGGCCACTCTGCCGGGCCAGGCCTCAAATCGATCGACGAGATGGCGAAATGGGTGCTGGCGGTAATCACCGAGCTGGGTGCCCGGCACGTCATGCTGATCGGCCACAGCATGGGCTCGCTGATTGCCCTGCAGGCGGCGGCCACCGCCCCCGACCAGATTTCACGCCTGGCCCTTGTCGGCTCCGTCGCCCCCATGCCGGTTGCCGCGCCACTGCTTGATGCCACGCTCACCGACCGGAACAAGGCCCACGCCATGATCAACCAGTGGTCCTACGCCCCACGCGCGCAACTGGGCGCCAGCAGCATTCCGGGGCTCTGCCTCACCGCGCTCAATGAGCGCCTGATGCAGCGCCAGGCCCCGGGCGTGCTCCATACCGACATGGCCGCCTGCAATGCCTACACCGAAGGCTTCGACGCCGCTGCCCAGGTGCGCTGCCCAACCCTGCTGCTCAGCTCGGCCCAGGATCGCATGACGCCACCCAAGGCCATCGAGCCCCTCGCCAAAGCCTTCACCGGCGGCGCCCCGCTCACCCGCATCATCCTGCCCGACGCCGGTCATGCCATGATGTCCGAAGCCCCGGGCGCCGTTCTGGACGCCCTGTGGAACTTTGCCAGCACTCCCGCGCAGCCCACCTGGGCGCACCAATGATCTGAAGCCCCGTCCCCGCTGCCATCAACCCCAAAAAAACGATAACGGAAATAATCATGGCCCAGCACACTCCCCCGACAGACCACGAGACAGCCGCTGCCGCATTGCCTTTTCCCACCATCCGCAGCGTCGGCCTCGGCGCCCCCTTCCGCTGGATAAGCCTGGGCTTCGCCGATCTCAGAGCCTGCCCGGTCGCCAGCCTTTTCTACGGCTTCTGCTTCACCGCCATGGGCCTGCTGGTTACTTTTGTCTTCGAGCACGCCTATCAGTACACGTCGGCGGTTTCCACGGGCTTCCTGCTGCTGGCACCCTTCTTTGCGATGGGGCTTTACGAACTCTCACGACGACGCCAACTCGGCCAGCCCTGCGAGCTGGCGCCCACCCTCACGGTATGGCGGCGCAACGCCGGCAATATCGCGGTGTTTGCTGCCGTACTCACCGTGGTTTTCCTGATCTGGGCACGCGCGTCGCTGGTGATCTTCGCCATGTTCTACACCCAGGAAATGCCCAATCTCACCGGCTTCCTGACCCAGGTACTGTCCATCGACAACCTTGAATTCCTGATGATCTATTTCGGCGTCGGCCTCGTGTTCGCACTGCTCGTGTTTGCGGTCAGCGTGGTATCGATCCCGCTGATGCTCGACCGCAACCAGGATGCCGTCACCTCGATGATCGCCAGCATTCGCGCCCTGGCCGAAAATCCGCTGCCGCTGCTCATCTGGGCCGCCCTGATCGTCACCCTGACCCTCCTCGGCTTCCTCAGCTTTCACCTCGGTCTTGTGGTGCTGATGCCCGTAGTCGGCCACGCAACCTGGCATGCCTACCGAGATCTCGTGGCGCCACTTCCGAACTAATTGCGGCGCGCCTCGCCCCGCGCCAGCGCGATCACCGCCCCCAGCACGATCGCGCCACCGGCCGCTTGGGGCAGCGCAAGCGGTTCGCCGAGAAACACCGCGGCCAGCCCAAACGTCACCACCGGCTCCAGCGTCGACAAGGTGGCCGCATCCGCGGCACCAAGACGCTGGATGCCCGCAAAAAAACTCACCATTGCCACCACCGTCGACACCAGCGCGATCGCCAGCACGGCCACCCAGGCCGTCGGCGAATCGGGAAAACGCGGCTCCGTCACCCAGCAGATCACGCCAAACACCACCGCCGCAGAGAGCATCACCACCGTTGCCGCCGCGAGGGAATCCTCCGCCCTCAGCACACGGCTGCCGACAAGGATGTACACCGAATAGATCAGCGCCGTTGCCGCCCCGAATGCAATCCCGAGGCTGCTTCCGGCAAGCCCGCCGCCAATGGTCAGGGCTGTGCCCAGCAAGGCCGCAATCACCGCCGCAACGCGCAGCACAGTGAGCCGCTCACCCAGAAAAACCACGCCCAGGACGGTGACCAGGAAGGGATAGAGGTAGAGCAGCAGGGACACCAGCCCCGCCGATGCATGCTTGAGCGCCGAGAAAAAGCACAGCGACTGCCCCACGTAGCCCACGCCTCCCATCAGTGCGAGCACCCGCATATTGCGGCGCGACGGCCAGCGCCGGCGCCCCGCAACCATCACCGCGGCCATCACCCCGCCAGCGATCAGAAAGCGCAGGAACAGCACTGCCGTAAGCTCCACGCCACCAGCGAAGGCGAAGCGTGCAAAAATCGCCATCGCCCCGAAGGACACCGCCGACAACGCGATCAGGCCAGCCCCTGTCCAGCGTGGGTTCATCGTTCGCAACAAGGCACGGCCTTCCCGAAAAGGGTCGAATCCTGCGGCCCGCCCCGGAGGGCGTCAAGAAAAAGCAGGCATTTGGGCCACACTGGCCGCCCCCTGGCGCCATTTCTTGCAACAAGCCTTTGCAATCCGGCGCCTCCTGTGGCGAAAATGCCAATTGATGCTTTTTCGCATTCACCGAAAGGCCACCATGCAGACCCGAACCCTCCTCTCCCTCGCTCTCGTCCTTGCGCTTGCCGCCGCCCAGGCACACGGCGCCGACGCATCGGCTCCCGTGCTCCCCACCGCCGACATCTCGGTCGAAAGCAGCCTCAGCGCACCCAACGACCAGTTTCGTGCGCAGGTGTATTTCGAAGCCACCGACAGCAATCCCGCCGAGCTCGCCCGCAAGGTAAACAGCACGATCAGCCAGGCCATCCAGACTTCCCGCGCCTACCCGGCGGTCAAGGTGCGCACTTCGGGCAACAACACCTACCCGATCTACGGCAAAACCGGCCGCAACATCGAATCCTGGCGCATGCGCTCCACGCTGGCCCTCGAAAGCAAGAACACCGCACCGCTTTCCGAGCTCATCGGCAAGCTGCAGCAGACCATGGTGATCGGTGGGCTCAGCGCCGCGCCCTCGCCGGAAACCGTCAAGAAAGCCGAAGACGAAGCCATCACCAACGCCCTCGCCGCATTCCAGGCGCGGGCCCGGCTGGTTGCCGCCGGCCTCGATAAAAAGTGGAAGATCAAACACGTGTCGGTGAACACCACCGGCATCCAGCCCAGGCCCGTCATGCCTTACGCCCGCGCCGCCATGATGGCCGCCGATGCGGCGCCGGCCCCCATCGAGGCCGGCGAAAGCCCGGTGTCAGTGTCGGTGAGCGGGCAGATCGAGCTGATGGAATGATCGCCCTGATCCAGCGGGTGCTCGAAGCGCGCGTCACGGTTGCCGGGCAAACGGTCGGCGAGATCGGCCCGGGGCTGCTCGCACTGCTTGCCGTCGAAAAAGGCGACGCGCCGGCCAACGCTGCGCGCATGGTGGAGCGCCTGCTGGGCTACCGGGTTTTTTCCGATGCCGAGGGCCGCATGAATCTTTCCCTCGCCGACACGGGCGGCGAACTGCTGCTGGTATCGCAGTTCACCCTGGCCGCAGATACCACCAAGGGAATGCGCCCCAGCTTCACGCCAGCCGCATCGCCCGAAGACGCCGAGCGCCTGTTCAACGAAGTCGTCGCCCTTGCAAAGCGCTGCCACCCCAAGGTGGCGACCGGCGTATTCGGCGCAGAAATGTCTGTTTCACTGATCAATCATGGCCCGGTCACTTTCCGTCTCACGGCTTGAGCGCCGCGTCGGCCTGCTGCTTGCGCTGGTGCTTCTTGCCGGCTGCAGCCAGGTTCCGGAGCGCCCCGCGACATCCTCCGCGCCCCACCGCGCCTCAACGCCGTCGCGCAACTGGTTTGCGCTGCCCCGTGACGACCACGCGCAGGAACTGGTGCTCTACGCACTGGGCCTGCTCGATACCGGCTACCGCTTCGGGGGCAAGAACCCCGAAGCCGGGCTCGACTGCAGCGGAATGGTCAGCTACATCGTCGAGCAGGTGAGCGGCAAGAAACTGCCCTACAACGCCGCCGGCATTGCCGAACGCACCCGGCCAGTGCCTGCCGGCGCAATCCGCCCGGGCGACCTGGTGTTTTTCAACACACTGGGCCGCAGCTACTCGCACATGGGTATCTACATGGGCGACGGCAAGTTCATCCACGCGCCCAACAGCCGCGGCAAAGTGCGGATCGAGCGCATGGACAACCGCTACTTTGCCGCGCGCTTCGAGGGCGCACGCACCCTTCAGCCAGAGGGCTGACGCCCTCTTCCACGCAGCGATTTCAGGCTTCTTCCTTCAGCCAGCGGGCGGCTTCAAGCGCGTAGTAGGTGAGGATGCCGTCGGCGCCGGCGCGCTTGAAAGCCAGCAGCGCTTCCATCGCACAGGCCTTGTCGTCCAGCCAGCCGTTGGCCGACGCCGCTTTCAGCATCGCGTACTCACCGCTCACCTGGTAGACGTAGGTGGGCACCTGCAGCTCGGTTTTTACGCGGCGAACGATATCGAGGTAAGGCATGCCGGGCTTCACCATGAACATGTCGGCACCTTCCGAGATATCCAGCGCCACTTCGCGCAGCGCCTCGTCGGAATTCGCCGGGTCCATCTGGTAGGTGTATTTGTTGCCCTTGCCCAGATTGCCGGCCGAGCCGACCGCATCGCGGAAAGGGCCGTAGAAGCTCGACGCATACTTGGCCGAATAGGCCAGGATGCGGGTGTAGATCTGCTCTGCGCCGTCCAGCTCGGCACGGATACGGGCCACGCGGCCATCCATCATGTCGGACGGTGCAACCACGTCGGCACCCGCCCGTGCGTGGCACAAAGCCTGTTTGGCCAGCACTTCGAGGGTTTCATCGTTGAGAACGTAACCCGTTTCGTCGATCAGGCCGTCCTGGCCGTGACTGGTGTAGGGATCGAGCGCCACATCGGTGATCACGCCGAGATCCGGAAAGCGCGCCTTGAGCGCCTGCACAACCCGCGGCACCAGGCCATCGGGATTGAAGGCCTCGGCGGCATCGAGGGATTTCTTGCCATCCTCGACCACCGGGAAGAGCGCCAGCGCCGGCACGCCAAGCGACACCGCCTCCTCGGCGATGCGCAGCAGATTGTCGAGGGAGACGCGACTGACCCCGGGCATCGACGCCACGGGCTGGACGATCTGCTCGCCTTCGAGCACGAACACCGGATAGATCAGGTCGTCCGCCGACAGGCGATGCTCGCGCATCAAACGGCGGGAAAAATCATCGCGACGCATGCGACGCATGCGGGTCGCGGGAAAGGCAGACTGGACTTGCTTCATGGGGGTCTCACAGTGCTTACATCCGGAAACGAATTGTAGTGGGAACTTTCCCCCCGGCGCACGCACTAACGAACAGATGGTGATGAGCCATCTCCCGCTACACCTCCCTGAGCGGGTGCCTTGAGCAAGCAAGGCATTTTGACCCCCGGCCTCCCCTCGCCGGGGGTTTTTTATGACTAATCGCTGAGCCCTAGTTCTTCACGAATTACTTCAAGATAACGCATACCGAATTTCCTATCTGGCTCCAGATAATTTCCTTCTGCCCACTCATTCCAAGACTTGACGAAAACCAGTCTCTGATCCGCCGGAACACCGCTCGTTATTGAAAGAGCTTTTTTAAAATGCACACGGAATAATTCCGGATCAGAGTTATGTAAAACCAAGCCGTTTTTTCCACTTCGCGGCGTATTATCCCAGTTTGGAATGACGCAGGGATACTTTGACACCCCATCGATCTCATCTGGAAGCAATGAGTCTAGAATTTTTCCATACTCATAACTGGTCGGAAATTTACGCGCGATCTCATATTTTTGCTTAAGCCACTTTAGAGGGTGCCGACGCGAAACCCAAGCTCTTCTCACCGAAGGCAGTTGAGGAAGTACCGCGGCATCAAATCCAGATTTTTGCGGCTCCCAGCTTAAATCGTCAGTAACGCCTATCAAATGCAATCCACCCAACCCGGCAGACATTGCCATCTCACGCCACATGTCAGTGGTCTTCTGAACATCAGGAAGTTTATCTGGCCGGTAAATGAGAAATACTGGCTTGCCATTTACCCTGACGTGACGTTTATCGGAAAAGGCTGGAAGTAAATATTCAAAGTGGGCGCGATGGTCGTCCACTCCGGGATACGTCTGCTCAACAAGTATCCTCTTTGGACTACCGTGCCAGACACCAGTCCAAGTCTCATTTGCCCAGCAGAGGCAAAATGGGAAATCAGGCTCACCAGAGCGTACCACATCCTCAACTGGACGCTGCAGAACCTGCCTTCCTGCGAACCAGTAATGGTAATAACAGAATGCCTCTATGCCATACTGGCGTGCCATATCAGCTTGCTGCGCCCGTGTTTCAGGAACCCGAAGATCATAGAAACCCAAGTCCGCCGGCAAGTGCGGCTGGTAATGTCCTGGAAAAAGCGGCTTTGCCTTTGCAACATTGGTCCCACTCAGTAAAGCCCTTACCCCACCACTCGTCATTTTCCGGGATTGGGTGATACTGAG
The DNA here is from genome assembly GCA_016720685.1 of Zoogloea sp. Lineage (GTDB taxonomy): Bacteria > Pseudomonadota > Gammaproteobacteria > Burkholderiales > Rhodocyclaceae > Zoogloea. The sequence continues at coordinate 11,099 of JADKKC010000003.1, forward strand.
GAAGATAAAATGCAATAAGCCTAGGAATATTGTTCATGATTTATTAAAAAATACATTCGTCGATATTATGAGTTTAACCTATACTCTATCTTGCAAAAACAATACAAACCTTCTATTTCACCTAACCTTAATTAAGAAAAATAATATCTTAAAGTGGAAATTATTTCCTATCCAGAAACAAGGACCGCCAGCGAGGAACAAGGCCTGCCGGCATTCTGGATTTACGAATTTCCTGCATGACTCCGGCCTGACACAGATAGCGGCGGGCGTCCTGATTGTTCACCAGCTTTTCCATGCGGCTTTCCAGTTCTTTCAGGTTCTCGCCCAACTCGCCAATATCCCCGAAGCGGGTCTCAAGGTCGTCGAATATGGGTGAGCGCAGTGCGATGAGCGGCTTTCCTGCGGCGACCGCGTCCAGCAGGGTGCCACTTGCAGAATATCGATAAAGCTCAGGACTATAGGGCATGCACACGTAGTCGACTGCCTCAAGTGCCGCGCGAAACGCGGCTCGACTGATTTTTTTCCGGCTCGGCTGGCGTGCGAGGCAGGAAAGGTCGAGATCATATCGCTCCGGAGGCAGCCAGCCGATTGCGTGAAACTCGATCTTTCCGGGGAAACGCCGCGTCAGACTGCGGGCGAGATCAACAAAACTGTCGAAGCCCTTCTTGGTTTCCGCTGCGCCGAGAAAACCAACCCTGACCGGACGCGACACCTCGGCATCATCAGGGGCCGGCGCGGTGCTTTCTGCAAAGTGCGAACTTCCTTCTGCGGTTGGCAGCGGGTGAGGCAAGGAAACCATCTGTTTCTCAAACTCGGGCGCGACATCGAGCAATGCCTGGCGGATCGAGTCTTCCAGCACGACAAAGCGCGTCATGGAGGGTGCCGCAGCCATTGCCGAGCGCAATTGGGTCGCGCGAATGAGAGGGTTGCGGGCACGCCAACCCGCAAGTTCGGAGCCATTGCCGTGCAGAACAGCGGCGAATTGCCGAAATGCCCGCGGATATCGCAGGCTGTTGAGACGCAGTGCATAAAGCGTCGCCGGGGCGATATCGGCAAGAACAAGCTTGCCCTTTCCTTCGCAGCGCCTGAAAACCTGCTCAAGGTTGCGATAATCTGCCTTCAGGCGGGCCATGAACCGGGTTCCCGGAGGCGGAGGCACAATCGGAATGATCTGCGCCTTCTGCCAGATATCCTTCGATACAAGCTCGGAAAGGCCATCAAGGTGGCCTTTTTCGGCCGCGATCACAAGCTTGCAGTCAGGTTCCGCGGCAAATGCGGTTTCTATGATTCCAGCGTTAACCGGAACATGAGAAAGACCATGATTGAACGGATCGACAAAGACAATCATTCCTGAACCTGCTTCAATTTTGCTCACGCTTTTCATTTGGCGCACTCCGATGCAGCAGCCTCGTGAATTGCCAGAATCCTGGATGAAATCGCAGTCTGCGCGTAAATTTCTTCAATTTTTTTACGGCCGGCACGGGCAATTTCCGCAGCCAGCGACTCATCGCCCGCCAGTCTCGAGAAAGCCTCCGAAAACTCTTCACGGGTATTGGCGATAAGCAGATCCTGATCGTGCCTGAGTTCCAGGCCCTCTGCCCCGATGGTCGACGACACAACCGGTAATTGCCACGCAGCGGCTTCGAGGATCTTTATCCGGGTACCTCCACCGCTGCGCAGCGGAACGATCACCGCATCGGCCCATTGGTAATGCTCATCGAGAGACGGCGCATCGGAAACCAGATCCAGGCCGGCTTTTCTGGCCATCTCCACCAGATAAGCGGGCGGACGTCGCCCCACGATACGCCACGTCACCCCCTGGGGAACAGCCTCTGCGACGTGACTCGCCAGGCCCTGCGCCAGCACTTCGAGTGCATCCTGATTTGGCGCATAGTCCAGGCTGCCGACGAACAATATCTTGAAGGCCCCTTCCCTGCGTCGCTCGGGCAAGGCATCAGGGAGCCTTATGCCATTGGGCATTTCTGCGACATTTCCGTCACCCAGCCGGGCCGCCAATTCGCGACGATCCGCGGCCGAGCACACCAGCACCCGATTAGCCCGTGAAACCACCTGCTTCTCGGCTTTGACCAGTTTGGCCGCCTCACGCCGCCGAACCGCACTGGTCAGGCGGCCGAGTTGCGGCCGCTGCAATTCGGTAAGGCGCAGCAAGGCCTTGGACTCGATATCGTCGAGATCGAGCACCAATGGAACCTTTACCGGCAACACCTTGCTGGCGATCTGCATCATCGACAAACGGAAAACATGCGCCTGGTCAAACTGCACAGAACCCAGCCACGCCTTGATATCACGCAGCCAAGCCTTGGGTACCCAGCCGAGTTCGAGGGGGTTCGGCCAGAGAAACTGGGCAATTTCGCGGGCGCCGGACGGCAATGACCGGATCCGGCCCGCCACGCTGTTTCGGTCGTCGTTTCCGAGCCCCCTCACCCAGACTCTTTCGCAAAGACTGCGCATCTCGGGCGGGACGCTCTGTTCGGTAACAGAAGGATTCTGGCTGACGATAAGCAGCGTCACACGATAAGTCTTCGACAAGGCTTCCAGAGCCATTCCGGCACGCATGCTGGCGCCGTTGCCTGACACCATGGGAACAACAGGCGTCAGAAACAGGAGAGATCGCATTTTGGCCCTTCACCCATAACTTCACTTTTCCGGCACGCCTGGAAAGACATTGATGCAGCAATCCGTCTTGATCAACATCCGCCCAGGCGGGGAGAATTTGTTTAAATACGCCCTGAAATCTAGGCAGGCCGCCAACCCTTCACCAATTTCATCACTTCGATGAACAAGGGGTGACGCAAGGCTGCGTAGCCGGCCAGGACGCACACCGCCACGACGGGGCCAACGACCAGTATCAGCTGCACGTACGAGGCATTCCACTGATGGGCCAGGGCAAGAGCCCCCCAGCAGCAGGCAATAGTCACCGCCGTGATGGACAGATTGGTCTTGATCACGACCCAATAATCCGCCCAGCCCACATTGATTGTCGGCCAGACAACCAAAGAACAGATAAACGTCCCAAACAACTGAGTTACGACCAAGGCCACCGCAACGCCAACGAGCCCCCACATCGCACCGACAGTTACCGCAACAATCCTGAAAATTTCGGTGAAAACGGTAGCCTTGACTTGTTTATCCATCGACCCCTTGGCCATGACCAGTTCGTACTGAAACGAGAACGGCAAACCGAGGGCGTATTGCAGACTAAGAATCTGGAGCGGCAACACAATACCGAGCCATTTATCGCCATAAAGAGCGAGAGTAAGCGGCTCGGCAAAAAAGGCAAGACCGACAAAAGCAGGCCATCCAAGCCCGGTGACCAAGGCAGCAAGCCGCAAGTGTATCGCCAGCGGATTACCCTTCTCGCGCTGCAGCTGCGAGAAATAGGACAGAGCGACAGCACCAAAGCCGCTCATCAAAACATCATAGACGTTATAAGCAAGTCCTGAGGCACGCGACATGAGACCAGCAGCCCCAAGGCCCTGCATTCTGCCGAGAAGAAAATCGGAATAGCGCGAACTGATATCCCAGAGAACCGACATGCCTGTTGTTTGCGAGCCGAAACGAATCATGTCTCGCCCACCCGTAAAACGCGGTCGAATGATGGCAGGCGCCGGCCCCAAGAGGATTGACAATCCCAAGCTGAAAAGCGGAGAGCACCACCGCACCCCAAGCAAGGCTATAGGCACCAAAACCCAGCCAGGCAAGGCCCAGGGTGACAAAGAAACCCAGAGTCACGGAGATGACGTTGATGCGGGCCAGGAGATCGAACTGCATCTGGCGCCGGATCAACGCGTTATTCACCGTACCAAAGGGCAACAGGAACAAATTGAGAGACAGTATGCACACGAGGTCCGCGACTTCGTCCGTGCGAAAAAACACGGCCAGGGGTTGTGCCACTGCCACCAGGACAAGACCCAGGCCCCCCCCGAGCAGCAGGGTCAGACCAAAGGCACAGGACTCATGGTGTTTTTCAAGCGTGGGGCTGCGGATCAGGAATGCCGAAGCACCAAGCTCTCTGAAACTGGTCGCCACGCCTGCAACCGACATGGCCACGGAGAAGGCGCCGAGATCTGCCGGCGACAGCAGCCGCGAGACGACGATGGTAGAGATGAACGCTATTACGAAACCGTAATAGCGCTGGAGAGTCGAGAAAATTACAGCGCGCCGGATGGACATGTTTATTTTTATTGACCAGAATATGAGGAAGCAGGATTTCCCGAGCTTTTTGCGTTCAAAGCGTTTGTCTTCATGCTGCCGTTTTCTGGTGGTTCGGTATTCAAGCCCGTTTATTTGAAGGCGACGGAGCTTCGGTGAGCCTATTCGGCAAGCCTTGGAACCCGGTAGTCCGGACGCCCTAACCGCAGTGCGCCCTGATTACCGCCTGCAGCCCCGGCCGACTGGCGCATCCAGATCCGGAAGAGGCGAGGCAGATAACCCGCGTCGCCCCCGGCCGGATTTTCAGGTTTTCACTTTGCCTTCGCTTGACCGGTCAGCCCGTAATGGCCACCGTTTCTGTTCGCCATGTCCATCATCAAAGCATCTGCGTAAAACTTGGTTGCCCAGTTAGGGTATTGCCAGGGGTGATAGCCGCCGTCGATAGGATGAGAACCCTTGATGCCACCGATCGCATTGCTGTCTTCGGCGGAAAGGGGCTGGGTGCGCTTGACGAAGCCGAGGATGCGCGTCGTCGCGTCGCGGTAGCGCGTTTCACCGGTAATCTGGAACAGGCGCCCCCAGTTGATGCCGAGTTGGCAGTCGCCGGTCAGGCAGGACCACTTTACGGTAGGACTCCACTGGTCGTTGAAGCGCCCCGGCATGAAGCCGTCGGGCGGCAGCGCGGCCAACATCGCGTCACCGATCTTGCGGGCTACGGCCATGAAATCCTCGCGCCCGGCATAGGCGCCGATTTCCATCAGGCCACGCATGGAATAGGCGATCGTGTGGGTATAGGGCTGGGTGCTGTCCTGCAGGCAGTTGGATTCGAGCCAGCCATTGGCGCGGGCCTGAGTCAGCGCCCATTCGCAGTTGCGCACCGCCGCATCCAGAAAACGCTTCTCGCCGGTGATTTCGTGGGTGCGGGCCAGGCCCCAAGCCGAACGCGTGTTGTAGGTGTTGACCGAGCTTCCCGCCATGGTCATCGGGGAGCCGAACTGACGCCAGCAGCCATCGTCGTCCATGATGTCGCACAGCCAGTTGCAGGCGCGCGCCGCGGCATCGCGGTAGCGATCGTCCTGCTCTTCCTCAAAGGCGCGCACCCAGCCGAAGATCACTTGCCCGGTATTGAACACGGTGGGCTTGTCGGAATCGCCGAGGGCGCCGGCAAGCACGCCGCCGCCCGGCAGCTGGATGTCGATTTCCCAGTCGGCCATGCGACGGGCCCGCACGCGGGAGTCGTCATCGCCGGCGATGTCGGCGTAGCGGTAGAGGGTGGGAATGATGTAGCCGGTCGTCTCGGGGTAGGAGGGCGCCCAGTGGCGCGATTTGACGAGATAGGTCTGGGCCACGCCACCGTTTCCGGTGACGTCCTGTGCGTGCTTCAGCCAGGCGATCGCCGCATCGAGGTGGACGCGGTTGTCTGCGGGCGTGGTCATGCCGATGCCGAACCTGTCTTTCAGGACAAGCTGCTTCTGGCGGAGGGTTTCGCTGATACTCATCGCGGTTTCCAGGTCTGATTCAAATTGGCTATTGGGGTCAGGCGTTCGGCGTTGCCGCCGGAGCGTCGAAGAAATGCCCGCCGGTGCTGACAAAACGCGCCGACTCGCGGCTGTGGTCCGCCGCCCGGATCCAGGTCAGGCGCGTGTTGCCGATCTTCCCGACATGCAGGACGCCCGTGTTCTCAAGGTGTTCAACCAGGCGGGATTCCCGGCGCAGGCTGTTGGCCTGGGCCGAGATGACCTTGACGGAACAATCGATCTGCCGGTCGTTGCGGTCGATCACGACACCCGGACGGTTGTCGGGCTCGTAGAGTGCGCACGGCAGCGTTGAGGCGAGTTGATCCTCGACGAAATGGGTGTAGGTGAAGCTGGCAAACGGCGCATCGAAACCCAGGATCAGCGCGTCACGCTCGAGCAGGCGGGCAAACGGCGATGCGGCACCGAAAGGCTTTTCGGCGTTCTCGTGGCCTTCGATAAAAGCCTCGGCATCGCGGCCCCAGGCCAACAGAGGATGCGTGACACTCAGGCTGCGGCAAACATGTTCACTGCGCCGGAACACCTCTGAAATGAGACCCATCATCGACGGACTGCGGCGCACGTTCATGGGCTTGCCCTTGGCCAGCCACTGTGCCGAACTCATGTTGTGGTACGGCATCGAGGTCATCACGAGAAGACCTTCGGGCCCGACCGCTTCCTTGAGCGCCCGGACCACGTCGGCGGGCTTGCCCTGGAAGCCGTTGAAGGGCAACCAGGAGGAATGGACGATCAGCGTGCAGCCCGGCACGACGCCGCAGGCCTTCAACTGCCGGACGAGCTTGTCCGGGCCGTAGGCCCAAACGGTTTTGGCGGCGGTCTGCCTGACCCATTGCTTGAGGGCTTTGACGCTCATCGCCCCCCCGATTTCGCTGAGGCGTCCACGACTTCGTCGAGCAGACGGGCAAAACGCGCGGTGATTGCCTTGCGATCAAACTGGGCGAGGTAGGCGTCGTCGGAATCGACGGTTTCGGGAACCGGTTTCTTCAGCCATTCGCGCAGCATTGCTTCGCAGGCCTCGGCCGATTCGGCGGGAACCGCGCGGCCAAGCCGGGCCCGCTCGATGATCTGCTGGGTGGCGCCGGGATCGCACAGGGCAAAAATGGGGCGCCGCACCGAGACGTATTCGAACAACTTGCCGGGAATCACCCCGTCGGAGGTTTCGCCGGTATCGACGATCAGGAGCAGATAGTCGCAATTGACCTGGGCGTTCATCGCCTCGGCGTAGCTGACGTCACCGGCAAAATCGTAGAGATGGGCAATGCCGTACTCGGAAAGAATCTGGTCGTAGCGCTGCCGGATCGACGGCTCGACCCCTCCCAGGATGCGCACGCGCACATGGCTGACGGCCGCTGGATCAGCGCGGTGGATGCGCCCGAGCGCTTCGGCGAAGGCGTAGCCGCGGCGATTCTTGAACAGCCGCCCCGTGTAAACGAACTCGACGGTGTCCTGGGTAAAAGGCCGGGTCCGCAAGCGGTCGCCGTAGAGTTCGGTGTCGTAGCCGTTGGTGAGGGTTTCCCAGCGCGCCTTGAGCGTTGGGTGAAGGCGCTGCATGTAAGCCGTTTTCGGCTCCGACACCGTAACCACGACATCGGCTTCCTTGAGCAGGCGGCGTTCCATGCGCAGTTCGAGCTTTTTGCGCCACTCGGGCACCCATTCGCGCAGCACGTCGCCGTACCAGAGGTCGCGGTAGTCGGCGATCCACGGCAGGCCGGTTTCACGCCGGAGATCGTGCCCGACCAGCATGCTGGAGAACGGCGGCAGCGTGGTGTAGATCGCGTCGATGCGGCGCTCGGCACACAGCCGGCGCGCCGCCTTGAGCGCTTCGTCGGCCCAGGGGCGGTAGTTGTCGGGTACGTCCACGAAATTGCGCATCACCCAGCGGGTGAAGTCGTGGGCCTGATCCATCAGGCCGCCACTGCGCTGGGACGACATGGGGCGCGGCGCGGGCTGAACGCCGGCAGCCGGCGCCGCGGCCGGGCTCACCGCGGCAGCGGGCTTGCGGCCGAGCAGACGCTTCACGGCATCGGCGATTTCAACCTCGCGGTTGCGCAGGCGCAAACGCACCACCTCGACGCCGTCGGCAATCTCGGCCATCAGCGACGGGTCGTAGTTGCCCTCCGTGCCCGAGGGTTCGAGGGTAATGACAATCGAGCGCCAGCCATATTGCCGAAGCTGTTCGACAAATTTGACCGTGCGGATTCGTCCGATGGTCTTGAGTGGCGGAAATTCGCCCGCGATCACCAGCAGGGTGCGCGGCTCAGACATTGTGTTCTCCCTTTGACTGCAACTTGCGGCACAGATCCTGGAAGATCCGCACCCGGTTTGCCCAGCTGTTTGCCTGTGCGTGCTTCAGCCCGCCGCTTTCCAGCCGGGCGCGCATGGCGTCGTCGCCAAGCACCCGCATGATTGCATCTGCAATTTCATCCACATTTTCGCCATTGACCAGGAGCCCGCTCTCCCCGTCCCGCACGGCTTCGACCGCGCCGCCGGCTGACCGCCGATGACGGCGCGACCGCAGGCATTGGCTTCGAGAAACACCAGTCCGAAGCCCTCCGTATCGCCGTCAGGCATGGTGCGATTGGGCATTACGAACAGGCTTGCGCTGCGATAGGCGGAAAGCAGGTCGGCATCGCTGACCGCGCCGGTCAGCGTGATGCTGCCCGCAACACCCGTGGCATCCGCCAGGGCCTGCAGCTCGGCTCGCTGCGGGCCGTCGCCGATGATGACGAGCTGCGCATCGGGGTGGGCCGCCAGCACTCGCGCCCAGCCGCTGATCGTCTTGTCGAAACCCTTGCGGGGCACCAGGCGGCCGACGGCAACCACCAGCCGCCTGCTGCCCAGCCCGTATCGGGCACGAAAGGCCGGATCATCGGGGCCGGGTGAAAAGCGCTTGGTATCCACACCGTTCTCGATCAGGCAAACCCGCTCCGCCGCCACGCCCATCTGCTCGACGAGGGCGCGCTGGGTAAAGCGGCTCACCGCAACGACGGCGTCGGCAGCCCGCAGGTGGGCAACCCGGCGACTCCCGAACGAGCCTGCATCAAAACGGGTCGTGATCTCTTCGCCATGCACGTAAAGCACCATCCGGATGCCCAGCACGCGCCTGAAAAACTCGGCAAGCCAGGCCGTGGAGGCCAGCTCGCCGATGCAGATCACCTTGATTCCGTGCTTGCGGATCAGTTGCCAGACCGTCGTCACCACCTTCAGGCGCAAGGGAATGTCGATGGTCAGGAAGCGCCACGCCGAGACGAGCTTGTTGGCAGGCGGCGGCGCCATCTCGGGGCGCAGCAGGTCGAGCCGGTAAATCGGAAAGGTGCAGGCAGCGTCGTGGGCTTCCCAGCCGGGAATCTCGACACCGTCCTGGTAGTGGCGACGGGTGGCCAGCGCCACCATCCTGCCCTCTGGCGCAAAGCGGCACAGATTGGCATAGACCGTTGCCGAGCCCCCCTGGATGGGCGTAAAGATGCTCGCCACCATCAGGCAGGCTCCCGTTTCGGGCGTCGTGCTCATTCCCTCGCCCCTCATCGGCCCGCCGCGGCCGTGCGCGACAGGTCGGCCAGCAAGCCGGCCAGATGTTCGGCGGCGAAGGCTTCGGTCTTGATCTGTGCGGCCTCCAGGTTGTCCGTGCTGTAGGCCGTGATGGTGATCGCCGCGGCATCATCGCCCCGGCCGCGCAAGCGGGAAATCATTTCGAGCACCTTGCTGCCCGCGTCGCTGGTCGTCGTCGTCCCATTAACCCAGTAGAAGTGATAGACCGCCGCGTGCCGGTCACCCTTGACATAGCCCTCCAGGCGCACCTCAGGCACAGTCGGGCTGTTACGGCTGACATGCGAGGAGATCGACCAGTTCCAGTCGTGGCTCGGCTCCAGCCTGTTGAATACGCTCACCAGCTCGGCCCCCTGGCGCTGATTGCGGTAATAGGCCACATACACGTCCACCGGCTCGCCCTTGTAGCGATAAGTGGCCTGATGAACAGCGCGGGCCCCCTGGAACTCCGGACGGATGCCGTTCGTGGCAGAGGTATCCTGTTCAAGGCTGGTCAGGGCGTCGAGGCGGAGCAGGGGTGCCCGGCTGTCGCCCTGCCCCTCCATGGCTGCCGCCATGCCATGCCAGGCAAAGGGAATGACTGCCGCCAGCACGCTGGCAGCCACCACCACCGCCATCGGGCTGCTCGGCCCCTGCGGCTGCGGCGGCGGAAGAACCGGCAAGGGGTCGCGCCAGCGTGCGCCCACCGCGAAGCTCGCAAAAATGGCCAGCCCGAAGATGACCCACCCGAGGGTCAGGTGGCTCATGCCCAGGCCCCACTCGTTGTTGGTCAGATGGGCGACCATCACGATCACGTAGGCTCGCACCCAGTTTGCAACCAGCGGCATGACCACGGCCCACACCATGAAAAGCGCCCGTTTGTACAGGTGGGTGTAGGTCAGATAAGCAAACACGGCTCCGATGAAGACCGAAGTCAGCAGATAGCGGATACCGCCGCAGGCTTCGATCACCGACCACTGCCCGCTGGGGATGACGAAATTGCGCCCTTCCTGAAAAACCGGCACGCCGGTGTAGCGCAAGGCGAGCACCGTGGCGTCCGCGGTCCAGTTCATCAGCACCGGCAGGGCCTCGACCCCGAATGGAACGGCAAACAGCAGAAAGCTCAGGGGACCGAGGGTCACCCGCGCCACCCTGTCGCCGGCAACGGCCCACACTGCGCAGAAAAGCATGAAGACGATGGAAAACTGGACCACGGCCGCAACTGAAACCATTTCGCCCAGCATGGCCAGCAAACCTGCCAGTGCCAATGCCGCCAGTCCCTTCCACGACGGGCGGCACGCCAGCCCCTGCAATTGCGGTCGCTTGTTCCACAGCAGGTAGCCGACGATAAGCAGCACCACGTAGCCATGGGCGTGGCTCGGCAGGGTTTCCCACGCCTCCAGCACCATCGCGACATGCGAGCGGAAACTGATGAGGATGGCGCTCCAGACAGCCAGAACCAGGCCCGCAGCCAACCACCCGCTGCCGGGACGCGCTCCCGCGATCAATGGTTCGGCGGACTTCAATTGACGGTCAATGGATGTCATCGGATTCACTCACTACCTCGAGGCCTCAAGCCGGCCCATGCTGTTGCTAACCACAGGTTGCGCCAATCCCGGGGCGGCTTCTTCGGCCCGGTTGCGCTTAACCCAATTTTCCGTCGCCACCAGGAGGACCATGAAATAGAACGGCATGTCCCAGAACGCCAGGCTGAGGAAGGCTCCGCCGACGGCGAAGCCGACAATGCTCACTTTAATCATCGCGCCGAGCTGCCCGACCCACTCCAGGTCGGGGCGCCCTCTGGCCACCTTGGTGAGCCGCCCCGCCGTAAGGTAGGTCAGGAACCAGAACAGCAGATACAGGAACAAGCCGATGTAGCCGTGTGCGCCGAGCACCTGGAAGTAGATGCTGTGGGCAACCAGCAGCTCGCTGGGATTCGGGGCATACATCTGATAGATCAGCGCCGAATCAGTCGTGAAGCCCGCGCCGAAAATCCGGTTGTTGGCAATGTTGATGGCCATGGTCCAGGCATTGATGCGACCCATGGCAGACTGGTCAGCCTCGTAGGTCTGGATGGTTCCCATGCGCGAGCTCCACTCGTCGGGCATGAAGAAGATGAGGGCTGGCGAAAGCAGCAACACCACCAGGCCGACGGCAAGCTTGGATTTGCTCCGCCACCACAACATGGTCGCCATCGCCACCATTGCCAGCAGCGCACCACGCGAGTGACTGCCAATGGCGGAAATCGCGCACAGCAGCATCAGAACGAAAATCGAGCGCTTCAACCACTTGACGCCAATCTTTTCGAGCCAGGGGAAGACCAGCAATTTGTCGGCCTGCAGCACCATGTAATACAGCAGAGGAATCGTGATGATCAGTCCCACCGCGAGTTCATTGTTGCCCTCGATGACGGTGGACGGTGGCCCCCACACCCGGAACGCACCTCCGGTTACCAGGGTGAACCAGCCGCCCTTGGCGCCGTAAAAGGCGAGCGACAGCGCAATCACGCTGACAAGGCCGAGAATCTCCTCCCGCGTCCGCACCACCGCGGCAACCCCCAGCGTCACCACCATGACTTTGATGACGTTGAGGAACATGTAGGTACTTTCCTCGCGGTGGATCGCAAATGCGGTCGTCAGCCCCATCCAGACGGCAAACAGGATGAATACCCTGACCGGGCCGCTGGATGGCCAGCGCACATCCTTGGGGTTCGCGAACATCGAGATCACCAGGACGCCGACAGCCATCATGGCGAACGGCATCGAATAGGCAAAACCCCAGCCCAGACGGTGGGGGTTCATCAGGCCGATCCAGACCCACAGCAGCGCTGCAAAATAGGGGTGCTTGAACGCCTTCATTGCGCCGTAACAAAACAGCGCTGTTACCAGAAGATCACGCACGAGCCTTGCCCCAGTCAGACCACAGATACACCACCAGGATGACCTCTCCGAGAAAAATCAGGCCGCCACGCGACTGATCACGTAGCGGAACTTGCCGGACGCCTCCGCCGGCACGACATCCACCAGCTTGACATCAATGGTGACGGCGTCGCCGAGCCGGCGTTTCAGGCCGTCCTCGATGCGCGTCACGTCTTCTGCCTTGAACAGCTTGCCGGGCTCCACGAACACCGTAGTGAGCAGGGTCGTCTCCTGGACGATCTTGAATGAAGCGACGCCCGGAATATCCCGAAGAACATAAATGAGGGCAAGGCCATGCATCACGGTTCCATCTGCCGCGATCACGAAATCGGTGCTGCGCCCCTGGATTTCGCTGAGTACCGGCAGGCCCCGCCCGCAGGGACACGCATGATCGCTCAGGACACCGACATCGCCCGTGCGGTAGCGCACGAACGGATAATCTCTGGTTGCAAGGTGGGTCACGACGATCTCGCCGCTGTGTCCGTGGGGCAGCACATTGCCTGCTCCGTCGATGATTTCGACGACGATATCCTCGGCGGTGATGTGCATCGAGCCCGACGGGCAGGCGTGGGCGATGAAGCCCGCATCGCGCCCGCCGTAGCCATTGGCAACCGGCGAGGCGAAGACCCGGCTGATGACTTCGCGCTGGTGATCGTAAAGGCGCTCCGAGGTCACAAAAACCACCTTGACGCCCAGATCATCGAGCCGGAGACCCTTTTTTTCGGCATAGCCGGCGATATGGCTGATGGCTGACGGATAGCCGAACACCATTTTCGGACGCATCTGGCGGATGCGGGCGATGAAGGCCTCGACACGCTCGTCGGACATCTCGAAGGCCGGCAGCAGCTCGGTGCGCATCAGTTTGTCGCGGATCAGGCGCATGCGGTCCTGAGTGCCGAGTTCGATCGGCGAGCCCCACACAACCACCTCCGCATCGCCGATATCCACATCCCACCAGCGCGTGGCGCGCCACTTGGCCGCCACGTCGTGGGTAACGCGCTCGGTGCCGATGAAAAAGATCAGCGGCACACCGCTGGACCCGCCGGTATTGAAGCGCGCCAGGCCCTTTGCATCGTCGGCGCGCAGCGCGTCCGTGTGTTCCTTGATGACGGCCTTGGTCAGGAACGGCAGGGCCTGGAGATCCGCCGTGCTCTTTACGGCACGGGGATCGAAGCCCGTGCTGGCGAACAGCTCCCGGTAATACGGAACGTTCGCGCCGATATCGGTCAAGAAAGCCTTGAGTCGCTCGACCTGCAGGGCGGCGATACGCTCCGCCGACCACCACTGGGATTCTTCCATCTGCCGCCGCACGCGCACGGTGTCGTGCTTCTTGACGCGCTCCTGGAGCGGAAAGACAAGCTTGGCGATGAATCGGGTGTAGAGATCAGACATGGCTTTTTCCTGTTCTGCAGGCCTAGACGATAGCGTCGCCGGGTTGCAGTACTGCGCGGTATTCGGCAAGAAGTTGCGGGCGGACGGATTTCCATTCGTAGCGGGCGACCTGCGCACGGCCCGCCTCGACAAGGCGGGCCGCCAGCGCCGTGTCCCGAAGAAGCGTGAGCATGGCATCGGCCATGGCGAGATCGTCATCCACCGGCACCAGCAGCGCCGTGCGGCCGTGCTCGACGACATGGGGCACCCCGCCAACCTGGGTGGCCACCACCGGCACCGCACTGGCCAGGGCTTCGAGCAGCGCCCCGGGGAGATTGTCGGCACGGCTCGGGTTGAGCAGTATGTCGGCCGAACGAAACAATTCAGCCATCCGGGCACGCTCCAGCCGCCCGGTAAAATGCACCTTGCCAGCGATTCCAAGCGCCTCGGCCTGGGCCGCCAGACTGGCCTGGGCCGGCCCCGAACCCGTAACCGACATCCTGGCGCCGGGAAAAACGCCGACAAGCCTGGCAAAGGCCTTGAGGGCGACATCGACGCCATAGATCGCCTCGAGATTACGGGCAACCAGGATGTGCGGCGCATCAGCGCCCTGCTGCACCGCAGATCGCGGCGTAAAGAGCTGCAGATCGACCACGTTCGGAACGATGCGCGCGGCAACGCCGTAGCGGGCGAACACCTCGACGAGAAAGCCCGAGGGCACCACGATGGCCTGCGCCTGGCGCAGCGACGGAAGCACCCAGCGCGCAGCGCCCTTGAGAAAGGCCGCCGCTTCGCCGCCGTGGTAATTCACGATGACCGGCGTACCGCGCAGCCGGGCGATCCAGATCGCCGGTGCGGCAAACAGGTGCCAGGACCAGCCCGAGTTGGCCATCAGGTGCATCAGCTGGGCGCGCCCGCAAGCGCGCCACAGGGCCACCAGATAAGGCACCAGGCGGAACAATGCCCGCAGGCCCGGCAGGCGCCCGGCCCATGCGGGCCGATACGGGGCATTGTTCTGCACGAGTTCAACCCCGGCGCCCTCCCCGTCCAGCAGATCGGCCAGTTGTCGGGTCAGGCTGGCCATGCCGCCGGCCGGCGGTGGCAGTGGTCCGACCAACAGGATGCGCAACCCGGAAACACTCATCCGGCCTGCCGCCCGATGAGGGCTCGATAGACGTTCGTGTAGTTGCGCACGCTGTTCTTCCAGTTGCGCACGTCCTCGACGAAACGCCGTCCGGCCTGACGCATGGCAGGCCAGTTCTCGCGGCCGTTGAGCATGGCGCTCACGGTATCGGCCAGCGCGGTCGCGTCTCCGGCACCAAAAAGACGGCCGGTTTCCCCGTCACGAATCAGTTCGCGATGCCCGCCCACGTCCGAAGCGGCGAAGATCCGGCCCTGGGCCATGGCTTCAAGCGGCTTGAGTGGCGTAACGAGTTCGGTCAGGCGCATCGAGTGACGCGGGTAGACCAAGAGATCGATGAGGTCGTAGTAGCGGCTGACCTCGGAATGGGGAACCCGGCCGGTGAACACCACCTTGTCGGCAATGCCGAGGCGCTCGGCCTGGGCTCTCAGGTTGGCGTCCTGGGGGCCGCCCCCCACAAGCAGGATGCGCAGCTCGGCATGCCGGTCGAGCAGCGTGGGAAACGCGTCAAGCAGCAGATCCAGGCCTTCGTAGGCGTAGAACGAGCCGACGAAACCGAGCACCGTCTTGCCGTCGAGGCCGAGTTTTTGCTTGAGCGCGGCGTCCGGCTCGCCGGAAAGCTGGAAGCCTTCCACGTCCACCGCGTTGGGGATGACCGTCACCTTGTTCTCGGGAAGCCCCCGGCCAATGATGTCCCGGCGCAAGCCCTCGCAGATGGTGAACACATGCCCGGCGCGCTTGATGGCCCAGGTTTCCATGGCTCGGGTCGCCCGGTAGCGCAGGCTGCCTTCGGCCGTGGTGCCGTGGTCAACGGCGGCGTCTTCCCAGAAAGCGCGAATTTCGTACACCACCGGAATGCCCAGCCGCTTGCCGACGCGAATCGCCGGAATGGCGTTGAGCACCGGGGAATGGGCGTGCAGCACGTCAGGCTTGAGTTCGCGGGCGAGCGCTTCGAGGCGTGCCTCGGTGGTGCGCATCAGGCGCAATTCGTTGACGCCCGCCGGGCCGGCCGGCGGCACGGGGCACCGGTAGAAACGCAGGCCATCCACGTCCTCGACGGCATTGGCCGTCGTGCCTTGCTTGGGCGAGGTGAGATGAAAGGTTTCCCAGCCGAGCGCACGCTGCTCACGCAGGATGGCTGCGGTACGAAAGGTGTAGCCGCTGTGCAGCGGAATCGAGTGATCGAGTATATGAAGGATGCGCATTTACGAGGCCGTTGCGACTGACGCGAGGGGCGTGGCAGCCGATCGATGGGTGTTACGCAGGAAAGCCTCGAACATCAGCAGCGACCACAGCGGGGCGCTGTAATCCCGCGCTCCGGACTGGTGGGCGTCAAGCAGATGCTCCAGGTAATCGCGGTTGAAGATGCCGGTTTCAGCCAGCACCTTGCCGAGCAGGG
This sequence comes from Zoogloea sp., assembly GCA_016720685.1. Taxonomy (GTDB): domain Bacteria; phylum Pseudomonadota; class Gammaproteobacteria; order Burkholderiales; family Rhodocyclaceae; genus Zoogloea. Next base: position 27,161 of record JADKKC010000003.1, read on the forward strand.
CGTCACGCACGCGCTGCTTGAGCGGGCCACGGAACCAGCGGGCCAGGGGCACGGCAAAACCCATCTTGGGGCGATAGAGCACGTCGTTCGGAAGCAGCGGCTCCAGCGCCTTCTTGAACAGGAACTTGCCCTCCTGGCCCTTGATCTTGAGATCGGACGGCAAGGAGGCCAGCCATTCGACGAGCTTGTGGTCCATCAGCGGTTCGCGCACTTCCAGCGAATGGGCCATGCTGGCCCGGTCCACCTTGGTGTTGATGTCGCCGACCAGGTAAGTCTTGGTGTCGAGATACTGGATGAGCGCCAGCGGATCGTCGGTTTGCGCGTTAGCGGCGTGCCGGCGGAAAACCTCGATCGCGTTGTAGCCTGCAAGCTCGCGCCGGAAGCTGGAAGAAAACAGCCGGTGCCGCATGTCGTCGCGAAGGATGGACACTTCGTGAAAATAGGCCTGGACGCCGTCACGGGCCAGCGACTGGAAAGTGGATTTGGCACGCAACACGCGCGGCGCCCAGTCGGCTTTCGGGTAGAGCCGCCCGAGCAGGCCGAACACCGGGCTGCGCACGCCATGGGGCACTGCCCCGCGCATCTTCTCTTCGGCCAGATGCTGGCGGTAGCGCCGGTAACCCCCGAAGCTCTCGTCTCCGCCGTCCCCCGAAAGCGCTACCGTGACATGCTTGCGGGCCAGCTGGCAGACCCGGTAGGTCGGGATGGCCGAACTGTCGGCATAGGGCTCGTCGTAGAGCGCGGCGAGCGTGTCGATGAGATCGAAGTCGTCGGACTTGACCGTTTCGACGAAATGCCGGGTCTGGTAGCGATCTGCCACCATCTGCGCGAATTCGGATTCGTTGAAGGCCGGATCGTCAAAGGCCATCGAGCAGGTATTGACCGGCTCGCTGCTCTGGCTGGCCATACAGGCCACCACGGCGCTGGAGTCCACCCCGCCCGAGAGGAAGGCGCCCAGCGGCACGTCGGCAATCATGCGCAGGCGCACCGACTCGTCAAGACGTTCGGTGAGTTCGGCGCAGGCTTCGCCCAGCGACAGCGGATTGTCGAGGGAAAAGCGAACGTCCCAGTATGTTTTTGGCGCCGGAGGCGGCTCGCCACGCCGGATGCAAAGGCTTTCGGCCGGCTGCAGCTTGCGGGCGCCCTTGAAGATCGTGCGCGGCTCGGCCACATAGCCGAGGGAGAAATACTCCTCCACGGCCAGCGGATCGATGCGCCGGTCAATGCCCGGATGCTGCATCAGCACCTTGAGCTCCGAGCCGAAGACCAGCGTGCCGTCATCGAGCAGCGCGTAATGCAGGGGCTTTACGCCGAGGCGGTCGCGCGCAATGAAGAAGGTCTGGCGATTGCGGTCCCACAGGCCGAAGGCGAACATGCCGCGAAAACGCAGCACGCAGTCCTCGCCCCATTCTTCCCAGGCGTGAACAATGACTTCGGTGTCGCTGCGGGTGTGGAAACGGTGGCCCAGGCCTTCGAGCTCAGGCACCAGTTCCTGGTAATTGTAGATTTCGCCGTTGAACACCACGGCCACCGAGCCGTCCTCGTTGAACAGCGGTTGCTGCCCGGTGGACAGGTCGATGACCGACAGACGGCGGTGCCCCAGCGCGACACCGGGCTCGAAATACAGATCGCCCTCATCCGGGCCGCGGTGGAACTGGATGTCGTTCATCCGCTTCATCAGGTCGCGATCGAAATCACGCCTGCCGCGGGTGTCAAAAAGACCGGCAATGCCGCACATGAATGGTGCCTCTCAGCGAAGGGCGTTTCTGGATTGCGCCGCGGATTGCACGCCGTTGCGGGCAGCCTTGACCTGCTCTTCGTACAACGACAGATAGGCCCGGACCATGGCATCGAGGCTGAACTGGGCCTGTACCCGCTCGCAGCCTGCTTTGCCCATCGCAACAGCTCTTTCGGGATCGGCGAAAAGCTCGGCGATGGCCTCAGCCAGTCTGGCCACGTCGGCCGGCGGCACGAGCCGGCCGGTTGTCCCATCCACCACCAGTTCGGCAGAACCGCCGACATCGGTGGCGATGATGGGCAGGCGGGTGGCCATGGCCTCCAGCAGGGTATTCGAGATGCCCTCAGACAGGGACGGCAGCAGGAAAACATTCATGCCGCGCATCATCGACGGCACATCGGAACGCTCGCCCGCCAGCCAGACATGACCATCGAGCTGCTCGGCACGGATCAAATCCTGCAGCATGCCCTGCAAGGGGCCGCCACCCACGATCATCAGGCGCGCCCGCTGCGCGGCTTCCGGGTTGCCGCGAACGAAAACACCGAAAGCGCGGATCAGCGAGGCATGGTCCTTGACGGCCTGCAGCCGGCCCACTGCGCCGAACACCGTCAGCGCCGGATCATTGAAGGGCGAACCGGGGATTTCCTGACGCACTGGCGCCGGCACGAAGCGGCTGGCATCCACGCCGTTACAGATACGTCGAACACGGCCGGCCGCAATCCCGACCTTGTCGTGCAGATAGGATTCGATCTTGCGCGACAGCGCCACGTAGCGGCTTACGAAAGGCGAGTAGAGCTTGCGCACGATGCGGTACTTGCGGCTCGTGCCTTCGCGGTCAAAGCTGTCCCAGCCATGTTCGCCATGGATGCGGACGGGCACGCCCGCAAGCCAGGCCGGAATGACCATCTCCAGCGCCGCAAGATTGCGTGTGTGGACAATGGCCGGCTTCTTCTCGCGAAACAGGCGGAACAGCGCCGGATAGAGCTTGAGACCGTGGCCGACACCCTTGTGCAAGGAGATGAATTCCACGTCGTGCCGCTGGATGCGTTCGGAAAAAGCCGGCACGCATTGAGTAAGGGCAACGATCATGTGGCGGAAGCGGTCGGCCGGCATCCGGTTGATCAGGTTGACGATTCCGTTCTCCAGCCCGCCGACATCGAAGCTGTACACAACGTGAATCACCAGGGGACGGGGATCGTTCATTACTCTTGAATTACCAGCTACGTATCGTTTGAAACATTAGGATGGTGCGGCGCATCAAGCAGATTTTCAAGGGTCGCCAGGTGCGCTGCCCAGCTATATCGATTCAGCACACACTGGCGCGCTGCCTGACCCATTGTGGGGCGCAATGATACATTGGCCAACAACCCGAAGATACGCGAAACGAATTCGTCCCCACTGTGGGCGATCTCACAGTCACGCCCTGAGACGGCCTCCAATCCGGTGGCCGGTGCCGAAGAAATCACAACCGGACGTGCCATCGCCATCGCTTCCAGCACCTTGTTCTGGATGCCGCGGGCGATGCGCAGCGGCGCCACGATCACGTCGGCGTGGGCCAGGTAGGGGCGCACGTCCGGCACCGTGCCGGTCACGGTGACACCCTCCCCTGCCAGCGCCTGGACGGCCGGAGCCGGATTCATGCCTACAATCCAGAAGCGCGCGTCAGGATGTTTTGCCCGGACCTTCGGCAACAACTCACTGGCAAACCAGACCACCGCGTCGATGTTGGGCCAGTAGTCCATCGCCCCGGTAAACAGCAGCACCGGGCCGCCGTCCGGGTAGGGGTTGGCGAAACCGTGCTCGGGGGAAAAGAAATCGGAATCCACGCCGTTCTGCATTGTGCCGACCCGCGCCACGACTTCTGGCGCAGCGGCCTTGAAGAGCCCCGCCTCCGCATCGGTGACGAACAGGCTGGCCTCGCTTCTGGCGGCCGCGGCCCGTTCGAAAGCCAGCAAGCTGCGGCCCTCACGGCGATAAAGCCAGGACATCGGCCAGCGGTGATCGCCGGCGTACTGGGTCCATTTGGCAGAATCAAGATCGCAGAAATCAACGATGCGCCGCTTGAGTCCTGGCGCGTCCAGGTACTGGGCCATCGGGCCTGAAAAGGCGACGGCTTGGGTAATGCCCTCACGCGCCACCACCCGCCCGACCCATTCGGCCAGCGCAGCGCTCCGATAATACGGCACGCTCAGCGCCTCGCCGGTAAGCAGCCCGCGCAGGCTGGCGAGGCGCGAAGTGCGCGGATCGAGCCGGATCACCTTGGCTTCTTCGCACCACTCGGCCAGGGTGTCGATGTACTGGACGTCGTCCGGATGGTCGACGAAGGTGCCGAGGAAAACCCGGTGCCGCCGGGCCAGCTGGCGCAGGATGTTGAAGGAGCGCACCTTGTCGCCCTTGTTGGGCGGATAGGGAATGCGGTGAACCAGGTAAAGGAGCGGAGTGCGTTCGTCAGCCACCAGCACTTACCCGAGGTTGCGCACGATATGCGGCCCGATCGTGTTGGCAACAGCGAGGGGCAAACGCCGCCACATGGCAATGAAGGCGCGGTACTTCGGGTTCATCGGATTGTTCTGGGGCACGCTGTCACGCTTGTAGAGCCGGTATTCGTACGAAAGCGGAATCGGCTCGAAACCCCAGTTTTTCTTGAAATTGTAGGGCCCGGTGCCAATCTTGCTGCGGCCGTAATCAAAAATCTTGTAACCACGGGCACAGGCCTGGCGCATCAATTCCCAATATTTGAAATCATTGGCCGCCAAATCCCTCGCCGCCAGATCGTCACCGGCGTAATAAGGCAGCACCTCATCCCGGAAATAAAAAGTCAGCACAGTGGAAAGGGGCTTGCCCTCGGGCGTCGATACGGTCATCACTTCGCAATCCTGCCCGAAAACCGCCTTCAAGGTTTCAAAGAAACGTTTCGGCAGCGCCGGCGTGCCATGGCGCAGGACGTTATCGGAATACAGCGCAAAGAAACGATCGACGTTCGGGTCGACCTGGCTGACCAGTCCATTCTTGATTCCCTTGCGCACCATCGCCCGCTGCTTGCGGGGAATCGCCGCCATGTTGGCGTCTTCATCCGGGAGGATTTCCTTGCGGAAGGTGACGTAGAGTTCCTGGCTCGGCCAGTCGGCATGCCGCTGCTTGAGGTTACGGTATTCAAGATGCTGAACACCGGCCTTGCGGGCCACCGCCTCTGCAGCCGCCTCGAGCGCGGCAAGCGCCTCGCTGTCGCAACCGGCAACGCCGCCATACACGGCAAAGGGCAGCGAAGTCATCGCATGCCCGAACAGGCGGCTCTTGACCTCGGCCAGCGGCAGCACGGCAACGATCTGCCCGTCCCGCTCGGCCAGCAGGTAATGAGTACGGTGGCGAAACACCGACTCCATGATGTCCTTCCATTCAATTCTGTGAAAGAAAGTTGCGTCTGGACAGGCAAAGACAAATTCGTTCCAGCGCGCAGAATCCCCCGCCACGAACGGACGTACATTCACAACAGACACCATTCTGGAATCCCTAGACTGACGTGTTTAGAGCGGGGAGATAGACGTCGTCCATTCGCCCCCAGGAAAAATCCTGCAAAAGTCGACCGAGCCGGGCCTCGGTGTGCTTCAAATTGACGTAATGACGGAAACGGGTCTTGGCACTCGCTTCTTTCACCACCGGCTGATCGGGGTCAATTTCCCAGGGATGAAAATAGAAAATGGCCGGACGCCGATCTTCTTCATTAACCTTGCGAATTCCCCAGGCCGACACCGGGTAGGGAAGAAGACGGAAATAGCCGCCCCCACCGACCGGCCAATTCTTGCCGAAGCGGCGCACGGTGGTGATCGGAATCTCCACCAGCCCCTTGCCGACCGGGTACGGAAAACGCGGAGCATCCGGCACCCCGTAGTGGTCGTGCTTGACCGGGTAGACACTCGAACTGTAGGCGTAGCCGGCAGCTTCAATGCAGCCGTGAGCCCACGGATTGGAGAGTCCGACCGAAAAGCTCGGCGCCCTGTAGCCCCTTACTTCGCAGTCGGTAATATCTTCGAGAACCGCCTTTGCCAACTGGATGTCGGCGAGAAACGCCTCCGGACTCTGATCGCTCGCCCGCTGATGCCCGTATCCGTGGCTGGCAATTTCGTGACCTTCCACTGCTATCAGGCGAACCAGCTTGGGAAAGCGCTCGGCAATCCAGCCCAGCGTAAAAAAGGTACCCTTGGCCCCGTGAAGGTGCATCAATTCGAGAATGCGATTGACGTTGCGCTCGACCCGGCACGGCGTGTCGTTCCAGCACTCTTTCGGAAAATGCGGGGCCAGTGCCGACACCTGAAAATAGTCTTCAACGTCGATGGTCAACGCATTGACGATAATGCCGGATTTGCCTTTATCGGACGTCATTTTAGGGGTGCTCCACCCTCTTTTGGCACGTCACGCTCTGCCTGCGCCGCATTGAGCAACTGGCCGAGGGCATTGAGTGTCGAGGAAAGGGTTCGCTCGACAAGCGTCAGGCGCTCATCGAAACGCGCCATGTCGAAGGCCGGCCCCGCGGCAGCCAGCGCCCGCACCGCCGCGGCATCGCCCAGCAGGCGCTGCAGATCAACAACCGGTGATGCCACACCCCCTCCAGTACTCACGGCCTGTGGGGCAACCGGTGCCGGCGTAACCTGCTCCTCGCGCATTTCGGAAACGATCTGACCAACGAGATCCGCATTGACACGACGCAGTTCACCCAGAAAAGCGGCGAGCATGATCCGGTCGCACACAGCATTGATTCGCCGCGGAATGCCCTGGCTGACCGCAAAGATTTCACGCATGGCCTCCGGATCGAAACCCGGGTTGCCTTTCCAGCCAACACAGGCCAGACGATGCTCGACATAGGCATGCGTTTCCGGCGCATCCAGCGGACCGAGGTGATAGGACGCAATGACACGCTGACGCAACTGCACCATTTCCGGGCTCTGCATGATCGACCGGAATTCAGGCTGGCCGACCAGAAAGCTTTGCAGCAGGGCGTGGTCTTCCAGCTGGAAATTGGAGAGCATGCGAAGCTCTTCAACCGCCTTCTGCGTGAGGTTCTGCGCCTCATCGACGATCAGCAGCGCACGCTTTCCGGCCGCCGTCGTGGCAACCAGAAAAGCCTCGATGGCCAGCAAAAGATCGCTCTTGGCAAGGTGCTTGCTGGGAATACCAAAGGCTGCAGCCACCAGACGAAGAATGTCATCGGCGTCGATCTGGGTGCTTACAAGATTGGCGGCAACGATCTTCTGCGAGTCCAGCTTCTCAAGCAGACTGCGCACGAGCAATGTCTTGCCTGCGCCTATCTCGCCGGTAATGACAATGAAACCCTCGTTCTGATGCAGACCGTATTCGAGATAAGCCATCGCGCGGCGATGCCCGCGACTACCGTAGAAAAAAGAGGGGTCCGGATTTAGCTGGAAAGGCTTGCCCCGGAGACCGAAATAGGCTTCGTACATTAAGTGCTCAGAATTGGATTGCGACAGCGCCAATCAAGGCGTTCTCGGTATAACTGGAGGAGCCCGAGCCCTTGTTGCTGCGAATATTGAGCGAGCCGGTCATCTTGGGTGAAAAACGCGTCGAAAGACCCGCAGTGACGATATTTGACCGGCTTCCCGCAAGCGAACGGTCAGTGGCCTGGCTCAGGATGCTTGAATACGCAGCATTGGCAGATGTCAGCGGCGACAAGGCATGGCTGATCATCAAGGTAGCGCCGGTCGTCGTTGCATTCTGGCCGGCAGCCGCATTACCGGTCACAGCAAGCCTTTCGGTCAGCGTCTCATGCTCGGATGTGAAACCGATCAATGAAACCGTATTGCGAACCCCGCTGTACGTCACCCCCAGCTGGAAACGACGATCGAGAAAGAATCCGTTCGCGAGAACGGACTGGGCTCCGACAATGACACCCCCCTGGCCCGCAGCATTGGTTTCTATCAATTGCCGGACAATGGCAGAACGCTCATTGATATCGGGGTACTTTGCGGAATACTGCAACATCAGCAGATCGTAAAGGCTCACGGCGCCCAGCATTGTCTGGCTTGTGGAACTGACGTTCTTCGTAAAACTGCCGGTGAACGCCGCACGGCCGGTCTGGTGCGTCGCATTCAGGATGTAGCCCGTACCAAAAAAACGTTCCTCGACCGTTCCGGACACGGTGGTTCTGGGCGTCGGCCGCCAGTCGGCACCGACACCGTAAATCGTTGAGCTGCGCTTGTTCGAACCGCCAAAATTGTTCGACTCAGTCCCGCCGATCAATCTCAGGGTGAATTGGGGATCAAGATGCACGAATCCGGTGAGGCGGCCCGAGCGCTGACTGACGGTTCCCCGATCCGTAACGTCAGAGCGACTATCCCGGATATTCAAGCCCCATCCCAGAAGCGCCGAAGAGCGGGAATCCGAGGCGTTCAGTGTCCAGGTATCTGATTGTGTCTTTGAAAGCACTGAACTGTCGGACTCCGTCTGCGTCATCGCATAACGAAGTTCAACCGATCCGGTCGATCCGAGGCGGCCACGCAGGTAAGGACTGACGTTAAAAGTCCGAACTTCGGTCTGGTTGCTTGTACCGGTAACCGTATCCGCACCACGCGGGCCAAATGCGGATGCAGACTGGCGGGAAATCGAGCCGAACACGTCCACGTAGGCGTAATTATCGACAAGATTCACTTTTCCCGATCCGCCAAGCATCAAATGATTGGATTGCGGAGCAGAATCATTGGCGTAGAAAGCCGAATTAACGCCAACACTGAGATTCCCGTTCACCCGGCTACCGTTGGCAGTCAGCCGGACAGAGGGGCTGATCTGCGTGATCCAGTCCGTTTTTCCCGTCCCGCTTTGCCCCAGACCAGCGTTATCGGTAACCGTTTCGCTGAGTCTCAGCGAGGGCTCCAGCTTGACCGTCTGTTGTTGGGCAAAGGCCGGGCCGGTAACCAGACCAATAGAAGCGCACAGGACTGCCAGATGGCGCGGGCGAAACCGCCGGGAAACGCAAGACGCACGAATCTTCACGCATTCTCCTTCGGGGCATGTCCGTACCCATAGCCATATCCGTAGCCATAACCGTAGCCGTAAGACCCGGCTCCGGAATGGTGGGCCTTGTTCAGCAGCATGAGCTTGACGGGGCAACTTTCGATCGTTGATATCGCCTGCTTCAAGGCGGCCTGGGCCGTCTTGTTCGACTCGACGACCATCACGATCTGGCCCATGTGCGTTGCCAGCACGCGGGATTCGGTCGTGACCAGCAGCGGCGGGGAGTCGAACACGATGATCCGGTCCGAATAGCGCTCGGCGAGTTCTTCAAGAAGGTTGTTCATCGCATCGCTGGCGAGGAGCTCGGTGGCCCGCGGATGTGGCGTACCTGCCGGAAGAAGGCTCAGCTTTTCGATGTTGGTCTTCAGCAGCACATCGCCGATCTGGGTGCCGGGCGTGGTAAGCACATCCATCAGCCCCTTCTTGGGCGGCAAGCCGAGAAGGTTAAGCACGGACGGGCGAGATACGTCAGCATCGATCAGCAATACGGTGTGATCGAGCTCCATCGCCATGCTGATCGCCAGGTTGATCGAACTGAAGCTCTTGCCTTCACCGGGCAAGGAGCTTGTGATCATGATCAGGTTGGCGTTGTTGATCGCAGAGGCGCCCTTCCCCTGGATGTTGCGAAGCAGCGGGCGCTTGATGATCCGGAACTCATCGCCGATCAGCGAGCGTGGCGCGTTGGGCGTCACGATGCCGATGGACTGAAGACGTTCGAGGTCGATTTCCACGTGCCGGGCAGGAGGAACCGGAGCCCCAATCGGCTTGGGTGTAATGGCTGCCGCCGGCCTGGAGGGAGCCACGACTTCAGGCTCTGCCACATCAGGCTTGGCAGCAAAGGCCGAGGCAGGAGGCGTGGCGGCCTCTACAGGCGCGGGCGAGCCCGCGGTTTGATCTGCCACGGGCTCGCTTTGAACCTGTGGCGCAGCACTGGCTTTCTGAAGTTGCTCGAGCCGCTCGATAGCTTTTTCAATAATGCTCATGTTCGTCTCTTACCCCATTCTTGCCAGCAGCAGCCAGACAGTCATTGCGCCAAACAGCCCCACCAATGCGCCCACCCCGCCCAGGAAGACAATCTTTCCTCGACGCTGACTGCGCATCCGATCCGGGTCGGCAATCATGCTGACCGAACCGAGAACCGCCAGCCCTGTAACTTCGCGAAGCACCTGGATATCCGTGAAGACAGGCCGGATCTGGCTGATCAGGAACGAAACGACAAAGCCGGCGAGCAAAGCCCCGAGACCCGCTGCAGGCATCAGCAGGAGGCGATTCGGCGCGGAAGGCTTGTTCGGCACGGTCGGCGGGTCGATGAGGCGGAAATCGGCAACACCCGACGTTGCCCCCATCTCGACCGCCATGGTGGCGGACTCGCGCCGGGAGACAAGCGCATCGTAGTTCTTCTTGTTTACGTCGTAGTCACGGTTGAGCTGGGTAAACTCGGTTTCAAGCTGCGGCAGTGTTCTGGACGCTGCGTTGAGCTGCTGGAGCCGGCCTTCGTATTCCGCGACCCGCACCCGCAGCGAAGCCACGTTGGCCTCGGCCTCGGAGAGTGACAGCCGCATCTGCTGGAAAACCGGGTTGACACTGGAGCCTCCACCCGTGCTTACGCCACCGACAGCACCCGCTGCAGCCGAAGCCTTGCGACGGGCCTGCAACTCCTGGGATTTCTGGGCTTCCAGCTCTTCGATGAGCTTGCGTGCCCCAACGACATCCGGGTGCCGGTCGGTATATTTCTGGAGCAATCCATCAAGGGACTTCTTCACCGATTCGATACGACCGTCGAGTTCAGGCAGGGGTACAGCAGCCAGCGACGCACCGGACATCTTCTCTGGCAAGACTATCGAGTCTTCACCGGAGAGCTGCCTTTTCAGGACATCCCGCGAATTTTCCGCCTCACGCAAGGCAAGCCTTGCCTGATTGAGTTGCTCGTTGACTTCGGCCATCTTCCGGAAATAATCCTGGCCGCCTGCGCCAATCGTGTTCATGTTGCGCAGCTTGTATTCTTTCAAGCGATTTTCGGCATCGACAAGCTTTTGTTCGTAAGCCTTGATCTGCTCCTCGATAAACCGCCGTGCGGAATCGGAATCCTTGCGTTTGTCGCCTAGACCCGATTCGACGAAGATCGAAACCATCGACTGCACGACGCGCTTGGCGCGCTCGGGGTCGGTATCGGTGTAAGCCAGCGTGTAGAGGTTATCGCGTCCGGCTTCGCGAATCTGCAAAGACTTGGTAACGCTCGATATCAGAACCTCCCGTTCCTCCTTGGTCTTGGCCGAGATATCCAGATCGGCCATCCGGATCAGCTTTTCCACGTTCGGGCGGCTGATCAGCGTACGGCTGAGGATATTGATCTGCTGATCCACGTTGGGCTGGACGGCCAGGCCCGACATCAGCGGCTTGAGGATCGACTGGGTATCCACATAAACCCGTGCCGACGACTCGTAGCGATCAGGCTGCAGGTAGACGACCGCAGAGAAGATCGGCCCCACGATCCATGCAGCCGCCAAGCCCCACCAGCGATAAAGCCACATGCCTCGGAGGATGACCGACAGCTGTCTTAGTATTTCTTCCATTGGGAGATTCCGAAAACCCCCGGGCTGCGCCGGGGGGCAAGATCAAGGATTGGTCAGAACCAGCTCTGGGGAATGATGAGAACATCACCTGGTTTCATTTCGACGTTGGCCGAAACGTCACCGCGCTTCACCAGGTCCTTCAAACGAACCGTGTACTGCTTGTTGCCTTCGGAAGTCCGCAGCAGGGTTGCGCGGTTTCCATCTGCGAAATCGGTGATACCCCCGACTGCGATCATGACGTCCAGTACCGACATCTTCTGGCGATACGAGAGACTCTGGGGCCGCGCAGCCTCGCCCAACACGCGAATCTGCTGGGAGTAAGGGCCCACAAAACCGGAAACGATGACCGTGACAACCGGATCCCGGATGTACTTGCCAAGCGCCTGCTCGAGCTCGCGCGCCAGCGTGGTGCTATCCCGGCCCGTTACGGGAATGTCCTCGACAAGTGACGTGGTGACCTTGCCATCGGGCCTGACCGTTACCGACGTGGACAACTCGGGGTTGCGCCAGACAACGATATTCAAGCTGTCGCCTGGCCCGATCAGGTAGTTGTAATCCGGGCTATCGGCACTCACCGGAGCGGGCGGATAGGTCGTGGCACAACCCGCCAGGCCGATAGCGGCGCAAACCAGCAGACCCTCTGTCAAAAAACGTTTCATAAGGCACTTCCCCTGGATACGGCCGAAATTCAGCCTTTGAATGATAGTGGGCGGATATTACGGCAGCCTGTGCACACGCCCGGAGAAAAACGTCACGACACCCCAAAAAGGGTACATGACTCCGCCATCAGGACAACCGGACAAAAAGACAAAAGGATATTTTTGCTCGTCATTTGAAGGACCGGAGGGCACTCATCAGGCCTCCAAAATCCTGCCCTTCGACCACACTCTGCGCAGGTAGCGGAAGAGCTCCTCTTCTTCGGGATAATACACGATCCAGGGCTCAGGCCCGCATCGGAAACCCATCGGTCACAACAGGCCTGTCGAGTCCCGCCAAAGCCGGGATAGGCATCGACACGCCGAATCCGGACACCGCGCCTAAAAGGTCCAGCGCGCTTCGGTATAGACACGATCCCGATCGGCATAGCGGCCAAACAGGCCTGTCGAGCTGCCACCAAAGGCATCGACACCAAAAACGACCTTCGTGCTCTTGTTCGCGGCCCAGATCAGCTTGGGTCGGAACATGTAGTCGTTGCGGTTAAGCATCGAGACGTAAAGCGCTTCGGCTTCCCAAGCCTTGGCAAGCCGGGTTCCAACCAGAACGCTCGCCCCGCCCTCGGTCCGCTCGAAACCTGTTGCGGGGTTGTAATCAAGCATCCGCCGGGCAAAATACTGCAGATTCACCCGACCATCGTTAAAAGCCGGGATATCTACGCCAGCCACATAATCGATGGTGTCCTGATCAACCAGACCGGGTAGTGCAACAGGATTCGCGGCACTGAACTTTCGCCCGCGACTATGAACCGCCTCACCCTTCAGAACGAAATCACCGAAATCCTTGGCAAGCGTGCCGCCCACCTGAGTGATCCGTTCATGACGGGGCTGGAATTCCGGCTGGAGAGGTGTTCCCCCGGTCAGGTAAAAAGTCTGGGCGACGTCGAGGCTTCGATAATAGAAGGCCGACAGATCCCACCCTCCCACCATCCGGGACACACGACCACCCCAGTTACTGTTTTCAGGAGAGTTCTCCGGCTTGACCTCGCCGAGAACCCTGGCATTTTTGGGGAGCGGGTAGAACTCGGCTCCCGGCTTGCCGATCCGGTCGTAGCTCGGCACCGGAATCCACACCAGTTCGGCGTGGGTTTCGCCGAAATAGTATTCGGCCCGGGCCGCCCATTGAGGAATACGGAGCTGCTCGAAATCCGGCAGGTAGAAGCTGCGCAGATCGCGGGCCGAAACCACGTCCGCGAAGAACAGACCAACCATCTCGCCCCACACGATGTGCTGACGACCGATCCGGAAATCCACGTCGCCCGCCGAGAAGTCGACGTAGGTTTCTCGGAAGTCGAACTGGTATTGCTGATCGCGACGCACGGCATCGGGGTAGAAGCCGGAGTCGATGCCGAATACGGCGTCCGCATCTGCCCGGCCGGAAATCTTCCACTTCAGGCTGTCGTTACCACCCTTTGCCGACAACTCGGCCCGTGCCCGCGCCATCGACCAGTGATCCTTGCCGGCGTAGGTTCGCGCCATGTCAAACTGGAGAAATCCCCCCCGACTGAAACTTGAGCCCTCTCCCAGATCGAGATCCAGTTCATCGTCGGCAGCGGGCAGCGCCACAGCAGGCCATTACCGAGAACGCGACGGCGAAATGGCGAAGCGCCTGATTTACACAGTGCATTACAAACTTTCCCTTCCTGTAACTGGTGCGCCAACGGGGCGCTCAGATTTCCGGTCCATCTTCACCCTCGCTCCGATCCTGGACGAATATCCAGGCGCCGTTCTGCTTGAGCCCGAGCTTGGTGATTTGCCCGTCCTCCATGCGCACAAGCTGATCGGCGCGGCTCATGACGCGCTTGTCGTGCGTGGAAAAAACAAAAGTCGTCCTGTTCTCCAGGTTGATCTGCTGCATCAACTCGAGAATGCTCTCGCCGGTGCGGCGATCCAGGTTGGCCGTCGGCTCATCGGCAAGCACCACGCGGGAATGTGTCACCAGGGCCCTGGCGATAGCAACCCGCTGCCGCTGTCCGCCGGAGAGCTGATTCGGACGATGGCGGGCGTATCTGCCCAGGCCCACCATTTTCATGTAGTAATTGACGCGGTCTCGCCGCTCGTCCCGGCCGAGTTCGGGCATCTGCAACAGCGGGTACTCGACGTTTTCCTCTGCCGACAGGACCGGCAGCAGATTGAAAGTCTGGAAAATGAAGCCGACAGTTCTTGCGCGGATATTCGCCAGTTCGTCGGGAGTCTGGCCGGAAACATCCTTTCCGTCGATGATGACGCGCCCCTTGCTTGGTGTGTCGATGCACCCCATGATATTGAGCAGCGTGGATTTTCCGCTCCCGGACGATCCTGCGATCGCCATGAAATTGCCTTCTTTCACTTCAAGAATGACGTTTTTCAGTGCAGTGACGTCCTGCTCGCCCAAGCGGTACACCTTGCTGACGTTCTCGATCTTGATGATCGTTTTCAACGGTTCGCCTGACATTGGTTCTGCTGCGTTGTCATCGCGGGGAGTTGGCATGGACACACCGATCTATGTTGTTTGCTTTTAAAGGATAACACTATGAGCCTAAATTTTTCCCCTTCGGGCTATCGTACGCGCTGCGTCGGGCTTGCCTTGGCGGCTCTTGCCCTGGTTTCAGGAAACCTGGTCCGCGCAGAGGAACCGGAGCTGGCGCGCAGCGTCGTCGCCAAGGCTGACGAAGTCCGTTTCCCCCGCGATGGCTTCCAGGTCATCATTGACATCAGCTCGGCAACGCCCGGTGAGGCGGCAGACGATCGAAAGTTCAGGATTCTTTCCAAGGGTAATGAGAACACGATTGTCCAGACCCTTGAGCCGGCGTCCGACCGGGGTCAGGCGATGCTGATGAGAGGCCGGGATTTATGGATCTTCATGCCGAACATCTCCCAGCCCGTTCGCCTTTCCCTGGCCCAGCGCCTGACGGGGCAGGTCGCAAACGGCGACCTTGCACGCGCCAACTTCGCCGGCGACTACGAGCCGAAGATCCTGCGCACCGACACGATCGATGGCGAAAAAATGTATGTTCTGGAACTTACGGCCGTCGATCGGGGCGTCACGTACGCGAAGGTGCTGTACTGGGTGCGCCAGTCCAACAACTGGCCCCACAAGGCCGAGTTCTACTCCCTGTCGGACCGTCTGCTGAAGGTTTGCCGCTACGAGAAGTACCAGAACATTGGCGGTCGGGTCCGCCCGACTCAACTCGTCATGGAGGATGCGCTGAAGAAAGGCGAAGTTTCAACCCTGCGCTACTCACAGATGACACCCAAGGATCTCCCCGACCGAGTGTTCACCAAGCAATACATGGACAAGCTCAACCGGGTCGATTGAGTTCAGGCCCAGGCTGAGTCGTCGCTCCGGGGCTGGTCATTCCCTGCCTCGGACAGCGTTTCTGCCGCAGCTTCATAAATGGCATCAACGCTGCATTCTTTCGGATTCAGCGCGAAGCGGCGAAAGACTCCGCTGATGCGCATATCGATCCCCTCGAAATCGACACCCAGCAAGCGGGTACCGACCGGCACCCGATGAGCGAGGCGATCCACCAGGGCCTGCTCCGCGGCCGGGTCCAGGACAAGGCTTGGGCACGTCGCCTCAGACCAGCCCATATGCCCGAATCCGCCAATGAAACGCACCCTGGCGGGTTCCATGCGGAAAAAACGGAAATCCCCCAACGACAGGTATTCCGCCGATTCCGGGCTATAGCGCAGGAACCGGGCGAGGGACGCTTCATCCATCACCACCGGACGAACCATACCGAGCAGCGTGAGCCTGGCCTCGTCGAAGAGCCCACCGCCGCCTCCCGTCACCAGCAGGCTGGCACGCGGATCAGCGATCAGATTCCGGGTGTGCTCGGCCAAGCCGCTTAAAAGGAAGAGCGGACGACTCTCCCCGTCAGGCACATACGGCAGCGCAGTGACAAACGGGTAACCCGGCACGCTGACCGAATGAGAGCCCAGCGCGCCGCGGCTTCCCTGCCGCAACAAGGATCGCGCCTCGGCGTAATCGACTCTCATGCCTTGCTACACGCTGCGCTGGCGCCGGGCCTCGAAAAGGCACAGGCCACTGGCAACCGACACGTTAAGGCTTTCCACCGAGCCATACATCGGAATGCGGACCAGCTCATCGCAGGTTTCACGGGTCAAACGGCGCAAACCGTCGCCTTCAGCCCCGAGCACCCAGGCAATCGATCCCCTCTGGTCTACGGTGTAGAGGGACTTCTCCGCCTCGCCGGCGGCGCCAAGAATCCACACGCCAGCCTCCTGCATCTCCCGCAGGGCGCGGGCCAGGTTGGTTACCGTCACATACGGCACCGTATCGGCCGCCCCACTGGCAACCTTGACCGCGGTGGCGTTCAGGCCAACAGCCTTGTCCTTCGGAGCGATAACCGCGTGAGCACCGGCTCCATCGGCTACCCGCAGGCAGGCGCCCAGGTTGTGAGGATCCTGGATTCCATCAAGAACCAGGAACAAAGCGGGCTCGGTCAAACCGTCGAGCACGTCGGCCAGCTTGAGCTCCTTGCGGCGTCCGTCGATTTTCGCCACCACGCCCTGATGACGACGCGTGCCGACCATGCGGTCCAGCCTGTCCCCATCGGTGGGAATGAGGCGGGTTCCCAGCTGTTCGGCATGGCGCACAAGGTCGCGGGCGCGAGGATCATTGCGTTTTGAATCGGTGTAGATCTCGAAGATCGCCTCGGGATCGTGGCGAAGCTTGGCGAGAACGGCGTGAAAGCCGTAGATGAGGCGGGAGTTGCTTGTTTCAGTCACTGGCTTTCGCTTTCTTCTTCACACCGCCGACCGCGCTCTTGCGGGGCTTGGCTGCCTTGGCAGGCGTGGCGGTTTTTGCCGGGGCGGCCTTGGCAACTTTTGCTTTCGGCGCCGCAGTTTTTGGTTTTGCGGTTTTGATGGCCCCGGTCTTTGGCGTTTCGTCCGGCAAGGGCATACGCTCAGCCTCGACTGCGTCGCTTACAACACGGCGACGCGAAGACTTGGAGGCCGGCTTGTCCTGATTCACGACCAGCCCCTCGACAGCCTTGTCACGTGACGTCTTGCCAACTCTCTCGGTGACCCGGGACGGCCCGGCGACAAGACGGAAATCGATCTTGCTCGCTTCCATATTCACGCGGACAAGTTGCACGCGGATGCGGTCTGACAGCCGGTAACGTTCGCCGCCGCGCTCGCCGACCAGCGTGTGATGCGCGTCGTCGTAGTGGAAATAATCGTTGCCGAGATCGGAAATATGCACCAGACCTTCGACGAACACGTCGTCCAGAGCAACAAAAAGGCCGAAAGGTACCACTGACGAAACGCTGCCGTCGAATTCCTCGCCGATACGGTCGCGCATGTAATAACACTTGAGCCAGTTTTCCACGTCGCGGTCGGCTTCGTCGGCGCGCCTTTCGGTCATCGAGCAATGCATGCCAATCGCTTCCCAGTCGCCGTTGTCCTGCACGGGCTGGTAACGCTGACCGCTCAGCACAGCCTTGATCGCCCGATGCACGAGCAGATCCGGATAACGCCGGATGGGCGACGTGAAATGGGTGTAGGCATCGTAGGCCAGACCAAAGTGACCGACGTTTTCCGGGCTATACACTGCCTGGCGAAGCGATCTCAGCATTACCGTCTGGAGCAGCTGGAGATCTGGCCGGCCCTGGATCTGCTCGAGCAGACGGCCGTAATCTGATGCCCTCGGTTCATCACCGCCGCCAAGTTGCAATCCAAACTCGGCGAAGAAATCGCGCAGCTTTGCCAGCTTGTCCGGTGTGGGCCCCTCATGCACCCGATACAGCGCCGGATGCTCGTTGGTCTGCAGAAACTCGGAGGCACAGACGTTGGCCGCCAGCATGCACTCCTCGATAACACGATGAGCATCGTTGCGACTCTCAGGAACGATCTTCTCGATCTTGCCGTTATCGTCGAAGATCATGCGTGTTTCCTGCGTCTCGAAATCGATCGCTCCCCGCTTGGCTCGTGCCTTGAGCAGTACGCGGAAAAGCTTGTCGAGGTTCTGCAGATGAGGGAGCAGCCCGCCAACGACTTCAAGCGCCGCGGCATCCTTGTCGTAAAGGGCCGCAGCCACCTGGTTGTAGGTAAGGCGCGCCTTGGAGAACATCACCGCCGGATAGAAACGGAACTGCTTGATCACGCCCGTCTGGGAAATCGCCATGTCGCAAACCATGCACAGGCGCTCGACCTGGGGATTGAGGGAGCACAATCCGTTCGAGATCTTTTCCGGCAGCATTGGAATAACCCGGCGCGGAAAATAAACCGAATTACCCCGCTCGTAGCCCTCTCCATCCAGTGCCGACCCAACGGTCACATAGTGAGAGACATCGGCAATCGCCACCACTAGGCGGAAACCACGCCCCTGCCGTTCGCAGAAAACCGCATCGTCAAAATCCCGCGCAGTCTCGCCATCGATCGTAACGAGGGGCAGCGCAGTGATGTCTTCCCGGCCCTTCCAGTCCATCTTGCGAACCTTGTCGGGGAGACGCCTCGCCTGTTCCTTTGCCTCGGCCGAAAACTCGAAGGGCAGCTCGTGTTTGCGCAGCGCAATCTCGATCTCCATTCCCGGATCGGCATAATTACCGAGAAGCTCGACGATGCGCCCGATTGGTTGCGCGTAGCGGGTTGGCTGCTCGATGATCTCGACCACCACGACTTGCCCCGCGACCGGCTTGACTTTGGCCTTGCCGCCCGGCGCCAGCATGATTTCCTGACAGATCCGCCGGTTCTCCGGCACCACCAGCGTCACTCCGTTCTCCACCAGCACCCGGCCGACGATGCGCGTATTGGCTCGCTCCAGCACTTCGACAAGCTTGCCTTCCGGCCGCCCCCGCCTGTCCATGCCTGCGACTCGGACCATCACCCGGTCACCGTGCAGAACCTCCCGCATTTCGTTCGGACCCAGGAAGATGTCCGGCCCTTCATCATCAGTCGTGACGAAGCCATAGCCATCCGGATGCCCTTGCACCGTTCCGCGGATCAGGTCTGCCTTGGCCGGCAACAAGTAGGCATCGCGACGATTCCGCATGACCTGCCCATCGCGCTGCATCGCAAACAGGCGGCGCTCGAAAAACTGGAGTTCTTCGGGCAGGATATCCAGCGCGCGGGCCAGATCGGAAAACGCCAGTGGCACCCCATGCTCACCGAGGGTCTGAATGACGAACTCGCGGCTCGGCAACGGAAAGTCGTATTTCTGGCTTTCGCGCTCGAAAAACGGGTCGCTACGACGCAGTTTGCTTGGTTTTTTGGTATTTTTTGATTTAGGTGTTGACACGTTTTCTTTCTAGTCTAGAATTGCGCCTCGCTGCCCAGATGGCGAAATTGGTAGACGCGCTAGTTTCAGGTACTAGTGCCGCGAGGCGTGGAGGTTCGAGTCCTCTTCTGGGCACCAAGCATTTTTGAAAAACCGGTTTTTACCGGTTTTTTTTCGCCTGTCGAAAATGCACTTCCGGCTAAGACGTTCACGCCTTCCTGACCAGAATTTTGGTGCATGCTTCGACAATATTCTTCACAACAAGTCGCTCACAAAAAATTTGCATCTTCGTTTGATTGATCTATAATAGCGCCTTCGTTGCCCAGATGGCGAAATTGGTAGACGCGCTAGTTTCAGGTACTAGTGCCGCGAGGCGTGGAGGTTCGAGTCCTCTTCTGGGCACCAAGCATTTCGGCAAAGCCGGTCATTTCATGACCGGCTTTTTCTATTTGTACTGCCGGGATACATACAGTACATATAGCTCCCGCCCCGCTTACCGTCCGGTTTGCGACGGACTTAACCCTCGCAAACCGGACAGACTGTCTTCCCGTCTATCCGGTCAGACTCCGAAAGGGTGGCGCTTGAGGATTGTTTCGTCGCGCTCGGGACCGGTCGAAATCACGTCAATCGAAACCTCACAGATTTCCTCGATGCGGTGCAGGTAGGCGCGAGCCTCCGGCGGCAGCGCATCCCAAGTCTGGGCGCCGAAAGTCGTGCTGCTCCAGCCAGGCATGGTTTCAAGGATTGGCTGGCAACGCACAACCTCTTCGGAGCCCATCGGCAGCAGGTCGATGCGCTTGCCATCCAGCATGTAGCCTGTGCAGAGCTTCAATTCCTCGAGGCCGTCGAGCACGTCGAGCTTGGTGATACACAGACCTGAAACGCCATTGATGATGATCGAGCGCTTGAGAGCCGCAAGATCCAGCCAGCCACAGCGGCGCTTGCGACCCGTAACGGTGCCGAACTCGCGACCAACTGTCGACATCTGGTAGCCCGGGGTTCCTTTGGTTTCGAAATCCAGCTCCGTCGGAAAAGGCCCGCCGCCAACCCGCGTGCAATAAGCCTTGGTAATCCCCAGGACATAATGCAAACGGCCCGGACCCACACCGGAACCCGCTGCCGCCTGGCCGGCAACGCAATTGCTGGAAGTGACAAACGGGTAGGTACCGTGGTCGATGTCGAGCAAGGTGCCTTGGGCGCCTTCGAACAGCAGGTTGCCACCGGATTTATTGATGGCATAAAGATCAGCCGACACGTCGGTGACCATCGGTTTGATCTCTTCGGCATCGGCCATGGCCTGGTCGAATACGGCCTGGAATTCGACCGGCTCGGCGCCCAGATGCTGGGTCAGCACGAAGTTGTGATACTCAAGGTTTTCGGCGAGTTTCTCGGCAAAACGCTGCGGATCGAACAGGTCATAGACGCGCAGCGCACGGCGGGCAACCTTGTCTTCGTAAGCCGGGCCAATGCCCTTGCCGGTCGTACCGATCTTTGCACCGGCGCTCTTCTTGGCTTCGCGCGCACGATCGACAGCCGAGTGATAGCCGAGAATCAGCGGACAGCCCGGACTGATCTTGAGGCGCTCACGCACCTTGATTCCGCCAGCCTCAAGGCCACGCACCTCGGACAGCAGATGGTGAATGTCGAGAACGACGCCATTGCCGATGAAGCATTCCACGCCTTCGCGCACGATTCCGGACGGAACGAGATTCAGCTTGTATTCGGTGGTGCCGACAACCAGCGTGTGGCCCGCGTTGTGACCGCCCTGAAAACGAACCACACCCACTGCTTGATCGGTTAGCCAATCGACGATCTTGCCCTTGCCCTCGTCGCCCCACTGGGTGCCGACAACCACTACGTTCTTTGCCATTTCTTACTCTCCCTGAAGCGGTTCAACCTGCCAGGCACCGCCCCGCAGAACCAGACGCCGGTCGCAGCCGGCTTCACGCCACGTGCCGTCATGGCCGGGCAATTCAATCGTCACGCTGTCGCCAGCTGCTCGCAATGCAGCAACGGCCTCCGCAAATCCGGGCTCGCGCGAATCCGTGGCGAGGATCGCCCCGTTCAGATGCGGATCCGGCACCTGCGTCGCCAAATCGCGCAAATCGAGGCTGAAGCCCGTTGCCGGACGTCCTCTCCCGAAAGCCCTGCCCACGCTGTCGTAGCGACCACCAAGAGCCAGAGCCACTGGTGAATTACCGCCATAGGCGGCAAAAACCACACCGCTGTGATAGTGGTAGCCGCGCAAATCAGCAAGATCGAAGCTGATAGGCAAACCGGCCAGTCTGGTGGCGAGCTGCTCCAGATCGTCGAGCGCCGACTGGATCTCGACGTCCCGGGGCAGAACCTCCCGGGCACTGGCCAGCACTTCCGGCCCGCCGTAGAGCGTAGGCAGATTTAAAAGCGCGAAACGCACATCATCAGCCACGTCAACGAGCAGCTCGCGCAACCCCGGAAGATCCTTGGCCTGCAGGCAGTCGAACAGGGCTTCCTCACGATCGGGCAGCAATCCGGCTTTCTGGGCGAGGGCCTTGAAAAGTCCCACGTGGCCAAGATCGATGCGCGAGGTGCCGACACCGGCGATCTGCAGAGCTTCCGCGAGCAGGCGAATGACCTCCGCGTCCGCCTCGATGCCGGCGTGGCCGTAAATTTCGGCGCCGAGCTGCAGTGGCTCACGCGTGGCCGTGAGCGAAGACGGTACAGCATGGGCGACACTGCCGCAGTAGCACAGCCGTGCCACCCCCTTGCGGTTGAGCAGGTGGGCATCGATACGTGCCACTTGGGGTGTGATGTCTGCGCGCACCCCCATCGTCCGGCCGGAAAGCTGGTCAACGAGCTTCAGCGTTTTGAGATGGAGATCCTGGCCTGCGCCGGTGAGCAGCGACTCGAGGTATTCAAGGAGTGGCGGCGAAACGAGCTGATAACCGTTAAGCCTGAATGCGTCGAGCAATCGGCGGCGCAGATCTTCCAGTTTGGCTGCCTCGGCGGGCAGCGCGTCCTGGATATATTCGGGTAGAACCCAACGCAACATGGGTAAAGCGCCTCAGGAAAAAACAATCAGAATGACGAGGCCGAGAACCATCGATCCGAGCCCCACGAAGCGGATCTGCCCATCCGCCATGCGGATCAGACGGGCAAAGGTCTCGCGCCACGTGGCCGGTGCAACGAAGGGTATAAGCCCTTCGAGCACCAGCATCAGTGCGAACGCCAGGATCAGGGTACGCCCCATTATTTCCCGTTCTTGCTGCTCTTGGCGGATTCCGGCGCAGGCGCCGAGCGCCCACCGGGCCCTTTCAGATACTTGAAGAATTCGGAATTCGGCTCGACGATCAGAACGTCGGACTTGCTCTTGAAACTGCTCCGGTAGGCTTCGAGACTACGATAAAAAGCATAGAACTCCGGGCTCTGGCCAAAAGCCTGAGCGTAGATCGCGGAAGCTCTGGCATCGCCGTCACCCTTGACCTTCTGGGCATCCCGGTAGGCTTCGGCAACGATGATTTCGCGCTGCTTGTCGGCATCGGCGCGAATCTTTTCGGCTTCCGCTGCGCCCTGCGAGCGCAGTTCGTTGGCCACGCGCTTGCGCTCGGCCTCCATGCGCCGATAGACCGACTCGGACACTTCGGCAGGAAGATCAACCCGCTTCAGTCGAACATCGACGATCTGAACGCCGATCTTGCGGGCATCCTGGTCGGCCTTGTCCCGCATCTCGTCCATGATCTTGTCACGCTCACCGGACACGACTTCGTGCACCGTGCGCTTACCGAACTCCTCACGCAAGCCCGCGTTCACTGTCTGCTCGAGGCGGGTCTTTGCACGTGCTTCGTCGCCACCAACGGAAATGTAATAAAGCTTGGGATCGACGATGCGCCACTTGACGAAAAGATCAACGAGGACGTTCTTCTTCTCCGAAGTGATGAAACGTTCCGGCTCCGTCGTGTCGAGGGTCAGGATGCGCTTGTCGAAATAGCGGACGTTCTGGATGAGAGGGATCTTCCCATACAGACCGGGCTCACTGATCTGCCCCTTGACCTCGCCGAGCTGGAAAACCAGCGCGTGCTGACGCTGATCCACGGTAAATAGGCTCATTGACAGGATCGCAAAAACAAAGAGGCAAATCCCGGCAAATAACGGCAAACGTTCACGCATCAGCGCTCTCCCCGCTCACGGCTGCGCGTCGATTCACGGGTTCGCGCTTCCCCTGAGAGCGCATCGACTCTCGGCGGTGAGATATTGCTTTCGGCAACCCCCGGCACGGATGCGGGACGACTACCCTGAGCCTGTTCGGCAACCGGAGCCGTCACCGGTGCAGCGGTAGCCTGAATCAGCTTGTCCAGAGGCAGGTAAAGCAAGTTGCTGTTGCTGCGCGAATCGACCATTACCTTGGACGTGTTCGAGAAAACCTGCTGCATCGTATCGAGGTAGAGTCGCTGACGGGTCACCTCGGGGGCCTTGGCATACTCGGTGTAGACCTGCTTGAAGCGCGACGCATCGCCTTCTGCCTGGGCCACCACACGCCCCTTGTAGGCTTCGGCTTCCTCGAACAGACGTGATGCTGCACCACGGGCACGCGGAATCACGTCATTGGCGTAGGCCTGACCTTCGTTCTTCTGACGCTCCCTGTCCTGACCTGCTTTCACTGCATCGTCAAAGGCCGACTGAACCTGCTCAGGTGGCTGGGCATTCTGCATCGTCACCTTGCTGACCTGGATACCCGTCGAATAACGATCGAGAATTTCCTGGGTCAGCTTCTGAGCGTTTGCCGCCACCTGTTCACGGCCTTCGTAGAGAACGAAGTCCATCTTGCTCTTGCCGACAATTTCGCGCACGGCGGTTTCAGCAGCCTGGATCACGGAATCGTCCGCGTTGCGGTTGTTGAAGAGATACTGCTGAGGATCCTTGAGAACGTACTGGACCGCGAACTGGATGTTCACGATGTTCTCGTCGTCCGTCAGCATCAGGGCTTCTTTAAGCACCTTGTTGCGCTCGGAACCCCGATAGCCGATCTCGACGGTACGCACGCCGGTCAGGTTCACCAGTTCATGCGTCTGGACCGGATAAGGCAGGCGCCAGCGCAACCCCGGCTCGGTCGCCTCGACGAAGCGGCCAAACTGCAGGACGATGCCCCGCTGGCTGGCGTCAACAATATAGAAGCCACTCGCCAGCCAGATTACGGCAGCAAAAGCGGCGATCAGCCCGATACCACCGCCGAACTGGCGGAAGTTCAGGTCAGGCATTTTATTCCCGCCGTCACCACCGCCCGAGCCACCACCCCGACCGAACATGCCGGAGAGGCGACGATTGAAATCACGCCACAACTCTTCGAGGTCGGGAGGCCCTTGATTGCCATCGCCACCACGGTTGTCGCCACCGCCGCGATTACCCCATTTGGGATCGTTTAGAGACATAAGGATGCCTGAGATCACAGTGAAAGTTTGCTCCGTGGTAAATGCTACCGGCGCGTCGTCAATCCGAATCCGGTGTTTGCGAAGCGGCGGCCAATGCCGCCTTGTGTGTCAGAGCCACGTCGGTGAGGATCTGCCTTAACAGATCAAGCCCTTCGCCCGTAAGGGCGCTGAGCAAAACGCGCGAGATATTACCATACGCATCCCTCTGAACCTCCGGACTCGCCAGGGTAGCGTCAATCTTGTTCCATATCTGGATTTGTCGAAGGTGACCGGCTCCGATCTCATCGAGAACGCCGTTGACTGCTGCGATCTGCCCTTCCCTGTCTTCGCTGGCGGAATCGACCACGTGCAGCAGGAGATCGGCCGAAACGGTTTCCTCCAGTGTGGCGTGAAAGGCGGCTACCAGCGAGTGAGGCAGATCACGAATGAATCCGACAGTGTCGGAGATGACGATGTTCCCCGCATCTCCAAGAAAAAGCCGTCGGGAGGTGGTGTCCAGCGTCGCGAACAACTGGTCTGCCGCGTAGGCGCCGGCTTTGGTCAGCGCGTTGAATAGCGTCGACTTGCCCGCATTGGTGTAGCCGACCAGCGAGATCGTCAGCACATCACTGCGCTCGCGGGCACGGCGACGCACGGCACGCTGGCGCTCGAGCTTGGCGAGACGATCTTTCAGCAGTTTGACACGCTCGCCCAGCAGGCGGCGGTCGGTCTCAAGCTGCTTTTCACCCGGACCGCGCAAGCCGATACCGCCCTTCTGGCGCTCCAGGTGCGTCCAGCCCCGCACAAGGCGGGTGGACATGTGCTGCAACTGGGCGAGCTCGACCTGCAGCTTGCCTTCGTGACTCTTGGCCCGCAGCGCGAAAATATCGAGGATGAGGGCCGAGCGGTCAACAACCCGGCAATTGAGCTTACGCTCGAGGTTGCGCTGCTGCGCAGCCGTGATGTCGTGATTGAAGATGACGATATCGGCTTCGTTGAGCTGGGCGACCGTCCCGATTTCCTCGGCCTTGCCCTTGCCGACAAAATGCGCGGGGTCGGGCGCCTGTCGCCGGCCCTGAACAACACCGACGATCGTCGCACCGGCACTTTCGGCCAACAGCGCAACCTCGGCGAGGCGCTCCTCGATGCCGCCCTGGTCAAAATCAACCTGAACCAGCACCGCACGCGTTCCAGAGGCCGGCCTGTCAAACACAGCCACCCCCGGATTTGCAATGGCCGCAGACGGGCCAGTTGATCAGGGAGGTCAGCTTGCTGCCTCGTTCTGTTCCTGCTGGATATTCACGGGGCGAGCCGGAACGACGGTAGAGATGGCGTGCTTGTAGACCATCTGGGTTACCGTGTTCTTCAGCAGGACGACATACTGGTCGAAAGACTCGACCTGGCCCTGCAGCTTGATCCCGTTCACAAGATAAATCGAAACCGGCACGTGCTCGCGCCGCAGGGCGTTAAGAAAGGGATCTTGAAGGAGTTGCCCCTTGTTGCTCATGGTAGAACCTCTTTGGTTTTAGTTTGAAATAATTATAGTGTGATTTGCTGCATTGCCACATCGACGCAGCAAACCAATCGCTGGTGTGGACAGCGATTCTTCAATCCTTGGTGGCAAAGGGGTTGTGGCCGGATTTGAATTGTATGCGCAGCGGCGTGCCCTGCAACTTGAACGCCTCCTGGAAGGTTCGTTCCAGGTAGCGGGTATAGGACGCGGAAACGTGATCAAGGGCGCTGCCGTGCACGACGATCACCGGCGGGTTCATGCCGCCCTGGTGGGCATAACGCATCTTGGGGCGGAAACCGCTGTGACGCGGCGGCTGCTGGCGTGCAACGGCATCGAGGAGCAGACGGGTCAGCTTCGGCGTCGCCAGCTTGGTCATGGCGGCCGCATAAGCGCCATCCACGGCCTTGAGCATCGGCACGATGCCCTGCCCCTTCAGCGCCGAAACATAGAGGAATCGTGCAAATGCGAGGAAGGGCAGCTTGCGCTCGATGTCTTCCTTGATGCGCTGACGACGGTAATCATCGACGCTATCCCATTTGTTCACCGCAACAACCAGTGCCCGGCCAGCCTCGACGACAAAGCCGGCGATGTGGGCGTCCTGGTCGGAAATTTCCTGGCTGGCATCCAGAACGAGCACAACCACGTTGGACTGCTCGACCGATTGCAGGGTCTTGATGACAGAAAATTTCTCGACGGCCTCGAAGACCTTGCCACGCTTGCGCAGGCCGGCAGTGTCGATCAGCGTGTAGTGCTGGCCGTTGCGCTCGAAGGGCACCTCAATGGCATCCCGCGTGGTTCCCGGCATGTCGAAGGCAATGACGCGCTCTTCGCCGATCAGGGTATTCACGAGGGTGGACTTGCCCACGTTGGGGCGTCCGACAATCGCGACCCGCGGACCGCGCCCTTCGGGCTCTTCGTCTTCGGGATCGACCGGGAAGGTTTCAAGCACCAGCTCCATCAGCGCGGTGACATTGTCACCGTGGGCCGACGAGATGCACAGGGGATCGCCCAGGCCAAGCTCATGGAACTCGGCAGCGATCATCGAGCGGTTCATGCCTTCGGCCTTGTTCACGACCAGGAAGGTCGGGCGGCCGGCGCGGCGCAGCCGGGTGGCGATCTGCTCGTCGTGGGGCGTCAGGCCGCTGCGTGCATCAACCATGAACAGCAGCGCGTCAGCTTCGGCAATCGCCTGCTCCGCCTGCTTGGCCATTTCGTGAACGATGCCTTCCTTGGCAACCGGGTCGAAACCGGCGGTATCGACCACCAGGAACTCGCGCTCGGCGACACGCCCGAGACCATATCTACGATCACGGGTCAGACCCGGAAAATCGGCTACAAGGGCATCACGGGTCTTGGTGAGACGGTTGAACAAGGTGGATTTGCCCACATTGGGGCGTCCAACCAGGACGAGGGTGGGTTTCACGCGGTGGCGACTCCGTTATTTGACGTTGACGGCGGCGATATTGCCGTCGCGCGTCTGGACGATGATGTCGCCGGCTGCACGCTGCAGGTCGGCAAGAATCGGGCTGGAAGCAGCGCGCTGGCGCCCGACGAGGGATCCATCGTCTTTCCGGAGAAGGTGGACATAGCCGTCGCTATCGCCAACAACCACGTGCTCGCCCGACGCCAGCGGACGCCCGGTGCCACGGCCTGCAAGCAGATCCTGTTTCCAGGCGCTTGCGCCACTGGAAATGTCGAGCGCGTGCACGGCGCCCTTGTCGTCAGTGACGAAAACATGTTTTTCATCGAGGTCAAGCCCCCTCGAGCTGGACAGATCCCGCGTCCAGAGGGTTGAACCATTCGACATGTCGAAACAGGCAACCCGGCCCTGGTAGGCAACGGCGCAGGTTGCACGGGAACCGACCACCGGCAGGCTGGTGATGTCGGCCATGCGCTCAAGCTCGGTCGCCCCGCGCGGAACCGCAACCGTGCCTTCCCACATCAGGCTGCCACTGGCCGGACTGATCGCAGCCAGCTTGCCCCCCGGAAAGCCTGCGAGGATGGCATTGCGGTCAAGCACCACGCCCGCAGCGCTGCGCAGCGACAGAGACGGCGTAGCCCGCTGATACATCCAGCGGCGCTTGCCGTCGGCCGGATCAAGCCCGAACAGGCGGCTGTCGGCAGCTCGCACCACGATGATGCCGTCGGATACGGCCGGCGGGGCCAGCACCTCGGCACTGATCGCAACCCGCCATTTGATCTCGCCCGACGCCGCATCGAGGGCAATCACCTCGCCCTTGGGCGTACCAACCACAACCAGGTCAGCACTGGCACCGACACCGCCCGAAACCGTCGTCTTGAGACGCGTCTTCCAGACCGTGCGGCCACTTTCGACGCGCACCACGTCGCCTTCGCTGTCCGCAGCAAAAACCGCGCCATTAACCTGTGCCGGCTGCAGGACAAAAACACCTGCGTTCCCCAGGCGCACATTCCAGGTTTCGGTGATGGCGACGGGATTGATCAGCGGCATGAGCGCCTTGTTCTTTGAATCGCCGGACGCGAAGGGATTGAGCGAACTGCACGCGCCGAGATTCAGCGCAGCGGCGATGACAAGAGCCAGCTGTCGGGCCTTCATTGAGCACCTCCGACTGCATCCAGCTTGGCCTGGGCAATTTCACGCAGCGTCACCGCTTCGGCCTTGGTTGCCTTTTCGAGCGCGCTCACCGCGGCCTTGTAGGCCGTGCGGGCTTCTTCCTTCTTGCCTTGGGCCAGGAGGACATCGCCTTTAAGATCGGCGAAACGGGCTGCGAAACCCTCATCCGCCGGCGCCTGAAGTTGAGCGAGCGCCTCGTCGTAAGCCTTGTCGTCGAACATCACGGTCGCCAGACGCAGCCTGGCCAGATCGCGCAAGGCCGCATCACCGGCCTTCTCGGCAGCCCAGGCGAGAGGCACGCGGGCATTCTTGGCATCGCCAGCCTCGAGCTGGACCTTGGCCGACAACAGTGCAGCCAGGCCGGCATAGGCGGTCCCGCTGTATTTGTCGATCAGGACACCGGCAGCCTCGCGAGCCTTCGGCGCATTGCGCTCGCCGGCAGCCTTCTGGAGCTGGTCGTAGAGAGCGGAAGCTTCCAGCGTCTGCTTGCCTTTGTACCAGTTCCAGCCCTGCCAGCCGACGGAAGCCAACGCAGCAGCCACCGCGACCGAGGTCACGAGCTTGCCGTGTTGCTCCCACCAGCCCTTGATCTGGGAAATCTGTTCCTGCTCTTCGAGGTCAAATGCTGCCATCGTCTTCTTCCGATTCAAGTAGGCGATCTGCCAGGGTTTCGGGGAGTGCATCCATCGGCACGCGAATCTGTTCGCCGCCGTCGCGCAGGGGTTTGAGGCTCACTTCTCCAGCCGCAGCCTCGTCCTCGCCAATCACCAGGGCGAAGGGGGCGCCCGAGGCGTCGGCACGTTTCATCTGCGACTTGAAGCCGCCACCGCCGCAATGCTGGGTAACCGCAAAACCGGTTCCGCGCAGGGCCTCGGAGACGCGAAAAGCGGCCCGCAGGGCGGCTTCGCCGGAGTGGACGACATAGACATCGGGCACAACGCGTTCCGCCCGCCCGCCGCACTCCTGCCAAAGGGACAACAGGCGTTCGATGCCCATTGCAAAACCGCAGGCCGGAGCCGGCTTACCGCCAAGCTGGGCGACAAGTCCGTCGAAGCGGCCACCGGCACAAATGGTGCCCTGGGCGCCAAGACGGGTGGTAACCCACTCGAAGACAGTGCGGTTGTAGTAGTCGAGCCCGCGCACCAGCCTATGGTTGATACGGTAAGGCAGGCCGGCATCCTTGAGGATGGTCTGAACGCCCTCGAAGTGCTTCAGCGACTCTTCGCCAAGAAAATCGGCCAGCTTCGGTGCGGCTTCGACAATGGCCTGCAAGTCCGGGTTCTTGGTGTCGAGAATGCGCAGCGGGTTGGTGTATAAACGCCGCTTTCCGTCCTCGTCGAGACTGTCCTGGTGGGCTTCGAGGTAAGTGATCAGGGCGGCCCGGTGGGCGGCCCGCTCCTCGCTGCTGCCGAGGGAGTTGATCTCCAGCTTGACGTCTTCAAGACCGAGGTCATCCCACAGGCGGGCACACATCAGGATGTGCTCCGCATCGATATCCGGCCCGTCGAAACCCATAGCCTCGACACCCACCTGGTGAAACTGGCGGTAGCGGCCTTTCTGGGGGCGCTCATGGCGGAACATCGGGCCGTGGTAGTACAGCCGACGAGGATTGCCGAACAGCAGGTTGTGCTGGATGACCGCCCGCACGCAGGAAGCCGTGCCTTCCGGACGCAGCGTGAGGTGTTCGCCGTTGAGGGCGTCCTCGAACGAATACATTTCCTTCTCGACAATGTCGGTCACCTCGCCGATGGCACGCTTGAAAAGCGGAGTCGGTTCGACGATCGGCATGCGGATCGGGCGGTAGCCGTAGCTGTGCAGCCAGTCGCGGACGATGTCCTCGAATTGCTCCCAGACTTCAGCGTCGTCGGGCAGGATGTCATTCATCCCGCGCACGGCCTGGAGGGTCTTGCTCATGATTCCCTTTGTTCTTCTGGTTGGCGCGGGCACTCAGGCCAACACGCCCTTCTTGGGATAAGTGCGGGCCACATAGCGTTCGATGATGGCCTTGAACTCGTTGGTAATGTTGTCGCCGCGAAGCGTCAGCGTCTTGACGCCATCCTCGAACACCGGGGCGGCCGGCGTTTCCCCGGTGCCGGGCAGCGAGATGCCGATGTTGGCGTGCTTGCTCTCGCCGGGGCCGTTCACGATGCAGCCCATCACGGCCAGAGTCATGTTTTCCACGCCGTCGAACCGGTCGCGCCACAGGGGCATGTTGTCGCGGACGAAGCTCTGAACGTCGGAGGCCATTTCCTGGAACAGCGTACTGGTGGTGCGGCCGCAACCCGGGCAGGCCGTAACCATCGGCGTAAAGGCGCGCAGGCCCATCGTCTGCAGGATCTCCTGGGCAACGATGACTTCCTGGGTACGGCTGCCGTTGGGTTCGGGCGTGAGGGAAACACGAATGGTGTCGCCGATCCCTTCCTGCAGCAACACGGCCAGCGCCGCGGTGGAGCCGACGATGCCCTTCGAACCCATGCCGGCCTCGGTGAGCCCGAGGTGCAGCGGGTAATCACAGCGGGCAGCCAGATCGCGATACACGGCGATCAGATCCTGCACGCTGCTGACCTTGGCCGACAGGATGATCTTGTTGCCGGCGAGGCCGTATTCTTCGGCTTTGAGGGCGGATTCCAGCGCCGAGGTGACCAGCGCCTCGCGCATCACGGCGCCGGCATCGCGGGGAATCGCGCGGGTAGCGTTTTCGTCCATGATCCGCGCCAGCACGGACTGGTCGAGACTGCCCCAGTTAACGCCTATGCGCACCGGCTTGTCGTAGCGGCAGGCCATTTCGACGATCGATGCAAACTGGGTGTCGCGCTTGACACCCTGGCCGACGTTGCCGGGATTGATGCGCAGCTTGTCGAGGGCCTCGGCGCAGGCCGGGTTGTCCATCAGCAGCTTATGACCGTTGTAGTGGAAATCACCGACCAGCGGCACATCGAGATTCATCGACAACAGTTTTTCGCGGATTTTAGGTACGGCCTTGGCGGCTTCGTCATTATTGACGGTGATCCGCACAAGCTCAGAGCCGGCCCGCGCCAGCTGGGCGATCTGCATCGTCGTGGCAAAATCGTCGGCGGTATCGGTATTGGTCATCGACTGGACGACCACCGGAGCGTCGGAACCGATCAGCACATGGCCCACACGCACCTGGCGACTCAAGCGGCGGGCGCCTGCACGCCCCGAAATAAGAAGATCCATAGTACGTCTATTCAATCAAGCTTGATGCGGGCAACCGGCACCTTGGTGGAGGCTCGGAGATCGACCGGACTGCCGTTGCGCTCGAGCTTCACGTAACGGGCATTGCCGACCACGAGGGACATGGGAGCGGCCGCCTGGACTTCCTGGCGGGAACCGGCCTTGCCCAGCTGGGAAAAGACGATCTTGCCGCTCTTGTCCTTCACTTCTACCCAGGCGTCCTGCTCGAACTGGAAAACCAGGCGGTCCCTGCCGGTTTCGGGCTTGGGAGCCTCGACGCTTGCCGGCGCAGCCTCAGGGGCCACCACGACAGGCGACGGAAGCACCGCAACCGGCTGCGAATCGGCGGGCTGAGCCGGGGCTGCGGCCGCAACGGCTGGCGGCGCCGGCTCGACCTGCGGAGTCTGAAGCTCGGCGGGCGCCGGAAGGCTGGCGATCAATTCGTCGGCAGGTTTTTTACGCTGGGCGTCGTAGTACCAGCCGGCGACGACGATGCCGAACAGCCCGAGCGCGGCAAGCACGCCAGGAATCACGGAGCGCCGGAAACGCCCTCTTCCAACCTGCGGCATGTCCCCCTGGGCGTTCGAGGCCGGCGAGAGTTCCATTGCGTCGCTGCTGCCCGGAGCCTGCAGTCCGGCCAGCAACGGAGCGGCGTCGACCTTGAGCAGACGGGCATAGTTACGCAGGAAACCCCGCGTGAAGGCGTAGCCCGGCAACTGATCGAAACGCCCGGATTCGAGCGCCTCGATCTGGCGCGGATTGAGCTTCAGGGAATTCGCGACTTCGGCGACGCTGAGCCCCTGGGCCACACGGGCGCGCCGCAAGGTGTCGCCGGTGGAAAACTCCTGGGATGAAGTTTGCTGGGGAAGCGGCAAAACTTGAGGATCTGTCACTGATACTGCCCTTGCAAGAAAGCCTGGTATTCGGGGGAGCCGGCGAAGCGGCGTCGCAGTTGCTGAACGAAAGCGGCCTCGGCGCCGCGGTCGCCAAGCTTGCGCTCGACGCGGATGGCGAGCCACAGGCTTTCGGCTGTTGGATCGCCGCCCTGATGCAACGCGGCAAGATAACGCTTCGCCAGATCATAGGCGCCGTGCCGGTACTTGATCGCGGCCAGGTGGTACAGCGCCTGCAGGTTACCGTTGTCGGCGTCGATTGCGCGCTGGAAAAGCACTTCAGCCGCGGCATCGTTCTTGAGCCGCAGCTGGCACAGCCCGGCGTTGGCAAAAGCCCGCGTCGAACTCTGGTAATACGGGTTACGGGCCGCGGCCGAGAGCTGCTCGAGCCCTGCGGTTTCCTTGCCTGTGGAGCACAGGAACCAGCCGTAGCTGTTCTGAATTTCGGGGTCACCGGGGGCGAGTTTCAGCGCATGTTCGAAGTTGGCGACAGCCACCGCATTCTCTTCGAGGAACATGTGCACCAGCCCCATCAGCTGGAAAGCCGGCGCATAACCGGGATCGTAGGTGGCGGCGGCCTTGGCTTCGTCAAGGGCGACACCAAAACGGCCAACCTGAAAATAGGCCTGCCCCAGTTCCACGTGCACCTTGGCCTTGCGGCGCGCGTCAGTGATCACAGGCTGCTCGGACACGGGCCGCTCGACGCTGGCCAGCGGCCCGCCGAACTGGGGAGCCGCACAGCCGCCAAGGGCGAGCAGCAACGCGAGGGCGGACAGGGCGCGTTTTATGCTCACGCTCCGGCGACCGGAATGATGCGGGTGGTGCGGCGGGTCTTGTCCGTGACCTGTCCGGCCAGCTGGCCGCAGGCGGCGTCCACGTCGTCGCCACGGGTCTTGCGGGTGGTGGTGACGATGCCGGCATCGATCAGGATTTCGGCGAAGCGCTTGATGCGCGGTGCCGGCGAACGATCGAAACCGGAGTTCGGGAAAGGATTGAACGGAATCAGGTTGAACTTGCACGGCACGTCGCGCACAAGGGCGACGAGTTCGCGGGCATGGGCATCGGAATCGTTGATTCCGTCGAGCATGACGTATTCGAAAGTGATGAAATCCCGCGGGGCACGTTCGAGATAGCGCAGGCAGGCGGCCATCAGTTCGCGCAGGGGATACTTCTGGTTGATCGGCACCAGCTTGTCGCGCAGCGCATCGTTGGAGGCGTGCAGCGACACGGCCAGGGCTGTCGGGCACGCATCACGCAAGCGGTCCATGGCCGGGACGATGCCGGATGTGGACACCGTGACGCGGCGCCGGGACAGGCCGTAGGCGTTGTCGTCGAGCATCAGGTTGAGCGCGGAGACGACATTCTCGAAGTTGGCCAGGGGTTCGCCCATGCCCATCATCACCACGTTGCTGATGACCCGCTCGCCGTCGCCGTTGGCGCCAAGCATGCGGTTTGCCAGCCACAACTGGCCGATGATTTCGGCCGCGGTGAGATTGCGGTTGAAGCCCTGCTTGCCCGTCGAGCAGAAGGCGCAGTCGAGGGCGCAGCCGGCCTGCGACGAAATGCACAGGGTGCCGCGGTTGGTTTCGGGGATGAACACCGTTTCGACCGCGTTGGCGTTGCCCACGTCGAGAAGCCACTTGCGCGTTCCGTCGGTGGAGATGCTGTCACGTACCGGCACGGGCGGCGTAATGCTGGCAGTCGTCGCGAGCTTGGCCCGCAGCGACTTGGCGACGTCGGTCATCTGTTCGAAATCGGTCGCGCCGAAACGATGCACCCAGCGGAGCACCTGCTTGGCACGAAAAGGTTTCTCACCCTGCTGGAGAAACCAGTCGGTGAGGGCTGCTGCGTCGAAATCGAGGAGATTGACCACGTATGTATCCATCCAGACCGGCGGGAGGAAGAAATTTCATCCCGCCGGTAGAGATCATTAACGGCTGTAAACGTTCATGCCGGGGAAGAAGAAAGCAATTTCCACGGCTGCGGTTTCCGGAGCATCGGAGCCATGCACGGCGTTGGCGTCGATGGATTCGGCGAAATCGGCGCGAATGGTGCCGGGAGCGGCCTTCTTCGGGTCGGTGGCGCCCATCAGGTCGCGGTTCTTGGCGATTGCGCCTTCGCCTTCCAGACACTGGATCATCACCGGGCCGGAAGTCATGAAGGAGACCAGATCCTTGAAGAAGGGACGCTCTTTGTGCACGCCGTAGAACTCGCCGGCTTCACGCTCGGACAGGTAAGCCATCTTGGACGCGATGACCTTGAGGCCGGCGCCTTCGAAGCGGGCGTAGATCTGGCCGATTACGTTCTTGGCGACGGCATCGGGCTTGATGATGGAAAGGGTGCGTTCAATAGCCATGAGACTGGACTCCGTGATTCAAAGGATGGTCGAAAAACCGAAAGCTTGGAATTTTAACAGGTTGATGCGTCGCATCGGCGTTTTTCGGCTCGATGGTAAACGGTGACGCGTAAACAGGGTGCTGCGCGCCCTGGCCAACAGGGCCGAGCACGAGAGGAGCGTGGGGAGCAAACCGGAAGAAACGGCCGAAGAGCGGCAGGCGACAGGTAAAAATACAAACAAAAAAAAGGGTGCGCATCGCGCACCCCCAACCCCAACAGAGAGACTTCAGCTTTTGGCACCACGTGCCAGGAAGACGGCTTTTTTGTTGCTCATGTTTGCGTCTTCAACCTGGCGCGAAGTATGCCGAAGTGTTCAGCGGGCCGACTTGATCTTAATCAAAACCCTTTCAACTGAAGGGGGAATGATTTGAACTACGGGGTCAGGGCTTCGCTTTCGGGCGCCTTGCCGGGCCACCCTCGGTGGGCGGATCGTCGTCGTCGCTCACCACTCGGTAGCCCGGCCCCTCCAGATCGTCGAACTGGCCACTGCGTACAGACCACCAGAAAATCAGTCCGATCACGAAAACCAGGACAATCGAAAGCGGGATGAGAAGGTAAAGACTTTCCATGATGGCGACTCAGCGAGGGCGCTTGCGCTGCAGACGCAAGGCGTTGAGAACAACGAGAAGTGAGCTCGCCGACATGCCGATACCGGCCATCCAGGGCGTGACGAACCCGGACATGGCGAGCGGCACAGCGGTGAAATTGTAGGCAAAGGACCACCACAGGTTCTGGCGGATGATGGTCAGCGCACGACGTGACAGCGTGACGCCCTCCGCCAGCGAGCCGAGGCGTCCGGAAAGAAGCACGATGTCGGCCTGGTTGCGGGCCAGGTCGGTGCCGCCGCCCATGGCAACCGAAACCTGGGCCTGGGCCAGCACCGGCGCGTCATTGACGCCGTCGCCAACCATCGCAATGACCGCATCACCTTTTTGCAGCGCAATGAGGGCCGCGTGCTTGCCCTCGGGGGTCATTCCACCGAGGGCGTGCTGCACACCCAGCCGGCCGGCGAGCGCCTCGACGGTGGAGGGCGTGTCACCGCTGAAGATCGACAGTTCGATGCCTTTGCCGCGTAGCGATTCGAACGCCGCCGGGCAGTCTTCGCGCAAGCCGTCGGAGAGCGCAAAGCCGGCCAGCCAGCCAGCGCTGGACGCCAGCGCGATCACCGTGCGGCCAGAGCGTTCATCGTCCAGCAGCACGTCTGGCACCGGGGTGCCGACGAGTTCGGCGACGAAAGCCGGGCGACCGATCCGGTAAGGTGTGCCGTCGAGAACGCCGGCGACGCCCTGCCCCGTCGTTGCCGTCAACCCGGCAAAGGCCGGCAGCGGAGCGTTGCCGCCGCCGAGGCGCAGCGCAGCCGCAATGGCGTGCTCCGAGCCCTGTTCGAGGCCGGCAGCGAGCTGCCGCGCCCGGGCTTCAGCGATGGCGCCCAGCAGGCGCACCTGTTCGACCCGCATCTCGCCGTAGGTCAGCGTGCCGGTTTTGTCGAAAACAAAGTGGTCGGCCCGCGCCAGGGCCTCGATGGCGTGGCCGCGGGTGACGAGTACCCCCATTCGCGCCAGAGCATCGGTGGCCACCGTCAGGGCCACCGGCGTTGCCAGGGACAGCGCGCAGGGGCAGCTCACGACCAGCACCGAGACAAAGACCCACAGGGCCCGGTCGGGGTCGTGCCAGTACCACCAGGCGGCGGTTACCGCGGCCAGCACCAGCAGCGCAACGATGAGTAAGCGGCGAATCTGTCGGCCTGCTGGACGACGCGGGGCTTTTCGGCCGAGGCCCGCTCCATCAGCTGGCGAATTGCCGCGAGGCGCGTGTGCTCGCCGGTGCGCGTCACGCGGACACACAGCGGGCTGCCGATATTCACGCTGCCGCCGGTGACTGCCGAGCCCGGCCGCTTGGGTACCGGGCGACTTTCGCCCGTAAGCAGGGCCTCGTTGGCGTTGCTCTCGCCTTCGACGACAACGCCGTCGGCGGGCAGCGCTTCACCGGGCTTGACGCGGATCACGTCGCCGGTCAGAAGCTGGGAAACCGGCACCTTCTCGCCATCCGGCCCGGGCCAGGCGGCCAGGCGCTCGGCGAAGGCCGGCAGGGCCTTGCCCAGCTCCTCCACGCCGCGCACGGCCTTCTGGCGCGCCAGCATCTCGACGTAGCGGCCGCACAGCAGGAAGAACACGAACATCGTCACCGAGTCGAAATACACCTCGCCGTGGCCGATGAAGGTTGCCCAGCAACTGGCGACAAAGGCCGCGCCGATGCCAAGCGCCACCGGCACGTCCATGCCCAGCCGGCGCAGGCGTACATCACGCCAGGCGTGGCTGAAGAAAGGCGCGGCCGAATACAGCACCACCGGTGCGGTGAGAATCAAACTGGCCCAGCGCATCAGGCTCTCGATGTCGGCGGTGATGTCGCCGTCCTCGGCGATGTAGGCCGGGAAGGCATACATCATCACCTGCATCATGCCGAAGCCGGCCACGAACAGACGCCACAGGGCAGACCTGCGCTCGCGCTGGGAAATCTGCTCGGAACGGGCCGCGTCGTAGGGATAGGCCCGGTAACCGATGGCCTGGATCGCGGCCAGGATGTCGGACAGCTTGATGCGCCGCTCGTCCCAGCGCACCCGGGCACGGCGGGTGGCGTAGTTGATGTCGATGGCCGTGACGCCGGGCTGATGCGCAACGTGCTGCTCGTTGAGCCAGATGCAGGCGGCGCAGGTGATGCCTTCGAGGATCAGCGCCGCTTCGCGCTCGTGCTCGCCCACCGGCTTGACGAAGCCCTGCTGAAAATCCGGGTGATCAAAAAGGCCGAGATCCTTCAGCTCGTCGGGCATGGCGTCGCGGGCCTGCTCGGGCATGGCGTCGCGGCGGCGGTAGTAATCGATGAGGCCGCTGCTGACGATGGACTCGGCCACCGCCTGGCAGCCGGTGCAGCACATCTGATGCCGGGCGCCGTCGACGTCGACGGGAAGATCGACGCCGGCGGGAATCGGCAAGCCGCAGTGGTAGCAATCGTGTTCGGGTGCGGGGGAATGTTGGGGCAACGACTGGGACAACGAGAGCCTCGCAGACAATGCGCGCGGTCGGGGATGGCCGCGGGAAACACGCCCTTTTATCACAACTGCGCAGGCCGTCCAAACCGGCGTACCCCCGAAAAAAAACGCGCCCCGCAGGGCGCGCTTCAGGATCGGTTCTTGAAAGGCCCTTACAGCATCCCGAGCATCCGCGGGAACCACAAGGACAGACCCGGCCAATAGGTGACAAGGCCCAGGAAAACCAGCATCGACAGCAGCCACGGCCACACCGCCACGGTAAGCTCGGTAATGCCCATCTTGGTGATCCCCGAGGCCACATACAGGTTGAGGCCCACCGGCGGGTGGCACATGCCGACCTCCATATTCACCACCATGATGATGCCGAAGTGCACCGGGTCGATGCCCAGCTTCATCGCCACCGGGAACAGGATGGGCGCGAAGATCAGCACGATGCTTGAGGGCTCCATGAAGTTGCCCGCCAGAAGCAGCAGCACGTTCACCGCCAGCAGGAAGGCAATCACCCCCAGGCCGTTGCCCAGCATCCATTCGGCCAGCGCCTGCGGGATGTTCTCGTTGGTCATGATGAAAGAGAACAGCACCGCATTGGTGATGATGTAGAGCAACATCGCCGACATGTTGGCGGAGTTGAGCAGCACCCTCGGCACGTCACGCAGTGGCATGTCGCGATACACGAACACCGCGACGACGAAGGCGTACACGGCACTCATCGCCGCCGCTTCGGTCGGGGTGAACATGCCGGTGTAGATCCCGCCCATCACCACGATGATCAGCAGCAAGCCCCACACCGACTCCCGGAAGGCCTTGAGCCGCTCGACGGTGCTTGCCTTGGGCTGGCGCGGGTAGTCGAACTTGCGGGCGCGATACCAGGTCACGCCACCCAAGGTTGCCGCCAGCGCCAGGCCGGGCACCACGCCGGCCATGAACAGCGCGCCCACCGATGTGTTGGTGGCCACCGAGTACATCACCATGACGATGGACGGCGGGATCAGGATGCCCAGCGCCCCCGCCGTGGTGATGATGCCGGCGCCGAACTTGTTCGGAAAACCCGCCCGCACCATCGCCGGCAAAAGGATCGAGCCGATCGCCACCACCGTTGCCGGCGACGAACCGGACACCGCGGCGAACAGCGCACAGGCCATCACGCCGGCAAGGCCCAGGCCGCCGTACCAGTGCCCGACCATGCTGGTGGCAAAGTTGATCATGCGCTTGGCCACCCCGCCGTGGGTGAGGAAATTGCCGGCCAGGATGAAGAACGGAATCGCCATGATTTCGAACTTCTCGATGCCGGTGAACAGCTTGAGCGCCACCGATTCGAGCGGCACCTCGGTCATGGTGAACAGGAAGCTCAGCACGGTGAGGCCGAGCGAGATGGAGATCGGCATGCCCGTCAGCATCAGCACGAGCAGAATGCCGAAGATGATTGCGGCGTTCATTTGCGGCCTCCTTTCTTGCCATCACCCAGCGGGGTGTGCTTGAGGTCATGCATGTGCAGGTTGTCGTCCATGCCGTAGACGTCCGCATCCACCGCCAGCTCTTCTTCAAGGCCATCCACGTGCCCGTGATCGTGATGCGGAAGTTCGCCGGTGCGGACGAAATTCAGCGCCACCTGCAGGAAGCGGAAGCACATCAGGCTGGAGCCCAGCGGAATGGCGCTATAAACCATCCAGGTCGGCCATTCGAGGTCTGGCGTGGTCGGGCCTTCGGGCACCTCTCCGATCTCGGCACCGGTCATCTGCAGGAAGGCGTGGTGGGCACCGTTCTCCCACACGAAATGGGCGCCAAGGGTGGCAACAACGCCGGTAAACAACGCGCCGGCCAGCAGGCCGAAAATGATGAACTTCGCCCGGCTGCGGTCGGAGAGGCGGTTGATGAGCACATCGACGCCCACGTGGATACCGGTACGCACGCCATATGCAGCGCCGAACTTGGCCATCCATACGAACATGATGATGCAGAGCTCCTGGGCCCAGCTGAAATTGAGGGACAGCAGCCAGTCCTGAAGGCCGGGAATGCTGACGCCGGCCAGGTAGCGGTGCATCACGGACAAAAAGATGATGGCCGTGGCGCCGCCCATCAGGAGGGTGATGATCCACTCCTCCAGGTGATCGAGTATTTTCATGATTCAGCCTCGCAAAAGGTTGCGACCGGTCGCACCGCAGCGCATGGCGCAACGGCGGACACGATGGGCAGAGAAAACCGGGCGGGATTTACAGCTTCGCGGGATCGAAGCCGGTTTCCTTGTAGATGGACTGGATCAGATCCTTGCCGATGCGGCCTTCCATCTTCTGATGAACCGGCAGCATCGCCTTCTTGAAGGCCAGCTTTTCATCCTTCGTCGGCACATAGACCTGGGTCTTGCCGCTCTTCTTGATGGCCTCGAGGGACTTGTCGTTTTCTTCCTGGGCAATCTTGTTGGCGAAAACCGTGGACTCCTTCATCGCCTGTTCGAGCTGACCGCGCACCTCGCCGGGCAGGCCGTCCCAGAACTTCTTGTTGGCGATGACCGCGTAACCCAGGTAGCCGTGATCGGTCACCGTCAGATGCTTCTGCACCTCATGCATTTTCTGGGTGTACATGTTGGAGTGCGGGTTTTCGGTGCCATCCACAACGCCCGTCTGCAGCGCCTGGTAAACCTCCGAGAAGGCCATCACCTGCGGCATGCCGCCGAGGCCACGGATTTCCTCTTCCAGTACCTTGGAGGACTGGATGCGCAGCTTCTTGGCTTTCAGATCGGCAGGGGTGCGGATCGGGGTGTTGGCCGAGAATGACTTGAAGCCGTTGTCCCAGTACGAAAGCCCGACAATGCCCTTGGGCTCCAGCTTCTTCAGGATGCTGGCGCCGACCGGCCCCTGGGTGATGCGGTGCAGTTCGGTGTAATCGTCAAAAATGTAGGGCAGATCGAAAACCTCGAACTCCTTCACACCCAGCGGGCCGAACTTGGCCAGCGACGGGGCCAGCATCTGCACGGCGCCCAACTGCAGGGCCTCCAGTTCTTCCTTGTCCTTGTAGAGTGCGCTGTTGGCGTAGACCTCGACCTTGACCTTCCCCTTGGTCAGCTCTTCGGCGCGTTTCTTGAAAAACTCCGAGGCCTTGCCCTTGGGCGTGTCGGCCGCCACCACGTGGCTGAACTTGATGACGATCGGCGCCTGGGCCACTGCGGTGCTGCACAAACCCAGGGCGCAGGCTGAACAATGCGGTGCGAATTTTCATTTTTGTCTCCTCAACAGGAACTCATTGAATTTTTTTATCGGGCGATCACTTAACAGATTGCGCTTGCAGTATCGAAAGTCGCAAGATGGTCTTCAATTGTGGTTATCCGCAGTGTGGAAAGAGCGGATGGTCGCACCGCTCCAGAGCAGCGATAAGGAAGTCCCCCAACCCGTGATCCTCAACCCTTTGCCTACCCCGACCGCAGCACCACCACGCTGGTACTGGAGCCTGCCCTACGCTGCCGTGACGCTGTTCATCGCCACGATGGCGGCCCTGCTGTGGCTCACCCACCGCCAAGACGCCGAAGAGCAGCGCGCCACGCTGATCAACGACGTGCTGTGGATGGAGCAGAACCTCTCCTTCCAGTTCGAGCGCAACGACGCGCAGCTCAGCCAGCTCGGGCCGAATCTGCTGACCGGCAACGACGTCCACTCCCCCAACGAGGGCACCACCCAGGCCCGCCTCAAGCGCGCCCTCGACCCGGAAAGCGGGCTGATCCGCATCCTGTGGCTCGACGCGGGCGGCAAGGTCAAGGGGGCCGAGCCGCCCTACACCGAGAGCCATCTGGTCGGCGAAACCACCGACGTCTTTCCGTCCAGCGCCGCCTACCGCCTGTCCCGGACCCTCGGCCGGCCGGTTTATAGCGATGCCTACGCGGTCATCGACAACCAGACCCACTTCGAGGTGCACGTGCCGATCTTCGAAGGCGGGCGTTACGTGGGCTCGGTAGTCGGCGTGTATTCCGTCAACGAGATGCTGGCGAGGCAGGTTCCGTGGTGGTTTTCGGAGCGCTACCGGGTATCGATCACCAACAACCTGGGCACCGAAATCGCCGCCAGGTCGAAGGTTTCGCCGGTATCGACGCTGGCTTACGAAATCCCCTTCGAGCCCCCCGGCCACGGGCTCAACCTGGTCATCACCGCCTGCAAAGCGAAGGGTGGCTGGATTTCGCTGCTGTTGATGAGCTCCCTCGGCGTGCTCGCCGCGGCCATCGTCTGGAGCCTGTGGCAACTGCGCCGGCACATGCAGCGCCGGCAGGCTGCCGAACAGGCGCTGGGCAGCGAACACGCCTTTCGAAAGGCGATGGAGGATTCGCTCAACACCGGCATGCGCGCCCGTGACATGCAGGGCCGCATCACCTACGTCAACCCGGCCTTCTGCCGCATGGTCGGCTGGAGCGCCGAGGAACTCGTCGGCCTGATGCCGCCCATGCCCTACTGGGCGCCCGAAGCGCTCGACCGCACCTACGAAGTGCACTCCATGATCCTCGGCGGCAACGCCCCGTCGCAGGGCGTCGAAATCCGCCTGATGCGCCGCGACGGCGAGCGCTTCGACGCGCTGCTGATCGAGGCGCCGCTGATCGACGCCAACAGCCGCCAGATCGGATGGATGGGCTCGATGGTGGATGTCTCCGACCAGAAACGCACCCAGGAACTGGCCCGCCAGCAGCAGGAACGCCTGCAGGCCACCGCGCGTCTGGTCACGATGGGCGAAATGGCCTCGACCCTGGCCCACGAACTCAACCAGCCACTGGCCGCAATTTCCAGCTACAACACCGGCTGCCTCAACATGATCGAGCACGGCGACCTGTCGCAAACCGAGCTCACCGGCGTGCTCCACAAGATCGGCAAGCAGGCCCAGCGCGCCGGCCAGATCATCCGCCGCGTGCACGCCTTTGTGCGGCGCAGCGAACCCAAGTTCGAAACGGTGGATCTCGACGCCATCATCCGCGAATCGGTCGGGCTGGTGGAGCCCGACGCCGAGCGCCGCGGCGTGGCCATCGATCTCGATCTCGCCGAAGCCCTGCCGCCCATCCTCGCCGATCCGGTGATGATCGAGCAGGTGGCCGTCAACCTGATCAGGAACGGCATGGACGCCATGTCC
Source organism: Zoogloea sp. (assembly GCA_016720685.1). Classification (GTDB taxonomy): domain Bacteria; phylum Pseudomonadota; class Gammaproteobacteria; order Burkholderiales; family Rhodocyclaceae; genus Zoogloea. Next base: position 70,551 of record JADKKC010000003.1, read on the forward strand.
AGCACGCCCCGCAGCGAGCGCCGGCTGCAGCTGACCACCCGCGAGCACGAAGGCATGCTGATCTTCACGGTTGCCGACCGAGGCCAGGGCATCCCGCCCGAAGTGGCCGAAAAGCTCTTTGCGCCCTTCTTCACCACCAAGGAAGAAGGCATGGGCATGGGCCTCAACATCTGCCGCTCCATCGCCGAACTCCACCGCGGCCGCCTCGCCTTCGAAGCCCGGCCGGGCGGTGGTACGATTTTCAACTTCTCGCTGCCCGTCACCCAATCATGAGCCCGTCCCTCGCCACGCCATTTGCCCACATTGTCGATGACGACGAAGCCATCCGCGACGCCCTCAGCTGGCTGTTCCGCACCCGCAAGGTCGAATCCCGGGCCTGGCCGTCGGCCGAGGATTTTCTCGCTGCATGGCGGCCCGACTGGCGCGGCTGCATCGTGCTGGACATCCGCATGCGCGAGATGAGCGGCCTTGAATGCTTCGACGCCCTGCTCGAACGGGGCAACACCCTGCCGGTCATCTTCCTGACCGGCCACGGCGACGTGCCGATGGCCGTCGGTGCGCTCAAGAAAGGTGCGTTCGACTTCCTCGAAAAACCCTTCGACGACAACGCGCTGGTCGATGTGGTGATCCGGGCGCTGGAATCCAACGCACGCCGCCAGGCCAACCAGGAAACCCAGGCCAACGTCGCCGGCCTCCTCGCCCAGCTCACCCCCCGCGAGCAGGAAGTGATGCAACTGGTGCTGGTCGGCAAGTTCAACAAGGTCATCGCCGACGAACTGAACATCTCGATGCGCACCGTGGAAGTGCACCGTTCGCGGGTGTTCGAGAAAATGGGCGTGCGCTCGGCGGTCGAACTGGCGCAGCTACTCGCGCCGGGTCGCGACTGACGCGCCTAAAAACAGGACCAGACCGGCATCACGCCCGCCTCGCCCGGCGGGCAACGGAACTCGTCTGCCACCCCCACACCGCCAACCCACGCCAGCCGCCCGCCAATCCACAGCAGCGGCAGGTGGCTGCGCAACCAGGGCGGCACGCCGGCTTCCTGAAGAAGGTTCTTGAGCGTCCGTGAGGTGCCGCGCGCATGGAGACGCAGGCGCTCGCCCCCTCTGCGGCAGCGCAGTTCGCAAGGCTGGCCGGCGATCAGCCTTGCCGCAAGCCCTTCTCCCGTCGCCTCCCCGAACGCGACCGTCCCGCCGGCCCAGCCTACCGACGACTCGCCGCTCCACGCGACACAATCCGGTGCGCCCTCGGCGCTCAGCGGCTCCAGCCACCAGGCATCCCGATAAACGCACAGGGCCACCCTGCCAAATGGCAGGCGCAAACCGGCGCCCGCGTCATCAAGGCGAAACTGTCGTTCGGTCTCGCGCAGGCGGTCCTCATCGGGCATCGGCTCGCCGGAGCCGGCCAGCAGGTGGCGCATCGCATTGCGCAGGCGGGGAGACGAAAGCTGCAGGGCGGCAGTCCGCCGGAAGCGGGCCGATCCGGGCAGGGCCAGCGCGGCCAGATCGCCGGCTGCCAGATCGTCGAGCAGCACGGAGGCCTCATCGCACAAGCGACCAAGCCGCGCCAGCCCCGCGGAGGCACCGGGAAAGCGCTCCTCGATGGCAGGCATGATGTCCTTACGCAGGAAATTGCGGGAAAAACGACTGTCAGCGTTGCTCGGATCTTCTATCCACGCCAGCCCGCGGGCCTTCGCATAGGCCAGGAGTTCGTGCCGCGACACGTCCAGCAAGGGGCGCCACACGCCGGCGGCACCCCGTCCCGGCACTGCCGCGCGCATGCCGCCGGCACCGCGCACGCCGGTGCCGCGAATGGCCCGGAACAACACGGTTTCGGCCTGGTCGTCCCGGTGATGGGCCAACGCCAGCCAGTCGTCGCCAAAACCCAGCAGCGCCGCACGCCGCGCCTCCCGCGCTGCGGCCTCCAGGCCACCGGAATGGCGGCGGTCGACCTGCACATCGCAGACGGCAAGCGGCACTTCGAGTTGATCGCACAGCGCGAGGCAGATGTCGGCCCAGACTTCCGAACCGGAAACGAGGCCGTGGCGCACGTGACATGCCGCCAGTTCAAACCCCAGCATGGGTCGCAAACCGGCCAGCACATGGAGCAGAACCGTGGAATCGAGCCCGCCTGATAGGCCTGCCCGCACACGCCGGGCGGGCGACGGCAGTTGCCGCCAGCTCCGCTCTACGTGCAAAAGCAGGTCAGTTGACCGCAATTTCCTTGAATTTTCCGTAGCTCATGAGGCGCTCGAAACGCCGTTCAAGCAGCTCGGAAGTCGACAGGTCGCTGACCTGGCGAAGGGCGTCCTGCAAGGCGCGCTTGAGGCTCTGGGCCATCGCGCGATGATCCCGGTGGGCGCCGCCCACGGGTTCGCTGATCACCTTGTCCACGAGGCCCAGCGACTTCAGGCGGCCGGCCGTGATGCCCATCGTCTCGGCCGCGTCGGGTGCCCGGTCGGCGCTCTTCCAGAGGATGGACGCACAGCCTTCCGGCGAGATCACCGAGTAGGTGGAATACTGGAGCATCAGCAACTGGTCGCCGACGGCAATCGCCAGCGCACCACCCGAGCCGCCTTCGCCGATGATGGTGCAGATCAGCGGCACCTTCAGTTCCGTCATTTCGAACAGGTTGTGGCCGATGGCCTCGGACTGGCCGCGCTCTTCGGCATCGATGCCCGGATAGGCGCCCGGCGTATCCACAAAGGTAAACACCGGCAGGCCGAACTTCTCGGCCAGCCGCATCATGCGCAGCGCCTTGCGATAGCCCTCGGGGCGCGGCATGCCGAAGTTGCGGAAGATCTTTTCCTTGGTATCGCGCCCCTTCTGGTGGCCGATGACCATGCACGGCTGGCCGTTGAAGCGGGCCAGACCGCCGACGATGGCCTTGTCGTCGGCAAAACTGCGGTCTCCGTGCAGCTCCTCGAAATCGGTGAAAATGTGCTCCACGTAATCGAGTGTGTAGGGCCGCTGCGGGTGACGCGCCACCAGAGCGCACTGCCAGGGTGAGAGCTTGGCGTAGATGTCCTTGGTCAGCCCGTAGTTCTTCTGTTCCAGACGGGCAATCTCTTCGGAGATGTCCACCGCCGAGTCATCCTGCACAAAGCGCAGTTCTTCGATCTTTGCCTCGAGCTCCGCGATGGGCTGCTCAAAATCCAGGAACGTCGTTTTCATTGGGGTCGAGACTCAAAAAAATTTGCGCCATTTTACCCCATCGCTTCAAAACTCGCCCGGCGGGCAGGCAATGGCGCACATCCGGCAGGCAAATCGCATTGCTGCGTCGCGCAACAAGCCGCTAAAGTGGACCCTTTTTGCGTTCTTCTTACCGGCTTTCCTATGGCTTCGATGAATCTTCTGCGCGCCCTCGCCACCGTCAGCGGCATGACCCTGCTGTCGCGAATACTCGGTTTCGTGCGCGACTTCGTGGTTGCCCGCGCCTTTGGAGCCGGCGTGGAAACCGACGCGTTCTTCGTCGCCTTCCGCCTGCCCAACCTGCTGCGCCGGATGTTTGCCGAAGGCGCATTTTCGCAGGCGTTCGTGCCCATTCTGGCCGAATACAAGAACAAACGCGGTGAGGAAGAAACCCACCGCCTGGTCAACCACGTGGCCAGCGCCCTCGGTCTGGCCGTGCTGCTGGTTTCCATTCTCGGCACCATCGCCTCCCCGCTGATCATCTACGCCACCGCACCGGGCTTTTCCGCCGACGCCAGCAAGTTCGAGCTCACCGTCCAGCTCACCCGCATCACCTTCCCCTACATTTTCTTCATGTCGCTGGTGGCCCTGGCCGGCGGCGTGCTCAATACCTGGAGCCGCTTTGCGATTCCGGCCTTCACGCCCGTGCTGCTGAATCTCTCGTTCATCGGCATGGCGCTGCTGGCCGCGCCGTATTTCGATCCGCCCGTGCTGGCCCTCGGCTGGGCGGTGTTCATCGGCGGGCTGGCCCAGCTCGCGTTACAACTGCGCCCGCTTGCCAAGATCGGCATGCTGCCGCGCTTCTCCCTCGACTTCTCCGATCCCGGCGTGCGGCGCATCCTCAAGCTCATGGCGCCGGCCATCCTGGGCGTCTCGGTGAGCCAGATTTCGCTCCTGATCAACACCGTCTTCGCCTCGTTCTTGCCCAGCGGCAGCGTGTCATGGCTGTACTACGCCGACCGTCTCATGGAGTTTCCGGCCGGCATGCTCGGCGTAGCCCTTGGCACGATCCTGCTACCGAGCCTCTCCAAGATGCACGCCGACAAAAACCCGGTCGAATTTTCCAGCCTGCTCGACTGGGGCCTGCGCCTCACGCTGATGCTGACCCTGCCGGCCGCCCTCGGCCTGGCACTGCTGGCGGTTCCGCTGATCACCACCCTCTTCCACCACGGCGCCTTCGGCCTCAGCGATGTTTACCAGACCCGCAGCGCGCTGATTGCCTACAGCATCGGCCTTGCCGGGCTGATTCTGGTCAAGGTGCTGGCCCCGGCGTTCTACGCCCGCCAGGACATTCGCACGCCGGTCAAGTTTGCGCTGATCACCCTGACGGTCACCCAGCTGATGAACCTCGTTTTCATCGGCCCGCTGCAGCACGCCGGCCTGGCCCTCTCCATCGGCCTTGCCTCCTGCGTCAATGCGGGCATGCTCTACTTCGGCCTGCGCAAGCGCGGCATCTACCAGCCCCAGCCGGGCTGGGCGCTTTTCACCGGTAAGCTGCTGGTCGCGATGGCGGTGCTTGGCGTGGCCGTCTGGTTCTCGGCGGGCGCCGACAGCCTGTGGCTTCACGCCTCCGGCGCCGAACGGGTTATCCGCCTGTGCCTGCTGGTGGTCGGCGGCATGGCCATCTATTTCGCGACGCTGTTCGCTCTCGGTTTCCGGGTCACCGACTTCCGCCGCCGCAGCGCCAGCTGAGCCCGCCCGAATTTAGCTAGAATCTCCGGACACCCCAGTGGAGACACCAGCATGCAACTGACCAGCCAGAGCTTTTCCGACGGCAGCCCGATTCCGGGCGAGTTCGCCTTCTGCATCCCGGCAATCGAGGGCCACGTGGCCCTCGGCAGTAATCGCAATCCCCAGCTCGCCTGGACCGGCGCGCCTGCCGGCACGCAGTCCTTCGCCCTGATCTGCCATGACCCGGACGTGCCCAGTCGCGGCGACGACGTGAACCAGGAAGGCCGCAGCGTGCCGGCCGAGCTGCCACGGGTGGATTTTTTCCACTGGGTGCTGGTCGACCTGCCGGCCGATGCGAACAACATAGCCGCCGGCTCGCACTCCGAAACCGTCACCGCCAACGGCAAACCCGGCCCGGCGCGCCCCGACGGCAGCCGCCACGGCATCAACGACTACACCGGCTGGTTCGCCGGCGACGGGCAGATGAAGGGCGACTACTTCGGCTATGACGGCCCCTGTCCCCCGTGGAACGACTCGATCCGCCACCGCTACGTGTTCACCGTTTTTGCACTGGATGTGCCGAGAGTTGCCGTGGAAGGTCACTTCACGGGTCAGCAGGTTCGCGCAGCCATCGCCGGACATATCCTGGCCCAGGCCAGCATCACCGTCACCTACAGCCTGAATCCTTCCGTCCCGGCCTGACCGGCGGCACGCAAGCCCACCAACAACCGGGTACTTCACGTTCCCGGTTTTTTTAAAGGCGAAACCGTTCAGGGGGAATGGCTCGGCAATAGGGGCTGCAGCAGCGGGAGTTGCAGGCGTAGATAGTCAGGCAGGCCATCCTTGAAGACCGGCCAGTCTTCGCCGGCAATCAGCGGCCGGCACCAGCGCCGGAAAGCCTCCGTCACGCCAAAGCCATCGGCGGCGATGAATTCCGCCGGCAAGCTGCGCTCCAGGTTGGCAACCTGCTCGAAGGGCAAGAGATTGGTGCGCCAGCGATACGCGTCGTCGGTCAGACGCTCGATGCCCACCACGCCACACTGGCCGGCAACAGCCCGACGCACGGCGGCCTTGCCGACCGCGAAAGCCTGGGCCGTGTCGGTTCTGGAGGCGATGTGGCGAGCCGAACGCTGGAGATAGTCCGCCAGCGCGTAATGAACCTTGTAGCCAAGGCAGGCGTGAATCCGCTCGGCCACCACCTCGCCGGCGCCACCCAGCTGGACGTAGCCTTTCTGGTTACGATCCTGCATGGCGAGGATCTGGCCGTCCGGCCCGCGAATGCCTTCCGCCACGACCACGGCGCAGGCGCCCACGCGCTCCACCACCGCCTGCACACGGGCCAGAAAGCGCGCTTCGTCGAAAACCACCTCGGGCATCAGGATGATGTGCGGCGCGGCATCGGCATCCTCGGCGGCCAGCGCGCAGGCCGCCGCCAGCCAGCCGGCGTTGCGGCCCATCACTTCAAGCACGAAGGCACGCCCCGCATTGGTGGTCATGGCGGCAAGGTCCAGCCCCACTTCGCGGACCGACGTGGCCAAGTACTTGGCCGCCGAGCCGAAACCCGGGCTGCAGTCGGTTCCGACGATGTCGTTGTCCACGGTTTTCGGTACGCCGACAACGGTAAGCGGGTAGCCACGTGCATCGGCTGCGCTCTGAACCTGGCGGCAGGTTTCCATCGAACCGTTGCCGCCGTTGTAGAGAAAGAAGCGGATGTCATGGGCGGCCAGCACATCGAACAGGCGGTCGTACTGAAGCGGGTTATTCTCGGCCGGATCGAGATCGAATCGACATGAGCCGAAGGCACCGCCCGGGGTTGTGCGCAGGCGGGCAAGATCGGCGCCGGACAGGGCGGCCGTATCGACGAGGGTCTCGCGCAGTACGCCGAGAATGCCGTTGCGTGCGGCGAGCACGCGCTCGATGCGCTCCGGCTGCAGCCGCGCCTCGCTGATCACACCGGCCGCCGAAGCGTTGATGACAGCCGTGACACCACCCGACTGGGCGTAGAGAAGACTTCCCTTCATCACGGGCTCCCATCCGAAACGCGTGGACAAAAAATCAGGGCCGGCTTTGACAGCCGGCCCTCGGTGCCTTGCGTACGGCGCTTACTTCAGCGCGTCGAACGCCCGGTCGCGGATCTCGTCGACCTTGCCAAGGCCCGCAATCTTGCGGTATTTCGGCGCGTTCGCCTCGCCGTTTGCGGCCCAGTCGGAATAGTAGGCCACCAGCGGCTTGGTCTGGGAATGGTAGACGTCGAGACGCTTCTTGACGGTCTCTTCCTTGTCGTCGTCGCGCTGGATAAGCGCTTCGCCGGTTTCGTCGTCCTTGCCCTCGACCTTGGGCGGGTTGAACTTGACATGGTAGGTGCGGCCGGAAGCCACATGCACACGGCGGCCGGACATGCGACCGATGATTTCCTCGTCGGGCACATCGATTTCAAGCACGAAATCGATGGCTACGCCCGCAGCTTTCATGGCCTCGGCTTGCGGAATGGTGCGCGGAAAGCCGTCGAACATGTAGCCGGACTGACAGTCGGCATCCTTCAGGCGATCCTTGACCAGCCCGATGATGATCTCGTCGGAAACGAGGCCACCGGCATCCATCACCTTTTTGGCTTCGATCCCCAGCGGAGTGCCGGCCTTGACGGCAGCACGCAGCATGTCGCCGGTGGAAATCTGCGGAATCCCAAATTTATCTTTGATGTAATTGGCTTGGGTGCCCTTGCCGGCCCCCGGCGGTCCCAACAGAATCAGACGCATGCTTCCCCTCCTCTGGTTATTGTGGCTGCAATGATGAACGATGAAATTAACGTGAAACTTACAGCAGGTCAAACACGCGGCGAACCCGCTCGAGATCCTCCGCCGTATCCACGCCGGCTGGCGGAGCGTGATCGAGGACCATGACCTGGATCGGATAGCCGTGGGCCATGGCCCGCAATTGTTCGAGCGCCTCCCACTGCTCCAGCGGTGAGGGCGCCAGGCTGGAATAACGCTTGAGGAAACCCGCCCGGTACGCATAAAGGCCGATGTGGCGGTAAGCCGGCAGGTTTGCCGGCAGCGCGCTGCGATCGGTGGCGAAGGCGTCCCGTGCCCAGGGAATGGCCGCGCGGGAGAAATACAGCGCCCGCCCGCGGGCGTCCATCACCAGCTTGACGACGTTCGGATTGAAAAATTCTTCAGCGGATTCGAGCGGATGACAGGCCGTGGCAATCGCCGCCTCGGCATCCGCGGCAAGCGCGGCGGCGACATCGTCGATCAGTTGCGGCGGAATCAGCGGCTCGTCGCCCTGCACATTCACAACGATGGTGTCATCGGACCAGCCCAGACGCGTTGCCACTTCGGCGAGGCGGTCGGTGCCGGAAGGATGTTCGGCGGAGGTAACGATCACCTTGCCGCCCGCCTTTTCGACCACTCCGGCGATCCCCGTGTGATCGGTGGCAACCCAGACCTCGTCCGCACCCGCTCCAAGGGCACGCTCCAGCACGCGCAAGATCATCGGCTTGCCGGCGATGTCGAGAAGCGGCTTGCCGGGCAGTCGGCTCGACGCATGACGGGCCGGAATGACGATCTTGAAAGGCATCTTCAGCGCGCCTGGGCGACCTCTTCGTCGGTCAGCGAGCGGGCTTCGTCTTCGAGCATGACGGGAATGCCGTCACGAATGGGATACGCCAGGCGGGCACTCACACTCCACAGCTCCTGCTTGTCTTTATGGAAGTCGAGCGGCCCCTTGGTAATCGGGCACACCAGGATTTCAAGCAATCGGGGGTCCATCGATCTTCTCCACAATCAGTTCTGCCGCCCCCGGCGCAAGCTGCGCCCGAACCGGCCACACCCAGCTGTCGGCCGGGGCGAAAGGCGAGCATTTTACCGCATCCTTCTCGGTCATCAGTAGTACATCGCCATCCGGCACGGCCACATCGGCCGGCGTAAAGGCGTGATGATCGGCAAAAGGCCGGCGCTCGATGACCAGCCCCATGCTTTCGAGTTGGGCAAAAAATCGTTCCGGACGCCCGATGCCGGCCATCGCGTGGATGCGTCGCCCGCACAGGTCGGCAGCAAGACAGATCTCGGAGCGGTTTGCGACGCGCTCGAAGGCAGCGCCCGCAAGTTTGAAACTGAACACCGGCACCGGCCGGACCGCACGCAGCAGCGCTGGCGAAAATTCACCGTGAGCGAAGATCAGCGTCGCATCCGCGAGCCGCTCGACACCCTCCCTGAGCGGCCCCGCAGGCAGACGCAGGCGGTTGCCCAGCGTGGCCTCGTCCACCACCACCAGTTCCACGTCACGCGCCAGGCGGTAATGCTGCAGGCCGTCGTCGGCGATCAGGACATCCACGTCAGGATGGGCGGCCAGCAAGGCCCGACCGGCCGCAGGGCGATCCCGCCCGACAAACACCGGGCAGCCAGACACCGCCGCCATCAACACCGGCTCATCACCAAAACGGGCCGGGTCGCCGCCGGGCGGCACACCCGCCACGCCTTCGATCGAGCCGCCATAACCACGGCTGACGATGCCCGGCCGACGACCGGCGGCACGCAACTGATCCGCCAGCCACAGCGCGACCGGCGTCTTTCCGCTGCCACCCACGGCAATGTTGCCCACCACGATGACAGGTACGGGCAGGCGCTCGGACTTCAGCCAGCCAAGCGCAAAAAGCCGGCGACGCAGGCCGGCAAGAAACGCAAAAACCAGCGAGAGCGGGAAGAGACTCCAGGCCACCACCCCACGGTGCTGCCAGAACCCGGGGGCGCTGCGTGGCATGGCGTCTCGAAAAAGAAACAGGACTAGCGCTGGGCCGCCTGGGTGGCGAAGGAAATATGCACCAGCCCGGCCTGCTGGGCCGCCTGCATCACGTCGATGACGCGCTGATGGGCAGCCTTGGCGTCGGCGTTGATGATCACCACGGGATCCTTGGCCCCCGCCGGAACCACCGCCTGCATGGCGGCAGCAATGGCCGGAATGCCGGCCCCGTTCACCGGGCGCTTGTTGATCACGACCTCACCGGTCGCCGTAACCGCCACGTTCACTTCGACAAGCTTGTCGTTGCTCGCCGTGGCATCCGCCGTCGGCAGATTGATTTCAAGCCCGGCAAAACGGGAATACGTCGTGGTGAGCATCAGGAAGATGATGATCACCAGCAACACGTCGATCATCGGGATCAGGTTGATCTCCGGCTCCTCGCGGGAGCGACCACGGCCGAAATTCATGGTCGTGCCTTAGCGACGGTCGCCGTGGACCACTTCGACCAGACGGATCGCCTGCTGCTCCATCTCGACGATCAGGCCATCCACGGTCGACCGGAAGTGACGCCAGAAGATCATGCTCGGAATGGCGATCACCAGACCAAAACCGGTGTTGTAGAGCGCAATGGAAATACCGTGAGCGAGCTGCTGCGGGTTAGAGCCGCCGGGCGCCTGGGAGCCGAAGATTTCGATCATCCCGACCACGGTACCGAACAGGCCCATCAGGGGGCTGATCGAGGCGATGGTGCCGAGCGTGGTCAGAAAACGCTCCAGGTCGTGACTGACAGCGCGGCCGGTTTCCTCGATGGACTCCTTCATCACCTCGCGGGGGCTGCGCACATTGCGCAGGCCGGCGGCAAGAATCCGGCCCAGCGGCGAGCTGAGGGCGACCCGGTTGATCATCTCCGGAGTGGCGCCGGTCTGGCGAAGTTCGCCGACGACTTTCTCGAGGAGACCCTCGGGCAAAATCTTGCTGCGGCGCAGCGTAATGAGCCGCTCGATGATCAGCGCCACTGCAACGATTGAAGCAAACAACAAGGGCCAGATTGGCCAGCCGGCAGCCTGAAGAATGGCGAACACGCGAGAACTCCTGCGAATCGAACGAAGCCCAAGAATGTAACCCGGAGCAGGGCTCAGAGCAACACAAGTGCGAGCCCAGACAATCCACAAAATCTGTGGATAACTTTGTGGATTAAAGCCAAACAGGGGCGCTAAACCCAGAGCCTGTAAGGCTTTTTTCTACTCGGGTCAAAAATTAAGCTAAGTTTACTTTCTTTTAAAATCAATCACTTACAACTTTTCACCCAAGTCAAGCCCGGACGCGGGATTTTTTGGGGCGGATCAGGTCCGGATGTGGATTCCGGTACAATCCAGCCCCATGAATGCCCCCCGCATTAACGCCGAAGTCAAGCCCGGCGAAGTCGTTTCCGTATCCTGGCTCAACCGCGCAGCCCGCGAGGCGCTGGAGGGCAGCTTTCCGCTCATGTGGATCGCCGGCGAGGTATCGACCCTCACCCGCGCCGCGTCGGGCCATGTCTACTTCACGCTCAAGGATGAAGACGCCCAGGTGCGGTGCACCATGTGGCGTAATCGCGCCCAACTGCTGCCCTTTCGGCTCGAGCATGGCATGCGTGTGGAGGTGCGCGCCCTCGTCACCCTGTTCGAGCCCCGTGGCGACTACCAGCTCAGTGTCGAGGCCGTGCGCCAGGCCGGCATCGGCAACCTCTACGAGGCCTTCCTGCGCCTCAAGGCCCGGCTTGAGGCTGAAGGCCTGTTCGACCCGGCCATCAAACGCCCCCTGCCCCGCTTCCCGCGCGGCATCGCCGTTGTCACCTCCCCGCAGGCAGCCGCGTGGCGCGACGTCACGGCAGCCTTCTCCCGACGTGCGCCGCACCTCCCGCTCACGCTCTATCCAACCCCGGTCCAGGGCGACGGCGCACCGGCCCGCATCGCAGCCGCCATCGCCACAGCAAGCCGGCGTGCCATCGCCGACGGCAATGACGTCCTCCTCCTGGTTCGGGGTGGAGGCAGCCTGGAAGACCTCGCAGCCTTCAACGACGAAGCCGTCGCCCGCGCCATCCGTAGCTGCCGGCTGCCGGTGGTGGTCGGCGTCGGCCACGAAACCGACGTGAGCATTGCCGATTTCGCTGCCGACCTGCGCGCCGCCACACCCACCGCAGCGGCCGAACTCGCCAGCGCCGGCTTCGCCGACCTGCATGAACGGCTGCAAGCGCTTTCGGCCCGCCTCGCCCGGGGCATGCACCGGCGTCTCGAAACCGCCGCCCAACGCCTCGACCGCGCAGCCACCCGGCTGATCCACCCCCGGCAACGCATCGAGCAGGCCTACCTGCGGCTGACCAATCTTGCCCAGCGCCTCCAGTCGCGGGCGCACCAGCAGCTCGCCGCCAGCCAGGCCCGCACCCACACCCTCGGCCTGCGGCTGGCCGCCCGGCGTCCGGATATTTCCGCCCGCCGCGGCCAGCTTGAAGCCCTCGCCGGGCGCCTCGAACGCGCCGCCCACGGCATTGTCCAGCGCCAGCAAAGCCGTCTCGACGCCATCGGACAACACCTTCTGCACCTCGATCACCGCGGCGTGCTGGCGCGTGGCTACAGCATCACCCGCGATGCCGGCGGCAGCATCGTGCGCGACGCGGCAAGCCTCGAAACCGGCGCGCGCATCCAGGTTGAATTCCACAACGGCCGCATCGACGCCACCGTAGACAAGCCAAGCAAAACGGCTGAACGCGGTGCAGAATAGAAAACTGTGCAGCAGCGGCGGGATAAAGCGCTGCACCCGGTTGTATAGAAAACCTATTCCCGACTAGAATCGTCGGGCAATTTTCAATCCCTAACCCCACGGAGAGAACATATGGCTCACACCCTGCCCGAACTGCCCTACGCCAAGAACGCACTCGTTCCGCACATTTCCGAAGAAACCTTCGAATACCACTACGGCAAGCACCACCAGGCCTACGTCACCAACCTGAACAACCTCATCCCGGGCACCGAGTACGAAAACCTGTCCGTGGAAGAAACCTTCCTGAAGGCCCCGGCCGGCGGCGTCTACAACAACGCCGCCCAGGTCTGGAACCACACCTTCTTCTGGAGCTGCCTCAAGCCGAACGGCGGCGGCGCTCCGACTGGCGCCCTGGCTGACGCCATCAACGCCAAGTGGGGCTCCTTCGAAGAGTTCAAGAAGGCCTTCCAGGCCTCCGCTGTCGGCAACTTCGGTTCCGGCTGGACCTGGCTGGTGAAGAAGCCCGACGGTTCCGTCGACATCGCCAACACCGGCGCTGCCGGCAACCCGCTGAAGAGCGGCGAAGGCAAGCCCCTGCTGACCATCGACGTGTGGGAACATGCCTACTACATCGACTACCGCAATGCCCGTCCGAAGTTCGTCGAGACCTTCCTGAGCAGCCTGGCCAACTGGGATTTCGCTTCCGCGAATTTCGCCTGATCGCCTATTCCAGGTTAAAAAACTCGTAAAACGGGTTAAAAAAGAGGGAGCATTTGGCTCCCTCTTTTCATTGCGCAATCGCTCAATACAGGCTGCTCCTAGACCGGCGTTGTTGCATAACTCTGATTCAAGCAAAGTGGCCCCAACCCCAGACGGATTTCAGGCATGGGCGATCGTCACCGGCATGCCAAGCCGGTTGAACGTATTCAGAATCGCGCAGCGCACATGCTCGTCTCGGCCAGGCTACGCCGATGGTAGCCACTCCATTTCTTCCACAGCCGTCATCCCAGGTACTGGGCCGCAGCCAGGGTTTCATTGCGGGCATGGACGAAAGCCGCTTTGTCATTCCAGGGCTTGCCGCAAGGCGAGCTTGAACAAGACCTTCAGCGTCAGGATGGCCTGAATGGCCGCATCGGTGTAGACCTTCGGGCGACCCTTCGCTCCGCTCCGAACGCTGTCGTGCCAGTTGCTTGTGCGGTAGCGGGTCTTGTTCGGGTTCATTCAGGCAGTCTACCAACCACGACACGTCGGTGTCGGGAGGGGGCCGGCCAGAGGGTTATGCAGCAACGCCTTCAAGACGCGAAAAGTCAAAGCGGGCCACACGGGCCCGTCTTGATCAAATCTGCGTCAACAGCCAGGGCCGCAGGGCCCGGCGGCCATCACACCACGACAGTCTGCGCCTGAGCTTCGGCACGGGCCTCAATGGTGCCCAGGTCAAACACGGTTTCGCCGGTGGCACGCAGTTGTTCAGCCGCCAGCTCGGCATCTTCCTTCGCGACGATCACGACCATGCCGATGCCGCAGTTGAAGACGCGGTACATTTCCTGGGCTTCCACGTTGCCGGCGTGTTGCAGCCACTGGAACAGGTAAGGCATTTCCCATGCGTCCTTCTTGAGCACGGCGGTCAGGTTGTCGGCCAGCACGCGGGGCACGTTCTCGAGCAGGCCGCCGCCGGTGATGTGGGCCATGCCCTTGACCAGGCCGGCACGCTTTTCCATCAGCGCGAGCAGCGACTTCACGTAGATGCGGGTCGGCTCCATGATCACGTCCTTGAGCTTGCGGCCGTGGAAGTCGCCTTCAAGGTTGGGCTTGGCGATTTCGATGACCTTGCGGATCAGCGAGTAGCCGTTGGAGTGCGCGCCGCTGGAAGCCAGGCCGAGCACCACGTCGCCCGGGCGGATGGTGGAACCGTCGATGATCTGCGATTTTTCAACTGCACCCACCGCGAAACCGGCCAGATCGTATTCACCATCCGGGTACATGCTGGGCATTTCAGCGGTTTCGCCGCCGATCAGCGCACAGCCGGAGAGCTCGCAGCCGCGGGCGATGCCTTCGACCACGGTGGCGGCGGTATCCACGTGGAGCTTGCCGCAGGCGAAGTAGTCGAGGAAGAACAGCGGCTCGGCACCCTGCACGAGGATGTCATTGACGCTCATCGCCACCAGATCCTGGCCGACGGTGTCGTGCTTGTTGAGCTGGAAGGCCAGCTTGAGCTTGGTACCCACACCGTCGGTGCCCGATACAAGCACCGGCTCCCTGAATTTTTTCGAGATCTCGAACAGCGCGCCAAAGCCGCCGATGCCGCCCATCACCTCCGGGCGCATGGTGCGCTTGGCAAAGGGCTTGATACGGTCGACCAGTGCATCGCCGGCATCAATATCAACACCGGCATCGCGATAAGTAAGGGAGCTCATGGGTTCTGTGATCTCTTTTGAAGCGTCCGACCGCCGCCGGAATGCACTCATCGGGTTGAGCGCCCCGCCGGGACCGGCTACATTAACGGGCCTTGCAGCAGCAGGGGCTTATAGCCAGCTGCGTGCAAACAAACCCGAATTTTAGCCGAAATGTCGACGGCCCGCCCTGCCGGGTGTGCCATCCAGACCACCGCGTGAAGCAACTCACCCTCGATCTGCGCGCTGACGCGCCGCCAAAGCTGGAAAATTTCGTCGCCGCCGCCAACGCCGACCTCCTCGCAGCCCTCTACGAAGCGGTGCCGCTGGCGGATGTGCCGCAGCATCTTTTCCTGTGGGGTGACGCGGGCAGCGGCCGCAGCCACCTGCTGAGAAGCGTTGTCACCGCCGCGGCCCAGGCTGGCCGGCCGGCCTGCTACCTGCAGGCCGCCGATGTGGGCGACCGCCTCCCCGAAGCCTCCGGCCTGCTGCTTGCCGTCGATGACGTGGAAGCCCTCGGCCCCGACGCCCAGATCGCGCTCTTCCGCGCCTTCAACGCGGCCCGCAGCCAGCGCATGACGCTGATCACCAGCGGCGGCGCAGCCCCGCTGCACCTGGCCCTGCGCGAGGATTTGCGCACGCGCATCGGGCAAAGCCTGATCTTCGAGGTCAAATCGCTCACCGACGACGACTGCGAAGCGATCCTGCAGGCCCAGGCGGGCACCCGCGGCCTGCGCCTCGAACCGGAAATCATCCAGTACCTGCTGCGCCACGGCCGCCGCGACCTGGCCAGCCTGCTGCGCACGCTCGACGCCCTGGATGCGGCCTCCCTCGAGCGCAAGCGTCCGATCACCCTGCCCCTGCTGCGGGAAGTCCTGCAGCGCGACCCCACCCTATAAGCGGCAAACACGAACGATGGATCTCGTACTCTTCGACCTGGACAACACCTTGCTCGCCGGCGACTCGGACTTCGAGTGGGCCCAATTCCTGATTTCCAAGGGCGTGCTCGACAAGGAAGTCCATGAAGCCCGCAACCAGATCTTTTACGATCAGTACAAGGCCGGCACCCTCGACATCTTCGAGTTCCTCGATTTCCAGTTGAAGCCGCTGGCCCGCCACAGTCGCGCCCAACTCGACGCCTGGCACCGGGAATTCATGGAAACCCGCATCCGCCCGATGATGACCGCAAAGTCGCAGGCACTGGTCAGGGCGCAGCTGGAATCAGGCGCAGTGGTCGCCGTGGTCACCGCCACCAACAGCTTCGTCACCGGCCCGATTGCCCGTGCCTTCGGCATTCCGCACCTGGTCGCCACCATTCCGGCCCAGGAAAACGGCGTTTTCACCGGCAAGCCTCGCGGCACCCCGGCCTTCAAGGGCGGCAAGATCGAACGCGTCGAGGCCTGGCTCGAAAGCCTCGGCCTGTGTTGGGAGAGCTTCGGGAAGAGCAGCTTTTACAGCGACTCCCACAACGATCTTCCGCTGATGAACAAGGTGGCCAACCCGGTTGCCGTCGACCCCGACGACACCCTTCGCGCCCACGCCAGCGCCCACGGCTGGCCGGTAATCTCATTGCGCTGACCGTTCGAAACAAGGCCCCGCGGGGCTTTGTTCACCGCAGCCGGCCCGCCAGCACACTACATCCCGTTCGCCTTGAACCAGGCCAGCAAGCGCCCCCAGCCGTCCGCCGCCTCGGCAGCACGGTAACTGGGGCGGTAGTCGGCATGGAAGGCATGGCCGGCTTCGGGGTAAACCACAAACTCGGCCCGCTTGCCGACCCTGGTCAGATCCGAGCGCATGCGCTCGACATCGGAAACGGGGATGCCTTGGTCCTTTGCACCATAGAGGCCAAGCACCGGCGCCGCGATCTGCCCCACCACATCGACGGGATGAGCGGGCGTGAGCGGGCTCGCCGCACCGGTCAGGCGGCCATACCACGCCACGCCGGCCTTGAGCCGGGGGTTATGGGCCGCATAGAGCCATGCGATCCGCCCGCCCCAGCAAAAGCCGGTGATCCCCAGCCGCGACGCATCGCCACCATGGGCTGCAGCCCACGCGGCGGCCGTGTCCAGATCGCCCATCACCTGGGCGTCGGCTACCTTGCTGACGATTTTTGCAAGAATGTCCGGCACGTTATCGATGCCGGCCGGATCGCCCTGGCGCTGATACAGGTTGGGCGCAATGGCCTGGTAGCCCTGGCGGGCAAGGCGCCGGCAAACATCGCGGATGTATTCGTGAACTCCGAAGATTTCCTGTACCACCAACACCGTCGGGAACGGCCCCGGGCCGGCCGGCTGAGCGCGGTAAGCCTTGAGCGCGAGGCCATCAGGGGCGGTGAAGGTGATATCGCCGGCGACAAGCCCGTCGGAGGATGTCTTGATCACGCTCTGCCCGAAGGCGGGTTGCACGGCGAGCGCAAAACTCCCCGCCACGGCAGCGCCGACGAAAGTGCGGCGGCTAAGGGGGAGACCGGGAACCAGACTGTCGAAATCGGGAACTTCAAGCGTAGACATCAGGCGCTCCTCACTGTGTTGGAATGCGCCTCAGGATACCCGAAGGCGAGCGCCAAAAAGCGGCCCGCGGATGCGCTCAGTTCCAGGCGTGCCCGCCGGCCAGGGTGCCCGGAGCACTGCGATTGAACCACGCCCCGCCTTGCCGGGCGGCAAGCGGCACGGGCAGCTCGGTCTCCGGCTTGCCGGTCTGCTGGCCGACGAATTTCTCGGTCAGCGTCACGTGCTTGCCGTTCACATGGATCAGGCCGGAATCCGACAGCTCACGAAAAATCCGCGACAGGGTTTCCGGCGTGAAGCCGAGACGGGCCGCCAGCACATGTTTGGGAATTTCCAGTTCGAGCGTGAGGCTCTTGCTTTGCCCGAGAACGCTGCCGGCAAGGCGCCGCAGGTAGTCCACAACCTTGGCCGAGCCCGACTGGAAACAATCGGCGGCAATATCGCGCTCGATGGACGACTGACGCTCGGCCACCGCCACCAGCATGCGGCGCCCCACGCAGGGTTCGTGCTCCATGGCGCGGAAAATACCGTCGCGCCCCACGGCAACCACCACCACCGGGCTCACGGTTTCGACCGACGACACATAAGACGCCTCGCCGAAGAGTTCGGCAACACCGAAGATCTGGCGCGGCGAAAGAATCTCGATAACCTTCTCGCCCCCTTCAGACGAACAAACTGCCACTTTGAGGTGGCCGGACATGACATGGTAAAGGGCGCGCGGCCGTTCGCCGGCCGAATAAACCTTGCTGCCTTTGGGCAGGCTGAGAACCTGGGTCGAGCGGGCGATATCGGAAATCGCAGAGGACGGCAAGCCGCGAAACAGGGCAATTTCGCCCAGAACCAAAGAGAGATCATCAATATGGGTATGCATGGTTTCCCTCATAGGGTTCAAGACAGAACCGCGCCCGAAAATGCGTAGCGGCGCCAAGGCATGACGCGCAGTCTAGGAAGCTTAAGGCCGCGCGAAGTTGACATAGATCAGACTCGCCGAAACACGAAGAACACCCCAAATACCTCCTTGTGGGTATAGCACATTAAAATGAGAAAAATATCCAAGATGCTGTTTTGTATAAACTTAGACCCGACAGCGGGATGGCTGCAGGGTGCTGCGAACAGGTCGGCACCCGCCGTTTCGCTAATACCATTTTCCTGCCTGGCAGGCGGCAAACACCATGCCTGCATCGCCTTTCCGGCACCAGAATGCCTGCCTGCAGCACACTCGGAAACTCACGCGTGACGCCTCATCCCCCTCCTGCAGACACCCCCGCCCCGCGAACCCGCAAGCCCGGCAGCCCGTCTGTCGTGCTCCAGCTGGGCGCGTGGATTGCTGCAATTGCCGGCCTGGCTGTCGTGTCCATCCTGGCTTCGATCACCGTCGCCGAGCTGTCCTCGGGCGAGGCGCGCGCCATCAACCTGGCCGGTTCGCTGCGCATGCAGTCCTATGTGATCCGCGCGGCAGCGGGCCCTGCCCGGCCCGATCCGGCAGGCATGGAGCAAGCCATTGCCGAATTCGAGCTGCGCTACCGCAGCCCCGAGCTGCAGCAGGCCATTCCGCACTGGGCCGACGACCCCGTACGCCTGGCCTATGAAGCGGTCGGCGCGGTGTGGATCGGGCGCTTCCGGCCGGCAGCCCTGCAAGCATGGGCCGACGGGCCGAACAGCCCGTCGCTGCAGGTCGAGACCATGGAAATGGTGACGCGCATCGACCACCTGGTGGCGCTCGTCGAGGAAAGCCTGGAGTCAAAGCTGCAATGGCTGCGCCTTGTGCAGGGCATCTCGCTGATCCTGCTGTTGATGGTCGGCGCGGCCACCGTGCAACAGCTCAAGGCCCGCGTGCTGCGGCCCCTCGACCGACTGCTCGACTCGGCGCGACGGGTTCAGCGCGGGGACTTTTCGGTTCGCCTCCCCGCGGGCCAGCCCGACGAACTCGGCCAGCTCGGCGAAGCCTTCAACTTCATGGTGGAAGACCTGTCGTGCAGCTATGCGCGGCTGGAAAGCCGGGTGCAGGAGAAGACCGAGGCGCTGGCACGCAGCAACCATTCCCTCATGCTGCTCTACCGCACCACCCGCGCGCTCTCCGAGCGTGCCGTGACCCGGGCGACCCTGCAGCAGGTGCTGCAGGATGTGGTGCAGGTTATCGGCATGCGCACCGGCGCCGTATGTCTCGGCAAGCCTGGAGAGGCCGACATTGCCACGGCGGGCTCAGGGCCGCTGCCTGTGCCGGTCCGGGAGCTTTGCGCGGCGGCCTGCCAGAGTTGCGCGAAGGGTGGCAGCCTCACCGGGACGCGCCCCGCGGAGGCCGGCGCAGGTGAAACGATTTCCGTTCCGCTCTTTGACGGCACCCGCAGCCATGGGGCAATGATCCTGATCCCGCCGGACCAGCAGGCCCTCGAAGCCTGGCAGATCGAATTGCTGGAAACGGTCGGGCGCCACGTGGGCGCGGCGCTGGCCTCGACCCAGCGGAGCGAGGAGAGCCACCGCCTGGCCCTGCTCGATGAACGCTCGGTGATCGCCCGCGAACTGCACGACTCCCTCGCCCAGTCCCTGTCCTACCTGAAAATCCAGGTCACGCGCCTGCAAACCCTGCTGGGCCGCACACCGCCGCCGGCTCCGGTCAACGAAATCGTCGGCGAACTGCGCGACGGCCTCAACGAGGCCTACCGCCAGTTGCGCGAGCTGCTGACCACCTTCCGGCTGCGCATCGACGGGCGCGGCCTCAACGCCGCCATCGAAGACACGGTGCAGGAATTCCGCCGCCGCACCGGCCTTGAGATCACCCTCGAGAACGGTCTGTCCGGGTTTGAACTGGTTGCCAATCGCGAAATCCACGTGCTGCAGATCATCCGCGAAGCGCTCTCCAACATTGAGCGCCATGCCCGGGCCCGCAAGGTTGCAGTGAGCCTGAGCACCGACGGAGCCGGCCGCGTGCAGGTAACCGTCGACGATGACGGAATCGGCTTCGACGACACGGCCCGTCCCCTGCACCGCTACGGTATCGTGATCATGCGCGATCGCGCCCAGAGCCTCGCCGGCGAACTCACCGTGCTCCCTCGGGAGGGCGGCGGCACCCGGGTCGAACTCAACATCCCGGCAGCCGCCCCGCTGCAGGAAACCACTCAGCCCGCCCAAGGAGGCGTTGCATGAACACTCCGACCACGACTTCCGTGATCATCATTGACGACCATCCGCTGTTCCGCAAAGGCGTCTCCCAGCTGATCGCCCTCAATGACCAGTTGCACCTGATCGGTGAAGCCTCCAGCGGCGAAGAAGGCCTGGAACTGGCCCGCGCCCTCGAGCCCGACCTGATCCTGCTCGACCTCAACATGAAGGGCATGAGCGGCATCGAAACCCTGCGTGCCCTGCGCGACGCCGACCTCGCCGCGCGCATCCTGATCCTGACCGTGTCGGACGCCGCCGACGATCTGGTGTCCGCGATCCGCGCCGGCGCCGACGGCTACCTGCTCAAGGACATGGAACCCGAAGAACTCCTCGCCCGCATCGTCGAAGCCATGCGCGGGCGCATCGTCATCAGCGAAAGCCTCAACGGCCTGCTCGCCCGCTCGCTGCGCGACGAAGCCCAGGCGGCCGAGCGCAGCCTGGCGCCGCTCACCGAGCGCGAGCGCGACATCCTCGGCTGCCTCGCCAGCGGGCTCTCGAACAAGCTCATCGCCCGCGATCTGAACATTGCCGAAGGCACCGTGAAAGTGCACATCAAGAACCTGCTGAAGAAACTCAAGTTTCGCTCGCGCCTGGAAGCCGCCGTCTGGGCCATCGACCAGAACCTGCGCCCGCAGGCGTCGGGCAGCGTGCGCTAGCTAGGCCGGCGCGTTGCAGGCCCCGATGCCCAGCAGGCCTTCGATCAGGGCGGCAGGCGCCGGCCGCTGGAACAGGAAACCCTGCAGCAGGTCGCACCCCAGAGCTTTCAGGAAGCGGGCCTGGGCAGCGTTTTCCACGCCCTCGCCCACCACCGTCAGCCCCAGCGCGCGGGACATCGTGACAATGGCGGAAACGATCGCGCCGCTCTCCCGGTTGTCCGGCAGGTCGACCATGAAGGAGCGGTCGATTTTCAGCGCATGGATCGGGAAGCGCTTGAGATAGCTGAGGCTGGAATAGCCGGTTCCGAAGTCATCCACGGCGATGCGCAAACCGTGGCTGCGCAGCTCGTCGAGAATGGCGCTGGCCCGCTCGGGCTGATGCATGATGCACGACTCGGTGAGTTCCAGTTCAAGGCAGGCCGGCGTGAGTGCGCATTCAGCCAGTGCCCCCATCACCGTGGCGATCAGTTCCGGATCGCGGAACTGGCGTGCCGACAGGTTCACGGCCACCGAAACCTCGGCGGCTCCGGCATCCTGCCAGGCGCGAATCTGGCGACACACGGCCCGCAGCACCCAGGCGCCTATGGGTACGATCAAGCCTGTCCGCTCGGCCGTCGGCATGAAGGTGTCGGGCTGCAGCAAACCCCGTTCGGGGTGCTGCCAGCGCAGCAAGGCCTCCATCGAGCGAATCCGGCCATTCGTATCCTGAATCGGCTGGTAGTGGATTTCGAACTGCTGCTCGGCCAGCGCACGACGCAGCTCGGCCTCCTGCAACATCCGCTCGTTGAGCTGGCGGCCCCATTCGCTGCAATAAAAAACAAAGCCGTTCTTGCCGAGCTCCTTGGCCCGGTACATGGCATCGTCGGCGGTCACGATCAGGCGGTCGGCGTTCAGCGCATCTTTGGGATACTGGCCCACGCCAATGCTGCACGACACCTGCAGCAGGTGCCCCTCGAAGTCATACGGCAACTCCATCGCCTCGATGAGCTTGGCACAGACACCGGCAACGTCGCCCTCGGACTCGATGCCGGGCAGGATCACGATGAATTCGTCGCCCCCGAGCCGCCCGATGATGTCGGTTTCGCGCACCGTGCTACGCAGGCGCCGGGCCACCTCACGCAAAAGGGCGTCGCCGGCCTTGTGGCCGAGGGAGTCGTTCACAAACTTGAAGTTGTCCAGGTCGACAAACATCACCGCGAGCTTCTCGCTGCGCCGCCGGCAGTAGGCCAGCGACTGCTCCAGTTGACGGTTGATGTGGGCACGGTTGGACAAGCCGGTCAGCGCATCGTAATAGGCCACGTAGACCAGCTGCTCTTCTGCCGAGCGGCGCGCCGTCACGTCCTGCACCTGAACGATGTGATAAAGGGACACCCCTTCGTCGTCGCGCACCACCGACACCGACAGCAGCGACCAGACGATGCGCCCGCCGGGCGTCTCGAGGCGCAGCTCGATCTGGAATGTCGCCACCTCGTTGGCGGCAAGGCGCTCGAACTGTTCGTCGAGCATGGGCCTGTCATCGCTGTGGCACAGCGTGTGCAGGCTCAAGCCGGAAACCGTCGCGGCATCGACATCGAGCATCGCCGCCACAATCCGGTTGGCCTGCAGGATACGCCCGTCCACCGCCACCAGCGCCATGCCGATGGCCGCGTGCTCGAAGGCCGAATGAAAGCGCTGCTCGCTCTCGGCAAAGGCCCGCTCCATCTCGCGCCGCCGGCTGATGTCGCGCATGACCAGCACCGCGCCCATCAAAACGTGCTTGTCGTCCAGGATGGGCGCCGTACTGTGCTCAACGAGGGTCCGGCAGCCATCGCGGGCCACCACGCAGGCCGAATTCTGGCGGCCCGACAGCCGGCCGCTCGCCAGCGCCTCGGTCACCGGATTGGCGATCATCAGGCCGCCGTGCTCCTGACGCAGATCCACAATCGTTTCGATGGGCAATCCGAACGCCTCGGCCTGCAAGCAGCCGGTGAGCTGCTCGGCAACCGGATTGACGAAGCGGATGCACCCTGTCTCGTCGGTGGCAATCACCGCGTCGCCGATGCAGCGCAGGGTTCTGGCAAACCACTGCTCGCTCCGCCGCAAACGGGATTCCATGCCATGCTTGACCAGCGCCACCTCGATGGCGGCACGCACGTCATCGGGACGAAAGGGCTTGAGCAAATAGCCATAGGGCGCGGAGTCCCGCGCCCGGCACAATGAGGCCTCGTCGCGAAAGGCCGTCAGGTAAATCACGGGTACATCCCGCCTCGCGTGCAGCAAGGCAGCGGTCTCGATGCCGTCCCGGCCACCGCCGATAACGACATCCATCATCACCAGATCCGGCGCCGTCACTTCGAACAACTCGATCGCCTGCTCGCTGCTTGCCGCGATTCCTGTGACCTCATAGCCGTAATCCTCGAGGCGTTGCGCCAGATCCATGGCAATGATCGCCTCGTCCTCTACGATCAAAACCCTGATCTGCTTGTCCCTCATGCTGGCTCCCTCCCCGAGGCGACCCGGGCACGTTTTATTTATATGACACCGAGTGTGATTTAACGGAGCCGGAATCTATAACTTAAGTGATAAGTTTCCGACATCTGGCCGCCGCTGTCCGGCGGCCTGCCCGGCGGCAAGGCATGCACAACCCGCGAACGCTTCGGCGCTTTCGCGGTCGACCTTGCACCCGGAAAAATGTAACGTCCGTCCGGGCCAATCGAATGCGGTGGAGAACACGAGTGAAAAAACGAATCATCTGGACCTTGCTGGCAACATTCTGCGCGGCGCAAACCTCCGCCCAGGAGGCGCAGCCCGTGTCCCGCCTGGCGCCCACCGCCGACCACGCCCAGACCGCCTACCTGAGCTCCCAGATCCTCGGGCGCTATCACTACAAGACCGTTCCTCTCGACGACGCCATGTCGGAGAAGATCTTCGAGCGCTACCTCAAGTCCCTCGACCCCGAACGGCTGTTCTTCACCCAGGCCGACATCGACAGTTTTGCCGACGCCCGCACCCGCCTCGACGATGCGATCCTGCGCGGCAACCTTTCGATGCCCTTCGCGATGTTCCAGCGCTACGAGCAGCGCGTCACCGAGCGCCTCACCTACGCACGCGAACTGCTCGACCAGAGCTTCGATTTCACCGCCAAGGAAAGCTACCCCTACGCCCGCGACAAAGCCCCGTGGTCCGCCGACGACGCCCAGGTGCGCGAGCTGTGGAGAAAGCGCGTCAAGAACGACTGGCTGCGCCTGCGCCTCGCCGGCAAGGACGACAAAGCCATCCGCGAAACCCTCGCCAAGCGCTACGACAACTACCTCGCCCGCGCCACCCGCAATAAAAGCGACGACGTATTCCAGGTGTTCATGAACGCCTACGCCATGTCCATCGAGCCCCACACCAACTATCTGGGGCGCAGCGCAGCAGACGATTTCGACATCTCCATGCGCCTCTCGCTGGTTGGCATCGGCGCCGTGCTCCAGGAGCGCGACGACTACATCACCATCCGCGAACTGGTGCCCGGCGGCCCCGCCGCCCGCTCGAACCGGCTTGCCGTCGGCGACCGCATCGTCGGCGTGGGCCAGGGCGACAACGGCAGCGTGACCGACGTCGTCGGCGCGCGGGTGGACGAAGCCGTCAAGCTGATCCGCGGCGCCAAGGATTCCAAGGTCGTGCTCGATGTGCTGCCCGCCGATGCGGGCCAGGACGGCAAGCACAAGCAGGTCGCTCTCGTCCGCGACAAGATCAAGCTCGAAGAACAGGCCGCCCGCAAGTCCGTCATCAAGCTTGGCGAAGGCTCCAACGCCCGCAAGGTCGGCGTGATCAACCTGCCAACCTTCTACGAGGATTTCGACGGCCGCCGCAAGGGCGACAAGGATTACCGCAGCGCCAGCCGCGACGTCGCCCGGCTGGTGGATGAACTCCGGAAAGAAAAGGTCGATGGCCTGCTCATCGACCTGCGCAACAACGGCGGCGGCTCCCTGCGCGAAGCCGTGGAACTCACCGGCCTCTTCATCGACAAGGGCCCGGTCGTGCAGCAGCGCCGCCCCGACGGCAAGATCGGCGTCGAAAGCGACGAACATGCCGGCGTTGCCTGGGACGGCCCCCTCGCCGTGCTGATCAACCGCGGCTCCGCATCCGCCTCCGAGATTTTCGCCGCCGCCCTGCAGGACTACGGCCGCGCTCCGATCATCGGCGAGCCCAGCTTCGGCAAGGGTACCGTGCAAACGCTGATCAACCTGGACGACATCGCACGCAACGACAAGCCCAAGTTTGGCGACCTCAAGATGACCGTCGCCCAGTTCTTCCGGGTGAACGGCGGCACCACACAATTGCGTGGCGTAACCCCCGACATCCGCTTCCCGTCGCTTGCCGACGACGAAAGCTACGGCGAAGCCAGCTACGACAACGCCCTGCCCTGGATCCAGATCAAGGCCGCCGATTTCCGCCCGGCCAGCGACCTCGGCATCCGCCTGCCCGACCTGCAGCGCCGCCACCAGGCCCGCGTCGCCAGGGACAAGGATTTCCAGCAACTGCTCGAAGACGTCACCGAATTCAAGCGCCTGCGCGAAACCAAGCTCCTGTCCCTCAACGAAACCGACCGCCGCAAGGAAAAGGACAAGCAGGAAGCCCGCCTCAAGGCCCGCGAAAAAGGCAACGGCAAGGACAAGCTCGCTGCGCTGCAGGACGACGGCCTGCAATCCGGCGAACGCAGCCTGGCAGCCGACCTCGCCGCCGAAAAGGCCCGCAAGGACACCAAGGACGTCCTCCTCACCGAAGCGGCCCGCATCGTCGGCGACGCCTCGGAACTTGTCGCCAACCGCACCCAGCTCGCCATGCGCGAGCGGGCATCAAACGGACAGCCAAAGGCAACGCTGGTGCGGTAAAGCCAGGCCTCCACGCTCCGCAGCCAGCTGGAGAAAGGCAACAAAAAAGCGTCCCGACGGACGCTTTTTTGTTGCCTGACGAAATTTCGAGAACCCCTAGCCGGCGTACCAGAGCACGGCGAAGAAATGGCAGGTCGTCCCGGCCATCACAAAAAGGTGCCAGATGAAATGCCCGAACTTCAGGCGCGCATCGGTCAGGTAGAAAACAACACCCCCCGTGTAGGCCAGCCCGCCGGCAACCAGCCACACCAGACCGGTCATGGACACCCGCTCCATCAGCGGAACGGCAGCGATGACCACCAGCCAGCCCATCGCCAGGTAAAGGCCGGTGGACAGGTAGGGATTCGACAAGCGGTCAAAGGTCTTCAACAACAGGCCTGCCGCCGCCAGCCCCCAGACCAGTCCAAACAGGGTCCAGCCCCAGGCGCCGTCGAGCACGCCCAGCGCGAAGGGCGTGTAGCTCCCGGCGATGAAGAGGTAGATCGCCCCGTGATCCACCTTTGCCAGACGACGCTTGGCCGTTTCCCTGCCCGACGGCATCGCGTGGTAGAGCGTTGAACTGAGGTAGAGCAAGACCATGGTGGTGGCAAAGATGCACGCACCCACGATATTCGCCGCGCTGCCCTCCTTCGCCGTCACGACGATCAATACCGGTGCAGCGGCCAAAGCCAGCACAAAGCCAACTCCGTGACTGACACTGTTGGCGATTTCCTCGGCGGCTGACTGGATACGGTCCTGCATGAGCTTCCTTCCATCGGACACAAAAACAGCAGTTGGACCAGGCCGCGCCGGGAAGGTTGCAATCACCAAAGGCCGATCAGCCGCGGCCGTGCGCGCTGTTTTTTAGCGACTACTGCCGTAAGGGCGTGTCAGCACCTCGAGAACATGTCCATCCGGATCCTCGAAATACACGCCTCGCCCGCCATCACCGTGGTTGATCTCGCCGGTCCGGGTTTTGCCCGGATCGGCCCAGAACGGCAGCCCACGCTCGCGAATTCGCGCAAAAACCGCGTCGAACTCGGCCTCACCGATCAGGAAGGCATAGTGCTGGGGCGTCACCGGCGCTGCGGTCTGCTGAAAATCGAGACTCACGCCGTTATCAGCCTGGACCACCCGGAACGGGCCAAAAGGCACCGGCGCGGCCAGACCCAGAATCTCGGCCAGAAAAACCGCAGAGGCATGGCTGTCGCGGGCATGCACGATGGTGTGATTGAACTGGATTGTCATGGCATCCTCCGTTGATGTGACGTGAGGCAATGAGTCCTGCCCTTACCGCCCCGAAACTAGCGGTCGGGCATGGCCCGGGCGCCCGGCCGTGTGCCAAACAGGCTGTCCCAGACGCTGCTGAGCGTACCGAAGGCCAGGCCTTCGTGGCCATGGTGATGAAAATCATGGTAGCGCCAGCGCTCACCCAGCCATCTTTTGCGGCTGCACTCGGCCCGGTGCAATTGGTAATGAACGAGTTCGTGCGCCAGATGGCCCAGGATCAGACCACCCGAAAAGACCACGGCCTGACCCCGACTGGCCCACAGCAGCAGCGGCGCCCCGGCCAGCCCCAGAACCAGCATCAGGCTGAACAGCAGCGGCGTACGCATGGGCACCTCCGGGTGCCAGTGATGTTCCAGATGCCAGCGCCTGAAAGGTTCAATACGGTGCAGGATGAAGCGGTGCAGCAGGTATTCCGCCAGCGTCCACACAGCCAGTCCGAACACCAGCAGGCCGGCGGCAGCGGTCAGATCCACGTCCGCCGTGTGCAAGCACTCGCGTATCAGCAAGCCGAGCGCTACCAAAGGCAGCAGCACTGTCTGCGGAAATGCGAGCGCGGGCCCCATTGAGCGGAAATCAACCATCGCGATATCTCCTCGAACGCCTGCCCACTCACATGGCCGCGACCACGTCCCCACTCCATTCAGGCCGGCGTACGCACGGTTTTGTTCCCCGCCCGAATGTAGCGGGACAAGATGGCAAGGTCTGTTGGGCAACGCACACGGCGCGGCTGCATCATTTCGGTCAGCACTGACCGACCTGCCCTTTCCCCGAAAGGATTGATGACACGCGCACGGTTTTTTGGGGGAACGAAAGCGATGAGCCGGTTCAAGATCACCGGTCGCACTTACAGCCAGGCCACCGTCCAAAGGATTCTCACGAACGGGCAGGCAGGGAGATCGCCGGATACTACTTCTGAGGAAGCGCGCAAAACCTGACGAAAACCCTCTAAAAATCCGAGCCTTACATTCGTCCTTCCCACGAGGCACCCGCCTATGCGCTTTAGATCAGGTGCATCATGTTCTACAAAGTAGAAACGCCCCTTACGGGGCGTTTCTACTTGACTCATTGGCGGAAAGGGTGAGATTCGAACTCACGGTACGCCTAAACGTACACCGGATTTCGAGTCCGGCGCATTCGACCACTCTGCCACCTTTCCGCTCGAAGCCCGCAAGTATATAGAGGCTTTCTGGAATATCAAGTTTTTTATGCGGGCTTTACTGCACGCGCTGCGGTAAATTCATCGTAGGCACGCACGGCTTCGGCGGCGTACATCAGGCTGGGGCCGCCGCCCATGTAGGTGCAGATACCAAGGGTTTCCATCAATTGCTCGCGGGTGACGCCAAGACGGATCAGTGCCTTGACGTGAAAACCGATGCAGCCGTCGCAATGGACCGAAACCCCGATCGCAAGGGCGATCAGCTCCTTGTCGAGGGCGCTCAGGGCCCCCGCCTTCATCGCCTCCTTGGCCATGCTGCCAAAGCCCTTCATGGTGTCGGGAATTTCAGCGCGGAGGGCTTCCATGCCTTTGGTGAGGTCGGTGGTGATCTGGACGAAGGATTTGCTGCTCATGACATCGGCTCCGTATATTAGATTTATATAATAATCTAATATACACGATCACCGAACCGCTGAAAACCGGGCGAGTTGAAGCTCGCCCGGCGTGGTCACTCAGTTCGCAGGCTGAAGAACCGTGATGCCGCCCATGTACGCTTGCAGCGCCGCCGGCACGCGCACCGAGCCGTCCGCCTGCTGGTAGTTCTCGAGTACCGCAACGAGCGTGCGCCCCACCGCCAGGCCGGAACCATTGAGCGTGGCGAGCACTTCGTTCTTGCCCTGGGCGTTCTTGAAACGGGCCTGCATGCGGCGCGCCTGGAAGCTTTCGAAGCACGAGCAGGACGAGATTTCGCGGTAGGTATTCTGGGCCGGCAGCCAGACTTCAAGGTCGTAAGTCTTGGCTGCGCCAAAGCCCATGTCGCCGGTGCACAGCACAATCTTGCGGTACGGCAGTTCGAGCTTCTGCAGGATGGCTTCGGCGTGGCGGGTGAGTTCTTCCAGCGCATCCCAGGCTTTTTCAGGCTGCTCGATGCGGACGAGTTCGACCTTGTCGAACTGGTGCTGGCGAATCATGCCGCGGGTGTCCTTGCCGTAGCTGCCCGCCTCGGAACGGAAGCACGGGGTATGGCAGACGAACTTCAGCGGCAGCGAATCCAGCGGCACGATCTCGTCGCGCACGATGTTGGTGACCGGAACTTCGGCGGTGGGAATCAGGTAGAACTTGCTGCCGTCCGCCTTGGGCACCGAGAACAGCTCTTCCTCGAACTTGGGCAACTGGCCGGTGCCGTACATGCTGGCGGCGTTGACCATGTAGGGCGTGTAGAGCTCGGTGTAGCCGTGCTCAGCCGTGTGGGTGTCCAGCATGAACTGGGCCAGCGCGCGGTGCAGGCGAGCCAGGCTGCCCTTCATCAGGGTGAAGCGGGCGCCGGAAATCTTTACTGCCGTTTCAAAATCCAGGCCGCCCAGACGGGTGCCGATATCCACGTGGTCGCGCACCTCGAAGTCGAAGCTGGCGGGCGTGCCCCAGCGGCTGACCTCGACGTTGTCTTCTTCGGACTTGCCAACCGGCACGCTGTCGTGGGGAAGGTTCGGCAGGGCGGCGACGAAGGCATTGAAGCGCTCGAGCAGTTCAGCCAGGGCAACTTCGTTGGCTTTGAGTTCGTCGCCGATGCCGGCAACTTCGGCGAGCACCGCGGAGGCATCCTCGCCTTTGCCCTTGAGCTGGCCAACCTGCTTGGACAAGGCATTGCGACGGGCCTGGAGATCCTGGGTACGGGTCTGGCGCGTCTTGCGCTCGTCCTCGAGGGCCTGGAAGGCGGCGGCATCAAGGCTCATGCCGCGGGTAGCGAGACGCTCCGCAACAAAATCCAGTCGGGCACGAAGCAATTGAACATCAAGCATGACAATCCCTATTCAAATCGGAAAACCGGTGTATCGATAGCGCCACGGCCCGGAAGTTGCTTCTCGCGGACCCGGCTTTCAGTTATATTGCACCGCAACATGCAGCAATCAGCTTGCATAGCAGAAATAATGAGAATCAGAAAGTTCATAGCTCACAAAAGCCAAAACTCTTCTTGATTTTCTCAACTTAAAAACCACACTAAGAGAAAGACGTCCGCAGACGACGTCATTTCTAATTTGACTTATCAGGAGACACCCATGTTATCCATCCGCGACTGCCTGGATTACTGCGACCTGACCGACGAAGACGTCGCAATCATCGCCGAGCACCACGACATCCCTGATGTCGCCGCAGCCCAGATCGCTTGTGGGCTGGTGCAGACTCGGGAAGGCACCTTGATGCTCACGCAATTCATGCTTGATCTCGTCGATGAAGCCGAAGAACGCGGCGACCGCGCAAAGGCCAAGCGCTTCCGCGACGCCTGCCAGCGCTTCATCGCGAACCACCCCGTCCAGCACTGAGTCCAGACTGCCCTGCGCGGGCTTCGGCCTGCTTGTCCAGTTCGCGCAGGCGCTCCAGCTTTTCGGCTATTTTGGCCTCAAGACCACGCCCAACCGGTTCGTACCAGTTGGGCTTTGCCATTCCGTCAGGTAGATAGTTTTCACCGGCCGCGTAGCCGTCGGGTTCATTGTGGGCATAGCGGTAGGCCTTGCCGTAGCCCAGTTCCTTCATGAGCTTGGTCGGCGCATTACGCAAATGGATGGGCACCGGACGCGTCGCGTCGTTGGCCACAAACTTTCGCGCGGCATTATACGCCTTGTAAACCGCGTTCGATTTGGCCGCACAGGCCAGGAAAACCGCCGCCTGCGCCAGCGCCAGCTCACCTTCCGGCGAGCCCAGGCGCTCAAAAGTCGAACACGCATTGAGGCAGATTTCCAGCGCCCGCGGATCGGCCAGGCCGATGTCTTCGATGGCCATGCGCACCAGCCGGCGGCCGAGATACAGCGGCTCGGCGCCGCCATCCAGCATGCGGCACAGCCAGTAAAGCGCGGCGTCGGGATCGGAGCCGCGCACCGATTTGTGCAGGGCCGAAATCTGGTCGTAGAAGGCTTCGCCGCCCTTGTCGAAACGGCGCAGGCTGTGTGACAGGGCCTCGTCGATGAAATCGGGCGGCACCGGATTGACGCCGGCGGTTTCGGCCGCCGTCTGCACCTGCTCCAGCAAATTGAGCAGACGCCGGGCGTCGCCGTCGGCAAAGCCGGTCAGTCGATCGCGGGCATCATCCTCAAAAGTCAGTTCCGGGCAGGCATGCGCACGGGCTCGCTCGAAAAGCTCGGTGAGCTCTTCGGCCGAAAGCGGCTGCAGCACGTAAACCGCAGCCCGCGACAGCAGCGCCGAGTTCACCTCGAACGACGGATTCTCGGTCGTCGCCCCGACCAGCGTGACGAGGCCCTGCTCCACGAACGGCAGGAAGGCGTCCTGCTGGGCCTTGTTGAAGCGATGGACTTCGTCGACGAACAGGATCGTGTGGCGCCCGCGGGCACGGGCGGCTTCCGCCTGGGCGATCGCCTCGCGGATATCCTTGACGCCCGAGAACACCGCCGACAAGGCCGTGAAATCGGCATCGAAGGCCTTGGCCATGAGCCGCGCGAGCGTTGTTTTGCCAACCCCGGGCGGGCCCCACAGGATCATCGAATGCAGCTTGCCCGACTGGAAGGCCAGCGCCAGCGGCTTGCCCGGTCCAAGCAGGTGACGCTGACCGATGACGTCGGCGATGTGCTGCGGGCGCATCGCCTCGGCCAGGGGAAGGCGCGGCGGGTCGAGAGAATCGAAGAGATCAGCCATCAGTCGGAAGGCGGGCGTGGGCTATTCGCCGACCACATCGGCGCCCTTGGGCGGCACGAAGCGGAACTGCCCGGCGTCGAGCGCCGGATTGCGCTCGATCTGGCCGAACAGCAGGGCCGTGGTCTGGCCGAAGTTGTCGTGGAGCACCATGGCCTTGAGCTGGCCACCGGCAAAACCCATGCGGATGCGCTCGAAGCTGCTGTCCTCGGCCTTGGGCGTGGCCTCGATCCATTCCAGCCCCTCCGCGCTGCCGGCATCCTTCAGCACGAAATTCTTGTCGAGGGAATTGTCGCCGGCCAGGATGGCCGCCGGCGTGCTGCCGAGCGCCTGACCGAGCTGTTTGGTGGTGACCTGGTTAAGCTCCTGGTCGTAGGCCCACAGCTTGCTGCCGTCGCCCACCAGCACCTGGGCGTAGGGCTTTTCGTAGATCCAGCGAAACTTGCCCGGGCGCGAGAAGGCAAAGGTGCCGCTGGCCTGCTGCGGCTTGCGACCGGATTTGGAGTAGACCTGCTGCGAGAACGTCCCCCGCGCCGTGCGGGTGCCGTCCATGAACTGCTTGAGCTGGGCCAGCCCGTCGGCGTGGGCCGAGCCGGCAGAAATCAGCAGCGCCAGCCCGAGGGCGCGCAGGATGTGGGCAGGTTTGCGAATCATCATTCTCCTTCGCGGGGCGGCGTGACGACGTCCCGGTTGCCATTGCTGCCCATCGGCGTCACGAGGCCGGCGCGCTCCATCTGTTCGATCAGACGCGCGGCCCGGTTGTAGCCGATGCGCAGGTGACGCTGAACCAGCGAAATCGATGGCCGACGGGTCTTGACGACGATTTCGACGGCCTGGTCGTAGAGCGGATCGGCCTCGCTGCCCTCCCCGCCGCCTTCGCCGCCGCCGAGCAGGTCGCCGCCTTCTTCTTCATTCGGCGCGAGAATGCCTTCCACGTAGTCGGCCTCGCCGGTGGCCTTGAGGTATTCGACCACCTTGTGCACTTCGTCATCGGCCACGAAGGCGCCGTGCACCCGCACCGGCAGGCCGGTACCCGGCGCCAGGTAGAGCATGTCGCCCATGCCCAGCAGCGCTTCGGCCCCCATCTGGTCGAGAATCGTGCGGGAGTCGATCTTGCTGGAAACCTGGAAAGCCATGCGGGTCGGGATGTTGGCCTTGATGAGGCCGGTGATCACGTCCACGCTGGGGCGCTGGGTGGCAAGAATCAGGTGGATGCCGGCCGCCCGCGCCTTCTGGGCCAGACGGGCGATGAGTTCTTCGATCTTCTTGCCGACGACCATCATCAGGTCGGCCAGCTCATCGATGATCACCACGATGTAAGGCAGCTTGCCGAGGGGCTCGGGGCTTTCCGGGGTGATCGAGAACGGGTTCTTGAGCGGCGAGCCGGCCCGGGCAGCGTCGGCCACGGCCTTGTTGTAGCCGGCCAGGTTGCGCACGCCCAGCGCCGACATCAGCTTGTAGCGCTTCTCCATCTCGGCCACGCACCAGTTGAGGGCGTTGGCGGCGTGCTTCATGTCGGTCACAACAGGCGCCAGCAGGTGCGGAATCCCTTCGTAGATCGACAGTTCGAGCATCTTCGGATCGACGAGGATCAGGCGCACGTCGGTGGGCTCGGATTTGTAAAGCAGCGACAGGATCATCGCGTTGATCCCCACCGACTTGCCCGAACCCGTGGTGCCCGCCACCAGCAGGTGGGGTGTTTTTGCGATGTCGGCCACCACCGGCTGACCGCCAATATCCTTTCCCAGCGCCACGGTGAGCGGCGAGTGCATGTCGTGGTAGGCCTTGGAGCCGAGAATCTCGGACAGGCGCACGGTCTGGCGCTTGGGGTTGGGCAGCTCGAGCGCCATGCAGGTCTTGCCCGGCACGGTTTCGACAACGCGAATGCTCACCACCGACAGCGCACGGGCGAGATCCTTGACCAGGTTCATCACCTGGCTGCCCTTGACGCCCACTGCCGGCTCGATCTCGAAGCGGGTAATCACCGGGCCGGGGTAAACCGCCAGAACCTTTACCTCAACGCCAAAATCGGCGAGCTTGCGCTCGATCAGGCGGGAGGTGAATTCCAGGGTTTCGGGCGACGGCGGTTCCACGTCGTGGGACGGCTCGTCCAGCAAGGCCAGCGGTGGCAGCGGCCCGCTGGGGATTTCAGCGAACAGCGGCCTCTGGCGTTCCTTCTCGACGCGGGGGGATTTTTCGATCTCGATGTGGGCCGGCTCGACCCGCACATGCCGGTCGATCTCGACAATCGTCGGGTCGACGCGAACGGCCTTTTCAAGCGCACCGACCGTCGGCCCCACAGGGACCGGGGTTTCGGCATCGTCAAACACGGGTTCCTTGCGCACCGCCATCTCGACCTCGGTGAAAGCAGGTTCGATACGCAGCGGCGAGGCCAGCTCGGCCTCTTCCTTCTTGCGCTTGGTCTCGACGACCTCCTCGCGCTTGTGGGCCACCTCGCGACCGATACGCCGGTCCTGCCAGCCCTGGTAGGCATTGGTGACAACGGCCCACATCCTCTCGAGGACGGAGCCGAGGGCTTCGGAAGCCTCCACCCAGCTGATGCCCGAAAAAAGGCTCAAGCCGCCGGCGATCAGTGCCAAAAGCAGCAGGGTGCCGCCGGTGAAGCCGAGGTACTGAAAGATCAGCGTGCCCAGCTCCAGGCCGACCAGGCCGCCGGGTTCGAGAGGCAGGCTTGCCTTGATCGAATGGAAACGCATCGACTCCAGCCCGCTGCTCGCCAGCAGCACCACCACAAAGCCGATCACCACGATGACAAACGAGCGCCGGTCGGCGCCGAAGAATGTGTGCAGGCGCCGAAAACCGACCGCCAGGCCGAGGCCCAGGAAAGCCACCCACCACCAGGCCGACAGACCAAAAAGGTAGAGCAGCAGATCGGACAACCAGGCGCCGAAGCGTCCGCCGGGGTTGCTGACGCGCTCCAGCTGCACGGCGTGGGACCATCCCGGATCGCCCTTCGAATAGCCGAAGAGGATCATCGCGACATAGAGGGCCAGCACACCGAGAAGCAGCCAGCGGGCTTCCTGCAGCAGGCTGGCGATTTTTTCCGGGAGGGGGAGCGGACGAGTGGAAGGACGATTGAGCATGAGTTGGCGGTACAAGGCCTTGCAGGGCGCAGCAAAAAACAAAAGCGCGGTGAAGCACCGCGCTTTTGATTATAAACCAGGGTCTCTGGTTGCCCCCTCCCCGTCTCTATCTGAAAGAGTGAGGAAGGATTTCCGGACCAGTCACAAATCGATGATTTTTTCCCGGAGGATGATGCCGCCGTCGGTTTCCTCGATGAGGCCGCGCAGGCCCAGATCTTTCATGACCCGGCTGACCATCTCGCGGGAGGCGCCGATCATCTTGGCGATATCCTGCTTGGAAATCTTTTTCTTGACGACCTTGAGACCGTCGATTTCCTCGGACATTTCGAGCAGCAGGCGGGCCACACGGCCATAAACATCCATCAGCGCAAGGCTTTCGATCTTGCGGTCGGCGTCGCGCAGACGGCGGGTGAGGTTGCACATCACGTGCCATGCAAGCTCGAAGTTATCATGCATGAGACGCTTGAAATCGGTTTTGGCGATGGTCACCAGATCGGACGGGGATACCGCAACCACGGAAGCCGAGCGAGGGCTGTCATCCAGCACGCCCATTTCGCCGAACATCTCGCCCTGACCGAGAATGGTCAGGATGACTTCACGACCATCCTCGTCGCTCACCATCACCTTCAGGTTGCCGGTAAGAACAAAGTAAACGAAATCGGTGCGATCACCCTCATGCACCACCGCGGCACCCCGCGGCACCCGTCGCATCATTGCGCAGCGCGCAACGGCCGCCAGCCGGTCATCGCCCAGGCCCTGGAAGATGGGAAAAGTTCGCAGGGCGATCGTGGACACGGAGCTGGTAACGGTCATAAAGCCTCTCCTCAGCAAGAGCTAAATTGTTTCTTAGCGTCGTGACGAAATTGTCATGCGCTTACTACGGACAAGTATAAAGCAAACTTGAGGCTCTCCGGACGGAAGGGGCTGCGGCCCGGCGCGATCACAGCCCCATTTCGGAAAGTCACGGAGGAAGCCGGCGCCTTATAATCGGTCCTTCCTGCCCCAGACCTCAGAGAGATCCACCACGATGGCCACTCGTCACATCAAGCTGCTCATCCTTGGCTCCGGCCCCGCCGGCTACAGCGCCGCCGTCTACGCTGCCCGTGCCAACCTGAACCCCGTGCTCATCACCGGCATCGCCCAGGGCGGCCAGTTGATGACCACCACCGACGTGGACAATTGGCCCGCCGACGCCGACGGCGTGCAGGGCCCGGAGCTGATGGCCCGCTTTGAAAAGCACGCCGCCCGCTTCAACACCGAAATGATTTTCGACCACATTCACACCACCTACCTGGCCGAAAAACCGATCCGCCTGGTGGGCGACGAGGGCGAATATACCTGCGACGCGCTGATCATCGCCACCGGCGCGAGCGCCCAGTACCTGGGCCTTCCCTCCGAGGAAGCCTTCTCCGGCAAGGGCGTGTCGGCCTGCGCCACTTGCGACGGTTTCTTCTACCGCAAGCAGGAAGTGGCCGTGATCGGCGGCGGCAACACCGCGGTCGAAGAGGCGCTCTACCTCGCCAATATCGCCAGCAAGGTCACTCTGGTGCATCGCCGCGACAAGTTCAAGGCCGAGCGCATCCTGATCGACAAGGTCAACGAGCGCGTTGCGGCCGGCAAGATCGTGCTGGAACTCGACTCCAACCTGGACGAAGTCCTTGGCGACAACACCGGCGTGACCGGCATGCGCGTGAAGAACGCCAAGACCGGCGCCTCCAAGGATATCGCGCTGAAGGGCGTGTTCATCGCCATCGGCCACAAGCCCAACACCGACATCTTCGAAGGCCAGCTCGAGATGGAAGGCGGCTACATCGTCACCCAGGGCGGCAGAAAGGGTAACGCCACCGCCACCAACGTGCCCGGCGTGTTTGCGGCCGGTGACGTCCAGGACCACATCTACCGCCAGGCCGTCACCAGCGCCGGCACCGGCTGCATGGCCGCGCTCGACGCCGAGCGCTACCTCGACAGCCTCGGTCTGGCCGGCTGACAGGGCGAACAGATCTACCGCGCGGCCCGATCCCGCACTCTCGTTGCAGGTTCGGGCCGCTCAATACGATTTCTTCGTCCTGCTCATTAACCTGACAAAACCAAACCGCGTTCCATGAGCAATCGCAAGCAGCCTTCCGGGCTCGACGCCCTCAAGGCCATCCGGGATCACGTCCCGAACAGCGTGCTGAAAACAGTCATCGGCCGCCCCGGGCCGGCAACCGGAGCCGCGCCAGCCAAGACCTCCAGGTCACCCGCAAGCACCGAACCCGCCCCACCCGCCGAGCCCGACGACGGCGAGCTGTTTCGCCGCCAGGTCGGCCGCATCCAGCCGCTCAAGACCGCGGCACACGCCGAAATCGCACGCCCAAAACCGGCTCCGGTTCCGCGCCCGCGGCAGCTCGGGCCGGAACCCGAAGCGCCGCGGCGCGCCCCGCGCATCGACGAAAACGATCCCGTGGCACTGTTTCGCGCCTCCCTTGGCGACGTTGCCCCGATCCGCGATTTCAACCGCGTCGATCTCAGCGCCCAGCGCCAGCAGGTTCACCCCCAGGTCCGGGCAATGAGCCACGTGGAACCGGCTCCGCTGGCCATCGACGAGCGCCTGCTGCACGACCCGCAGGCGCTCTTCCGTCACGCCGCCGGCCAGGTCGCGCCGCTCAAGAACAAGAACCTCGCCAGCGTTGACCGGCCGCTCCCCGCACCGCTGCCGATCAAGCGTGAGCAGGACGAACGCAACGTGCTGCGCGAAGCCCTCGAATCGCCCATCAGTTTCGAGGATCGCCTCGACATGGGCGACGAAGCCGCCTACCTGCGCGTCGGCCTGCCCCGCCGCGTCCTCACCGACCTGCGCCGCGGGCGCTGGGTCGTGCAGGGCGAACTCGATCTCCACGGCCTGACCCGCGACGAAGCGCGCGCCAGCCTCTCCCGGTTCATTGCCGCCGCGCTCCAGCAGGGCCGCCGCTGCCTGCGCATCATCCATGGCAAGGGGCATGGTTCGCCGGGGCGCGTTCCGGTGCTCAAGCACCTTTCCCGCGGCTGGCTGGCCCAGCGCGAAGACATCCTCGCCTTCTGCCAGGCCCGCCCCCATGACGGCGGCGACGGCGCATTGCTGGTCTTGCTTCAGGCCGGCAGCGCCGGCAACGGCTGAAACCGGGCGCGTCCAGCGCCTGGCGTTTGACACAAAACGGGGTGCCCAACCCCGTCAATCTGCCCGTTTACAGGGCTAAATCGGCAGTTCTTGTGCCTGGTCAATTTTTTCCCCGCCCCCTGGATCTAAAGTGGCCTGCGACAGATTGCCGCAGGGACAAAGTGCCGCAGGGCGCACTTCTCTCCCCGCCTGATCTTGGCGCCGCCGACTGAAGTTCGCGGCCTTTCGCTTTAGCCCAGGGAAAAACGGAGACCAATAATGAGCACCGATGACATCAAGCACGACGACCAAACCCCCGTTCCGGGACGTCGCAAGTTCCTGAACACCGCCGCCCTCGCCGGCCTGGCCGGTGCCGGTCTGTCCGTGGGCCTCTCGTCCTGCAAGCAGGAAGCCGCACCCACCGCCGCAGCGCCTGCCGCCGCCCCGGCACCCGTCGCCCACGCTGCCGGCGCGGGTGACCTGAACCTGCACCCGGCCCCCGGCCAGCTCGACACCTACTACGGCGTGTGGTCCGGCGGCCACTCTGGTGAAGTCCGCGTCCTCGGCCTGCCCTCCGGCCGCGAGATCAAGCGCGTGCCGACCTTCAACATCGACTGCATGAACGGCTGGGGCATCACCAACGAATCGAAGGCCATCATCGGCACCAAGGCCGACGGCAGCCTGAAGTACAAGACCGGCGATACCCACCACATCCACGGCACGTACGTCGACGGCACCTACGACGGCAAATACTTCTTTGTGAACGACAAGATCCACGGCCGCATCGCCCGCGTCCGTGGCGACATCTTCGAGTGCGACAAGATCACCGAGCTGCCCAACATCCAGGGCTTCCACGGCATCTTCCCCGACAAGCGCGACCCGGTCGACCAGTCCATCAACCGTACCACCCGCGTATTCTGCGGCAACGAATTCCACATTCCGCACCCCAACGACGGGCGCGACATGGATGACCCGACCAAGTACAAAACGCTGTTTACCTGTGTCGATGCCGAGACCATGGAAGTGCGCTGGCAGTGCCGCGTCGATGGCAACATGGACCTCGTCGCCACCTCGTACAACGGCCGGCTGGCAGCCGCCAACCAGTACAACGTCGAAGGTGGCGCCCACTACGAGGACATGATGTCCTCCGAAAAGGACGCCTGCGTGTTCTTCGACGTGGCGCGCATCGAGCAGGCGATCAAGGACGGCAAGTTCGTCACCATCGGCGACAGCAAGGTGCCCGTCGTGGATGGCACCAAGGACGCCAACAAGGATCCGAAGACCGCCCTCACCTGCTACGTGCCGGTTCCCAAGAACCCCCACGGCGTCAATGCCAGCCCGGACGGCAAGTACTTCATCTGTTCCGGCAAGCTCTCGCCCACCGCCACGGTCATCGAGCTGACCAAGGTCGAGGAATTCCTCGACGGCAAGCTCGACGACCTGAACAAGAGCATCGTCGCCGAAGTGGAAATCGGCCTCGGCCCCCTGCACACCACCTACGACGGCCGCGGCAACGCCTTCACCACCCTGTTCCTCGACAGCCAGATCGTCAAATGGAACATCGACGCCGCCATCAAGTTCCACGCCGGCGACAAGGCCGCCAAGTACGTGGTCGATCGCATCGACGTGCATTACCAGCCCGGCCACATCAGCGCGGACATGGGCGAAACCAAGGAAGCCGGCGGCCAGTTCCTCGCCGTGGGCTGCAAGTTCTCGAAAGACCGCTTCCTGCCGGTCGGCCCGCTGCACCCCGAGAACGAACAGCTCATCGACATCCGCGGTGAAAAAATGGTGATGCTGGCCGACCACCCGGTCTACCCCGAGCCCCACGACTTCGTCATCGTCAAGCGCGAGAAAATCAAGACCCGCCAGGTCTTCAACGTCGATGACTTCCCGCTGGC
Organism: Zoogloea sp.; assembly: GCA_016720685.1. Lineage (GTDB taxonomy): Bacteria > Pseudomonadota > Gammaproteobacteria > Burkholderiales > Rhodocyclaceae > Zoogloea. The sequence goes on from JADKKC010000003.1 coordinate 110,647, forward strand.
CGTCAAGGACCCGAAGGATTCCGGCGTCACCCGCAACGGCAACAAGGTCACCGTCAAGCTGGTGTCCCAGGCCCCGGCCTACAGCCTGCGCGAGTTCAAGGTGAAGAAGGGCGACGAAGTCACCTTGATCCTCACCAACCTGGACAAGGTGGAGGATCTGACTCACGGCTTCGCGATTCCGAAGTACGACATCAACTTCATCGTCAACCCGCAGGAAACCAAGTCCGTCACCTTCAAGGCCGACAAGCCGGGTGTCTACTGGTGCTACTGCACGCACTTCTGCCACGCGCTGCACCTTGAAATGCGCACGCGCATGATCGTCGAGAAGTAATCGACAACTTGGCAATAGATCGATAAGTGAAGTGATTGGGGGAGACGCTAGCGTCTCCCCATTTTTTTTACAGAGCACCCGCCACCGACCGACACCAGGAGATCGACCCATGCGCCTCGCCCCTGTTCTTGCCACCGCCGCCACAGCCGCCTTTCTCGCCCTGGGCTGCGCCTCCACGGCCTTCGCCAGCACGGGCGCCGCCCACGAAGCGACGGCCGACCTCGCCGAGCAGGCCCGCATGCTCGGCCAGCGGGCCACCAAGGCCTACCTGATGACACTGCAAGGGGTCAGCCCCGATGCCGGCCACAGCATCCTCGCCGACTCGGTATCCCGCTTCGAGCGCAATCTGGCCGCACTCAAGGCCGGCAAGCTCGACGACAACGCACGCGCCAAGCTCGCCGCCGTGGACAGCGCCTGGATCGAAGCGCGCGCACTGCTCACCGCTCCGCCCAGCGCCAGCGGCGCCAAGGCGCTGTACGACAGCACCGCCGCCCTCGATCAGGCCAGCCAGCATCTGGTGATGGCGATCAACAGCCGGGGGCCCGAAGAGTCGCGCCGGCTGATCCTCGCCTCCCGGATGCGCATGCTGTCCCAACGCATCGCCATGCATTACCTCTACCGCGCCAGCGGCCTGATGACGCCCAACGCACCCCAAATGGAGCTGTCCTACGCCCGCAGCGAATTTGCAGCCAACCTGTCCCGCAGCACACAGAACAACGCCTTCCCCGCCGAAACCCGCGAGGCGGTCGCCAGACTTGCCGGGCTCTGGCCCGCCTACCAGGACGCCGCCGGCAAGACCGGCGAGCCCGTGGCCATGCTCAAGAACGCCCCGGCGGTAATGGAAATGAGCGAACAGGTTCTCGGCGCCACCGACAAGGTCGTCGGCACCCTGCTCGCCCCGGCCCGGTAGAAACAGGCTTTCGCGGCAGATTGACTCAGCTTAAGGATAAGGCGACGCAGCAACATCAAAATTCCAAGAAACGCTGAATTACGGAGTACCCCATGAGATTCGATCTTTTATCCCGTTTGCGCAGCCGTGGCACTGCACTGCTTGCCGCAACGCTGGCAGGGCTCGCCATGACCGGCGGCGCGCTTGCCGACACCTACGAAGTCAAGCTGCCGCCCGAGCTGTCATCCTCGCCAAAAATGTGCGATTACGCGCCGTGCAAGGACGTGATGCCCGGCGCCACGTCCTTCTCCGAGCGCAAGGGCCAGCCGCCCTTCGTGGAAGCCTACAAGGATGAAGCCGGGCAGAAAAAGCTCCTCGGCTACGTGATGCTGTCCACCGACATCACCGACACCCCGGCCTATTCCGGCAAGCCGGTGGTCACCCTGATCGGCATGGACACCACCGGCAGGTTTACCGGCGTCAAGATCCTCAAGCACTCTGAACCCATCCTGCTGCTCGGCATTCCCGAGTCGGCACTGATCAAGTTCAACAACCAGTACCTCGGCCAGTTTGTTGGCGACAACATCGAAATCGGCAAGTCGCGCTCCGAAGAAAACCTCATCGGCCTGGATGCCATTACCGGCGCCACCGTCACCGTCATCGCCCAGAACCAGGTGATGATGACCTCGGGCAGCGCGGTGGCCAAGCAGGTCGGCATCCTCAAGCCGGTGATCCGCCCGCAGGCAAAATTTACGGCCACCACCGCGGCGCCCTCGTGGGCGCAACTGGTTGAAGACGGCAGCGTGCAGCGCCTCGTCGTAAAGGCCGAGGAAGTCGGCCTCAAGAGCGACGGCCGTCCCTACATGGATTTGTGGTTCGGCTACCTCAACCAACCCACCATCGGCCAGGCCATTCTCGGCAAGGACGGCTACGCCGGCCTGATGGCCCGCCTCAAGGAAGGCGAGCACGCCATCTTCATCATCAAAACCGCCGGCATGGATTCCTTCAAGGGCTCCGGCTTCGTGCGCGGCGGCATCTACGACCGTGTGCAGGTGCGCCAGGATTCCGACAGCTTCACCTTCCGCGACCTCGATTACGTGAACCTGTGGGGCGTGTCCGCCGCCGGCTCGCCGGCCTTCGACGAATCGGCCATCTTCATCATCCGCGGCAAGAGTTTCTCGGGCGCCTATCCCTGGAAACTGGTTTTTCTCGGCAACAAGATCGACAAGGAAACCTCCACCAAAACCTTCGCCAACTTCGACAAGGAATACTGGCTCGACGCCAGGTATCTCGAAGGCGGCCGCCCCGTGGTCATCAAGCCCGACCCGACCTGGCTCAAGGTGTGGAAGGAGCGCGCGTTCGAGATCGGCGGCTTCGTCGTCTTCCTGCTGGTGATTGCCGCCGCCTACGCCAGCCGCGACACCCTGGTGCGCCGCTCAAGCCGCCACAACAAGTGGCCGGTCAATGTCTTCAAATACACCGGCTGGGTGGTGAGCATCGGCTTCGTCGGCTTCTACGCCATGGCCCAGCCGTCCATCACCCAGATACTCACCTGGTTCCATTCCTTGTTGTTCCAGTGGAAGTGGGAACTCTTCCTGTCCGATCCGCTGATCTTCGTGTTCTGGATCTTCATCATCGTCAGCACCTTCCTGTGGGGCCGCGGGCTCTTTTGCGGCTGGCTCTGCCCCTTCGGCTCGCTCTCCGAACTGCTTTACAAGATCGGAGGCGCCATCGGCCTCAAGCGCTTCCAGTTCAATCTGCCGCAGGCGCTGCACGACAAGCTCAAGTGGGTGAAGTACGCGGTGTTCTTCGGGCTCCTGGCGGTGTCCTTCTTCAGCATGGGCCTGGCCGAAAAGCTCGCCGAAGTCGAACCCTTCAAGACCACCTTCCTCGTCGGCATCACCAACCGCAGCTGGCCCTACAGTCTGTTTGCCGCCGGCCTGCTGGGCCTGGCGATCTTCACGGAGCGGCCCTTCTGCAAGTACCTCTGCCCGCTGGGCGCCGCGCTGGCCATGCCCACCACCTTCCGCTGGTTCGGCCTCAGGCGCAAAGACGAATGCACCAGCTGCAAGGCCTGCGCAAAGGGCTGCGGCTCGCTGGCCATCGACACCAAGGGCAACATCGACCAGCGCGAATGCATGCTCTGCCTCGACTGCATGGTGTTCTATTACGACGACCACGCCTGCCCGCCGCTGGCCCACGAGCGCAAGCGCCGCGACAAGGCCGGCCAGCCGCTCACGCCGATCAACGGCAAGGGCTACTTCATCCCGATCCACCCGGTTCCGGCCGATACAAAGAAGGGTGCCGCAGCATGACCATCGCCGACAGAAACGAACTGCGCCAGCCCGCCTACGGCAACGCGAGGGGCCTCAGCTGGCTGATCGCCGAACTCCGCGACCACCTGTGGCCCTGGGCCGGCAAGGGCCAGCCGGCCAGAAAGTCCATCCAGCTCGCAGGCTTCGCCCTCGCCATCGCGGCCACCATCGCCTGGGTGCTGGCCGCCCTCGGCCGCCTCGAAGCCGGCGCCATCATCGGCTGGTGGTTCGGCTGGAGCGTCTTCGAAATCTTCGTCCGCCTCGACGCCAAGCCCTACGTGAAGGAAGGCCCGTGGTGGGGCCACCTTTACCGCCGCGCCACGGTCATGGACATGATCTGCTACGTGAGCTTCAAGAACCTGCTGATCGGCGCCGTGCTGTTCATCGGGCTCAGAACACTGGGCATCGTGCAGGTGTAAGACAGCCGCACCCGCTGCACCGCAGCATGTATCGCACGCCGGAGAGTCGTAAGATGAAGCACTGATTCCGCCGCGAGGCCACGCATGGACTCCCTTCTGTGGCTCACCCTGTGCGCCGTGCTGACGGTGCTGATCTTCGATTACACCAATGGCTTTCACGATGCGGCCAACGTGGTCGCAACGGTGATCGCATCACGGGCGATGAGCCCGGCCATGGCGGTCTCGGTGGTTGGCGTGTTCGAATTTCTCGGCCCGCTGTTGGGGGGCACGGCCGTCGCCAATACCATCGGGGGCGTCGTCGATCTTGCGCCCCTGCCCCGCCCGCTGGCGCTGCTCGTGCTGGTCTCCGGGCTGCTCGGCGCGATCATCTGGAACCTGATTACCTGGTGGAAGGGGATTCCGTCCTCGTCGTCCCACGGTCTGGTCGGGGGGCTGGTCGGCGCAGTGCTGCTCGCTGCCGGCAGCGGTCACGTGGTGTGGGGCTGGCCGCCCGAAGGCCATCTCGTCGGCGTGGCAAAGGTGCTGCTGGCCCTGGTGCTCTCGCCGGTGCTGGGCTTCGTCGTGGGTTACCTGGTGCATAAGCTGTCCCACCTGCTGACCCGCGCCGCCCACCCCCGCATCAACCAGAAGCTGCGCCTGGCCCAGTACGTGACCACCGCGGCCCTGGCGTTTTCCCACGGCGCCAACGACGCCCAGAAAAGCATGGGCGTGCTCACCCTCGTGCTGGTGCTGGGCGGCTTCATCCCCCACTTCGAAGTGCCGTTCTGGGTCATGCTGGCCTGCGCCACCGCGATCACCGCCGGCATCCTGTCCGGTGGCTGGCGCATCGTGCGCACGCTGGGTTTTGCCGTCTTCAAGGTGCGCCCCCTGCACGCGCTGGATTCCCAGCTCACCTCGGGACTGGTCATCCTGTCCGCATCGATGATGGGCGCCCCCGTATCCACCAGCCACGTGGTCGCCACGTCGATCATGGGCATCGGCGCCTCCGAGCGCCCCCACCGCGTGCATTGGGGCAAGGCCGGCGAGATCGCGACAACCTGGCTGATCACCCTGCCCGCCTCCGCGGCCATGGCTGCACTGGTGCTGCTGGCCCTGCGCCCGTGGGTGGTCTGACGCTGCAAAACGGAGAGCAAGCCATGGACAACACCACCCCCCACCGTTCCATCGTGCGCCGCGTGCTGGAACGCATCTTCCCCTCCGCGCCGGATTTCTACACCCTGCTGGCCAGCCAGGCCGAGCAGGTGGCGCACACCGTCAATCTGCTGGTGGACTTCATGGAATCACCGGAAGCGGCCATTGCCAAACAGATCAAGAAGGACGAACACACCGCCGACACCGTCAAGGTCGAAAACATCCACACCCTCAACGAAGCCTTCTCCACCCCCATCGACCGGGAGGACATCTACCGGGCGATCATGGCGCTGGACGAGGTGGTGAACTACTGCAAGAGCACCGTCAGCGAGATGGACATCCTCGGCATCCAGCCCGACATCTACACCCACGAAATGGCGGTGTGCCTTGCCGAAGGCGTCAGGGCGCTGACGGCCGGCTACCACAAACTCGGCAAAGCGCCGCTCGAGGCCGCCACCGATGCAGACATCGCCCGCAAAGCCGAGCGACGCGTGGAAAAAATCTACCGCAAGGCCCTCGCCGCGCTGTTTCAGGGCGACGACTACCTCAACATGCTCAAGCGCCGGGAGATCTACCGCCACCTTTCCAACGCCGCCGACCGCATGGCCGCCTGCGGCAACACCCTGCACGACATCGTCGTCAAGCTCACCTGACAGCCGCAGCCTTGCGCGCCGGGCATCGCAGGCCCGGCGCGCCCTGCGGTAAAGTGCCACCCATGCGCTCCGCCCACCCCATCTCCGAGAACGAAGTCGAACTCACGGCCATTCGCGCCCAGGGCGCCGGCGGACAAAACGTCAACAAGGTTTCCAGCGCCGTACATCTGCGCTTCGACATCCCGGCCTCGTCCTTGCCCGAACACCTGCAGGAGCGCCTGCTCAAGCTGGGCGACCAGCGCATCAGCAAGAGCGGCGTCGTCATCATCAAGGCCCAGGAATACCGCAGCCTGGAAAAAAACCGGGCCGAAGCCCTGCGCAGGCTGCAGGAGCTGATCGACAGCGTCTCGGTCGTGCAAAAGGCCCGACGTGCCACCAAGCCCACCCGCGGCTCGGTTACCCGCCGCCTCGAAGGCAAGGCCAGGCGCAGCACCATCAGGCCGGCCGGGGGCGTGTCGAATAAGAGCTTGTCCCTGATTTACGGACAAGCGCCAGGGCCAGAACCCGGCCCGATAGGCGATAATCACCGCCTCGGTTTTCAATCTGGCGCCATTCCGGTTTTGGCGCCCTCCGGCTTCACACCCGAACTCCCCATTCCGCGCCCACCCCGCGCCCCTCGCCACGTCGGCCACCCCGACAGGCGGTTTTCCCCTTCACGCCCTACCGGGCAGGAACATCACCGTGCACCCAAAAACCCTGCTGGCCCTGGCCATCGGCAACGATACCGCAAGCGTATGAAAACACCCGAAAGACTCGAACCCCTGGTCACCGACGGCCTGGTGGACAGCGTCCTGCGCCAGCTCATGAGCGGCAAGGAAGCCACGGTATATGTCGTTCGCTGCGGCGACGACATACGCTGCGCCAAGGTCTACAAAGAGGCCAACAAGCGCGGCTTTCACACCGCGGTGGATTACACCGAGGGGCGCAAGATCAAGAACAGCCGCCAGGCCCGCGCCATGGCCAAGCGCTCCCGCTACGGCCGCCAGGAACAGGAAGCCGCGTGGCAAAGCGCCGAGGTCGACGCCCTGCGCCGCCTTGCCGCCGCCGGCGTGCGCGTGCCCACGCCCTACAACTTCCACGAAGGCGTGCTGCTGATGGAGCTGGTGGCCGACGAGGACGGCGAACCGGCGCCGCGCCTCAACGACCTGTCTCTCAGCGAGGAAGATGCGCTGGCCTACCACGCCGTGCTCATCCGCCAGGTGGTGCGCATGCTGTGCGCCGGCATCGTCCATGGCGACCTCTCCGAGTACAACGTGCTCGTGGATGCCGGCGGCCCGGTGATCATCGACCTGCCCCAGGCCGTGGACGCCGCCGCCAACAACAACGCCAAGCGCATGCTCGGCCGGGACGTGGACAATCTGGCCGACTACTTCGGCCAGTTCGCCCCGCAACTGCTGGCAACCCGCTACGGCGACGAAATCTGGGAGCTCTACGAATCCGGCGCGCTGCACCCTGATAGCGAACTCAGCGGCCACTTCGAGGAGGCCGCCGGCGACGTGAACCTGGACGAAGTCATGCAGGTCATCGAAGCCGCCGACGAAGAGGAAGAAGAACGCCTGGCCCGCCAGGCGGCTGCCCGGGCAGAGGGCGAGTGGCGCGAAGGGGAATGATTCAACCCTGATTCGCCGGTCGGGGGCAGCCGCAGCCCCCTAAACTGCATCGGGCATTCAGTTGCCCGGTGCGCGCAGGGCCGCTTTGTCCAGGCGATCTTCCAGTTCGCCCACACACGCGGCGAGGCTGTTGGCACACTGCTCGATCACCACCCGAAGATCACGGTCGAGCTGCCCGACCCGTTCCAGCACCGCATCCTGCGACTCGCCCTTCGGGCCGCCCCGCCGCGCAAATTCCGCCTCCAGAAAGCTGCGCAGCTCGGTAAAGCGCGATGCCTCCGCCTGGTCCGCCAGCTCCCGGCTGGCCTTGATCTCGCGGGCCTGACGGCGCGTTTCAAGCAGAACGGAAGTCTGCAGATACACCACGAACACCAGAAACAGCGCGGTAATCAAAACCAGCAAACCCACCAGCACCAGCCCCAGAGGCATCTTGACGATGGCGATGCCAATCGACAGATCGGCCGGCGCCATAACGGCCTCCCAGTTCAGCGTAACAAAAGCGGTCGTTGCGGCCAGGACCAGAAACAGCAAAAGCGTGCCAGCTTTCATGTCGGACTTCCTCGGAAAACTACGGTTGATTTACGGTTGATAAAAGCCCGGCCTCAAGGCCGGGGTTCGAGCCGGCCGACAGCGCGCGCTCATGCCTGCGCGTCGTAAGCCGACAGCGACACCCCCGACGCCGCAAGGCATTCGCGCAGGTGCTTGATCTCCGTCTTCGCAAACTCGTTGCCGTGATGCGGGTGATGCACAAAGAACTCGTGCTTGTTGAGCAGGACACGAAAACGGGCGCCATGGCTGGCTTCGACCGTGGCGCCCAGATGGGTCAGCAGGGATTCCACCTCGCGCCACTGGATGTTGCTGCTGACAGGGTCGCGAAAAATCGCTTCGAGAACATTCCGGTGCTTGTGGCTCATGGCTTGATCCTTCCGTTGATTGTCCCCGACATTCTTGCACCATGACGGCAGCACAGGTATTGCCGCAACCAAAATTGCGCAAACTGTTGACCTGACGCCCGGCTCCGGCCGGTTCGGACTTTGCCCGCCCGCCGCCATCCGGGGTAGCCTTGGCGCCGACATTTACGCCACCGAGGACGCATCCATGCCCGTACTCCTTCAAGTCGATTTTCCGTTTTCCGGCCCCTGGGGCGACGAGATGAGCACCGCGCTCAAGGGCCTTGCCGAGTCCATCGCACAAGAGCCCGGCCTGATCTGGAAGATCTGGACCGAAAACACAGCCACCCATGAGGCGGGCGGCATCTACCTGTTCGCAGACCGCGCCAGCGCCGAGGCTTACCTGGCGATGCACACGGTCCGACTCAAGGGTTTCGGGGTGCCACAGGTCAATGGCAAGCTGTTCGACGTGAATACCGAGCTATCGGCGATCGACCGGGCCCCGCTGTAAGGTTCTTTCTACCCGGCGTGGCGGGCCGGGCCGATCAAGGCCCCATTCCGCCCGCCTCCCTGAAATATTCATAGGCCAGCCTCCCTCCGGTCGCTATCATGCTCGGTTATCCGCAGCATTTCCCCGCCCATGATCACCCTCAAAAACGTCACCTTGCGCCGCGGCGCCAAGGTGCTGCTCGACAGCACGTCCGTCACCCTCAATCCCGGCGAGAAGGTCGGCCTGGTCGGGCGTAACGGCGCCGGCAAGTCCACGCTCTTCGGCCTGCTCAACGGCAGCCTGCATGAAGATGGTGGCGACTACTCCATCCCGACCCAGTGGCGCATGGCCCAGGTTGCGCAGGACATGCCCGAGACCGAGCAAAGCGCCACCGACTTCGTCATCCAGGGCGACACCGTTCTGCTTGCCGCGCAAGAAGAAGTGAGCGCCGCCGAAGCCAGCGACGACGGCATGCGCATGGCGCACGCCTACATGGAACTCCATGACGCCGGCGCCCACGATGCCGAAGCCCGCGCCCAGGCGCTGATCCTCGGCCTCGGCTTCAAGATTTCCGAGCTGTCCAATCCGGTCAACAGCTTCTCCGGCGGCTGGCGCATGCGCCTGCAACTGGCCCGCGCGCTGATGTGCCCGTCGGATCTGCTGCTGCTCGACGAACCCACCAACCACCTCGACCTCGACGCCCTGGTCTGGCTGGAAGCCTGGCTCAAGCGCTACACCGGCACCCTCATCGTGATCAGCCACGACCGGGAATTCCTCGACGCCATCACCACCGTCACCCTGCACATCGACAACGCCAAGCTGGTGCGCTACGGCGGCAACTACAGCGCGTTTGAAGACATGCGCGCCGAACAGCTGCTGCTGCAGCAATCGGCCCTGGCCAAGCAGGCCGAAAAGATCGCTCACCTCAAGAAGTTCATCGACCGTTTCAAGGCCAAGGCCAGCAAGGCCAAGCAGGCCCAGAGCCGGGTCAAGGCCCTCGATCGCATGGAGAAGATCGCCCCGGTGCTGGCCGATGCCGAGTTCACCTTCGAATTCCAGGAGCCCGCCAACCTGCCCAACCCCATGCTGTCGATGGTGGATGTGAGCTTTGGCTACCCGCCCGCCGACGATGCACCCGCCGGCACGCCGCCCACCACCATCGTGCACAACATCAACCGCTCGGTGCACGCCGGCCAGCGCCTCGGCATTCTCGGCGCCAACGGCCAGGGCAAATCGACGCTGGTCAAAACGGTGGCCCGCGCGCTGGCCCCAATCAGCGGCGAGATCACCGAAGGCAAGGGCCTCAACATCGGTTACTTCGCCCAGCAAGAGCTCGACGTGCTGCGTCCGCTGGATACGCCGATGGAGCACATGATCCGCCTCGCCAAGGACACCATCGCCGCGGGCAAGAGCGGCTGGGTGGCCGGCCGCGAGCAAGATCTGCGGGGCTTTCTGGGCACCTTCAATTTCAGCGGCGACATGGTCAAGCAGCCGGTGGGCACCATGAGCGGCGGTGAAAAAGCCCGTCTCGTGCTGTGCATGATCGTGTGGCAGCGCCCCAACCTGCTGCTGCTCGACGAGCCGACCAACCACCTTGATCTGTCCACCCGCGAAGCGCTCAGCGTGGCCCTCAACGAGTTCGAAGGCACCGTGATGCTGGTCAGCCACGACCGCGCACTGCTGCGTGCCGTGTGCGACGAGTTCTGGCTGGTGACCCGCGGCGGCATCGAACCCTTCGACGGCGACCTGGACGACTACCAGCGCTTCCTGCTCAACGAAGCCAAGCGCTCCCGCGAGGCCGGCTAAACACGGCGCCCCCGGCTTGGCCGGGGGCCGCGTCAGCAGACGATGCGCATCACCCCAGGCGGTGCTCGACGACGTAGCGGGTCAATTCGGCATTGGATTGCAGGCCAAGTTTTTCGATGATGCGGGCCCGGTAAGTGCTCACCGTTTTGACGCTCACGTGCAGAATCTCGCCGATCCGCGTCAGCGTGGTGCCTTTGCTGAGCATCAGCAAGACTTCGGTTTCGCGCCGGGACAGGGTTTCGTGGGCCAGCTTGCGACCGGACGGGGCAACGCCCGCCAGCAGTTTTTCGGCCAGGGTCGGGCTCAGGTAGCGCGCCCCGCCCACCACCGTGCGAATCGCGGTGAGGATCTGGTTCGGCGGGCTGTCCTTGTTGAGGTAGCCGGACGCACCGGCCTCCAGGGACGGAATGGCGAATTCGTCCTCCGAGAACATGCTGAAGATCAGCACCGGCAGGTTCGGGCGCAGGCGCTTGATCTGCTTGAGCACCTCCAGCCCGTTGAGATCCGGCAGCGCAATATCCAGCAGCACAAGGTTCCAGTCGCCGTTCTCGACCAGCGCCACCGCCTCGAGCCCGCTCGCCGCTTCGGCCGTTATTTCAAGGTCATCGGTGTCGGCAAGAAACTGCCGCAGTCCGCCACGCACCACCGCGTGGTCATCGACAATCAGTACGGTCGCCATCACCTGTTCTCCAGCCTTGCGCCTTGTCTTCAAGCGGAATGTGCAGGGTCAGGCACGTGCCCTGGCCCTGCTGACTGCAGATCGACAGCCAGCCGCCCAGATACTGGGCCCTTTCCTGCATTCCGATCAAACCAAAGGAATCGTGTTTGTAGCGCTCGCTCTCGGCCAGGCCAATTCCGTTGTCGCAGATTTTTACGTCCAGCATGCCCTTGACAATTTCCATGCTGATCGAGGCCTTGCTGGCCCGGGCGTGCCGGGCGATGTTGGTCAGGGCCTCCTGGACAATGCGGAACACCGCGGTGTCGCGGACCGCCGAAAGCTTGAAATGCTCCGGCATGCTGACTTCCGTCGCGATGCCGGTCATGCGTGAAAAATCGGCGGCGTACCAGTTAACCGTCGCCACCAGTCCGAGCGTGTCGAGCAGGGCCGGTCGCAAATTGGCCGAAATGCGCTTCACGGTCTTCAGGGCGGAATCGACCTGTTCCAGCAATCGCTCGAAGCGCGCCTGCGTGTTTGGCGGCAACTCAAGGCCGCCCACCGTGGTGGCAAGGCCGAGCTTGAGCATGGTCAGTGTTCCGCCGAGTTCATCGTGCACTTCGCGCGCGATGCTCGCGTTCTGTTCTTCGCGCACGGTTTCCAGGTGGGCGCCCAGCCGCTTGAGGCGCACCGCGCTCTTGGCCTGCTCTTCGGCCGAACGTTTTCGCTCGGTGATGTCGTTGTGCATGGCCACGACACGCAATGGCCCGCTCCCCGGAAAGCAGCTCAGGCTCAGGAGAAACCAGCGCCGCTGGGTTGGAGAGGAGCATTCGTATTCGATCGAGACCTCCTCCCGGCTCCCGGCGAAGGCCGCACGAATCGCCGCCGCCACCGCGCCGGCAACCTGGCATTTGGCCTGCGCGGCCACATCGCAGATCGCCAGGTAATTGGCCCCCTCGCTCACCTGCTCCGGTGTCCCGCCATTGGCCATGGCGAAATCACGCCAGGCCTTGTTGACCGCAATGATCGTTCCGTCGGGATCGAGCACGCACAGCGGCACGTTGAGCGCATCAATCGTCGCCCGGGTGAAACGCTCGGACTCCAGCAACGCCCGGGCGCGCGCCTCGGCCTCGGAAGTCCGTTCGGCAACCTTCTCTTCCAGCGTGTCGTTCATGCGCATGAGCGCCGCCTCGGCCTCCTTGCGGGCGCTGATGTCGGTCAGGCTGCCCACCAGGCGCACCACCCGCCCGGCGGCGTCCCGGATGATGCGGGCGCTATCCGAAATGTGCAGCCACTTCCCGTCATGGCGCTGCACCCGGTATTCCACGTGGAGACGATCGCTGCGCGCCTTGAGACAGCGGACGACTTCCGGCCGGATCAGGCGCAGATCATCCGGATTGACCCGCGCGCGCCAGCCGCGCCGGCCGAATTGCGCCTCCGGCCCGCCCTCCCCGAACACCTGCCTGAGTCCCGTCGAGCAAGACACCGAATCGGCCTGCCGATCCCAGTCGTAGACCACCCCCGCAACCGCCTCCATGGCCAGCCGGAAACGCGACTCGCTCGCCGCCAGGGCGGCGTCGGCACGCTTCATCTCGGTAATGTCCTGGGAGCAGCCAAGGCCCCCAAGCAGCACGCCCTCAGCATCGAACTCCAGCTCGACCCGCTCCCTCACCCATCGAATCTCGCCATCGGCAATCACGCGGTGCTCGATGTCGTAGGGCTCGCCACTCAGGGCGGCCTGCCAGGATTGATCGACGAAGGCCCGGTCATCGGGATGAATCGTCGCCAAAAAGGTTTCGTAGGTCTGCGGCACCCCTTTGGGAATGCCGAAGATGCGATAGTTTTCGTCCGACCAGTGCAGCACGTTGCACCTGACATCCAGCCGCCAGCTCCCGGTCCGGGCAACCGCCTGGGCGCTCTGGAGTTCGGCCCCGCTGTCACGCAGCGATTGCTCGACCCGCTTGAGGCGCCCGATGTCGAGGTTGATGCCGGCCCAGTGAGTGATCTCGCCACGCTCGTTGCGCACCGGTACCCCTCGGGCCAGCACGTCGTGCCACAGCCCGTCGGCGCCGCGAAAGCGGTGCTCCGCATCCCATACCGCCCCTTGCCGGACGCACTCCATCCAGGCGCCGAGGGTGCGCTCGGCATCGTCCGGATGCAGCAGGCCGAACCAGCCGAAATCCGAACACTTTTCCTGGCTCATCCCCACCAGCTTGAGGAAGGACTCACTGGCGTAGATGTTCCGGCCGTCCGGCGCGCACACCCACACGCCGTAATCGATCGACTCGCCAATGGCGCGATAAAGGCGTTCGCTGTCGCGCAGGGCCGCCTCCATGCGCTTGCGCTCGGTCACATCCATGAGGAAGCCATGCCACAGGACGCTGCCGTCCGGCTCGCGTTGCGGCATCGAATGGCCTTCGACCCACAACGTCCCCTTGCGCGGATGCAAAATCCGATACTCCGCGCGCCAGGCCGTCATGCTCCTGGCCGACGCGGCGATCGTTTCCAGAACATAGCCGGTGTCGCCGGAATGAATCCGTTCGATCATAAGCCTCGCGTCATCGCACACGTCTTCAGGGCGCAGCCCGTAAAGCGTGTCCAGCGCCGCGGTGGCGTAGGGCATGGCCATGCTGCCGTCCGGCCGCAACTTGAACGAGCAGATCACGCCCGGCACTGTCGCGGCGATCTTGGTCAGCTGCCCCTGCAGGTCGAGGTTCTCGCGCGCTACCGCCTCGGCCTTCTTCCGGGCGCTGATGTCCTGCATCACCGCAATCATGCTCAGCGGCCGGCCTTGGTCGTCGCGCAGCGCCTTCACCTGAACATTCACCCAGACGATTTCGCCGTTCTTGCGCAGGTAACGCTTGTCGCTGATGTAAACATCCAGCTTGCCTGCCAGGAGATCGCGAAGACCGCTCCAGCACGCCTGCCGGTCATCCGGGTAGGTGACCTCGGCAATCGACTTCCCGAGCAGTTCATCCGCGTCGTAGCCGGTGATCTCGCACAGCATGCGGTTGACGTGCAAGAGACGCCCGGTGTCCGGATCGGCTTGTGCGCTGCCCACCATCGACAGCTCGAACAGATTGCGGAATTCGGCTTCGCTGCGATGGAGAGCCCCGTCCGTCGCAATACGTTCGCCCTCTGCCCGACGCAAACGGGCGTTCTCGATTTCCAGCTCGGCCTGGCGCGCGCGCAGCGCATCCAGCACACCGCCCATCTCCGCGACGCCCGCCTCAAGAGCGTTTTTGTCTGGCTTGTCTTCCTTGGTCATTCTGCGCATCCGTCGTTCGCCCAATCGCAATTATCTCGCTGATTCAACTCCGATCGGCGAAACCCGCTGCCCGCGTGATGCAGCGCGCTCAGCCCGAGCAGGCCTCATGGCACAGCACCACCTTGTTGCGCCCTTCGTGCTTGGCCGCATAACAGGCAGCGTCGGCGGCCTTCAGAACGGCGGCCGTGTCGGGCACGGTGTCGTTGATGACGGCCATGCCAAAGCTCGCGCTCACCTTGAAACACTGGTTTTCCCAGTTAAAGCACAATGCCGCGATCGCCCCGCAGAGCCCCTCGGCGAGACGCCGCGCATCGTCGGCACTGCAGGCTCGCAAAATGATGGCGAACTCGTCGCCCCCGACGCGGCAGACCAGATCCTGGGCGCGCACCCCTTGCAGGATCAATTCGGAAACCTCGCACAGCAGGGCATCCCCGGCCGCATGGCCGCCAAGGTCATTGACGGTCTTGAAGTAATCGAGATCGATGAAGCACAGCACCCCTTGATCCGACAGACGCCGTGCGTTCGACACCGCGTCGTCCAGCGCCCTGTCGAACGCGCGTCGGTTGGGCAGCCCGGTCAGGTGATCGTGCAGGGCCTCGTGGGCAAACCGGTCGGTCGCCTCTTCCATTCTGGCCTGCATTGTCCGGCGCACCTCGTCGATGCCCCCGGCCAGGGTATTGAAGCCTTCCTGCAAGCTTCGCAATTCGCGGCTCGCGGCATCGACGGGCACCCTCGCCGCCCCCTGGCCGGCGCGGATGCGTCGAGCCGCTTCGGCCAGCCCCGCCACCGGTTCTCCCACCGCACGGGCCAGACGCAATGCGGCATACGCACCGCCAAGCAAGGTGGCAAAGGCGATAAACAGGTTGGCCAGCACGAATTTATCGCCGTAAAGCGTCGTGACGCCCGGGTCGATTTCCAGATAGACCCAGCCGATGGCCGGCAAGCCCGCGAACTTGCCTGGCGGCTCGTCATGGCGGCCCAGCCTGGCAAGGAGGATCTGTCCGGGTTCCACGGGCGCGGCAAAAGCCATTCGCCCGGCCTTCTCATTCAGCAACCCGGCGCTGCGAACGCCAGCAATGCGGCCCGGAGCCGGAAGCTCCGGGCGCCCCCTGACCACCAGGGGTTGGCCCGATTGCTCGTAAATGGCCACGGCCGCCACGCCACCCAGCGCACGCACAGCTTCAAGCATTTGCTCGAGCTGCCGCGGGCTTTTGAGATAAACGCCTGATTCGGCCGCCGACGCCAATAAGCGGACAGTGGCCAGGCCACGTTCCAGATTGGTCTGCGCATGCGGGCCGGTACGCGCCATTTCGTGAAGCATGAGCAGTGCCGCCAGCAAAAAGGGCAGCGGCGCAAGCGCCATCAGCAAAAGGTGCTGGGTCAACGAGCGCCCCTCTATCCATCGCGCGCAGACCGCAAGGAAAGTGCCGGGCCATTTGTCATCATGAACAAACTTGAGCAATTCCATCGCCATCACGGCCTCCTGCAGCACTCCCAAAGCGCTCCGGGGAACTCCCGGCACGCAAGCGCGAACCTGGGCTTAGAGCTTGTCCGTGAATAAAAAACCGAAGCCTGGGAGGTGAATCGCCGCCAATGTCAGGCGCGCTTTTTCAGCCTGGGTGGCGCCCAAGCAAGAAAACGCAACAACGCAGTGGCGGTGATTCGACCCCAGGCCGACGCCGGGCTATTTACGGACAAACCCTTGATTCGACCTCGGGTTCGTCGATCGAGTAGAACCGTCGCTTGAAAGCAATTCGACAACATGGGGACTGGCGCCCCCTCGCATCACACGCCCCGGCAGGGCACCGAACCGTGTGGCGCGACGATCTGGCGGTGTTACGCAGCCGCTCTGGCGCCCGAAGCCCGAGCCCGCCCGGCGGGCACAAGCGTGGAAGCGGAAATCTGGCGAGAAGTATCCATCACCTTCTCGCACGCATTCTTCGCTGCATTCAAAGCCAAATTCAACGCTTCCGAATACTTCGAGGGGTCTGCCGGCAGCGCATTGACCAGATGCTCGAATTGCTCGCTCAATTGTTGGGAAAGCGCTTCGGCATTGGCCGAACCGAGAGTGAACATTTCGGCCTGGCTCTTGAACCAGACGTCGCTGATATTCAGGAAATAAGTGCTGGCAGACTCGATCTGCCGGCATTGCGCCGCGAGCTGCTGCTGGTAATCCGAGCCGGCCGGATATGTCACCGCACCTTCAAAAAAAGAACGGGCGAAATCAGTGTTCAGCGAAAAAACCTGTTCGGTCGCCTTCAGCGCGACTTCGTAAATGGATTTGAAGGCATTTCCTTGGCCGGCAGCAGCCTCGGAAAGTTTTTGCAGGGTATCGGTGACGTTCATGTTGCGACTCTTTTCCATAAAATGAAATGAATACAGTGGCCTAAAGCAGACCCAGAGCACGTGCGCTGGCCCGCATAAAACTCACGGCATAACGATTGCGATAAGGGCCGAACGCACACAGGGCCGTCAACTTGGCGCCGTATTTTTTCTGCTTTCGATGCTGGATCGGCAACAGAAAAAAATAGCGGCGCAAGCTGTGCATATCAGACTCGTCGGGTAGCTCATCGCCCAGCATTGAAGCAATGAAACCCGTTTTGTTCGGCACGCTGACCACCGGATTGCCATGTGTGTGCAAGGCTGTCTCCTCTACCGCTCACATCTTTTGATCCGAAACACCACGGAGTAAATGACACTTACGTTCCTGGCTCTCTGTGGGCCCTTGCAGAAACCTGTTGATTTGTTTGTGGGGCAAATAATCTCATTACATTATTTATTAGTCTGTCGGCACCCTGCCCAATCTGCGTCGGAATTCGACAAGCCGTTTGTCAGATATTTCTGACACAAGCCGGCACCCTCGCCGACTCCCTCGACGCTTTTCGCCGCCCTCGCAACGCGGCATCGGCATCTGCGTTGCATGGGCTACACTCACCCCGCGGCCCAGCAGCCGCACGGTGCAAGGCTGCGGCGCCACAGCCTTGCCGGGCCGCCCGGCGTGTGCTCGCCGACTTCACCTACATCAAGGCTGGCTGCGACATTTCGCCGCACACTGGCACGCATTCCGGATCCGCTCTCACTTCATGCATCCAAGCCGTTTCCCCCTTCGCCCAATCCTCGCCCTGCTCCTTGCGGGGCTGACGGCAAGCGCCCACGGGGCCGAGTGGCAAGTCAGGCCGGGCGAATCGATCCAGGCGGCCATCAACAAGGCCGCCCCCGGCGACACGCTGCGCGTGGCCCGCGGCATCTACCCCGAAAACCTGCGCATCGAAAAACCGCTGAAACTCATCGGCGAAGGCCGCCCGACCATCGACGCCGGCGGCAAGGGCGACACGGTGCGCATCGTGGCCACCGACGTCAGCGTCGAGGGCTTCATCGTTGCCGATTCCGGCGCCGACCTGGGTGCGCAAAATGCCGGCGTGTACATCCAGCCCGGCGCCCACCGCGCCCGGGTGGCCCATTGCGACTTCACCTACACCCTGTTCGGCCTGTGGATCGAAAAGGCCCAGGACGTGGTGATCGAGGGCAACCTGATCACCGGCAAGCGTGACCTCGGCTCGTCCCAGCGCGGCAACGGCATCCAGCTCTACAACACCACCGGCGCGCAGATCATCGGCAACAACATCAGCTTCGTGCGCGACGCCATCTACGTGGACGTGTCGCACCGGGCGGTGTTTCGCAGCAACAAGATGCACCACAGCCGCTATGGCACCCACTACATGAACTCCTACCACAACGTGTGGGAGGACAACGACACCTACTTCAACCGCGGCGGCCTGGCACTGATGGAAGTGCGCGACCAGATCGTGCGCAACAACCGGGCCTGGGGCAATTCCGACCACGGCATCATGCTGCGCACCATCCAGGACGCGGTGGTCGAGGGCAATATCGTGGCCGGCAACGCCCGCGGCTTTTTCATCTACGACGCCGAATACAACGTGCTGCGCAACAACCTGGTGGTGGACAACCAGGTGGGCGTGCACCTGTGGGCCGGCTCGACCCGCAACGTGGTCGAGAAGAACGACTTCATCTCCAACCGCGAGCAGGTGAAATACGTCGCTTCCAAGGATGAACCCTGGGGCGTCAAGGAAGGCAACCACTGGAGCAACTACGTGGGCTGGGACCGCAACGGCGATGGCCGCGGCGACGTGCCTTACGAGGCCAACGACATGGTCGACCGGCTGACCTGGAAACACCCGCTGGTCAAGTTGCTGCTGGCCAGCCCGGCCATCCAGACATTGCGCCTGATCGCCCAGCAGTTTCCGCTGCTGCGCGCCCCCAGCATCGTGGATAACAATCCGCGCATGCGCCCCGAACATTCCGACTGGAGAAAATGGCTTGGCAAGCAATATCGTTGAAGCCCGCGGGGCGACCAAGGATTTCGGCACCGTGCAAGCGGTAAAAGGTGTCGACCTGTCCATCGCCGCGGGCGAGCTGTTCGGCCTCATCGGCCACAACGGCGCCGGCAAGAGCACCCTCTTCAAGATGATGCTCGGCCTCATCCCCATCACCTCCGGCGAAATCCTTCTGGACGGCGAAAAGGTGAATGGCCCGCGCTTTCGCGAAACCCGGCGCAAGATCGGTTATCTGCCGGAAAACGTGGTTCTCTACGACAACCTCACCGGCATCGAAACCCTGTATTTCTTTGCCGACCTCAAAGCCGTGCCGCGTAAAGACTGCCCCGCGCTGCTCGAAAAAGTCGGCCTCAGCCACGCCGCCAGCCGGCGCGTGCGCGAATACTCCAAGGGCATGCGCCAGCGCCTCGGCTTTGCCCAGGCCCTGCTCGGCACGCCGCGCCTGCTTTTTCTCGACGAGCCCACCACCGGCCTCGACCCTGGCGCCATCCGCGACTTCTACCGCATCCTGCGCGAACTCCGCGATGAAGGCGTGACGATGGTCCTCACCTCCCACATCCTCGCCGAGATCCAGGAACGCGTGGATCGCCTCGCCATCATGGAAGGCGGCCTGATCCGTGCCACCGGCACCGTGCAGGATCTGCGCGAAGGCATGAACCTGCCGCTCACCCTCGAGATTGCCGGCGGCGCCGGCCTCGCCGAGCAGGTCGCCCGCGTGCTCCAGGGCATCGCCATCGAAAGCATCGAGGAGGCCGGCAGCATTCTCCACATCCGCCTGCCACGGGAGGCCAAGATGCCTGCGCTGGCCCGCCTCGCCACCCTCGGCGACACCATGCGCGATCTCCACGTCCGCGAACCGTCCCTCGAAGATGTGTTCTTCGGCTACCGGAACTAAGCCCATGCTCTCCATCGACTTCAGACAGATCGGCATCGTCGCCGGCAAGGAATTCTGGGACCGCATCCGCAACCGCTGGGTGCTGGCCGTGGCGGTTGTATTTACCGTGTTTGCGCTGGTCATCGCCTACTTTGGCGCGGCCCAGCAGGGCGCGGTGGGGTTTCGATCCATCGACGTCACCATCGCCTCGCTGGTCAGCCTGGTGATCTACCTCATCCCGCTGATCGCCCTGATCCTCGGCTTCGACGCCATCGTGGGCGAGCGCGAGCGCGGCTCGCTGGACTTGCTGCTCACCCTGCCAATAACGCGCAAGGAACTCATCCTTGGCAAATACGCGGGCCTTGCCGGGGCGCTGGCCTTTTCCACCATCGCCGGCTTTGGCGCGGTGGGGCTGATCCTCTCGCCCCAGCTCAACCTCAACGCCCTCTTCCACTACGCCGGCTTCATGGGCTCGGCCATCCTGCTCGGCTTCGCCTTCCTGAGCATCGCGGTGATGCTCTCGGTGTTCGCCGCGGATCGCACCCGCGCCTCGGGCCTGGCCATCGGCACCTGGTTCTTCTTTGTGCTGGTTTTCGATCTGCTGCTGCTGGGCGCGCTGGTGGTTACCGCCGGCGACTATGGCGGCGCGATCTTCCCCTACCTGCTGCTGGCCAACCCCGCCGATGTCTTCCGCGTGCTCAACGTGTTCAGCCTCGACGAAGTGCGCACCCTTTATGGCCTCGCCACCGTTTTCCCCGAAGCCCTGAGCAACCCCGCCACCCTCGGCGGCGTCATGCTCGCCTGGATCGTCGGCCCGCTCGCCGTGGCCATCTGGAGATTCGAACGATGAAAATTCCGCCGCTTGTTGCCCACACCGCCGCGCTGCTGCTGGCCGTCAGCCTGCTTACCGCCTGCGGCCAAAGCACCGACACCCGCGTCGCCCCGGTCGAAATCGGCAAGGACACCTCCTGCTCCCTCGACGGCATGCTCCTTGGCGACTACCCCGGCCCCAAGGCGCAAATCCACTACGACGGCACGCCCGAGCCCGAATTCTTCTGCGACACGATGGAAATGTTCTCCCTTTACCTCAAGCCCGAACAGGCCCGCAAGGTCAAGGCCATCTACGTGCAGGATCTCGACAAGACCACCTGGGAAGCCCCCAAGGGCGCCTGGATCGACGGCAAAGCCGCCTTCTACGTGGTCGGCTCCAAAAAACGCGGCGCAATGGGCCCGACGA
>JADKKC010000004.1 GCA_016720685.1 Zoogloea sp.
CAACTCGCGCTGTGCTTCGGCATTGGCCATCGAAACACCGATACGGCCGATCGTGCGACCGTTCTCTTCGACACCCCTGGGCTCCAGGCGAAAGACCGCCGACTGACCGTCGCGCTCGACCTCCACCTCGAGCGACTGTCCCGGCGCATCACGCACGGTGGCCACCAGTTCTCCCCAGGCGTTGATCTGCTTTTCGCCGATACGCAACACGCGGTCGCCCGATCGCATGCCGGCTGCCTGAGCGGGGCCGTCCGGAGTCAGTTTGCCGAGCACCGCCGGCAGATTGGGGCGGTAAAGCTGCAGGCCCAGCTGGCTGGCAACATCAGTCTGGCTCTGATCCACGTCGACGGCCATCAGGTCCAGATCTCGAATCACGATTTCCCGGGCATCGTTGATCGTCTCTATGCGCGCTCCGCGGCGCTCAAGCGCATCGTCGAGCAGGCGCCAGCGAAACTCTTGCCACGTTTCAACCGCCCGTCCATTCACTGAACGAATCAGCTCACCATCCCGGAAACCAACCCGCTCCGCCTGGCTCCCCGCCACGGGCGCACCGAGGCGCGGCCGCAACTCCTCGACTCCACTTACGTACAGGCCCCAGTACAGCGCGATGGCCAGCAAGAGGTTGGCAACTGGCCCCGCGGCCACGATGGCAATTCTGCGCCACACACTCTGCCTGTTGAATGCCCGATGCAGCTCATCGGAATGCACGGGCGCCTCGCGCTCATCGAGCATTTTTACGTAGCCCCCCAGCGGGAACATCGCCAACACCCATTCCGTCTTGTCGGCGCCGGCACGCCACACCAAAAGGGGTTTTCCGAAACCCAGGGAAAAACGCAGCACGCGGACACCACACAAGCGGGCCACCAGATAGTGACCAAACTCATGCACGACAATCAGAATGCCGAGCGCCAGCAGGAAGGGCAGGACGTAATCCAGCAGACTCATCGGGAGACCTCACGCCACAGGCGACGCGCGCCCTTCGGAAACGCCGGACGCATACCCGTCACTGACAGAACTGGCGAACGAAATTCGCCGCCACCAGGCGGGCGCGCCGATCAGCCTCCAGCACGCTATCCAGCGAGTCGGCCGGCTGCATTTCCACAGCGTCGAGAGTTGCAGCGATAACGTCCGAGATCCGGTCGAAACCCAGCCCCCCCTCGAGGAAACTCCCTACCGCCACCTCATTGGCTGCGTTGAGCACAGCCGGTGCCGTGGCGCCCACCTTGAGCGCTCGATAGGCGAGCGCAAGACAAGGAAAACGCTCCAGGTCGGGGCGCTCGAAGTTGAGCTGCCCTACCGCAAAGAGGTCCAACGGCCGAACTCCAGCGTCCACACGCTCCGGATAGGCCATGGCATGTGCAATCGGCGTGCGCATGTCCGGGTTACCGAGCTGCGCGATAACAGAGCCATCCACGTAAGCCACCATCGAGTGGATCACGCTCTCGGGATGGATGACGACCTCGATCCGTTCGGCAGGCGCACTGAACAACCAGTGCGCCTCGATAACCTCCAGCCCCTTGTTCATCATCGTCGCCGAATCGACCGAGATCTTTCGCCCCATGACCCAGTTCGGATGAGCACAGGCCATTTCCGGCGTCACGGCAGCGAGCTCTTCAACAGGCTTGCAACGGAACGGCCCGCCTGAAGCGGTGAGCAGGATACGGGTGACTTCGGTTCCGTCTACCTTCTGCCGGAAGCCAGCCGGCAGGGCCTGAAATATCGCGTTATGTTCGCTGTCGATGGGCAGCAGGATTGCACCATTGGATTCAACCTCCTGCATGAACAGCGCTCCCGACATCACAAGCGCCTCCTTGTTGGCCAGCAGGATGCGCTTTCCGCTACGCGCAGCGGCGAGCGTCGGAACGAGACCGGCGGCACCCACGATCGCCGCCATCACTATATCCACCTCAGGCGCAGACGCCACCGCAGCAAGCGAACCGGCTCCGGCAAGCACTTCGGTGCAACATCCGGCACTATCGAGGCGCGACTGCAGGCGCTGCGCGTCTTCGCTGCGATCCAGCACCGCATAGGCGGGACGATGGGTCATGCACTGCTCGAAAAGCTTGTCCACCTGACGGTGAGCCGTCAAGGCAAAAACCCCGTAGCGCTCTGGGTGACGTGACGCTACGTCAAGGGTGCTGACGCCAATGGAGCCTGTCGCGCCAAGAACAGTGATGAATTTTTTGTCGTGAGCCATGACTTATCGTGCGAACCAAAGCACCAGCAGACCGGCAAAAGGCAAGGTCGACGTCAGGCTGTCTATCCGGTCGAGAATTCCACCGTGGCCTGGAAGAAGGGTTCCGCTGTCCTTGACTCCGGCCTGACGCTTGAGCATCGATTCAAACAGGTCACCCATGATACTGATCGCTGTGAACGCAACCAAGGCGCCAACAATGACAGCAATCGTGCCGGCATCGGTCGTGCCGTGACCTGTGAATGAAAGACACAGGAGGCCATAAATCACCACGCCAACCACCGCACCGTAAGCACCTTCCCAACTTTTGCCAGGACTGATCGAAGGAGCAAGCTTGCGCCTCCCGAAAGCGCGACCGGTGAAGTAGGCAGCAATATCGGCGACCCACACTGCCGCCATAACGCCAAGCAAGAGCCACGGGCTGAGCAGTCGCAGGTGAGCCATTGCCAGGCTGGGAGGCAGCCACAGGACGACACCGACGATGGCCGACGCTCCGCTGCCAGACAAGGCCCAGCGAGCCCGCAACCAGAACGGAGCGCAGAGTATCCAGAACAATGCACTGACTGCATAAACTGGAACCAGGCTGAACGGAGCCACGGTTTCTTCGCGGTTCAAGCCTGCAACCAATCCACCAGCCAGACAGATGAATCCAAGCAACAGCGCATAAACACGGCGACGGACAACCGAAAAACCGACGATTCCGCCTTACTCCGCAGCCGCCGCGCCACACACGACCGACACGAAAACAAGCCAGCCGAAGGCTGGAAGCAGGAATACAGCGGAAAGCAGGCCCGCAAGAAGGAACAGCGCGGTGATGACCCGCGCCTTAAGCATGGCCGGGTGCTGATGGGTCGGATTCGTCCTTGACCAGTTGCTCGCTGGTTCTGCCGAAGCGACGCTCGCGTCCCCGGTAAGACGCAATTGCCTCGTCGAGTTCGGCTTCGCCAAACTCCGGCCACAGCTTGTCGGTGAAATACAATTCGGAATAGGCGAGCTGCCAGAGCATGAAATTGCTGATCCGCTTCTCGCCACCCGTTCGGATGAAGAGATCAGGCTCAGGGCTGAAACCCAGAGCGAGATGGGGCACCAGGTCCTCTTCCGAGAACCCGCTACCGACACCCGGACCCGCAGCGATCATTTTGCCGACAGCCTGCATGATGTCCCAGCGTCCGCCGTAATTCGCGCAGATCGTCAGATGCATCTTGGTGTTGCCGGCGGTAAGCGTCTCCCCGTCGCGAATGAGATCCACCAGCGCCTTGTCGAAACGCTCGAGTTCACCCACCACGCGCAGACGAATGTTGTTTCGGTGAATCCGCTCGATTTCCGCCTTGAGGGATTTCACGAACAACTGCATCAGAAAAGACACTTCGTCCTGAGGGCGACGCCAGTTTTCGGAACTGAAGGCAAAGACGGTGAGGTATTCGACGCCCCGATCGAGGCAGGTCCGGATAACCTCACGCAGGGAGTCGACGCCCTTCGCATGACCAGCGACCCGCGGCATAAAACGCTTTCGCGCCCAGCGCCCGTTGCCGTCCATGATTATCGCGATATGCCGCGGGACCTGAACGGCCTCGGGCACGCTCCGCGTGGAGCTCGTAAACGGCAATCGCACCATGTTATCTCCGCCTGACAAGAACCGTAAAAGCAGCTACTGACACGCGTGTCAGATCTGCATCAGCTCTTGTTCCTTCTGTGCGAGAAGCTTGTCGATTTCAATGACAGCCTTGTCGGTCAGCTTCTGGATCTCGTCCTGAGTCCGGCGTTCGTCGTCCTCTGAAATCGTTTTCGCCTTGAGGGCGTCCTTGAGCGAAGCATTGGCGTCGCGACGCAGATTGCGCACAGCAACTTTGGTACCTTCGCCTTCACCCTTGACCACCTTGATCAGCTCCTTGCGGCGCTCTTCGGTCAGTGCAGGCATCGGCACGCGAATAATTTCACCCTGGGACGCAGGATTCAGCCCCAGATCAGCGTCACGGATGGCCTTTTCAACCTTGCCGACCATCGGCTTTTCCCACGGCTGGACACCCAGCGTGCGCGAGTCGATCAGGGTCACGTTGGCGACCTGGCTGATCGGCACGGGACTACCGTAGTAATCAACCGTAACGTGATCCAGAATTCCGGTGTGCGCCCGTCCGGTTCTCACTTTTGCGAGATCCAGCTTGAGCGCTTCGATGGACTTCTGCATCTTGGCTTCAGTAGTTTTCTTGAGTTCCGAAATCATCGGTTCATCCTCAGCAATAAACCAGTGTACCTTCATCTTCGCCCATCACGACGCGCTTCAGCGCTCCGCTCTTGAAGAGGCTGAAGACATTGATCGGCAGACGCTGATCACGGCACAAAGCGAACGCCGTCGCGTCCATCACCGCCAGATTCCGACTGATTGCCTCGTCGAAGGAAATCCGCTGAAAGCGCGTCGCTGCAGGATCCTTCTTTGGATCAGCGGTGTAGATGCCATCCACCTTGGTGGCTTTAAGCACGATATCCGCACCGATCTCGGAGCCGCGCAGCGCCGCTGCCGTATCGGTCGTGAAAAACGGGTTACCCGTTCCAGCACCGAAAATGACGACACGCCCCTCTTCGAGGTAACGAATTGCCTTGCCGCGTATGTAGGGCTCGACCACCTGGTCGATCCGCAATGCAGACTGGACACGCGCATTGACCCCCGCGGCGCGAAATGCATCCGCAAGGGCCATGGCGTTCATCACGGTGGCCAGCATCCCCATGTAGTCAGCAGTCGCGCGATCCATACCGGATGCCGCCCCTGCCATTCCACGGAAGATGTTCCCGCCTCCAATAACGACTCCGACCTCGACGCCGAGACGGGTCACTTCGACCACATCCCGGACAATCCCGCCAACGACATCCTGGTTGATACCATAGGCGTCGGCGCCCATCAGGGCTTCGCCGGAGAGCTTGAGGAGAATTCGCTTGTAGGCAGGCTGACTCATTGTGCTCTACCTCTTACTTCTGCGCGGCCGCAGCGGCCTGGGCAGCCACTTCAGCAGCGAAGTCGGTCACTTTCTTCTCGATGCCTTCACCGACGATGAACAGCGTGAAGCCGGCCACGGATGCACCCTTGGCCTTCAGAAGCTGACTGACCGTCTGCTTGCCGTCTTCTGCCTTGACGAAGACCTGATCCAGCAAGGTCACGTCCTTGAGGAATTTCTGGACAGTGCCGTCAGCAATCTTCTCAAGCATGGCTTCCGGCTTGCCGGCTTCGCGAGCCTTCTCGATGGCGATGCGACGCTCAACCTCGAGCAGTTCGACAGGCACACCGGAGGCATCGAGAGACTTGGGCTTGGACGCGGCGATGTGCATGGCCAGATCCTTCGCGAGAGCTTCGTCGCCGCCCACGAGGTCGATCAGCACGCCGATCTTGGAACCGCCGTGGATGTAGCTGGCGACAGCGCCCTTGGCATCTACGCGCACGAAGCGGCGGATGGACATGTTTTCACCGATCTTGCCGATCAGCGCCTTGCGGGTTTCTTCGACGCTCTGACCGTTGATATCGAGCGCAGACAGCGCCTCCACGTCGGCAGGATTCTTGGTGGCGACCAGTTCAGCAACGTTCTGGACCAGAGCCAGGAACTCGTCGTTCTTGGCCACGAAGTCGGTCTCGCAGTTCACTTCAACCATCGCGCCAAGCTTGGCGTCGGCGGAGATGTAGATGCCGACAATGCCCTCGGCGGTCACGCGGGTGGCAGCCTTGGAAGCCTTGTTGCCCAGCTTGACGCGCAGAATCTCTTCGGCCTTCGCCAAGTCGCCAGCGGCTTCGGACAGCGCCTTCTTGCATTCCATCATCGGCGCGTCGGTTTTCTCGCGCAGCTCCTTGACCATGCTTGCGGTGATTTCCGCCATGCTTGCTCCTAGTTAACTCTATTGAATCGGATTCAGTCGTAATGCATGGCGGGCGCACCTGGCGCCCGCCCGGAAAATCAGGCTTGCTCTTCGGCGCCGTCTTCCACTTCGACGAATTCGTCGGAGCCGGCACCCACGATTTCCTGGAGAATCTGGTTGCGACCTTCCAGCACGGCGTCGGCGATGCCGCGGGCGTACAGACGGATGGCGCGGGAGGAGTCGTCGTTACCGGGGATCACGAAATCGACGCCCTCCGGGGTGTGGTTGGTATCGACCACGGCCACAACCGGGATTCCCAGCTTGTTGGCTTCGGTGATGGCAATTTTGTGATAGCCGACGTCGATGACGAACAGCGCATCCGGCAGGCCGCCGAGTTCCTTGATACCACCAAGGCTCTTTTGCAGCTTTTCGAGTTCGCGGGAGGCCATCAGGGCTTCCTTCTTGGACAGACGCTCGATGGAGCCGTCTTCCACCATGGCTTCCATGTCCTTCAGACGCTTGATCGAAACCTTGACGGTCTTGAAGTTGGTGAGCATACCGCCGAGCCAGCGCTCGTCGACGTAGGGCATGCCGGCGCGACGGGCTTCTTCAGCCACGATTTCGCGAGCCTGACGCTTGGTGCCGACGAACATGATGTTGCCGCGGTTGGAAGCCAGCTTGCGCACAAAGGCAGTCGCCTCGTTGTACTTGACGAGGGTCTTTTCCAGATTGACGATGTGGATCTTGTTGCGCTGACCGAAGATGAACGGCGCCATCTTCGGGTTCCAGAAACGGGTTTGGTGGCCGAAGTGGACGCCCGCTTCGAGCATTTGACGCATGGTGACAGACATTTTTGACTCCAATACTGAGGTTTGACCGCCGCCCGGCCTGCCGACCCCGCTAGTGCAGAATCAGGCTACGCCGCAGGCACCCTTTCAGACGCCCACCGGACCCCAATGGGCCGGACGTGTGTATTTTGACTGGCACCCTTGCCAGCCAAGCCGCAGATTGTAGCAGTATCCGACCGCGCCCCTCAAGACCGGGCCACCATTCCCAGACTGGGCGGCACATCGTGCATTGCCCGAACAGGCTGCATGAGCTAGCCTAACGGGCTCAAAAAACCCAGCAGATCAAGCCTCCATGAGCGTAACCATAAAAACGCCGGACGAAATCGAGAAGATGCGCATTGCGGGCCGGCTCGGCTCGGAAGTCCTCGATTACATCACGCCTTTCGTCAAGGCCGGCGTCAGCACCGCCGAAATCGACAAGCTTTGCCATGACTACATGGTTGATGTCCAGGGCTGCATTCCCGCGCCCCTGAACTACGCCCCGCCGGGCTACGTACCCTATCCCAAATCGATATGCACGTCGGTCAACCATCAGGTTTGTCATGGAGTGCCGAATGAAAAGGTGATTCTCAAGAAAGGCGACATCGTCAATCTGGATATCACCGTGATCAAGAATGCTTACCACGGCGACACCAGCCGCATGTTCATCGTCGGCGAAACCTCGATCCGCGCCAGACGCCTGTGTGAAATCACCTACGAATGCATGTGGCTCGGCATTGCCCAGGTCAAGCCAGGCGCCCATCTCGGCGACATCGGCCACGCCATCCAGAAGCATGCGGAAGCGAATGGTTTCTCGGTCGTCCGTGAATTCTGCGGGCACGGCATCGGGGCCAAATTCCATGAAGACCCCCAGGTGCTGCATTACGGCAAGGCCGGGACCGGTATCGAACTCAAGCCGGGCATGATCTTCACGATCGAGCCGATGATCAATGCCGGCAAACCGGCCATTTCAGAACTGCCCGACGGGTGGACCATCGTCACCCGCGACCGCAGCCTGTCGGCCCAGTGGGAGCACATGGTGCTGGTTACCGAAACCGGCGTCGAAGTCCTGACCCTTTCCGCCGGCAGCCCTGCCCGCCCGGATATCGTCGCCCACCTGCTGCCCTGAGCATTACCGCAAGCTTCGACCGGCCCACGCCATCCCAGACAATGCCCGACAACACGCCTGCCCTCGTTCCGCCCGACTCAGCCCGTGATCTCATCACCCGCTACAAGGCCCGCCTGAAGAGCGGCGGCGAGTCGCTGCGCGCCGCCTACGAAGCACGCCCCCTGACCGAGCCCATACTCAAGGGTCGTTCGCAACTGGTGGATGGCGTACTTGTTGAAATCTGGAAGGGTTTCAGCCTGCCGGCATCAGCCGCACTGGTGGCGGTCGGCGGCTACGGGCGCGAGGAACTCTTCCCCGGCTCGGATGTGGACCTGCTGTTCCTGCTCGAAAGCCCGCCGAATGACGAACTCGGCGAGCGCCTGACCCAGATGATCAGCCTGATCTGGGACGTGGGCCTCGAGATCGGGCACAGCGTGCGTACGGTCGATGAATGCATCGAAGAGGCCGGGCGCGACGTAACCGTGATGACCAACCTGCTCGAAGCCCGCCTCATCGGCGGCAACGAGAGGCTGTTCCAACGTTTCACCACCAGCCTGCGCAGCCACCTCAACCCCGGACAGTTCTTCAAGGCGAAGTGCCTTGAACAGGAACAGCGCTACACGCGCCACGCCGACACGCCCTACTCGCTGGAACCCAACTGCAAGGAGAGCCCCGGCGGCCTGCGTGACCTGCAATTAATCGGCTGGATCAGCCGCGCAGCCGGTTTTGGCACCCACTGGCGCGACCTGGCCAGGCACGCGCTGATCACCGCCGAAGAAGCCACCGAACTGCGCGAACTCGAGCGCTTCCTGCAACACGCCCGAATCCGCCTGCACCACCTCACCGGGCGCCGCGAGGACCGCCTGCTTTTCGACCACCAGGAAAAACTCGCCCGCAAGTTTGGCTTCGAGGCCAGCGAGAACCGCCGCGCCTCCGAAGTTTTCATGCAGGAGTATTACCGCACGGCAAAGAAGGTCACCCAGCTCAACACCATCCTGCTGCTCAATTTTGGCGTCGAGCTCTTTCCGAACCGCTACCCCGCGGCAATCAACATCAACGAGCGCTTCCAGTGCGTCCGCGAACTCCTGGACGTACGCGACGAAGGCGTCTTCGATCGTCATCCGAGCGCCCTGCTCGAATGTTTCCTGATCCTCCAGCAACGCTCCGAGCTAAAGGGCATGACGGCACGCACCCTGCGCGCCCTGTGGCGCGGCCGCAAGCTCATCAATGCCGATTTTCGCCATGACCCGGCGAATCGCGCGCTCTTTCTGCGCCTGCTGCAACAAAAACGCGGCGTGGTTCACGAAATGCGCCGGATGAACCAGTACGGCATCCTGAGCTTCTACCTGCCCGCCTGGCGGCGCATCGTCGGCCAGATGCAGCACGACCTCTTTCATGTCTACACCGTAGACCAGCACATCCTGCAGGTGCTGCGCAACGTGCGGCGCCTGATGGTCGCCGAGCACGCCCACGAGTACCCGCTCATGACGCGGCTCGCCACCAGCTTCGAGAAACCCTGGCTGATCCACATCGCGGCGCTGTTTCACGATATCGCCAAAGGCCGCGGCGGCGACCACTCAAAGCTCGGCATGAAAGACGCACGGGATTTCTGCACCTCCCACGGGCTCGACGAAACCGACACCTCATTGGTCGAATGGCTGGTCGGGCAGCATCTTTCAATGTCCAACGTGGCGCAAAAACAGGATCTGTCCGATCTCGATGTAATCCGCCGTTTCGGCGACCTGGTCAAAACCGAGCGTCGCCTTACCGCACTCTACATCCTGACCCACGCCGATATTCGCGGCACCAGCCCGAAGGTTTGGAATGGCTGGAAGGGCAAGCTGCTCGAAGATCTTTTCTTCGCCACCCAGCGCCTGCTGCGCGGTGCAACACCCCAGCAGGCCCTCGGCATTCCCCTTCGCCAGGACGACGCACGCAACCTGCTGCGCTACTACGGCCTGCGCCCCGGCACCGAAGACAGTCTGTGGGCCCAGCTCGACACCGTTTACTTCATGCGCCACGAAGCCGAGGAAATCGCCTGGCACACCCGCATGCTGTATTACCGGATCGAATCCGACGAGCCGGTCGTCAAGGCCCGCCCCAGCCACAATGGCGAAGGCCTGCAGGTGATGGTTTACATGAAGGACCAGCCGGATCTCTTCGTGCGGCTATGCGGCTTTTTCGCCCGCCTCGGCTTCTCGATCGCCGATGCCAAGATCCACACCACCCGCCACGGCTTCGCGCTCGACAGCTTCGTTCTGCTCGACCCGGGCCAGGAAATCCACTACCGCGACCTCATCAACCTGCTCGAGCACGACCTCACCGAGCGCCTGCAAAGCAACACGCCCATCGACCAGCCCGCCACCGGCCGGCTGTCGCGGGAAGTACGGCATTTCCCGATAACGCCCGAGGTCAACATCCGCCCCGACGAGCGCGGGCAGTACTACATCATGTCGGTAACCGCCGCCGACCGCCCCGGCCTGCTGTTCGGGGTCGCCCAAACATTGGAACTATCGCATCAACCTGCACACGGCCAAGATCGCAACCCTCGGCGAACGGGTGGAAGACACCTTCCTGATCAGCGGCTCCGATCTCACCCAGGACGCCAAAGTGCTGAAGATCGAATCCGAACTGCTGGAAAAACTCGCAATATAGGTAATGGATGATTGCGTGCGGATGCTCAGTCGTCAGCCACCTGGGCATCCGGAAACAGCACGTCGGTGTAACCAAAACGCGAGAAGTCCCGAACCCGCATCGGGTACAGGACACCGTCCAGGTGATCACATTCATGCTGCACCACGCGGGCGTGAAAACCGGTGGCGACACGCTCGATGAGCGCCCCCGATGCATCGAAGCCCGTGTAGTGGAGCTGTGTCCATCGCGGCACCCAGCCGCGCAGCCCGGGCACCGAAAGGCAGCCTTCCCAGCCGCCCTCCTCTTCATCCACTAGCGGCGTCAGCACAGGATTGATCAGTACCGTGTCCGGCACCACGGACGCATCCGGATAGCGCGGGCTTGGCCCGCCACCAAAGATCACGACACGCAGATCCACACCAATCTGCGGCGCAGCCAGGCCGGCGCCGGTGAGGTGGCGCATGGTGTCGCGCATGTCTTCGATCAGCGCCGCCAACGCGGGCGTTCCGAAGGCCTCGACCGGCTGGGCACGGCGCAGCAGACGCCCATCGCCCATGCGCAAGACCTCGCGGATCATGCTTCGCAGAGGTGATCGAGCACGTTGCGCACGCGCCCCATCGCCTCACGCAGCACCGCATCGATGCTGTCAAAGCAGATCTCATGCTCGCTCGACGCACGCCCGGCCGCAAAGTTGGCAACCACATTGATGGCCGCGTACGGAATGCCCAGCTCCCTCGCCAGCGCGGCCTCCGGCATGCCGGTCATACCGACCAGATCGGCGCCATCGCGCTCCAGGCGATTGATCTCGGCGGCGGTCTCAAGGCGCGGCCCCTGCGTTGCGGCGTACACCGCGCCATCGACGATGGGCTGACCGGCGGTCACCCCGGCGGCCAGGATGCGTCGGCGCACGCCGTCGTCGTAGGGCTCGGTAAAGTCGATGTGCACCACCGGCTCATCGGAGTTCTCGTGAAAGGTGCTCTTGCGCCCCACGTGTAATCGATGATCTGGTCGGGCACGACCAGCGAACCCGGACACAGATCGCTGCGGATACCACCCACCGACGCCACCGAGATGATTTCGCTGACCCCGGCCTCGCGTAGCGCCCAGAGATTGGCCTGGTAATTGACCCGATGCGGCGGAATCGTGTGGCCGTAGCCGTGACGCGCCAGAAAAACGACCGGCCGGGCGCACAACTGCCCGAAGGTCAGCGCACCGGAGGGTTCGCCGTAGGGCGTGCGCACCACCTCGCGGCGGATCACGCTAAGGTTGGCCAGTTGGGTCAGGCCGCTACCGCCGATAATCGCCAGCATGCCGCGCTACTCCTAGAAAGACGCTATGGGGCGCGATGTTAGCATGCGCGCCGCCACAAGCTCGCTATGCTGCAATGCGCAAATACGTGCTAAAATGTCAAGCTATACAAGTACTTTCGGTATCCATACACATGTCCCGTTCCATTCGAAACATTGCCATCATCGCTCACGTTGACCACGGCAAAACCACCCTTGTCGACCAGCTCCTGCGCCAGTCCGGCACCTTCCGTGAAAACCAGCAGGTCAGCGAACGAGTCATGGACTCGGGTGATATCGAAAAGGAACGCGGCATCACCATCCTGTCGAAGAACTGTGCGATCCAGTACGGTGACACCCACATCAACATCGTCGACACCCCGGGACACGCCGACTTCGGCGGTGAAGTCGAGCGCGTGCTGTCGATGGTCGACAGCGTTCTGCTGCTGGTCGACGCCGTCGAAGGCCCGATGCCCCAGACCCGCTTCGTGACCCGCAAGGCGCTGGCACTGGGCCTCAAGCCCATCGTCGTGGTCAACAAGATCGACCGTCCGGGCGCCCGTCCTGACTGGGTGATCAACCACACCTTCGATCTCTTCGACAAGCTCGGCGCCACCGAAGAGCAGCTCGACTTCCCGGTTATCTACGCATCCGGCCTGAACGGCTTTGCGATCGAAAACATCGACGACGAGCGCACCGACATGCGTCCGCTTTTCGAAGCCGTCCTCAAGCACGTTCCGGCTCCCCACGTGGATTCCGACGGCCCGCTGCAGATGCAGGTCTGCTCCCTCGACTACTCCACCTACATGGGCCAGATCGGCATCGGCCGCATCAAGCGCGGCCGCATCCGCCCCAACCAGGAAGTTGTCGTGATGTACGGCGACGAGAACCGCGGCAAGGGCAAGGTCAGCCAGATCCTGACCTTCAAGGGCCTCGAGCGCTCCCCCGCAGAAATGGCCGAAGCCGGCGACATCGTGCTGGTGGCCGGTATTTCCCAGGTCAACATCGGTGTCACCCTGTGTGATCCGGAATGCCTCGAAGGCATGACCCCGATCGCAGTGGACGAGCCGACCCTGACCATGAACTTCATGGTCAACTCCTCCCCGCTGGCGGGCCGCGAAGGCAAGTTCGTCACCAGCCGCCAGATTCGCGAGCGCCTCGAAAAGGAACTGCTCAAGAACGTCGCGCTGCGCGTGAGCTTCACCGGTGACTCCGACGTGTTCGAAGTTGCCGGCCGTGGCGAACTGCACCTGACCATCCTCCTCGAAAACATGCGTCGCGAAGGCTACGAATTGGCTGTCGGCCGTCCGCGCGTGGTGTTCAAGGAAATCGACGGCGTGAAGTGCGAGCCGTACGAAATGCTCACCGTCGACGTGGAAGAAGACCACCAGGGCGGCGTGATGGAAGAACTCGGCCGTCGCCGTGGCGAACTCCAGGACATGCAGCCGGACGGCAAGGGCCGCGTGCGCCTCGAATACCGCATCCCCGCCCGTGGCCTGATCGGCTTCCAGGGCGAATTCCTGACCATGACCCGCGGTACCGGCCTGGCCAGCCACGTGTTCGATGACTACGGCCCGATGGCCGGCCAGATGGCCGAGCGTCGCAACGGCGTGCTGATCTCGCAGAACGACGGCGAAGCCGTGGCCTACGCCCTGTGGAACCTGCAGGATCGCGGCCGCATGTTCGTGAGCCCGGGCGATGCGCTGTACGAAGGCATGATCATCGGCATCCACACCCGCGACAACGACCTCGTGGTCAATCCGATCAAAGGCAAGCAGCTGACCAACGTGCGCGCCTCCGGCACCGACGAAGCCGTCCGCCTGATCAACCCGATCTCGCTGACCCTCGAATCCGCCATCGAATTCATCGCCGATGACGAGATCGTGGAAATCACGCCGAAGAGCATCCGCCTGCGCAAGCGTCACCTGAAGGAACAGGACCGCAAGCGCGCGTCCCGTGCCGACGCCTAACAGCAATGAAAACGCCGGAGAAAACCCCGGCGCCCATAAGAAACGCGGCTCAAGGGCCGCGTTTTTTTATGTCCTGATTTTTCCGCTTACGAACCCCGGGACGCCAGAAAGGCTGCAAATTCGACCCCCACTTCAGGGTGCTTCAGACCGAGTTCGACCGTTGCCTGCAGGTAGCCCAGCTTCGATCCGCAGTCGTAGCGGACGCCCTTGAACTGGTAGGCGAGCACGGCTTCTTCCTGCAGCAGCGAGGCAATTGCATCGGTCAGCTGGAGCTCGCCGCCGGCGCCCGGCTTGAGTTGGCGCAGATGATCGAAGATCCGGCCGGTCAGGATGTAGCGTCCGATCACCGCCTGGGTGGACGGCGCCTCCTCGGGCTTCGGCTTTTCGACGATGCCCGTCACGCGCTGAACCTCGCCGGAGTCGCGCTCGGTACTGACAACACCGTAGTGCTTCGTTTGCTCACGGTCGACGTTCATGACACCGAGCACCGAACAGCGGTTGTAGTTATACACATCCACCATCTGGCGCATCACCGGCAGATCGCCCTGTCCGTCCAGCAGATCGTCGGCCAGCAGCACCGCGAAAGGCTCTTCGCCAACCACCGGCGCGGCGCACAGCACGGCATGCCCGAGCCCGAGGGCTTCCGCCTGACGGATGTAGATGCAATTGACGTGGGCCGGAACCGTATCACGGACGATCTTCAGCAGCTCCATCTTGCCGCGCATCTCGAGCTCGGTTTCAAGCTCGTAGGCCTTGTCGAAGTGATCCTCGATCGCGCGCTTCGAGCGGCCGGTGATGAAGACAAGATCGGTCACCCCCGCCGCCACGGCCTCCTCGACCGCGTACTGGATCAAGGGCTTGTCGACGATGGGCATCATTTCCTTGGGACTCGCCTTGGTGGCGGGCAGGAAGCGACTGCCCAGCCCCGCCACCGGGAACACGGCCTTTGTTACTTTTTTCATTGTTTGTCCTCGAACAATACAGCCTGGCTATCGGGCGGAGAAATATCCGCCGCGCGCAGCAAATCCCGCAACTCGTCTTCCCCCAGAACGACAAGCCCCAGCTGCCTCGCCTTGTCGAGCTTGCTGCCGGCATCGGCGCCGGCCACAACGTAATCCGTCTTCTTGGACACCGATCCGGCAACCTTGCCGCCGACGGCCTCGATCATCGAGGCGGCCTCGTCGCGCCGCAAGCTGGGCAGGGTTCCGGTCAGCACGAAAGTCTTGCCGGCGAAACGCCCCGCTTCCGGACGTGCCGCGGCTTCGGTCTCGGGCCAGTGCATGGCCTGCCTCAGCGCGGCGATCACCTCGCGATTATGGGCTTCGGCCAGGAATTCGACGATGCAGCGGGCCACCACCGGGCCCACGTCCGGCACCTGCAGCAAGGCGGCTTCGTCAGCCTCGAGCAGACCGTCGAGCTTGCCGAAATAACGCGCCAGATCCTTGGCCGTCGTTTCGCCCACATTCCGGATGCCCAGCGCAAAAATGAAGCGGGCCAGCGTGGTTTCGCGGCTCTGGTCGATCGCCTTGACAAGATTCGTCGCCGATCTTTCGCCCATGCGCTCCAGCTCCGCCAGCACTTCAGCGTTAACGCGGGCGCTGTCGTAAAGGTCGGCCGGCGTCTTGACGATGCCTGCAGCGACGAGCTGATTGACGATCTGCTCGCCGAGCCCGTCGATATCCACCGCGCGCCGGCCGGCAAAATGCCGCAAGGCCTGCTTGCACTGGGCCGGGCAGAACAGCCCGCCGGTGCAACGCGCAACCGCCTCATCCTCGCCACGCACTACATGAGAGCCGCATTCCGGGCAGGTGTGGCCGATGGCCGCCAGCAGGTCGAAACGCGCCGGCTCCCCTTCGCGCCGCTCGACGATAGGGCCGACCACTTCGGGGATCACGTCGCCTGCCCGGCGCACGATCACCCAGTCGCCGATACGCACATCCTTGCGATCGATCTCGCCCTGGTTGTGCAGCGTGGCGTTGGTGACCGTCACGCCGCCCACGAAAACCGGCTCGAGCCGGGCCACGGGCGTGATCGCGCCGGTGCGTCCGACCTGCACGTCGATGCCCAGGAGGCGGGTTGCCACCTCCTGGGCCGGATACTTGTGCGCAACGGCCCAGCGCGGCTCGCGGGAGACGAAGCCCAGCTCCAGCTGCCGGGCAATCGAATCCACTTTGTAGACCACACCGTCGATATCGAAGGGCAGGCTTTGACGCAGCTCGGCCATACGGGCATGAAACCCAGCCAGGCCCTGCGGGCCGACAGCCCGGTCCCGGTGTTCGCAAACCGGCAAGCCGAAAGCCGCCAGCGCATCCAGCACGCCACTGTGGGTGTCGGGCTGGGCCCAACCCTGGACTTCACCGAGACCATAGGCGAAGAAGGACAGCGGACGCCGGGCAGTGATGCTCGGGTCGAGCTGACGCAGGCTGCCTGCGGCCGCATTGCGGGGATTGACGAATATTTTTTGCCCGGCGGCTTCCTGGGCGCCATTGAGGCGCTCGAAATCGTCTCGCCGCATGAAGATTTCACCGCGCACCTCGAGCACCGGCGGTGCATCGCCGTGCAGGTGCAGCGGGATTTGGCGCAGCGTGCGTACGTTGCGGGTCACATCCTCGCCGGTGCTGCCATCGCCGCGGGTGGCCGCCAGCACGAGCACGCCCGATTCATAGCGCAGGCTGATTGCGAGGCCGTCAAACTTGAGTTCGGCCGCGTAAGCGATGGGCGGCGCCGTGTCGTCCAGCCCCAGGGCACGGCGCACGCGGGCATCGAAGGCGACCGC
The DNA here is from genome assembly GCA_016720685.1 of Zoogloea sp. Classification (GTDB taxonomy): domain Bacteria; phylum Pseudomonadota; class Gammaproteobacteria; order Burkholderiales; family Rhodocyclaceae; genus Zoogloea. Next base: position 16,633 of record JADKKC010000004.1, read on the forward strand.
GCCCTCATCGGTGGTGTCGGTTTCGGTGCGGATCGACAGCATCGGCACCGCATGATGCACGGCCGCCAGCTCGGGGGACGGCTGGCCGCCGACACGCTGGGTCGGCGATGCGGGGGTGATCAGTTCGGGATGCTCGGACTCCAGCGCCTGGAGTTCGCGAAACAGACGATCGTACTCGGCGTCCGGCACCGTCGGCGCGTCGAGCACATAGTAGGCGTGATCATGACGCTCCAGCTCCGTGCGCAGCGCATCTGCCTGCGCACGGATTTCCGTGCTTGCCACCATTCGGAAGCCTCGCTCAGGAGAACAGGCGCAGCGCCAGCGAAGAGCCCGGGGCGATGCCCTGCTCCACCATCTGCCCCTGGTACTGGTCGATCTGGGCGCGGATCAGGCCTACCGCCTTGTCGCCGAAAGGCGCGCGGTTATCGTCAACTACGGCACCGTTGAGCCCGTCAGCGAGTTGTTGGGCAAAGCTCATCATGCGCTCGAAGACCCGCACGCCATCCGCCACCCGCGGCACGTCGAGCGTCAGGGTCACGCCCTGGGTGGTGAGAGTGCGCATGGCATCGGCCTCGAAAAGAACCGGCTCGAGGTTGGAGAGCACGAACTGGGTCACTCCCAGCTCGTTGCGGGCATGGAAACAACCGTCGCCAAGCAATTCGAGCCCGGCGGCCTCGGCCAGGCCGCGCAGCTTGGAGCCGGCAAAAGCGTGATCGCGGGCAACAACGTTCACGCCGATCTGGATGTCCACACCAGCGCACAGGCGATCCAGTTCGGCAGCCTGCTCAAGTGCATCGCCCTTGGCCGGCAGCGACGGGATTGCCATGAAGTTGTCGCACAGGCGTTGCAGCCCCGCAGCGAGGCGGGTCACGTCCGCGTCGGTGGCCGCACCGCGGCGATCCACCAGTTGCAGCGCCACGCAAACCCAGTGGTAGCTGGCAGCACTGTGGACGTCGATGGCGTCCCAGCGGTTGTCGGAATCGGAAAACCCGAACCAGCGCAGCGGTTTGGCGATCCCGTCGAGCTGCTCTGTGGCAGCCTGACACAGCCTGCCGGCCACCACGGGCTTGATGGCCTCGATGCGCACGCCCCAGTCGGCTCGCTCGTCCACATCGGGCGGCAGCATCGGCGAGACCCGGCGGGCACTGGCGTCCCGGACATCCTGGGCGCTGGGCTGGGCTCGCACCGGCGCGTCACCGCCGATGACCGGCTCCAGCCGGTCGGACGACGCCCGCCCCGACGAATCATTGCCGAGCGGCTCCACGCTGACGAGCGCATCCATCTGCTTGCGGTGCTTGCGCTCCTGCCACTTGTTGAACGCAAAAATGCCGACGACGACAACGCCGCCCGCACCGATCAGACCCACCTGCAACTCACTGATTGCCATCGAATTCCCTTGTTTCCCTGAATCAGGCTGCGACCGTTTCGGCCAGACGCAACGCTTCCTCGATATCCACTTCCACCACTCGTGACACACCTTGCTCCTGCATCGTCACCCCCACCAGTTGCTGCGCGATCTCCATGGTGATCTTGCTGTGGCTGATGAACACGAACTGGGTTTGGGACGACATGCGCTTGACCATCTGGCAGTAGCGCTCGGTGTTCGAATCATCGAGCGGCGCATCTACTTCATCCAGCATGCAAAACGGCGCCGGATTGAGCTGGAACATCGAAAACACCAGCGCAATGGCCGTCAAGGCCTTTTCACCGCCCGAAAGCAGCTGGATGGAACTGTTCTTCTTGCCCGGCGGTTGGGCGACGATCGAAATGCCTGCATCGAGGATTTCGTCGCCTGTCAATACCAGCCGCGCTTCACCACCGCCGAACAGCATGGGAAACAGGCTGCCGAAATGAAGATTGACAGTATTGTACGTCTCCTGAAGCTGCTCTCGCGTTTCACGATCGATCCGGCGGATCGCATCTTCCAGGATTTCGATGGCGCCGAGCAGGTCTTCGGTCTGCACATCGAGGTAATTCTTGCGCTCGGCAGCCGTCTTCAGTTCGTCCAGCGCGGCCAGGTTGACCGGCCCGAGTTCAGCGATCTCGCGGCCCAGGCGACCGACCTCCCGCTGTAGCGAGGTTTCCTTGAGATCCGGCGCGAGCAGCGGCAGCAGTGCCGATTCGTCGGCCCCGGCTTCTTCGAGGCGCGCGACATGCTGGGCTTCGGCCATCTCGGAGGCCTGCACGCGCAGGCGCAGGTCGGCGACACGTTCGCGCTGGGGTGCCGCGGCATGCTCGGTGCGCTGGCGATCTTCCTCCAGCCCGCGCAGGAGCCCATTGACGCTCTCCAGGCTGTTACGGCTTGCGGCCAGCGCGGTCTCCCGCGTTTCACGCTGGGCCAGCGCATCCTGCAGCGCGGCGGCCACCGACGCTTCGTCGATTTCCAGCAGCGATTCGCGCCGTTCGGTGAGTTCTTCGGCAATGCGTTCGAGCTGCTCCCCGGCCAGCGCACGGTTGCGGGCAATGTCGTCGAGCTTGCTGGCGCATTCGCGTTCGGAATGGCGGGCTTCCTGAAGATCGCGGGACAGCGCCTGATCCAGCGCGCGGGTTTCACGCAGGCTGCTCTCCCGCTCACTGCGTACCGTTTCGGCGGTATCCAGCCGGCCACGCTGCAACTCGGCCAGTTCGCGGCTGCGCTCAAGTTCGGTTTCCGAACGCATCAGACGATCGCGCTCGGTTTGCTCGGCATGGGTGATTTCGCCCAGATCCCGGTCGATCTGGCCACAGCGCTCTTCATGGCGCACCCGTGCCTGATTGAGCTTGAGCACCTCGACCTGCTCGGTATGAACCCGCGCCTGCAGCGCCTGGGCATCGCGGCGCAACGTGCCCAACGTGTCCTGCAAACGCGTGGCCAGCGCTTCCGCCTCGCCGACACTTTCATGCGAAAGCGCTGCTTCGTCCTGGGCGGCATCGACTTCGGCACCAAGGTGATCGATTTCCCGCTGGCGCTCGATAACGCCATGGGTGCGTGAATCGGGCGCGTAGTGGACCAGTGCATGGCGGCTCAAGAGGCGCCCGTCGCGGGACACCAGCGTGGCACCCGCCGGCAGTTCGGCACGCCGGTCTAACCAAGCGCCAAGCTCGTCGGCCACGAAGACGCGCGCCAGCCAGCCCGCCAGCACGCCGGTCAGATCACTGTCGGCGCCCACCAGGGAAGCCAGCGGCTGCAGGCCTTCCGGGGTCGGGCAGGCATCGTCGGCAACGGCGGGCGAATCGGCAAGCAAGAAGGCAAACGCGCCCGGCACCTTGTCGCTCAGCGCCGCGAGCGCGACCCGGCCGTCATCGGCCGGCAGCGCGGCGAGGCGCTCGCGCAGCACGGCCTCCAGCGCCAGCTCCCAGCCCGCTTCCACGCGGAGGCGCTGCCACAGAGGCTTGAGCCCGTCCAGGTGATGGCGTTTGAGCCAGTCGCCGAGCTGCCCCTGCACCTGCACCTTGTTCTGCAACTGGACCAGCGCTTCGCGGCGGGCACGCAGCTCGGTGGCCCGGCGCTGGGCGTGGCGCTCGGCTTCCAGCGCCTGCTTGAGGGCCTGCTGGGCGCCGGGCAATTGCCCCTGGGCATCGGAAATATCGGCCTGACGCTGGGCCAGCGTGTCGTCGGCCTCGGAAAGCGCCGCCTCCCGCTCGGCCAGCTCGCGCAAATCCGGCGCCTGTATGGAGGCTTGCTCCTGCTGCAAGCGTGCGCGACGCTGCGCCAGCGTATCCAGCGTGCGTTCGCTGCTCACCCGGTGGGCATCCTCGACGCGAATCTGCTGCTCGGCCTGGTTGAGCTCGCGACGCACCGCAGCGGCCGCCGCATCGGCGGTGCGCAAGGCCTCTTCGGCTTCGGGCAGGCGTTCGCTCACCTCGGCATGGCGCGCCGCGGACTGTTCGGCACGCAGCGCGGCATTTTCGAGCAGGCCTTGCCAGCGTTCGCCTTCGGCGGCAAGGTTTTCCTGCTGGCTGCGCCACTGGGCGTCATCCCGTTCGAGCTGGGCGAGCCGGCTTTCGAGCACCCGCCGGCTGTCGCGCAGACGAGCCAGCTCGCCTTCGAGGCGGGTCAGTTCGGAACTGACCATGAACAGCGCCGCCTGGGCCTGCTGAACACCTTCGTTGGCCGCGAACTGGGCGTCGCGGGCCGTTTCGAGCTGGCCTTCGAGTTCCTGCAGGCGAGTCGAATCGGCTTCGATGCGACGCGTGGCGTCGGCCAGCTCGTCAGACAGGCGGGCGCGCTCGGCGCGCGCCTCGTTGCGCTTCAACAGCCACAACAGATTCTGGCGCTCGGCGAGGCTGCCGCTCAGCTGACGATATTTTTCAGCCACGGCCGCCTGCGCCTCGAGCTTGCCGAGCTGCTGGCCGAGTTCGTTGCGGATATCGTCGAGGCGGGTCAGGTTGTCGCGGGCATCGGAAAGCCGGCCCTCGGTTTCCCTGCGCCGCTCCCGATACTTGGTCACGCCGGCGGCTTCTTCGAGAAAGCCGCGCACCTCTTCAGGCTTGGCCTCGATGATGCGCGAGATCATGCCCTGCTCGATGATCGCGTAGGCCCTCGGCCCGAGGCCCGTACCGAGGAAGAGGTCGATCACGTCCTTGCGGCGAACCTGCAAGCCGTTGATGTAGTAAGTCGACTCGCCGCTGCGGTCGAGCACGCGCTTCACCGCCACTTCGGCGTAAGGCTTCCACTGCCCGGCAGCCTTGCCTTCGGCATTGTCGAAAACCAGCTCGACGCTGGCCCGCGACACCGGCTTGCGGGTCGTCGAGCCATTGAAGATGACGTCCATCATCGAACCGCCGCGCAGTGCCGATGCCCGCGATTCGCCCAGCACCCAGCGCACCGCATCGATGATGTTCGACTTGCCACAGCCGTTCGGCCCCACAACGCCCACCAGATTGCCGGGCGTGAGCACGGTCGTCGGGTCGACGAAAGTCTTGAAACCAGCGAGCTTGAGTTTGGCGAGACGCACGAAAATCCGGAAAAACGCTAGAGGAACCAGAAGTGGCAAAAAAGGATGCAGCCATAGCGATGCTGCACTGCCGCATTAACCGCGGACGTTATAATAGCATTGGTCGAAAATCAGGCCAGGGGGTTGTTTTGCCCCACTTCTCAAGCAGCCCGCCCGGGCCGAATACAGGAAATCCCCCGAACGTGAACCCGCATCTCCAGAGCCTGCACCCCTACCCCTTCGAAAAGCTGCGCAAACTGTTCGAAGGCATCGTGCCACCGGCCGGACTCGCTCCGATCCGCCTATCCATCGGCGAGCCCCAGCACGCCACGCCTGCGCTCATTCGCCAGACGCTGGTGGACAACCTCGACGGCCTCGCCAGCTACCCGACGACTCAGGGCTCCGACGCGCTGCGCCAGTCCATCGCCAGCTGGCTCGAGCGCCGCTTCGGCCTGCCCAGGATAGACCCGGCCACCCAGGTGTTGCCGGTCAACGGCTCCCGCGAAGCCCTTTTCGCCTTCGCCCAGTGCGTGATTGACGGCACCCGACCCGACGCGCTGGTGCTGTGCCCGAACCCGTTCTACCAGATTTACGAAGGCGCAGCCTACCTCGCCGGCGCCCAGCCCTACTTCATCAACAACCTGCCGGCCGACCGCTTCGCCTCGGATTTCAGCTCCGTGCCCGAGGCCACCTGGCAGCGCATCCAGCTTGTTTATGTGTGCTCGCCGGGCAACCCCACCGGCAAGTTGTTGTCGCTGGCCGAATGGCAGCAGCTTTTCGAGCTTTCCGACCGCTACGGCTTCATCATTGCCGCCGACGAGTGCTATTCCGAAATCTACTTCGACGACGAACACCCGCCCATCGGCGGACTCGAAGCCGCCCATCGCCTCGGGCGCAGTGATTTCCACAACATCGTGATGTTCTCCAGCCTGTCCAAGCGCTCCAACGTACCGGGCATGCGCTCCGGGTTCGTTGCCGGTGACGCGGCCATCCTCAAGCGCTTCCTGCTTTACCGCACCTATCATGGCTGCGCCATGAGCCCGTCGGTGCAGGCCGCCTCGGCGGCCGCCTGGAACGACGAAGCCCACGTGATCGAGAACCGCCGCCTGTACCGCGAGAAATTCGATGTCATCGCCCCGATGATTGCCGCCCACCTGCACGTCGAACTGCCAGACGCCGGCTTCTACCTGTGGGCCGGCGTCGCCCACCTCGGGGTTTCCGACACCGAGTTCGCCCGCCGGCTGCAGGCTGAATATAATGTGACGGTTCTGCCCGGCAGCCTTCTCGCCCGCGAAGCCCACGGGGTCAACCCCGGAGCAGGTTTCGTGCGAATTGCACTGGTGGCCGACGTGGCAGAGTGCGTCGAGGCCGCAAGCCGCATCGCCACCTTCGCCCAACAACTTTCGAACAATTCATGAGCGTACTCGTCCATATCATGCCCCATCACGAACACCCCTTTGCCGCCATCATCGAAGACCTCTGGGAGCGCCGCACCGAGCTTTCCGCAGCCACGGCGACCAGCGAGCAGTTGCGTGCCATCGAGCACGTCATCAACGAGCTCGACCAAGGCAAACTGCGCGTCGCCGAGAAGATCAACGGCGAGTGGGTCACCCACCAGTGGATCAAGAAGGCCGTACTGCTGTACTTCCGCACCCACGACAACAAGGTCATGTCCGGCGGCGACACCCGCTACTACGACAAGGTCCCGACCAAGTTCGACGACTACAACGAACACGATTTCCAGCACGGCGGCTTCCGCGTCGTGCCGAACGCCATCGTGCGCAAGGGCAGCTTCATCTCCAAGGGTGTCGTGCTGATGCCCTCCTACGTAAACATCGGCGCCTACGTGGGTGAAGGCTCCATGGTCGACACCTGGGCCACCGTCAACTCCTGCGCCCAGATCGGCAAAAATGTTCACCTCTCCGGCGGCGTCGGCATCGGCGGCGTGCTCGAGCCCCTGCAGGCCAACCCGACCATCATCGGCGACAACTGCTTCGTCGGCGCCCGCTCCGAAGTGGTCGAAGGCGTCATCGTCGAAGACAACTGCGTCATCTCCATGGGCGTATACATCGGCCAAAGCACCAAGATCTACGACCGCGCCACCGGCGAAGTCACCTACGGCCGCATCCCGGCCGGCTCCGTCGTGGTGAGCGGCAACCTGCCCTCGGCCGATGGCAAGTACAGCCTGTACTGCGCCGTCATCGTCAAGAAGGTCGACGCCCAGACCCGCGCCAAGACCAGCATCAACGAGCTGCTGCGCGATTAACCGCGATACCGGGCCGCCTTCATGGCGGCCCAAGTTTCCCCGGGCTGCCCGATGATCATCGACAAGCTATTCGCCCTGATGGCCGAGAAAAAAGCCTCGGACATCTTCATTACTGTCGGCACCCCGATCCACATCAAGATCGAAGGCAACACGGTGCCCATCAACCAGCAGGCCATGGACCCGGCGATGGTCCACCGCATGGCCTACGAAATGATGACGCCCGAGCAAACCGAGCGCTTCGAGACCAGCCGGGAGATGAACCTCTCCTTCGGCCGGCGCGATCTCGGCAACTTCCGGGTCAACATTTTCTGGCAACGCAACAGCATTGCCATCGTCGTGCGCTACATCGCCGGCGACATTCCTCGTCTGGACACCCTCGGCCTGCCGCCGGTGCTCAACGAACTCATCATGGAAAAGCGGGGCCTGCTCCTCGTCGTCGGCGCCACCGGCTCCGGCAAATCGACGACCATCGCGTCGATGCTCGATCACCGCAACGAAAACCGTTCCGGTCATATCCTGACCATCGAAGATCCGATCGAATATCTGTTCAAGCACAAGATGTCGATCGTCAATCAGCGGGAGATCGGCCACGACACCAACGACTGGCACAGCGCGCTCAAGAACGCCATGCGCCAGGCGCCCGACTGCATCCTCATCGGCGAAATCCGCGACCGCGAAACCATGCAGGCCGCCCTGGCCTACGCCCAAACCGGCCACCTGTGCCTCGCCACGCTGCACGCCAACAACGCCTACCACGCCCTCAACCGGATCTTCAGCTTCTTTCCGCTCGACGGGCGGGGTCTGCTGTCCCTCGACCTGGCCGCAACGCTCAAGTGCATCGTCTCCCAGCGGTTGGTCAAGCGGCCGGACGGCGGGCGTGTCCCGGCCGTGGAAATCCTGCTCAACACCCGGCAAGTTGCCGAGCTGATCGAGCGCAGTGAAATCTCGAGCATCCGCGAAGCGATGGAGCAAAGCCTGACCCAGGGCTCGCGCACCTTCGAACAGGATCTCTTCCGCCTCTACAAGGACAAGGTGATCACCCTCGAAGAAGCGCTCGGCAACTCCGACTCGCCGACCAACCTGTCCTGGCTCATCAACAATGCCCAGTTCAGCACCGGCAGCGGCGGCAGCGGCGAAAAATCCGGCCGCACGCCCTCCATCGACTTCGAAAGCACCCAGCCGGACGGCTCTTCCTTCCGCGAATTCACCCTCGAACTGAATGACGAAGACGACTGAAAACCACACCGCATGAACGCATCCCGAAGCCCCACGCAGGAACTCACCCGTAGCCTGATCGCCCGCTCGTCGGTCACCCCCGAAGATGCCGGCTGCCTCGAACTCATCACCGCGCGCCTCGCACCGCTGGGCTTCGTCTGCGAACGCATCGACGGCGGCGGCGTCAGCAACCTGTGGGCCCGCCGCGGCACCGCCCGTCCGCTGATCGTTTTTGCCGGCCACACCGACGTCGTCCCCACCGGCCCTCTCGCCGACTGGCACTCCGACCCCTTCGTGCCCACCGAACGCGACGGCTTCCTGTTCGGTCGCGGCGCCGCCGACATGAAGGCCTCGCTGGCGGCCTTCGTCACGTCAATCGAAGCCTTTGTCAGCGCCAATCCGGCGCACCCCGGCTCCATCGCGCTGCTCCTCACCTCGGACGAGGAAGGCGACGCCACCCACGGCACCACCCTGGTCGTCGAAACCCTGCGCGCCCGTGGCGAAACCCTCGACTACTGCATCGTCGGCGAACCCACCTCGAGCGCCACCCTCGGCGACACCATCAAGAACGGTCGCCGTGGCAGCCTCTCCGGCAAGCTCACGGTCAAAGGCATCCAGGGCCACATCGCCTACCCGCACCTGGCCAGGAACCCGATCCACCTCGCCGCCCCGGCCCTGGCCGAACTCGCTGCCGAAACCTGGGACGAAGGCAACGAATACTTCCCGCCCACCTCCTGGCAGATGTCCAACATCAAGGCCGGCACCGGCGCCACCAACGTGATTCCCGGCGCCCTGGAAGTGATGTTCAACTTCCGCTTCGCCACCGTTCATACCGCCGACGAACTCAAGCGCCGCGTGCATGAAATCCTCGATCGCCACGGATTCGACTACGAACTCGCCTGGACCCTCGGCGGCCGGCCCTTCCTGACCCCCCGCGGCAACCTGGTCGCGGCAATGGAATCGGCCATCCAGGGCACCCTGGCCATCACGCCCGAGCTTTCCACGACCGGCGGCACCTCCGACGGCCGCTTCATCGCCGACATCTGCCCGCAGGTAGTCGAATTCGGCCCGGTGAACGCCACGATCCACAAGCTCAACGAGTGCATCGCCCTCGACGCCATCGAACCTCTCTCGGCGATCTATCGGCGCACCCTCGAAAACCTCCTGACCGCATCGGACAAGGCATGACCCACGAAGACCACCTCGAAGACGAACACGATCATGAGCACGAGCACGGCCCGCTGGCCGAACTCGTCACCGTCCGCGACTGGCTGCGCTACGCCGTGACCCGCTTCAACCGCGCCGGCTGCTTCTTCGGCCACGGCCTCGCCGACGCCTACGACGAAGCCGTCTACCTGATCCTGCACACCCTGTCCCTGCCCCTCGACAGGCTCGAACCCTTCCTCGACGCCTGCATCCCCGGTGACGAGCGCGAGGAGATTCTGGAAGTCATCGAAAAGCGCGCCACCGACCGTCTGCCCGCCGCCTACATCACCGGCGAAGCCTGGCTCGGCGATTTCCGCTTCAAGGTAGACCCGCGGGTCATCATCCCCCGCTCCTACTTTGCAGAGCTGCTCGAGGACGGCTTCAGCCCGTGGATCCAGGATCCGGAAACAGTCACCGCAGCGATGGACATGTGCACCGGATCGGGCTGCCTCGCCATCCTGATGGCCCACGCCTTCCCCAATGCAGAGATCGTCGCCGTCGATATCTCGCAGGACGCACTCGACGTGGCGGCCGAAAACATCGCGGCCTACGGCCTCGAAGACCGCATCAAGCTCGTGCTGTCCGACGGCTTCGCCGCAGTTCCCGAACAAGGCTTCGACTTCATCCTCAGCAATCCGCCCTACGTCACCCGCGAATCCATGGAGTCGCTGCCGGCCGAATACCTCCACGAACCCGGCCTTGCGCTCGGCTCGGGTGAAGACGGACTCGATCTGGTGCGCAAGCTGCTGACCGATGCACCCCGCTTTCTGAAGCCCGACGGCGTACTCGCCATCGAAGTCGGCCACAACCGGGACATCGTCGAAGAGGCCTTTCCGACCCTCGCAAGCACCTGGGTTTCGGCCCCTGGCGGCGAGGACAAGATATTTATCCTGCAAGCGGGTCAATTGTTGTAAAACCCGACCATCTATGAGAAATCGGTCAACCTATTCGGTCCCCTGCCGTACTTATGATCTTGCCTGAGCCCAAAACCACCAGATTTAAGCTCAAAACAAAAAATCAGGCAAAAACGTAAAAAAGGGTGAAAGAACACTTATGGCGACCGATCGTCCCATCCTCCTCGTCGAGGACAACCCTGACGATGAAGCTCTCACGCTCCGGGCTTTCAGCAAAAACAAGATTGCCAACCAGGTCGTGGTGGCCAGGGACGGCGTGGAGGCGCTGGACTACCTTTTCTGTACAGGGCAGTTCTCGTCCCGCGACAGCCTGATCATGCCGGCTTTCGTCCTGCTCGACCTGAAGCTCCCGCGCATCGACGGACTCGAAGTTCTCCGCCGTATCCGCGCCGACGAGCGGACCGCGCTCCTGCCGGTGGTGGTGCTCACAACATCCAAGGAACACCAGGACATCTTCGAAGCCTACCGCCTCGGAGCCAACAGCTACATCCGCAAACCGGTGGATTTCGAACGCTTCCTGCAGGCTGTCGGCCAGTTGGGGCTGTACTGGCTGTCACTGAACGAACCGTCCGATCCGACGGCCCGCTAAAAGGCACAGCGCTAAAGCAAGGCCTCGATGTCATCCGCCAGAGCGGCGGGCGATGTCGTCGGCGCGTAGCGCCTGACCGGGACACCCGCCTTGTCAACGAGGAACTTCGTGAAGTTCCATTTGACCGGCTGCGTCCCCAGCACACCGGGACACGCCGATGTCAGGTAGCGGAACAAAGGATGGGCTCCAGGCCCATTGACCTCGATTTTCTCGGTGAGCAGAAAATCGACGCCGTAATTCAACTCGCAAAAACGGGCGATGCCCGCCTCGCCTTCGGGCTCCTGCGCGCCAAACTGGTTGCACGGACACCCGATCACCACCAGCCCACGCGGGCCGAAGGTTTCATGCAGTTCTTGCAAGCCCGCGTACTGGGGCGTAAAGCCGCAAAGGCTGGCCGTATTCACCACCAGCACGACCTTACCGGCAAAGTCGCGCAAAAAAATCGGCTCGCCGCTGATGCTCCGGACTTCAAAACCCAGAATACCGGCGGGCGAAACCTCAACGCTCATTACTCGATTTCCTCGATCCAGGCCTGCTGAATGCCCTCGAGAATGCGCTCGCCGCAATGCTTCGGATCGTCGTTGAAATCCGGCAGCGCCATCACCCAGCGCATCAGGTCGACAAAATTCACCTTGGTCGGGTCCACCTCCGGATGCGCATCCGACAGCTGGATCGCGATCTCCTGAACTTCAGTCCATTTCATCAGTGCTTGCCCTCCCGGGCCATGTTGATGGAGTACTTGGGAATCTCGACAGTCAGCGGCGTGGCGCCAACCACGGCCTGACAGGAGAGACGCGACTGGGGCTCCAGGCCCCAGGCCTTGTCGAGAAGGTCTTCCTCGAGTTCCTCGGCCTCTTCGAGACTGTTGAAGCCCTCCCGCACGATCACGTGACAGGTTGTGCAGGCACAGGATTTTTCACAGGCGTGTTCGATTTCAATGCCGTTGACCAGCAGGCTGTCGCAGATCGTCTGGCCGGGTTCGGCTTCGATCACGGCACCTTCGGGACACAGCTCCACATGGGGCAGCACAATCAGTGTAGTCATTGCTCGGTTCAGATCCGGATTTCGTCAATCTTGTGGCCGGCCAGGGCCTGGCGGATGCTCTTGTCCATGCGGCGGGACGCGAATTCGTTGGATGCCCGGTTGAAGGCTTCCAGCTGAATCTTGATGGCCCGCGAATCCTGGCCCTGGGCTGCGCTGCGCAGTGCGGCGATAGCCGCGTCGAGAGCCGTTCGCTCGGCTTCGTCGAGCAGGCTGGCATCGATGGCCAGCGCTTGCTCCGTGGCCTCGATGACCCGCTCGGCCTCGACCTGCTGCTCTTTGAGCGCGCGCCGCTCCATGTCCTGCTGGGCGTGCTCGAAGCCTGCCTTCAGCATGTCGGCGATCTCGTCGTCGGCAAGGCCGTAAGAGGGCTTGACCTCTACCCGCGCCTCGACACCGGTCGAGACTTCCCGCGCCGACACCGACAGCAGGCCATCGGCGTCCACCTGAAAGGTGACGCGGATGCGGGCCGCACCGGCAACCATCGGCGGAATGCCGCGCAACTCGAAGCGGGCCAGCGAACGGCAGTCGGCCACCAGCTCGCGCTCGCCCTGCACCACATGGAAGGACATGGCCGTCTGGCCGTCCTTGAAAGTGGTGAAATCCTGGGCCCGCGCGGTGGGAATGGTCGAATTGCGGGGAATGATCTTCTCGACCAGCCCGCCCATCGTCTCGATGCCGAGCGACAGGGGAATCACGTCGAGCAACAGCCACTCTTCTTCGGCGGCCCGGTTGCCGGCCAGCACATTGGCCTGCATGGCCGCACCGATGGCCACAACGGTATCCGGGTCGAGGTTGGTCAGCGGAGTCTGGCCGAAAAATTCGCCGATGGCCTGCTGCACGTGCGGCATGCGCGTCGCGCCGCCCACCATCACCACGCCCTTCACGTCGGACGCCTCGAGGCCTGCGTCACGCAGGGCCTTCTTGAGGGGTCGGAGGGTTTTTTCGACCAGGGGACGGGTGATATCCACCAAAACCTGGCGTTCGATGACGAGATCGATTTCGTCACCACTATCAAGGGTCATGCGGACGGGCGCAGATTCGTCGAGGCTCAGACGCTCCTTCACTTCCCGCGCCTTCATCAGCATGCGGCGGGAATCCCGGTCGGACGGCAGCGAAATGCCCGCGTTGTCGAGAATCCAGCAGAACACCCGGTGGTCGAAATCGTCGCCGCCAAGAGCGGCATCGCCGCTGGTTGCGACCACCTCGAAAACCCCGCGCGAGAGGCGCAGGATCGAAATATCGAAGGTTCCGCCGCCCAGGTCATAGACCGCGTAGACGCCTTCCGAAGCGTTCTCGAGACCGTAGGCGATAGCCGCCGCAGTCGGCTCGTTGAGCAGGCGCAGCACATTGAGGCCCGCCAGCCGGGCGGCATCCTTGGTGGCCTGGCGCTGGGCATCGTCGAAATAGGCCGGCACGGTGATCACCGCACCGGTGAGTTCATCGCCCAAGCTGCGCTCGGCGCGCAGGCGCAATTCCTTGAGGATTTCGGCCGAAACCTCGACCGGGCTTTTGACGCCCTGAACGGTACGCAAACGCACCATGCCTTCCGTGTCGACAAAGTCGTAGGGCATGGTTTCAACGTGGGAGACGTCCTTCAGACCGCGCCCCATGAAGCGCTTGACCGAAATGATCGTGTTGCGCGGATCGACCGCCTGCGTCGCCTGTGCCTTGCGGCCGACGACGATCTGGCCGTCCGGGAGGTAATGCACGATGGACGGCAGCAGCGCCTTGCCGTCTTCGTCCTGCAGACACAGGCTTACGCCATTGCGCACCGTCGCCACCAACGAATTGGTGGTACCAAGGTCGATCCCCACCGCCAGCCGATGCTGGTGAGGGGCGGTGGACATGCCGGGTTCGGAAATTTGCAGCAGAGCCATCAGGATTCCAGCGCCGTCAAGGCGTCATTGATTTCGTGTTGCAGCTTTTCGAGAAACTTCATGCGTCGGACGGTATCCGCTGCGCCTTCAAGATCGCCCGCTACATCGAGCTGCCGGCCCAGTTCATCGACCAGCGTCTTGCTGCTGTGCCGGATGCGCCGTGCCAGATCCTCGAGCGCGTCTTCATCCGCCGCGTCCTGCGCCTCGCCAAGGGCTTCGCGCCATTCCATCTGTTCCATCAGGAACTCGGCGGACATGGCGGTGTTGGTGTCGAAGGCGGGATCGACGCCGCGCATCTCGAGCAGGTAATGCCCCCGCGCGAGCGGACTTTTCAGCGTGCGGAAGGCTTCGTTCGCATGGGTCGCCCACTGCATCGACAAACGCTTTTCAAGGTCCGGAAGATGAGCGAAGCGATCGGGATGAACCCTGCCCTGGATATCCAGGTAGGCCTGCTCCAGCCGCTCCATGTTGATTGCGAAGACCGGCTCAAGACCGAACAGAGCGAAGAAGTCCTGCTTGAGATCGAGCATCCTAGACGGTGAAGCTCTCGCCGCAGCCGCACTGGTCCTTCACGTTGGGGTTGTTGAACTTGAAGCCTTCATTCAACCCTTCGCGCACGAAGTCCAGTTCGGTGCCGTCCATGTAAGGCAGGCTCTTGGGATCGATCATCACCTTCAGGCCGTGGCTTTCAAACACCACGTCTTCCGGCAGCACCTCGTCGGCAAACTCCAGCTTGTAGGCCATCCCGGAACAGCCCGACGTACGCACGCCGAGGCGAATGCCAACGCCCTTGCCGCGCTTGGCGATGAAGTTATCGATGTGCTTTGCAGCCTTGTCGGAGAGGGTAACTGCCATGATTGCGTTCCTTTCAGCCGTTGTGCTTTTTCTTGTAATCCTCGACCGCCGCCTTGATGGCATCCTCGGCCAGGATTGAGCAGTGAATTTTCACCGGCGGCAGGGCCAGCTCTTCGGCAATGGCGGTGTTCTTGATGTCCAGCGCCTGGTCGAGGGTCTTGCCCTTGACCCATTCGGTCACCAGCGAACTCGACGCAATGGCCGAGCCACAACCGTAAGTCTTGAACTTGGCATCCTCGATGATGCCGTCCTTGCCAACCTTGATCTGCAGCTTCATCACGTCGCCGCAGGCCGGAGCGCCAACCATGCCGGTGCCCACGCCGTCGTCTTCCTTGCCGAAGGCACCGACGTTACGGGGGTTTTCGTAGTGGTCCAGAACCTTTTCGCTGTATGACATTTTTGCTCTCCTGTCAGTGGGCCGCCCACTGCACGGTATCAAGGTCGATGCCTTCCTTGAACATGTCCCAGAGGGGCGACAGTTCGCGGAGCTTGCCGACCTTGCGCTGCAGCAAGTCGATTGTATAGTCGATTTCCTCGGCCGTCGTGAAGCGGCCGATGGTGAAACGGATGGAACTGTGGGCCAGCTCGTCGTTGCGGCCAAGGGCGCGCAACACGTACGAAGGCTCAAGGCTGGCCGAGGTGCAGGCCGAACCACTCGACACTGCAATGTCCTTGACCGCCATGATCAGGGATTCGCCTTCAACATAGGCGAAACTGATGTTCAGGTTGTGCGGCACGCGGTGCGCCATGTCGCCGTTCACGAAGCTTTCCTCGATGGCGGTCAGACCGGTGAGCAGGCGATCACGCAGCGCGCCGATGCGCGCGTTTTCTTCGGCCATCTCCAGACGGGCCAGGCGGAACGCTTCGCCCATGCCGACGATCTGGTGCGTGGCCAGGGTGCCGGAACGCAGGCCGCGCTCGTGGCCGCCGCCGTGCATCTGCGCCTCGAGGCGAACGCGGGGCTTGCGCCGCACGTACAGGGCGCCGATGCCCTTCGGGCCGTAGGTCTTGTGGGCGCAGAAAGACATCAGATCGACCTTCAGCTTCGAGAGGTCGATATCCACCTTGCCGGTGGCCTGGGCTGCATCCACATGGAAGATGATGCCCTTCTCGCGGCAGATCTCGCCGATCTCGGCGATCGGCTGGATCACGCCGATTTCGTTGTTCACGAAGAGCACCGAAATCACCACGGTATCGGGGCGGATCGCCGCCTTGAGCACGTCGAGATCCACCAGGCCGTCTTCCTTGACGTCGAGATAGGTTGCCTCGAAACCCTGGCGCTCGAGTTCGCGAACGGTATCCAGCACCGCCTTGTGCTCGGTCTTGAGGGTGATGATGTGCTTGCCCTTGCCCGAATAAAAATGAGCCGCACCCTTGATGGCCAAGTTATTGGATTCGGTCGCACCGGAGGTCCAGATGATCTCCTTGGAATCGGCATTCACCAGCTTCGCGACTTCCTCGCGGGCCTCTTCCACGGCCTTCTCGGCCGTCCAGCCATACGAGTGGCTGCGGGATGCCGGGTTACCGAACAGCTCCGTGAGGTAGGGAATCATCTTCTCCGCCACGCGGGGATCCACCGGCGTGGTCGCCGAGTAATCGAGGTAGATCGGAAACTTGAGCATCTTCATCTTCTCCGTGCTGCAAAAATTTAAATCGTTCCAATAACTTAGACCGCTATCGCGGCCAGCGTTCGAAGGCTGGCGAGATTCTCGCCGAGCGCCTTCAAAAATCCATCCACATCCTGCTGCGTGCTGCCGGCACCCAAGCTGACACGCACCGCCGCCCGCGCCAGACTTTCGCCCACGCCCATCGCCATGAGCGCATGGGAAGGCTCCGGGTTCGCGCTGGAGCAGGCCGAACCGCTCGCCACCGCAAAACCGGCACGGTCGAGCTTGCCGACAAGCGTTTCGCCATCGACACCTTCGAACGCAAAGAAGCTTGTGTTCGAAAGCCGCCGGGCAGCCGCTGAAAAAATCTGTCCGCCCAGTTGCACCAGCCCGGCTTCCAGCCGCAGCTGCAAGCCTGCCAAACGCTGCGCGCGCTCCTGACGGGCTGCCACAGCCAATTCACAGGCCTTGCCGAAGCCGACAACCGCCATGACGTTTTCGGTACCGGAGCGCAGATTGCGCTCCTGCCCGCCGCCGGCGATCAGCGGCGCCAGCTCGACCCGCTTATCGACGATCAGCGCACCCGCGCCCAGCGGGCCGTAAATCTTGTGGGCCGACACGCTGAGGCCATGCACACCGAGCGCCCGGAAATCCACATCGATCTTGCCTAGCGCCTGGACGGCATCGCAATGCATCCAGCCGCCTTTCGCGCGCACCCCGGCAGCCAAAGCGGCGATATCCTGGATAACGCCGGTTTCGTTATTGGCGAGCATCACCGAAACCAGCTTCGGCTTTTCAGCCAGCACGCCTTCAAAGGCCTGCAAATCGATCAATCCATGCGTATCGACGCCGATTTCCACACAGCGCCAGCCGCTGCGCACGAGTTGCGTTGCGGGCTCCCGCACACAGGGATGCTCAACGGCACTGACCGCCACCAGCCCCGGCTTCATCGAGGCTGCGGCGCCCTTGATGAAGAGATTGTTCGCCTCGGAGCCGCCGCTGGTAAAAATGACTTCGGTGGGATGGGCATTGACTGCCACAGCCACCTGCGCCCTCGCCTCGTCGATGGCCTTGCGCGCCGCACGGCCGTATTCGTGACGGCTCGACGCATTGCCGAAACGCTCGCCCAGCCATGGCAGCATGGCTTCGCGCACCGCCGGATCGAGCGGCGTGGTGGCGTTGTGGTCGAGGTACACCGGCGCAAACATGAATTCTCTCCGGCCGTTTCAGGCCGTCAGCGGAAGCTTGGCGCCGCCGCGGGACGCCGTTGCCGGGCGCTCGTCATGCAATACCGCCACCGAACCGCTCTTTGCGTGCTGCTGTTCGACCAGATTGGCCAGCGTCACCGAATGCAGGTACTCGTACATGCGCCGATTGAGGTTGGTCCACAAATCGTGGGTCATGCAGCGATGTTCGTCCTTGCAGTTTTCCTTGCCGCCGCAGGATGTGGCATCGAGAGGCTCATCCACGGCCGCGATGATGTCCGCCACCGTTATCGTTGCCGTTTCGCGCGCCAGCGCATAGCCGCCGCCCGGGCCGCGCACGCTGGTCACCAGCTCAAAGCGGCGCAGCTTGCCAAAAAGTTGCTCGAGGTAGGAAAGGGATATTTTCTGGCGATCCGCGATACCCGCCAGCGTAACCGGCCCTTCGGCACAGCGCAGCGCCAGATCAATCATTGCTGTGACAGCAAAACGACCTTTGGTGGTGAGTCTCATGGGGGCTCCCGGTCCTGACTGGTTAATAGTTGAACGTTTCAGTCAAGATTACCAAACCCGACAAAAACGATCAACTATTTTCAGGCAAAGTGCGCACCCGGCGTGCTCAATCGACCATTTTACCAAGGCCGAGCGGATCGAAGGCATCCTCCGACTTGACGGCATCGTCGACGCAGATACCCGCCTCGGTCAGCTTGTCGAGCAGAACGCGAATCCGCCGGTCGGTCTCGACCGCGTGATCGAGCAAGCCATGCAGCGCCTTGGACACCGGGTCGTCCATGTCACGCGTCACCCCGTAGGCGGTAAAACCCATCTGTTCGGCTTTAGCCGCACGCGCCTGCGCGGCGGCGTCATTGTCCGCATCGATAACCCGCGCGGGGTTGCCGACCGCCGTGGCACCCGCGGGCACCGGCTTGAC
The DNA here is from genome assembly GCA_016720685.1 of Zoogloea sp. Classification (GTDB taxonomy): domain Bacteria; phylum Pseudomonadota; class Gammaproteobacteria; order Burkholderiales; family Rhodocyclaceae; genus Zoogloea. The sequence goes on from JADKKC010000004.1 coordinate 35,255, forward strand.
GACCACCGCATTGGAGCCGACCTTGGCGCCATCGCCGACTTCGAAACCGCCCAGCACCTTTGCACCGGCCCCGATCACAACGCCGCGACCGAGGGTCGGATGGCGCTTCGCGCCGCGGTAAAGCGAGGTTCCGCCGAGAGTCACACCCTGGTAAATCGTGCAGTCGTCGCCAATTTCGGCTGTTTCGCCGATAACGACGCCCATGCCGTGGTCGATGAAAACCCTCCGGCCGATGATCGCGCCCGGATGAATCTCGATACCGGTAAGCATTCGCCCGATGTGGCTGGAAAACCGCCCGACCCAGCGAAAACCCCTAACCCACGCGGCATGGGCGAAGCGGTGCAGCCACAGGGCGTGCATTCCCGGATAGCAGGTGAGCACTTCCCACCTGGAGCGTGCAGCCGGGTCCCGTTCAAGAACGTTGGACAGGTCTTCACGCAGACGACTGAACATGAGAGAGGACTCCCCGAAATTAACTCGCACTGGTTCTCGCCCCGGCCAACAGGCGCGGGGAATTCTTGTTTTAATCCCGACTATTTTAGTCTACTTTGAGTTTTTCTCGAAGGCGGTCAACATCCCGCGCAGGATATTGACTTCATCTTTCTCGAGCCGGATACGCCCGAACATTCGGCGCAAACGCGGCCACAGGCGCTTGGAATTCACAGGATTGAAGAATCCGCTGGCCGTAATCGCCCGGTCCAGATGCCAGTAGAAACCCTCGATCTGCTCATGGGTCGCCGGTTCGAACTCCAGCCCCGGCGCCTGCCCGGGGTCCAGCGCCACCATGCGCAGCTCGTAGCAGAGGATCTGCACGGCCGCACCGAGATTGAGCGACGAGTAGGTTTCACTGACCGGCACCTTGACCGGCATGTGACACAGGGCCACGTCCTCATTGGAAAGCCCCATCGTCTCGTTGCCGAAGACCAGCGCCACATCACCATGCGCCGTCCGCTCGACCAGATCGACCGCCGCGTCCCGCGCCCACTTCATCGGCACCGCCATTTCACGCCGCCGGGCGGTCATCGCCGCAGCGAAAACCGTTCCCTCGAGCGCCTCGGCAAGGCTGCCGACGACCCGCGCATTGGCAAGGATGTCATCCGCGCCCGCCGCACGGGCGGTGGCAACAGGATCAGGGAATGCCTGGGGGCTTACCAGCACAAGATGCGACAGGCCCATGGTTTTCATGGCCCTGGCCGCTGCTCCGATATTGCCTGGATGACTGGTCCGCGAGAGGACGACACGCACGCGCTCAAGCGCGCCATCGTTGTTCATATTAAAATATGCGGTTTCCCGAATTAGAGTCGACCGGTGGGCCATTCACGCCCGGGCCGGCAGACCTTGCCAGACACCCATGCATCCCACTCTGAACATTGCCATCAAGGCCGCACGCCGTGCGGCCACCGTCATCAACCGGGCTTCGCTCGACGTCGATCTGCTACGCGTCGAGACAAAATCGCCCAACGATTTCGTAACCGAAGTAGACCGGGCGGCTGAAGAAGCCATCATCCAGGTACTCCGTGATGCCTATCCGAGCCACAGCATTTTAGCAGAAGAGTCCGGCGAGACCGGCCCGGAGGCCGACACCGAGTACCAATGGATCATCGATCCCCTCGATGGCACCACCAATTTTCTCCACGGTTTTCCCCAATACGCAATTTCCATCGCACTGGCCCGCCGGGGCGTAGTCGAGCAGGCCGTGGTCTTCGACCCGAACCGCAACGAGATGTTTACCGCATCGAAGGGCGCCGGCGCATTCCTGAACGATCGCCGCATCCGCGTCTCGAAACGTCTGCGTCTGCAGGAAGCCCTGGTCGGCACCGGCTTTCCCCTACCGCCAGTTCGCCAACATCGACACCTACCTGGCCATCTTCAAGGAGCTCACCCAGAAAACCGCCGGCCTGCGTCGCCCCGGTGCAGCAGCGCTTGATCTGGCTTACGTCGCAGCGGGTCGCCTCGATGGTTTCTGGGAGTTCGGCCTGTCGCCTTGGGACATGGCCGCCGGCAGCCTGCTGATCAGTGAAGCCGGCGGCCTGGTGAGCGATTTGTCCGGGGAATCCGGCTACCTGGCCAGCGGCAACATCGTCGCCGCCACACCCAAGGTTTTCCCGCCGCTGATGCAGATCATCCAGGGACACTGCGCCGACAAGCTGCCCGCCTGAACGGCCGACAACCCGCCCGATGAGCATTGCAGCCCTACTCCGCTACGCACTGGCAGGCTTGCTGCTTGCCAGTGCGTCGGCTTTTGCGGGAACCGTGCTGGTCTGGGGGGACAGTCTGTCAGCCGGCTACGGCTTGCGCCCCCAGCAGGCCTGGCCATCCCTCCTTGAAAAGAAGATCGCCGACGCACGCCTTCCCCACACGGTTATCAACGCCAGCATCAGCGGCGAAACCACTGCCGGCGGACGCAGCCGGCTACCCGTGGCACTGCAAACCCATCGCCCCTCGCTGGTCGTCATCGAGCTGGGCGCCAATGACGGGCTCCGCGGGCTTCCCGTAGCGGCAATGAGCACCAACCTCCAGGCCATGATCGACGCAAGCCGCCAGGCCGGCGCCAAGGTGCTGCTGATCGGCATGCGCATGCCGCCCAACTACGGCCCGGACTACACCACCCGCTTCGAAAAAGCCTTCCAGGATCTGGCCAGGGCCAACAAGCTGCGCCTCGTGCCTTTCATGATGGAAGGCTTCGCCGACCAACGCGCCTATTTTCAGCAGGACGGCATCCATCCGGTTGCCGACGCCCAGCCCCTCATACTCGATACCATCTGGCGCGAACTCAAGCCGCTGTTGCGCTGAGCCCTGATTCAACCCGAAACACCTCGTCGAACCAGGCGCTCTGCCCCTCTCGCTCTGCCTCTTATGGCAGACGCAAGGAAGGGTTGTGTCCTTTTACCGCGCAGATGCGTTGAATGACCGCCGGCTTGGGCTCGGCAACTTCACCCTGCTCGTAGGCAAGTACGGTACAGGCGTCCGCGACGCGCTCGAAGAGTTCGTGGGAACGGAGCAAGAACGCCTCGTTACTCGGCTTGCCGAAGCGCTCGTTACCAACCATGAAAGTCTCGTAGATCAGTACGCCACCATGGTTCAGCGCGGTCAGCAACAGAGGAAGGCGGGGACGAAAGAGATAATTGGTCACCACGATCGCATCGAAGCGACGACCGGCATAGGGCCACGGCCCCTCCTCCAGATCTGCTTCGCGGGTCGTCAAATGGGGCGTCCCCGTCAGCAGCTCTAGCGCCACTGCATCCCTGTCCACAGCTTCGACACGAAATCCCTTGCTCGCCAGCCAGCGTGCATGCCGGCCGCTGCCGCAGGCAAAATCAAGCACCTCTCCATCGGCAGCAATCAGTGGCGCGAAACGGGTAACCCACGGAGACGGAGTAAGCGAAGCAGCTCGGCTCATCAGCGATCAAAGCCTCCAGGAATGAGATTGATTGTTGCAGCACCAGGCAAAGCGTGAGCCCTTTCTGGCCTGACGACCACGTCCTGCCGCGCTTCCCGTGAAAATCGGCAGCCTCGCCAAACCTTGCGACAACATTCGGGACGAACGCACCCACCAATAAAAACGGGCGCTTGGGCGCCCGTTTTTACAAATGACCAAACCCGGATTACTGGGCTTGTTCGTTCAGCAATGCCTTCATCGACAAGCGGACACGACCCTTTTCGTCAGTCTCGAGCACCTTGACGCGAACGACCTGACCTTCTTTGAGGTAGTCGGACACGGCGTTGACGCGCTCGTTGGCGATCTGGGAGACGTGCAGCAAACCGTCACGACCCGGCATGATGTTGATGATCGCGCCGAAATCGAGAATACGCAGCACGGGGCCTTCATAGACCTTGCCCACTTCCACTTCGGCGGTAATGTCCTCGATGCGCTTCTTGGCGATCTGGGCGCCTTCGGAGCTCACGGAAGAAATAGTCACGTTGCCGTCGTCGGTGATTTCGATGATCGTGCCGGTTTCTTCCTGCAGTCCACGAATCACCGCGCCGCCCTTGCCGATCACGTCACGAATCTTCTCGGGGTTGATCTTCAGCGTGATCATGCGCGGAGCGAAGTCGGAAACTTCACCGCGGGCACCGCCGAGAGCGTCCTGCATCAGGCCGAGGATATGCAGACGGCCTTCCTTGGCCTGGGCCAGGGCAACCTGCATGATTTCCTTGGTGATACCGAGGATCTTGATGTCCATCTGCAGCGCGGTGACACCCTTTTCGGTGCCGGCCACCTTGAAGTCCATGTCGCCGAGGTGATCTTCGTCGCCCAGGATGTCGGTGAGGACCGCAAAACGGCCACCGTCCTTGATCAGACCCATGGCGATACCGGCCACCGGAGCCGACAGCGGAACGCCCGCATCCATCATGGCCAGGGAGCCGCCGCACACAGAAGCCATCGAGCTGGAACCGTTGGATTCGGTAATCTCGGACACCACGCGAACGGTGTAGCTGAACGCTTCCTTGCTCGGCAGCACACCGGCCAAGGCGCGCTTGGCGAGGCGGCCGTGGCCGATCTCGCGACGCTTCGGCGAACCGAAACGACCGCACTCGCCCGTGGAGAACGGCGGGAAGTTGTAGTGCAGCATGAAGCGCTCGCGGTACTCGCCGGCCACTGCATCAATGATCTGCTCATCGCGGCCGGTGCCGAGCGTGGTCACAACCAGCGCCTGGGTTTCGCCGCGGGTAAACAGCGCGGAACCGTGGGTACGCGGCAGCACGCCGACACGAATGTCGATCGGACGCACAGTGCGGGTGTCCCGACCATCGATACGCGGCTCACCGCTCAGGATGCGGCCGCGGACGACCTTGGCTTCCAGGTCGAAAATGATGTTGTTGACGGTGTTGGCGTCGAATACGACACCTTCGGCAGCCAACGTTTCGTGCACTTCCTTGCCGATCGCCGACAGCTGCTGCGAACGAGCCTGCTTGGCGGTAATGCGAAAGGCTTCGTCAACCTTGGCGCTGGCAATCTCGGTAACGCGGGAGATCAGGGCCTCGTTCTTGGCCGGAGCCTGCCAGTCCCACTCGGGCTTGCCGGCTTCTTCAACCAGTTCGTTGATGGCCTGGATGGCAGCCTGCATCTGGGTATGACCAAACACCACGCCGCCGAGCATCACTTCTTCAGACAGCTCAAGAGCTTCCGACTCGACCATCAGCACGGCGGTTTCGGTACCCGCAACCACCAGATTCATCTTGCTGGTCTGCAGCTGGGTGGCGGTCGGGTTGAGGATGTACGCGCCGTTGTTGTAACCCACGCGGCAGGCGCCGATCGGGCCGGCAAACGGGATGCCGGCAATCGCCAGCGCCGCGGAGGCAGCGATCATCGCGGGGATGTCGGCGTCGACTTCCGGATTCAGGGACACCACCTGGGCAATGACCTGCACTTCGTTGTAGAAGCCTTCCGGAAACAGCGGGCGGATCGGGCGATCGATCAGCCGGGAGGTCAGCGTTTCCTTCTCGGTAGGACGACCTTCCCGCTTGAAGAAGCCACCGGGGATACGGCCGGCCGCGTAGAACTTCTCAACATAATCAACGGTCAGCGGGAAGAAATCCTGGCCCGGCTTGGCGTTCTTCGCCGCTACCACGGTCGCCAGCACCACGGTGTCGTCCATGGTAATAAGCACAGCGCCATGAGCCTGGCGGGCAACTTCGCCGGTTTCCAGGGTGACGGTGTGGGAGCCGTAGGTAAAAGTTTTCTTGATTGCAGTAGGCAAAGGATGTCCTTTCATTCAATCGGCAGGCGGCAAACCACAACCGCACGTGTAGCCGAGGTAAAAGCGCCGTTTTCTCTGGCGCACAGATATGACAAAGCCGGCGAAGCCACGTGGGCTTACACCGGCTGTGCTCATGACCAAGCCTGCACGACCGGCAGGATTGTCACGTTCAGTAACGAAGCTATTTCTATCCGCTTACTTGCGCAGGCCGAGGCGAGCGATCAGCTCACGATAGCTGTCGACGTTCTTGCGCTTCAGGTAGTCAAGGAGTTTGCGACGCTGGCTAACCATCATCAGCAGACCGCGACGGGAATGGTGATCCTTGACGTTGGCCTTGAAGTGGCCGGTCAGATCGTTGATGCGGGCGGTAAGCAGAGCGACTTGCACTTCCGGAGATCCGGTATCGCCCTTGGCGCGCTGGTAGTCACCAACGATTTGCGCTTTTTGTTCAGTGGAGATTGCCATTGTTTAACTCGGTTAGTTGTAGCCTTGCGAAGCTCGCGATTATATCGAACGGATGCCCGATTACTCAAGACATTTCATTGGTTGCTGGTCGAAATCAGGCGTGTCGGCACCAGCGCGCCAGCGTCATCGAGATTTCCCACGCCAAGAAAACCTTCGTCATGGTAGACCCGAAACACCCCCCCCGCCGCACCAATACAGCCCTGTGCCGACTGACCATGGGTGAAACTGCGGGTCTGGTTCGCGTCAAGATCGAGCCGCGGCAAATGCACCAGCAGCGAATCGACAGGAGCAAGCAGGCTGTCCCGATCTTCGGGAGGCATGGCCTCGATATCCGCCAGCAGCACCGCGCCATCAATAACGAAAGGGCCGATGCGCGTGCGCCTCAACGCGGTGAGATGGGCACCACAGCCCAGCATCGCCCCAAGATCGGAGGCAAGAGTACGCACATAGGTGCCCTTGCTGCACTCCACCCGGACCATGAGGCTGTCACCGTCGCGGCTGAGACATTCAAAACGATGAATCCTTACATGACGCGGCTCGCGGGGAATCTCGATCCCGGCCCGAGCGTACTCGTAGAGCGCCTTCCCGTGATGCTTGAGGGCCGAATACATGGGTGGAACCTGCTCGATATCACCCCGTAACTTCACAAGCGCCCGTTCAATGTCGGAGTCGGAAACGTCAACCGGGCAGCGAGCCAGCACTTCGCCTTCGGCATCAGCCGTCGTCGTTGTCACGCCAAGCAGCACGGTCGCGTCATAGGCCTTGTCTGCGTCGAGCAAGGTCTGGGAAAACTTGGTGGCCTCTCCGAGGGTGAGCGGCAACAAGCCACTCGCCATCGGGTCCAGCGTGCCGGTATGGCCGCCCTTGGCTGCGTTCAAGAGCCAGCGGGCTTTCTGGAGGGCATTGTTGGAGCTGATGCCGACAGCCTTGTCCAGGAACAGGACGCCATTGACGACACGACGCGGAGTGCGTCGTTGAGGAGCTTTGGCCAAACGGGAAAATTCCTGAAAAGGCGCTGCAAGCGCAGCGCCTGGATATCAACGGGACGAATCCGTCTCCGCGCCGCCGGCATCGCCTTCATCCGCCACATTGCCGGTCTCGTCGGCACGGTGACGATCAGCCTCGATGGCCTTGTCGATGAGCACGGAAATCCGGTTGCCGGTTTCCACAGAAGGATCGTAGACGAAGTGCAGCTCGGGCAGCGTATGAATACGGATGCGTTTGCCAAGCTCGCGACGCAGGAAGCTGCTGGCCCTACGCAAACCCCTGAGGATTTCGTCGAGCCCTTCCTGCCCCGTCATCGAGGTGAAGAATATCTTTGCGTGCGCGTAGTCCGGCGTGATCTCCACGTCGGTCAGGGTAATGAAACCGACGCGAGGATCCTTAACTTCGAGCCGGATCAGCTCGGCCAGTTCGCGGCGGACTTGCTCAGCCACGCGCTGGCCACGGGAAAACTCCTTGGGCATGGCTTACAGGGTCCGCGCAACTTCCTGGATTTCGAACACTTCGAGCTGGTCGCCTTCCTGGAGATCATTGAAATTACGGACCTGCAGACCGCACTCGTAGCCGAACTTGACTTCCTTGACGTCGTCCTTGAATCGCTTGAGCGATTCAAGTTCGCCGGTGTGGATGACCACGTGGTTGCGCAGCACACGAACTTGCGCGTTACGCTTGACGAGACCTTCGAGTACGTAACAACCAGCGATCGTGCCAACCTTGGAGATCGTGAAGACCTGGCGAATTTCGACCAGACCCAGAACCTGCTCGCGCTTTTCGGGCGCCAGCATTCCGGACAGGGCGCTCTTAACTTCATCCACTGCATCGTAGATGATGTTGTAGTAGCGCAGATCCACGCCAAAAGTCTCTGCCAGCTTGCGGGCATTGGCATCGGCACGGATGTTGAAGCCGATGATGACGGCACCCGAGGCCTGGGCAAGGTTGACGTCGGACTCGCTGATTGCCCCGACGCCGCCGTGGATAACCTGGACCCGGACTTCCTCGTTGGACAGCTTGACCAGCGAATGGGCCAGCGCTTCCTGGGAACCCTGCACGTCGGCCTTGATGATCAGGGGCAGGGTCTTGACCTCGCCCTCGCCCATCTGTTCGAACATGCTCTCGAGCTTGGCGGCCTGCAGCTTGGCGAGCTTTACGTCGCGGAACTTGCCCTGACGGAACAGTGCGATTTCCCGCGCCTTGCGCTCGTCAGCCAGCGCCACGACTTCATCACCGGCACCCGGAACTTCGGACAGACCGAGAATTTCCACCGGAATGGAAGGACCGGCCTCGTCGATCGGCTTGCCATTTTCATCGAGCATCGCACGGACACGACCAAAAGTCGCACCCGCCAGCACCACGTCACCACGCCGAAGCGTACCGGACTGGACCAGCAGGGTTGCCACCGGACCACGCCCCTTGTCGAGACGGGCTTCGATGATCAGCCCCTTGGCCATGCTTTCGCGCGGCGCCGTGAGTTCGAGCACTTCAGCCTGCAGCAGGATGCCTTCGAGCAGGCTGTCGATGCCCTGCCCCGTCTTCGCCGACACTTCGACGAACATCGTATCGCCGCCATAGGCTTCCGGCACGACGCCTTCGGTGATCAGCTCCTGACGGACACGCTCAAGGTTCGCACCGGGTTTGTCAATCTTGTTCACCGCCACGATCAGGGGCACTTCGGCCGCTTTCGCGTGGTGGATTGCCTCCTTGGTCTGGGGCATCACGCCGTCGTCGGCGGCTACCACCAGAACGACAAGGTCGGTTGCCTTGGCGCCACGGGCACGCATCGCCGTAAAGGCCTCGTGACCCGGAGTGTCGAGGAAGGTAACCACGCCACGATCGGTTTCCACGTGGTAGGCACCAATGTGCTGCGTGATGCCGCCGGCTTCGCCCGCAGCGACCTTGGCGCGACGGATGTAGTCGAGCAGCGAGGTCTTGCCGTGGTCGACGTGACCCATGACGGTGACCACGGGAGCGCGGGGCTCCAGCGGAATATCCTTATGCTCGACGTCTTCCTCAAGGAAGGCGTCCGGATCGTCCAGCTTGGCCGCCAGCGCCTTGTGTCCCATTTCCTCGACGATGATCATCGCCGTATCCTGGTCCAGCACCTGGTTGATGGTAACCATAGAGCCCATCTTCATCAGGGCCTTGATGACCTCGACGGCCTTGACGGACATCTTGTGGGCCAGATCGGCAACCGAGATGGTTTCCGGCACATGCACTTCGCGCACGATCGGCTCAGTCGGAGCGACGAAGGCAGTGGTGTCCTGGTGACGACCACCACTGCGGCCACCACTGCGGCCGCCGCCACGCCAGCCACCGGCACCGCCGGTCGTATCACCGCGGGTCTTGATCCCACCGCGACGCTTGGCATCGCCAGGCGCTTCCTTGCTGAGAACTTTTTTGACTTCCTTGCGGACGCCCTTGTCTTCAGTCTTGGCAGGCTTGTGCAGCGTACCCGTCTTGGGGGGCGCATCAGCCTCGACCTTGGCCTTTTCGACAGCTGCCAGACGCTGCTTCTCGTCTTCGGCGCGCTGCAGCATGGTTGCGCGGGCGCGAGCTTCACGCTCCTGCTTTTCTTTGACATCCGCAGCCTGACGGGCCGCCAGTTCGGAGTGGCGCTGGGCTTCGCGTTCCCGCGCGGCCTTTTCTTCAACGCTCAGGATAGAACCAGCCACAACGCGGCGCACCGGGGTTGCCGGACGCTCGGTTTTGGGTTCGGCCGACTTCTGTTCCGTCTTGGGCGCAGCCTTGACTTCAGGCACCTCGACGGGCGCCGGAGCAGGTTCGGGCTCCGGCTCCGGTTCCGGAACAGGCTCCGGTTCCTCGGCGACGACAACGGGTTCCGGCTCGGGCACCACTTCGACGACGGGCTCGACTTCCGGAGCAGCAAGCACCACCTCGGGCTCGATCGGCTCGACCACAGGAACGACAACCGGCTCGAGTTCCTGCACCGCCACTTCTTCAGCCTCTGCACTGACAGCAGTCTCCGAGGCGGGCGCTTCATCGCGCTTCACGAAGGTTCGCTTCTTGCGGACCTCGACCTGAACCGTGCGGGCACGCCCCGTGGAGTCGGTTGCCCGAATCTCACTGGTTTCCTTGCGCGTCAGCGTGATCTTGGATTTTGCTGCGGTATCTCCGTGAGCGCGACGGAGAAAGTCGAGCAAGCGGGATTTATCCTGTTCAGAAAGCAGATCGGATTCCCGTGCCTTGTCAACGCCAGCCTTTTGCAACTGCTCGAGCAACACGGAGGCCGGCATTTTAAGTTCGCCGGCAAATTGTGTAACGGTTGTCTGTCCCATATTAACCCTCCGGGGTATTACTCGAACCAGTGCGCACGCGCTTTGGTTATCAGATTCTTGGCCCGCTCTTCATCCAGCCCCGACATTTCCATCAGTTCATCCACCGCCAGATCAGCCAGTTCGTCGCGGGTATGCACGCCACCCTGGGCAAGCTTCGCGGCCAGGGGCTTGTCCATGCCTTCGAGGCCAAGCAGATCCTCGGCGACACTTTCCAGTTGTTCTTCGGTGACAATGGCTTCGGTCAGGAGCACGTTGCGGGCGCGGTTGCGCAGCTCGTTAACCGTTTCTTCGTCGAAGGATTCGATTTCCAGCATTTCGGCCAGCGGAACGTAGGCAATTTCTTCCAGCGACGAAAAACCCTCGTCAATCAGGATGTCGGCCACTTCTTCGTCCACGTCCAGCCTGGAAATGAACAGCTGGCGTACCGAGCTGTGTTCCGCCTCGGACTTGCGCTCCGACTCGGCTTCGGTCATCAGATTGATGGTCCAGCCGGTCAGTTCGGAAGCAAGTTTGACGTTCTGGCCGTTGCGACCAATCGCAATCGCCAGGTTGTTCTCGTCGACGACCACATCCATCGCGTGGGCTTCCTCATCGACGACGATGGAGGAAACTTCTGCGGGCTGCAGGGCGCCAATCACGAACTGGGCCGCTTCGGGCGACCATAGCACGATGTCAATATTTTCGCCGCCGATCTCGTTGCGGACGGCAGTCACGCGGGAGCCGCGCAAACCGACACACGTACCGATCGGATCGATCCGCGGATCGTTCGATTTGACGCCGATCTTGGCGCGCAGGCCAGGATCACGGGCGCAGGCCTTGATCTCCAGCAGGCCGTCATCGATCTCGGGCACCTCAAGTTCAAACAGGCGCATCACGAACTCGGGCGCGGTCCGCGAAAGAATCAACTGCGGGCCACGGGCGCCGCGATCAATCCGCAGCAGATAGGCCTTGACCCGATCGCCGACGCGCAGATTTTCCTTCGGAATCATCTGCTCGCGGGGCAGCACGGCTTCCAGGCGCCCCACTTCAATGATCGCGCTGCCGCGCTCCATGCGCTTGATGGCGCCGGAGATGATGTATTCCTTACGCTCGAGGAAGTCGCTAAGAATCTGCTCCCGTTCGGCGTCGCGAACCTTCTGCAAAATGACCTGCTTTGCGGCCTGGGCACCGATGCGACCGAAATCGATCGCCTCCAGCCCTTCTTCAACGTAATCACCAACCTGGATGTCCGGATACTCGTCACGGGCATCGATCAGCCCCATCTGGGCTTCATCGTTTTCAACATCTTCGTCGGGCAGCACCTGCCAGCGACGGAAGGACTCGTAATCGCCGGTTTCCCGGTCGATGGCGACGCGCACATCGGCTTCGTCGTTAATGCGTTTCTTGGTCGCCTGAGCGAGCGCGGACTCCAGCGCAGAAAAAACAATTTCCTTCGAAACGTTCTTCTCGCGCGCCAGCGCATCGACCAACAACAAAATTTCGCGGCTCATACCTGCAAACCTCCAAATTCCTTAAAACCTGGGAACCAGGCGGGCCTTCTCAATATCTTCAAACGGGATCTCCATCGATCCCTTTTCCGTTTCCAGGGTGACCACGCCGTCTTTCAGACCCTGCAGCACCCCGGCATAATTACGTTGATTGGCGATTGGCATGGCGAGGCGGACCTGCACCTCCTGCCCGGTGAAACGGTCAAAATCGGCCGGCTTCTTGAGTGCCCGGTCCAGACCAGGCGAAGACACCTCAAGGCGGTCGTAATCGACGTTCTCGACTTCGAAAATCCGCGTAAGCTGATTGCTCACCGCGGAACAGTCATCCACCGTGATGCCATTCGGCGAATCAATGAACACCCGCATCAACCGGCCCCGGGGCGATGTCTCGAAATCAACTAGCTCGTAACCGAGACCTTCCGCGGTCTGCTCGATCAGTTTGTGCAACTCCATTTTCTCGCCCACAAATGAAAAATGGGCGAAACGCCCATCCCTGTTGAATATTTGACCGGATGTCGGCTCTTTCGAACCGATAAAACGCGCTGATTATAGCAGCCCGCCGCAGCGGGCGCAATTTCAGACCTGTACGGCGCCCTAACGCGGTGTCGTGCTGCGCGGCTGGCGAGCCGTGCGCTTGCCCTTTCCGCCAGGATTGACAGGCTTCGGGAGCCCTGCGAGGACGCACACTTCTTCTTCGGTCATGTCTTCCCACATGCCACGCTTGAGGCGCGACGGCAGCACGATCGGGCCGTAACGAACACGCATCAGGCGACTCACGGTAAGGCCCATCGCCTCGAACATCCGGCGCACTTCACGATTCCGGCCTTCGGACAGGGTAACCCTGTACCAATGATTCGAACCCTCGCCACCACCGTCGACCAGCGTATTGAATTTTGCCGGGCCATCTTCCAGCTCGATGCCGGCCAGTAGCGCATTACGCTGGGCTTCATCGAGTTCGCCGAGGATGCGCACAGCGTACTCACGGTCGAGTTCATAGCGCGGATGCATCAGCTTGTTGGCAAGATCACCGTCGTTTACGAACAGCAGAAGGCCCGAGGTATTGAAGTCGAGCCTCCCGACCGCAATCCAGCGCCCCTTGCGCAGCACCGGCAAACGGTCGAAGACCGTCGGACGCCCCTCCGGGTCGTCGCGCGACACGATCTCGCCTTCAGGCTTGTGGTACAGCACGACACGGGGAATCCGCGGTGCGAAGCGCAGCGGCATCAGCTTGCCGTTGATGCGTACCCGATCGCCGGGACCGACTTTCTGACCCACGTCGGCGGGCTCGCCATTTACGGATATCCGGCCTGCAACGATCCACTCCTCGATTTCGCGCCGGGAACCGATACCGGCCGCCGCCAGCACCTTGTGCAGACGCTGGGGCTCGGTATAGGTCGTATCCTGCGGCCTCTTCGGGCGCTCGCCTTCGGCCGGCGGCAGGAGCTCGCTACTGGCCAGCGGATAGCCGCCTTCGGTACCGGAGAGACTTGCCGCCCCGCCCTGCCGACGGGCCCGCCAGTTGCCGCGACCGCCACCAAGATCGGAAAGACCGATGGCAGAGGCATTGCTCTTGGGCTGACGCTCACTGCTCGGCTCACGCGCGGGGCGATCGGCGCGATTACCCTCCGCCTCGGGTCTGCCACGACCACGGCGCCCGCCCTGGGGCTGCCCCTGACCGCCGCCACCAGGACGCGATCCTGCGCCAGCACTACCCGGGTTGGCACCATTGCCACCGGGCTTGCCGGTCTTAGCCCTGAACGGACGGTTCTTCGGTTTTTGGGAGGTCGACAAGATCCATGATCCTTTCGATTTCAGTCAGCGGAGGCAACTCGGTCAGACTGCGCAGACCGAGATCCTCCAGGAATTTACGGGTCGTGGCGTATAACCCCGGCCGGCCGGGCGTATCCCGGTAGCCCACCACGTCCACCCACCCTCTCGATTCGAGGGTTTTCAATACGTTTGTCGAAACGACCACGCCGCGGATATCCTCGATGTCACCGCGGGTAACCGGTTGACGATAGGCGATGATCGCCAGGGTTTCGAGAACTGCGCGCGAATACTTCGGCGGTCGTTCCTGCTTGAGGCGGTCGAGGTAGACCTGGTACTCGATCCGGGTCTGGAAACGCCAGCCGCCAGCCGTCTGTACAAGCTCCACCCCCCTGCCCTGCCAGTCTTCCACCAGCTCGCCCAACACACGACGAACCTCATCGGAGCCCGGATCGTCCTCGAAGAGGCGACGCAACTCGCTCACCGTGAGCGGAGCCGGGGCCGCAAGCAAGGCTGTTTCCAGCACCAGCTTGAAGCCCTTATTCGATTCCGGCTGCACCATGGCTACGCTTCACGTAAATCGGCGCAAAGGCCTCGTTCTGGGTAATCACAACCAGTCGCTCCTTGACCAGCTCCAGCGTGGCCAGAAAGCTCACGACGAGACTGGCCACGCCCAGGCCGGGATCGAACAGCGACTCGAAGACCACAAAGGCGTCGTCCTGTAATTTTCGCAGGATCAGGGTCATGTGCTCACGCACCGACAGCTCTTCCCGCTGGATCGTGTGATGCCGCTTCAGGCGACTCTGGCGGGCGATCTTCAGCCAGGCCAGCTGCAGGTCATGCAGGCTCACGCCCGGCAGACGCTCCACGACCTTTTCGGCGACAAAAACCCCGACCGCTTCGAAATTCCGCTCAATACGGGGCTGTCCGTCAAGACGCGCGGCAGCCAGCTTGATCTGCTCGTATTCAAGCAGGCGCCGCACCAGCTCTGCACGCGGATCGAGCTCTTCCGCCTCGTCCGCCCGGGACGGGCGCGGCAGCAACATGCGGGACTTGATCTCGAGGAGCGTCGCGGCCATCAGCAGATAATCGGCGGCCAGTTCAAGATTATGCTGGCGCATCGCCTCCACGTATTCCAGATACTGGGCCGTAAGCGGCACCATCGGAATATCGAGGACGTTGATGTTGGCCTTGCGGATCAGGTAGAGCAGCAGGTCGAGCGGACCTTCGAAGGCATCCAGGATCACTTCCAGCGCATCGGGCGGGATGTAGAGATCCTTCGGCATGTCGAAGATCGGCTGGCCATACATGCGGCCGAGGATCACCTCCAGCGGCGCGGCCGGCGAAACCGGATCGACAATGGCGGTACTCACCACACAAATCCAGCGCGGCAGGTTAACACGGCGGGTTCCCGCATCCAAGGCATAAATCGATGACCGGGCACCCGCTGCGAACATCAGTTGTAACTCAGCCCCATCGCGTCACGCACTTCGCGCATGGTTTCCTGGGCCAGCTTGCGGGCCCGGTCACAACCATCGGCGACGATGCTGCGAACCAGGCTCGGGTCGTCGAGATAGGGCTGGGCCCGCTCGCGCATGACGTCCTGCTCCTTGAGCACCGCGTCGATCACCGGCTGCTTGCACTCAAGACAACCGATACCGGCGCTCTTGCAACCCTGGATAACCCAGTTGCGCGTGCTGTCGTCGGAGTAGATGACGTGGAATTGCCACACCGGGCACTTCTCGGGGTCACCCGGATCGGTGCGCCGCGCCCGCGCCGGGTCGGTCTGCATGGTGCGGATTTTTTTGGTGAGCGGCTCGGATTCCTCGCGCAGGAAAATGGTGTTGCCGTAAGACTTGGACATCTTCTGGCCATCGAGTCCCGGCATGCGGGCCGCTTCGGTGAGCAGCGCATCGGGTTCGACGAGGATCATCTTGCCGCTGCCTTCGAGGTAACCATAGAGGCGCTCGCGATCACCGAGGGACAGGCTCTGGGCCTCTTCAAGCAAGGCCTTGCCGAGGGCAAGCCCTTCATCGTCGCCGTTTTGCTGGAAGCGGGTGCGGAATTCCTCGTAAAGCCTGGCGCGCTTGGAGCCGAGCTTCTTGACGGCCTCGCGGGCCTTCTCCTCGAAGCCGGGCTCACGGCCATACATGTGATTGAAGCGCCGGGCCAGCTCGCGGGTGAATTCGACGTGGGGCAACTGGTCCTCGCCCACCGGCACCTTGTCGGCGCGGTAGATCAGGATGTCGGCACTCATCAGCAGCGGGTAGCCGAGAAAGCCGTAGGTGGACAGATCCTTGTGCTCGAGCTTTTCCTGCTGATCCTTGTAGGTGGGCACGCGCTCAAGCCAGCCGAGCGGCGTCATCATTGACATCAGCAGGTGCAGCTCGGCGTGCTCGGGCACCCGGGACTGGATGAAGATCGATGCCTGGGAGGGATCGACACCGGCAGCGAGCCAGTCCACCACCATGTCCCAGACGCTGTCCGCGATGATCTTGGGGTTGTCGTAGGACGTGGTCAGCGCATGCCAGTCGGCCACGAAAAACAGGCACGGATACTCGGCCTGCAGCTTGACCCAGTTTTTAAGGACGCCGTGGTAGTGGCCGAGATGGAGTCGCCCGGTGGGGCGCATGCCGGAGAGGACGCGTTCAGCGAACATGGGATGTCAGAGTCCAAAAACGGTTGCAAGAACAAAACGGAAAATGGCCACCAGCGGCCCGAGAATGTCGCCAAGGATACCGGTGAACAGCAAAAACAGCAGGATCGGGAAGCCATAGGGCTCGATCTGCGCAAACTTGTAGGCCGGGCCGGCGGGCAGCAGGCTGACGGCAATCCGTCCGCCGTCGAGGGGCGGCAGCGGCACGAGGTTGAGGAACATCAGCACCGCATTGATCTGGATGCCGGCGTCGGCCATCTTGGCCAGCGGCAGCGCGTAAGCGCTGTCCGGGGCCGCAAAGGCGAGCTTGAAAAGCAGCGCCCAGCCGATCGCCATGAGCAGGTTGGCAAAGGGCCCGGCGGCGGCCACCCACAGCATGTCGGCCTTGGGCTTGCGCAGCCGGCCGAAATTGACGGGTACCGGCTTGGCCCAGCCGAACAGCATGGCACCGGCGCCGGCCAGGCTGCTCATCGCGAGGATGAGGCCGGGCACAAGAACGGTACCTACCGGATCGATGTGGCGCAGCGGGTTGAGGCTGATCCGCCCGGCCCGCTCGGCGGTGGAGTCGCCGAAATAACGCGCAACGTAGCCATGGGCGGCCTCGTGCAGCGTGATGGCAAACAGCACGGGGAGCGCCCAGATGGTCAGGGTTGCGATGAGTTCTTGCATGGGAAAGGTCCGTGCGGGGGCCGCGATTCTAGCAGACCTGGCCGATCAGTCCGGCGCGCCGGCATCCGCCGCGCGCAATCCGTTCCGGAACGGTTGAAAAAACAGGCGCAATTCAGAGCCCGAAAGGCGCCAGGCTGCCACGCCCTTCGCGCACCAGCACAGGGCTGCCGCTGGTGAGGTCGATGATCGTTGTGGCCTCGCCACGGCAGGGGCCGGCCTCGATGATGAGGTCGACTTCCTTCTCGAGCCGGTCGCGGATTTCTTCCGGATCGGTGAGGGGATGGTCTTCTTCAGGCAACAGCAAGGTTGAGCTGAGCAAGGGCTCGCCCAGTTCGGCGAGCAGAGCCGCGACGACAGGATGATCCGGCACGCGCAGGCCGATGGTCTTCTTCTTGGGGTGCAAGAGGCGCCGCGGAACCTCCTTCGTACCTTCGAGAATGAAGGTGTAGGGGCCGGGGGTCGTGGCCTTGAGCAGCCGGTACTGGGCATTGTCCACCTTGGCGTAGGTGGCGATCTCGGAGAGATCGCGGCAGATCAACGTGAAATTATGGCGTTCATCCACCCCGCGGATGCGCCGGATGCGGGCCAGCAGCGGGTTGTCGCCGGTATGGCCGCCAAGGGCGTAGGCCGAATCGGTGGGAAAGGCGACGAGACCACCGCTGCGCATGATTTCCGCCGCCTGCTTGATGAGGCGGGGCTGCGGTTGTTCGGGATGAAGCGTAAAGAACTGGGCCATGATTCTAAAAAAGAAGTGTTCAGATGAGTTGCGACCACACCGGAGTGAGGTCTTGAGGCAAGGGAGGCGCACGCCCGAGGTCGATCGGACTGTCTTCCGGGCCGTGAAAATCGGATGCCCGCGACGCCATCAGGCCGAACTTGCGCGCCAGGCGCGCAAAAGCCAGCACCTGGCCGCCATCATGGGCGCCGCAGGAAACCTCGACGGCATCGCCGCCCAGGTCACGAAACTTGTCGAAGAGAATATCCATTTCGGCGTGACTCAGCCGGTAGCGGCCCGGGTGGGCGATAACCGCCAGCCCGCCGGCGCCCTTGATCCAGCCGAGCGCATCCTCCAGCGTTGCCCAGACGTGCTCCACATAACCCGGCTTGCCGCGCGCAAGATAGTGCAGGAAGACATCGTGCACGTTCTTTGAAATGCCGATTTCGACAAGATAGCGGGCGAAGTGGGCACGACTCACCAGTGCCGGATTGCCGGCATAGCGCAGCGCGCCCTCGAGAGAACCGCGGATGCCGATGCGATCCAGCTTCGCGGCGATGAGCGCGGCCCGTCCATCGCGACCGCCACGCACCTTGCCGAGGCCTTCGATCAGCGCCGCATTGGACGGATCGAACCCCAGGCCGACGATGTGCAGGGTCTGATCGAGCCACGACACCGAAACCTCGACGCCCGGCACAAAGCGCAGACCGAGTTCGGCCGCGGTGGCCGTGGCCTCCGGAAGGCCGAGAAGTTCGTCGTGATCGGTAAGCGCCAGCAGGCCGACGCCGTTGGCATGGGCGCGGCGCACCACGGCGGCGGGCGCCAGCGTGCCGTCCGAGGCGGTGGAGTGGCAGTGCAGATCGGCATTGAGTGCGTTCATGATTCCTTGGACAACAAGAAAGCCTCGACGATCCGGGCAACACGGCCCGGCTGATCATGGTGCAGGTTATGGCCGCTGTCGGCCACCTGGACCTCCCGAAAATCCCGGAAGCTCGCACGCGCTTGGGCATGGGCTTCGTCACTCACCCCCAGTTTTCGCCGCAACTCCGGCTCGGCAGGCTCGATCCAGAGGGTTGGCGCACCGACCCGCCGCCAGGTGGCGACCGCCTCGGCGCGCCGATACAAAACGGCATTGACACGCCGATGAGCCGGATCCCCCGCGAGACGGATACGGCCATGCCCGTCGGGTTCGCCCAGGTGTTCAGCGAGAAAGGCTGCCTTTGCGTCGGCCAGGCGCGGATTGTCCGTCTTCAGTCGCGCCGCCAGCGCGGCCCGGTCGGGGTAGGTACGGAAGCTCGCCGGCGCGCTCAGTTCATGCAGCCATTTCTCGAGTCGCCCCGGCGCCAGTTCGGCGCGGCTGTCCGCCAGCCCGAACGCGTCCAGCGCGATCAGGCGGGCGACCCTCGCGGGCCGGACCCCGGCATACAGGCAGGCAACGTTGCCGCCCAGGCTGTGGCCGATCAGGGTGACAGCCTCATCGGGTGAACAGGCGCTCAGGATCGCGTCCAGATCAGCCAGGTAATCAGGAAACCAATAGGTGTCGCTGCTCCATTCGGTCTGACCGAAGCCCCGCCAGTCGGGGGCGATCACGTGCCAGTCTGCCGCCAACTCGTCCACCACGAACTGAAAGGACGCCGAAACATCCATCCAGCCATGCAGCATGAAGAGCTTCGGAGCGCCCTCCAGCCCCCACTCGCGCAGGTGGTAGCGCAAACCGCGGATGCTGAGAAAGCGACTTCGGGACGGCGTCATCCGTGCAAGTGTAGCAGACCCTTGCCGTCCCTCGCCCCGGATGGTATGGTGCGCGCCGTCGTGCGGGAGAGCGCTCGCCCCGTGTTTTGTGTGCGAGCCGCCGAAGGCGCAACCCCCGGAACCGCTCAGGCAAAAGGACCGCCGACAAATCAACAATCTGGAGAGTGATGCCGCCCGCCCACGTGCCGGCCGCATCCACCGAAGGGGCACGCAGCCGATGACTTTCATCGCTGCAATCTCTCAGGTACAAAGGACAGATGGGGCCGATGCGATTTAATGTCGCGTCGGCCCCATTGCTTTTCTACACTGAACGGATTGCCCACCGGAGAGCCAGATGCCTCAGCACACCCCCCTTCACGCCACCCACGTTGCCGCCGGCGCCCGCATGGTCGATTTTGCCGGCTGGGACATGCCGGTGAATTACGGCTCGCAGATCGAAGAGCACCACGCCGTGCGTCGTGACGCCGGCATGTTCGATGTCTCCCACATGCTGGCGCTCGATCTCGACGGGGTCGACGCCAAGGCCTTCTTGCGCGGCCTCATCGCCAACGATGTGGCCAAGCTGGTCGAACCCGGCAAGGCGCTCTACAGCTGCATGCTCAACGCCGACGGCGGGGTCATCGACGATCTGATCGTCTATTACCTGTCCGATACGTCCTACCGCATCGTCGTCAATGCCGGCACCGCAGACAAGGACGTGGCCTGGATGCAGGAACGCCTCGCCGCCACCGGCAACCGGGCCACGCTGACCGTCCGCCGTGACCTGGCGATGATCGCCGTCCAGGGCCCCAACGCCCGCGCCAAGACCTGGGCCGCCATTCCCGGCTCCGAAGCCGCATCGAGCAGCCTCAAGCCCTTCCAGGCCGCAGCCTGCGGTGAATTCTTCATTGCCCGCACCGGATACACCGGCGAAGACGGTTTCGAGCTGACCCTGCCCAACGAGCTGGCCGCGTCCATCTGGGCCGCCCTCGCCGCCGCCGGTGTCGCCCCCTGCGGCCTCGGCGCCCGTGACACCCTGCGCCTCGAAGCCGGCATGGCCCTCTATGGCAACGACATGGACGAAACCGTGTCGCCCCTTGACGCCGGCCTCGCCTGGACGGTCGATTTCAAGGACCCAAGCCGCGACTTCTTCGGCAAGGCCGCCCTCGTTGCCAAGGGCGCCCTGCGGCAGGTTCTCGGCCTGGTGCTCGAAGACAAAGGCGTGCTGCGCTCCCATCAAAAGGTGTTTACCGCCCAGGGCGAGGGCGAAACCACCAGCGGCAGCTTCTCGCCAAGCCTCGAAAAATCCATTGCGGTGGCCCGCCTGCCCCTTGGCGTGGCGCCCGGCGACAGCGTCGAGGTGGACATCCGCGGCAAACGCCTCAAGGCGCGGGTGGTTAAAGCCTCTTTCGTCCGTAATGGCCAAGGCCTAATCTGACTTCCGGAATTTTTCCGCTACGCCATCCCTTCCAATTCGACCTGAACAAGGACACACCATGACGACCCCCACCGATCTGCGTTACACCACGTCCCACGAATGGATTCGCACCGAAGCTGACGGCACCCTCACCATCGGCGTCACCGACCACGCCCAGGAAGCCCTCGGCGATGTGGTTTTCCTCGAGCTGCCGGAAGCCGGCCGCGCCGTTACCGCCGGCGAAGCCGTTGCGGTGATCGAATCGGTCAAGGCCGCCTCGGACATCTACGCTCCGGTCGCCGGCGAAATCATCGCCAACAACCCGGATGCCGTTGACGCGCCCGAAACGGTTAATGCCGATGCCTACGCCGCCTGGCTGTTCAAGATCAAGCCGGCCAACCCCGCCGACGTCAGCGCCCTCCTCGACGCTGCCGGCTACGAAGCCGCCATCGCCTGAGCGCCTGTTTCGCGGGAGCGCCCGGCCAGCGCGCTCCCGCCCCGCTGTTGTCGTAATCCAGAACCGAGTTCCCCCATGTCGAAGACCCTTCTTTCCGCCCCGCTCGCCACGCTCGAACAGGGCGACGACTTCATCCGTCGTCACCTCGGCCCCTGTGCCAACGAGCTGCCGGCGCTGCTCGCCGCCATCGGTGTCGATTCCCTCGACACCCTGATCCAGCAAACCGTACCGGCCGGCATCCGCCTGCCCGCACCGCTGGCCCTCGGCGAACCAACGCCCGAACACGTCGCACTGGCACGCCTCAAGGCCATCGCCGGCAAGAACGTGATCAAGAAGTCTCTCATCGGCATGGGCTACTACGACACCATCACGCCCAAGGTCATCCAGCGCAACGTGCTGGAAAATCCGGGCTGGTACACCGCCTACACGCCCTACCAGGCCGAAATTTCCCAGGGCCGCCTGGAAGCCCTGCTGAATTTCCAGCAGATGGTCATCGACCTCACCGGCCTCGAACTCGCCAACGCCTCGCTGCTCGACGAAGCCACCGCCGCGGCCGAAGCCATGGCCATGGCCAGACGCATTTCCAAGGTCAAGAGCCAGTCCTTCTTCGTCGACGAAGGCGTTTTCCCCCAAACCCTCGACGTGGTCCGCACCCGTGCCGGCTACTTCGGTTTCGAGCTGATCGTCGGCCCCTCTGCCGAAGCCGCCCATCACGACGTGTTTGGCGCACTGCTGCAATACCCTGACGAAAGCGGCACCGTGGCCGATCTCTCGGCCCCGGTCGCCGGGCTCAAGGCCAAAGGCGCAGTCGTCGCCGTCGCCTCCGACCTGCTGGCCCTCGTGCTGCTCAAGTCGCCCGGCGAAATGGGTGCCGACATCGCCCTCGGCTCCACCCAGCGCTTCGGGGTCTCCCTCGGTTTCGGCGGCCCGCACGCAGCCTTCTTCGCCACCCGCGAAGCCCACGTGCGTTCCATGCCGGGCCGCATCATCGGCGTCTCCAAGGACGCCCGCGGCAAGACTGCCCTGCGCATGACGCTGCAAACCCGCGAGCAGCACATCCGCCGCGAAAAGGCCAACTCCAACATCTGCACCTCGCAGGTGCTGCTGGCCAACATGGCCGGCATGTACGCCGTCTATCACGGCCCGGAAGGCCTGCGCACCATTGCCGCGCGCGTCCACCGCCTCGCCGCCACACTGGCCGAAGGCCTGCAGCAGGCGGGCTTCGCCCTCGCCAGCAACACCTTCTTCGACACCCTGCAGGTTGAAACCGGTACGCGCAGTGCAGCCATTCATGCCGCCACCCAGGCCGCCGGCTACAACCTCCGCCACATCGATAGCCACGCCCTCGGCATCTCCATCGACGAAAAAACATCCATTGATGACATCGCCGCCCTCCTCCGGGCCTTTGGCGCCAAAGCCGATGTGGCCGTGCTCGACGCCACCGTCGCCGCCCGCGGCGGCAACCTGCCCGAAGCCCTGCTGCGCACCGATGCCATCCTCGCCCACCCGGTGTTCAACACCCACCACACCGAGCACGAGATGCTGCGCTATCTCAAGCGCCTGCAGAACCGCGACCTCGCGCTGGATCACTCGATGATCTCGCTGGGCTCATGCACCATGAAGCTCAACGCCACCAGCGAAATGATCCCGGTCACCTGGCCCGAGTTCGCCGACATCCACCCCTTCGCCCCGGCGGATCAAACCACCGGCTACCTCGAGATGATCGACGGCCTCGCCGCCCAGTTGCGCGAGATCACCGGCTTCGACGCCATCTGCATGCAGCCCAACTCCGGCGCCCAGGGCGAGTACGCCGGCCTCGTGGCGATCCGCCGCTACCACGCCGCCCGCGGCGACCACCACCGCACGGTATGCCTGATTCCCAGGTCGGCCCACGGCACCAACCCGGCTACCGCCCAAATGTGCGGCATGGACGTGGTGGTGGTCAATTGCGACGACAACGGCAACGTTGACGTCACCGACCTCCAGGCCAAGGCCGCACAGCACGCCGACAAGCTCGCCGCGCTGATGATCACCTACCCGTCCACCCACGGCGTGTTCGAGGAAGCCATCCGCGAGATCTGCGCCACCGTGCACCAGTACGGCGGCCAGGTGTACATGGACGGGGCCAACCTCAATGCCCAGGTCGGCCTCACCTCCCCCGCCATCATCGGCGCCGACGTGAGCCACATGAATCTGCACAAGACCTTCTGCATCCCCCATGGCGGCGGCGGGCCGGGCATGGGCCCGATTGGTCTCAAGACCCACCTCGCCCCCTTCATGGCCGACCACGTGGTCGCCGCCACCGGCACCGAAAACCGCCCTAATGCCGGCCAGGGCGCGGTATCCGCGGCCCAGTTCGGCTCGGCGAGCATCCTGCCGATCTCATGGATGTACATCACGATGATGGGCGGTCGCGGCCTCACCCGCGCCACCGAAGTAGCCATCCTCAACGCCAACTACGTGGCCAGCCAGCTGAAGGACCACTACCCCGTGGTCTACACAGGCAGCCAGGGCCGCGTCGCCCACGAGTGCATTCTTGATATCCGCCCGATCAAGGCGGCAACCGGCATCTCCGAGGTCGATATCGCCAAGCGGCTTATGGACTACGGCTTCCACGCCCCGACCATGTCCTTCCCGGTGGCCGGCACCATCATGGTCGAGCCGACCGAATCCGAAGACAAGGGCGAGCTGGACCGCTTCATCGCCGCAATGATCGGCATCCGGAACGAGATCCGCGCCATCGAGGAAGGACGCATTCCGGCCGACAACAATCCCCTGAAGAACGCCCCGCACACCCAGGCCGACTTCATCGGAGACTGGAATCGCCCCTACTCCCGCACGGAAGCCGTTTTCCCGCTGCCGTGGGTGGGGGACAACAAGTTCTGGCCGAGCGTGAACCGCATCGACGACGTTTACGGCGACCGCAACCTGTTCTGTGCCTGCGTGCCGATGGACGAAATCGCCTGAACCCGGCACTGCTGAAATCAAAAGGCCCGGCGGTCGTGATCGACCCCGGGCCTTTTTTTGCTGATTGGGCACCCGCCAGCCGTCAGGGCTTGATCAGCAGCTTGAGAAACGACACGGGAATTGCGTAGGAGATGCCCGACGGGTTCGTCAGCGCAGCCTCCTTGCTGCCCTTGATGAACACCATGTTGAGGATGCCCAGCACCTCACCGGTATGGGCATCGTAAAGAGGACTTCCGCTGTTGCCGGGGTAGGAAACGATATCCAGCTGGAGCACTGAATACCGTCCGCCGGACAGCCGGCGCACCGTCTGGCTGTCCAGTTGGCGCGACGAAGGAAGCGGCTGCCCTACGGGAGTAATTGCCGAAATGATGCCCTTGTGGGTAACCGGCACGATGCCAATGCTTCCACCAAGGGGAAAGCCTGTCAGGGCCACATCCTGCCCGTCCCGCACGGCATCCGAATCCCCCATACGCACGGCCGGCATCGGTGGCCCGTCAAAGCGCAACAGCGCCAGATCATGATCCGGGTCGGACATTTCCTTCTTTATCGGTTTCGCCATGAACCGTTCAGAAGCACGTTCGGCATTCGGAAAGACGATCACAAGCTTCTCGTTCTCGTCGCCCTCCGGTGCGGCCTGAACCACATGGGCATTCGTCACAATCTGATTGCCGTCGCCAACGACAAAGCCGGTACCCAGAAAGCGAAAACGCGGATTGCGGAGCACTGAAACCGTTCCGACCGCCACCACCGAACGCTTGATCTCGGCAACCGTATCGGGAAAGTCAGCCCACGCAGGCACAGCCGAAAGCAGCGTAAAACCACACACCCCGACAACGAACACGCGGCGCAGGCGCGCTTGCGTCGCCTGGAATTGCTTCACGGGCTGACCACCTTGAGTGCCTGCAAAGCCGGCGACGCGCCCACAAGCCGGGCGTCGAACGGATGCTCCGTGCGGGGAAAGAAAGCCAGGATGCGCTTCACGTAGTTCTGGGTTTCCTTGTAGGGCGGAACGCCACGATAGCGATCCACCGCGCCTTCGCCAGCGTTGTAGCCGGCCACGGCGAGCGCCACATTGCCGCGGTAGTAGGCCAGGAGCCAGCGCAGGTAAGCAAGGCCGCCCTTGATGTTCTCGACCGGGTCGAAACTGTCCTTCACATTGAAACGGCTGGCCGTTTCAGGGATCAGTTGCATCACACCCATCGCATTCTTGGGCGACAGCGCATTGGAATCGAAATTGGATTCGGTCGTGGCGATGGCTAGCGCCAGCCGGGGCTCGATGGAAAACCGCGGCGCCAGCATGGTGACCAGTTCGACCACCCGCTTCTTGCGCTCGGGAAGCGACGCCAGATATTTTTGCGTATCCCAGCCATCCCGCGTGCTGAACGCCCATTCGACCGAACGTGCCTTCAGGCACTCCGGTACTGCACCGGTGTAATCGCCAACCAGGCGACGAGCCTTTTCAGCCCCGCCATGGCCTTTGACCATGGCCATTTCGAACAGGGTTGCGGCGTATCCGTCGTCCCTCCCGACACCGCGGCCGTTGGCATACATCCAGCCAAGGTTGTACATCGCCTCGGCACTGCCGGTTCGGACCGCATCGCAATACAGCTCCGCCGCCCGTTCGGGCTCGCGGGGCACGCCTTCCCCGTGCTCGTAGGCAAGCGCTAGCTCGACGAGTTGCCGGCCATCGGCGACATCGGTCTCGGCCGCCGTTGCAAGGTGCGCAGTGCCCGCCAGGCCAATGCCCAGCAGAACAACGGAAAGAATCTTCTTCATGCGCACCATGCTACGCCGCTTGCCGCTTACAGCCGCCAAACCTTCGCCCCTGCCGCTTCCAGCGCAGCCGGGTCGTAGCAGCTCTTCACGTCGGTGAACACACCGTTGGGGACGAGCTTTTCGCACAGCTTGCCCACGCCCAGGTCGGCGTATTCGGTGTGGGCCACCGCCGCCACGATGGCCGAGGCGCGCGGCAGGTCGTTCCAGGCGGTGAGGCTGACGCCGTATTCGTGCTCGGCCTCGGTCGATTCGGCCACCGGGTCGTGCACGATCACGTTGCAGCCGTAGCTCTGCAGTTCGCGGATCACGTCGATCACCTTGCTGTTGCGCAGGTCGGGGCAGTTTTCCTTGAAGGTGAGGCCCAGCACGATGACGTCGGCGCCCTTGATGTTGTGGCCGCTCTGGATCATCTGCTTGACGGTCTCTTCGGCGACGTACTTGCCCATGCTGTCGTTGATGCGACGGCCGGCCAGGATGACTTGCGGGTGGTAGCCCAGCATGTCGGCCTTGTGGGTGAGGTAGTACGGGTCGACGCCGATGCAGTGGCCGCCCACCAGGCCCGGACGGAAGGGCAGGAAGTTCCACTTGGTGCCGGCGGCTTTGAGCACTTCGACGGTGTCGATGCCGATCTTGTGGAAGATCACCGAGAGTTCGTTCATCAGCGCGATGTTGAGGTCGCGCTGGGTGTTTTCGATGACCTTGGCGGCTTCGGCCACCTTGATCGAGCTGGCCGGGTAGACGCCGGCGGTGATCACGGAGCCGTAAACCTCTTCAACCTTCTTGAGGGTTTCCGGGGTGTCGCCGGAGACGACCTTCATGATCTTGGTGACGGTGCGTTCCTTGTCGCCCGGGTTGATGCGCTCGGGGGAGTAGCCGACGTTGAAGTCCTGCTTCCACTTGAGGCCCGAGAATTTCTCGAGGATGGGAATGCAGATTTCTTCGGTGGCACCGGGATACACGGTGGATTCGTACACGACGATGGCGCCGCGCTTGAGGTGCTTGCCGACGCTCTCGGACGATTTGACCAGCGGGGTGAAATCCGGCTGGTGGGCTTCGTCCACCGGGGTGGGCACGGCGACGATGATGAAGTCGGCTTCGCCGATGATCTTCGGGTCGGTGCTGCAGGTGAGGTGCACGGCGGCCTTGAGGTCTGCGCTGCTCACTTCGCCGGTCGGATCCACGTGGCGGGCGTAGGCGTCGACCTTCTCCTGGTGGAGGTCGAAGCCGACGGTCTTCACTTTTTTGCCGAACTCGACGGCGAGGGGCAGGCCAACGTAGCCGAGGCCGATTACTGCGATGGTGGTCATTTACTCGTTCCTGATTTTAATACTAAAAATTTATCTGGTCAGAGGGTCGCGCGAAGCTTGTCGATCTCGGCACGGAGCGGGGAATTGTCGGTTGCGCCCTTCTGCGCTTCATCGAGCGCCTTGCGCGCACCGTCCTTGTCACCGCTCTTGGCGAGGGCCCGGGCAAGGCTCACATGCAACTGGGGCAGCTTCGGCCCGAGGCTGACAGCCTTCTTGAGAAGCTCGGTTGCCTTGGCGGCGTCACCGCTCTCAAGGTACAGAACACCCAGCGTATCAAGCACGATCGGGCTGTTCGGCGCCAGCGCGACCGCCTGCTCGGCAATGCTGATCGCACTCTTGTCGTTCACCTTGCCCAGCGCCCAGGCCAGATTGTTGAGAATCATGGGATTCTTGGGTGCAAGTTCGAGCATCTGGCGATATTGCTGCACGGCAAGATCGTACTTCTGCTCGGCAAGGCTGCGTTCGGCAAGGTAGGTTCGAACGACCAGATCCTTCGGATTGGCCTTGACCCATTCGGTCGCCTGCCTGGCCGCCTCGCTCCCCTGGCCGGCAGCGATCCGGGCCGAGTGGAGCCGGACGAAGGACTGCGGGCTCTTGTCGCGCTTGTAGGCCTCGATATGGGCGTTAACCGCTTCAGCCTTTTTGCCCGTTGCCGCCAGCAGTTCGCCTTCAAGAACGAAACCGACAGCAGCATCCTTCCGCTGTTTCTGGATGTCTTTGGCAATAGCGATTGCTGCATCGCCACGCTTGCTGTTGAGCAAAAGTGCGATCAGGCGTTGCTGGGCTTCAACCGCATCGGGCTTGATGACCAGGGCCTTGCGCAAGCTCTGCTCGGCACCCGACAAATCCTTGGAAGCGGCCTGAAGGTCGGCCAGAGCAACCAGCGGTGCCGGCGACCCGGGCAGGCGCGCACTGAGTTTGGTGTAGGTGCTCAAGGCCTGCTGCATTTCGCCAGCGGCAACCTGGGCGCGACCGAGCAGTTCGAGCACGCTCGGTTCGTCCGGTGAAGCAACCGAAGCCTCCTGGGCCAGCTGCAGTGCCCGTTTCGGATCCCCGCTCTGCACCAGCATGCGCACCAGCGCCATGCGGATCGGCAGCGCCGTCGGCACAGCCGCGAGCCCCTTGTCGAGCAGAGCCTGCACATCCCTGGGCTGGGAACCGGTCGTGGCCAGGAATTCGGCGTACTGGAGATAGGCCTGGGACGACTTGGGATTCTTCGCGATGAAGTCGTCGTAGCGCTTGCGGGCCGCCTCGACCTGCTTGTCGGCGATGTCGAGGCGGGCCAGATTGGCGACGGCCGGGAGGAAGTCAGGCTTGAGCTCGAGCGCCCGGGCAAAGGCCTTGCGCGCACCTGCCGCATCCCGGCTGGCAAGCAACACGCCCCCCTTCATGTTGTGGGTAACAGGGTCGTCCGGTTTTTTCTTTTCGAGCACCTGTACCGCAGCCATCGCCTTGGGGATCTCATTGCGGCGCAGGTGGGCCATGATCAGCGTGATGTCGGCCTGGATGCTGTCGGAATCCAGTGCCGAGGCGGCCTCGAGATCATGGAAGGCTTGTTCGGTTTCGCCACCGGCCAGCCTCGACACACCCAGGCGAGTACGGTACTGAGCGTTCTTGGGATCGGCGGCGGTAGCGCGGCCGAAATATTCCTCGGAGCGGGTGAAGTCACCGTTCATCGCATAGACCTGACCTGCCAGGTTCAGCAAGCCGACATCGTCGCTACGATCCTTGAGCAGCGGCTGCAGGGCCTCGAGCGCCCGGCCCGGCTCGCGCATGCCGACGTAGGTGGACACAAGCAGCCGCCGCGCCAGCAGAAGATTGGGCTGCCGCCCAATGACCTTATTGAGATTTTCCTGGGCCTGGACGAAGTCCTGACGCTGCAACTGGAGCGTAGCCGCCAGCAGTTGCGCCGGGACATAGTCGGGCGCGCTTCGCAATACCTGCTGGATGCCCTCGTAAGCCTCGGTGGTTTTGCCATTACGAACGTTGACGTAGGACTGCAGATACACCGCCAGGGGGTGTCCACCCAGCGCCTTGCGCATATCGGTAACCTTGGCCTGGGCCGCTTCCAGCTTGTTCTGGCGCAAAAGCACGGAGACAAGATTCTGGTGGGCGGCGACATCCGTCGGCTTTTCGGCGATGACCGCCTCGTAAGCAGACACGGCTTCGTCGAACCGGTTGAGTGCCAGCATGATGTCGCCGCGCAGCGAGTTGGCCTCGGCGAGCTTCGGCGCTTCCTTCAGAACGCCATCCACGTCGACCAGCGCACCTTCGAGGTCACGACCGAGAGCGCGCGTACGTGCGAGTCCGACCCGGGCCAGGGCATAGCCGGGGGATTCCTTCAGGGCCGCATTCAAGGCCGCCGCGCCCTCTTCACGCTTGCCCCGTCCCAACAGGTCGAGACCCTGGGTCGTCAGCAGGGCGGCGCGCGCCTCGGGCTGCTTGAGCTGACGACTGGTCAGCAGGCTGTCGATCTTGTCGCCCTGGCCGGATGCCAGCAGGGCCTTGGCCAGAATCGGAACAACGTCATCGGCGGAATAGCCGGCGTCCAGCGCGCGGGTCAGTTCCTTTTCAGCGCCGGGATAATCGGCCTGTTCGAAATAAAGCTTGCCGAGCAGATAGCGGGCTTCGCCGATATCCGGGTTTTTCTGCAGCGCATTCTTGAGCTGGATCGTGGCCGCATTGCGGTCATTCTTGGCGATGTATTCCTTGGCGGAAGTAACCATCGACTCCGGGCTGGCGCCGCATGCGGCGAGAAGCAAGGCGCACAGCGTGCTGACGGCGACATTCCTGACTTTGTTGCGCTTGGTTTGGGCGCGCATCTGCATGGTTCCTTGAATCACGTTGAAGTCTCTTTCTTGATTCCGAAGCGGTTCATCAAATCGTAGAGCGTGGGACGGCTGATGCCGAGCACCTCGGCCGCGCGGGCCACGTTGCCGTTCACCCTGGCGATCACCCTGACGACGGCCCGACGTTCAGCCTCTTCGCGCACGACACGCAGATTCAGTGCCTCGAGCGCCTCATCGGTATTCACATCGAGGCCGACATCGTCGGCTGAAATGCAGTTTCCATCGGCCATGATGACCGCACGCTTGATTGCGTTTTCCAGCTCGCGGATGTTGCCGGGCCAGCGGTGGGATTCAATGCTTTGCACCGCGTCATCGGTCAGGCTCATGGAGCCGCGACCATGATCACCGGCGAAGCGCTGCACAAAGGCGTGGGCGAGCAGTACTGCATCGCCGTCGCGATCACGCAAGGCGGGAATGTCGACAATGATCTCGGCAAGGCGGTAGTAGAGGTCTTCCCGGAAACGTCCGGCCTGGATCAGCCCCTTGACGTCCTGGTGGGTGGCACAAACGATGCGCACATCCACCGGAATCTCGTCACGGCCGCCGATCCGCTCGATAACCCGCTCCTGCAGAAAACGCAGCAGCTTGGCCTGCAGCGGCATCGGGAGATCGCCGATTTCGTCGAGGAACAGTGTGCCCTTGTTGGCAACCTCGATCTTGCCGAGGGTCTGCTTGACGGCACCGGTGAAAGCGCCTTTTTCGTAACCGAAAAGTTCGCTTTCAAGGAGATTTTCGGGGATGGCGGCGCAGTTGATGGCAACGAAACGTTCGTTCCGGCGCGGCGACAATTCATGCAGACCGCGTGCCAGCACCTCCTTGCCGGTACCACTCTCGCCCAGGAGCATGACGGTCACGTTTGCCGACGAGACCTTTTCGATGAGCCGGCACACCTTCAGCATTCCTGCATCGCGGGTGATGACGCCGGACAGCGCACTGCCCTGCTGGACTTTCAGGCGCCGGTTGTCCTGCTGCAGATCGTAGAGGCGCAAGGCGCGGTCGAGGGTCAAGGCCAGAAGCTCGGGCTCGAAAGGCTTGGCAAAGAAGTCGTAGGCTCCCATTCCCACGGCGCGCACCGCGTTTTCGCGGTCGTGCTGACCGGTCAGGACAACGACCTTGGTATCCGGTGCAAGGGCCAGAATCTCGCCCAGCAGCCGAAAACCTTCGGTTACGTCATCGGGGGCAGGCGGCAAGCCGAGATCCATTGTGACAATGGCCGGCTCATGACGCCGCAATTGCGCGATGGCTTCTTCGCGGTTGCTCGCAACCACCGTTTCGAACTGGTCAAAAGCCCAGCGCATCTGCTTTTGCAGCGCCGGATCGTCTTCGACGATCAACAAGGTCCTGCGTTTATCAGTCATATCCCTTAGTTTGCGACCGTTGTGTTACCGGCATTCTGGACGTTCTCGGCAAGGGGAAGACAGATGTCGAAGCGGGTTCCGACG
Source organism: Zoogloea sp. (assembly GCA_016720685.1). GTDB lineage: Bacteria > Pseudomonadota > Gammaproteobacteria > Burkholderiales > Rhodocyclaceae > Zoogloea. The sequence continues at coordinate 66,957 of JADKKC010000004.1, forward strand.
CCCACTTCGCTATGCACGGCAAGGTTGCCTCCCAACTCCTGGACATACTGCTGCGCCTCGTAGGCGCCTATCCCCATACCGCTCGCCTTTGTTGTCTGAAAAGGCTTGAAAAGCTGCTCCCGAATGAATGCAGCAGACATGCCTGATCCGGTATCACGAACCACGATGCATGCCTGATTACGCTGCTGGGATAGCTCCACTGACACACTACCATGCTCGGAAGTAGCGTCCAGGGCATTTTGCACGATATGCCCAAGGATGCGCTCAAGTCGCTCGGAATGGGCAATAACGGACAGTTCGGGCGCACCTTCGACGAATCGTGGACAGGGCTGAAACATTCGTTTTGACTGGACGATATGCGCCAGCAATGCGTTGAGCGACACCGGTTTTCTCTGGTTGATCGGCGTTTTTTCCATCAGCTGGGTCATCAGGCCACGCATCCGCTCCTCGACATGCCTGACCGTATCGAGCATGTCGGCCTGGAACTCCGGGTTATCCTTGTGGCGCTCGGCGTTTCTCAGCATCAGCGACATCTGGGCGACGAGATTCTTGAGGTCATGAACCACGAAGGCCGACATGCGGTTGAAGGCATCGAACTTGCGGGCCTCCAGCAGCGCATCGGTCACCTGCATCCGGGCAAAGTAGCTTGCAGCCTGCCGGCCAGCCATCTTCAGCAGGTCGAGAACCTCCCAATTCACGTCGATAGGCGTACGCGGCGTAAGAAGCACCACGAAGCCCACCAGCACACCGGACGAAATCAGCGGCACGATCAGCCAGATATCCGACACATCGGACGCCCATTCAGGCAGCTGGGCCTGCTTGATCCCGGCCGAAACGCCGCTGCGCAACTCCTGCAGGTTCACGACCCATTCACGTTCAAGCATGAAGGCGGTGAATTCGGAGCCCTCACGTTCCTGGATGCCGTAGTGCGGCATGTTCAGTCGCGCCTGCTGACTGTAGCAACCATTCGCATCGCGCAGCCAGACCCCGCCGCCGGGGCTCTCGACGAGATCAGCGAGGGCCTTGACGACGGACTCGCCGAGGCTGAGTCCATCGCCTGCAACGGACAAGGCCTGTGTTACGCCCAGCCATTCGGTCCGGTAGTCATAACGGTAGGCAAAGAAATGCTTGGCCAGAAACACCTTGAGACGGGCCCGGGATGCGCCCGAGACGAAGATCACCCCTAGAAACAGAACGCCGCCAAACAGCAGCGCCAGTTGCAGCGCCTCGCCCCATTCGCCGCCGAAATAGCGCATGTAGTAGCCGGCCGCGGCGATGATGAGCAGGTACAGGCCCGACCCGGCCAGCGCTGTCGAATGAAAGACCACGTGGCGGGACACCGAAACACGGAAGGTCCATTCGGGATTGCGGGACGCCGACACGGCAACCAAAGGCAGCGCCAGCGCATGCGCAAACCCGCGCACGCCCCAGATCACCGGATGGATGCGGCTGAACAGCAACATCTCGGAATACAGGTAGACGTCGAACGCGAAGAGCCCGCCCAGCGCCAGCGCCAGCGGCTTGACACCCCAGCGGGAGCGCTCGGTCACCGAGCGATAGAACAGTTCGAGGAGCACGAGCCCAAAAACGGAGGTGAGCAGCGAGGTTGCCGCCCAGGTGCGCAAGGGCGTGCCGTAGGCAGGCAGACCCAGCGTGAAGCAGGCCACCCCCACCGCGCCGAGCGTCACGACGGCCAATACGCCTGGCCGGGGCCAGCCCGGAAGAGCGCTGTCCGACCCACCCGCAGCAGGCTGGGAAAGCATCGCCACCAGAAAACCGAACCACGCGGCCATCCGCAGCACATCGAGCAGATTTCCCAGCTGGAACATCCAGACCCAGCCCGATGCGGCAAACGCCCAGTTTGCCGCCGCCCACAGTCCGCTGGTCACGACTGCAGCGATAAGAAAGATCCCCTGCCGACCCTTGCGCCAGGCCACAACAAGGTAAAGCCCGAAGAGACCGTGGAGCAGCGCGGCAAATGCGTAGCTCCACGCCGAAAATTGGGAAAGGATGGAATCCATCAAGCCTCAGCAGAAAAACAAACGCTCCCTGGCAGGGGAGCGTCTGGACAACATCACGTTGCGGGAGAGTACCGGCCGGGTTTAATGCGCACCCTCACCGGTAAGCACAACCCTGACGGTTTCGAACAACACCACCGTATCGAGGAACAGCGTGTGGTTCTTGACGTAATAGAGATCGTACTGCAGCTTGTTGATCGCGTCATCCACCGACGACCCGTACTGGTACCGGACCTGGGCCCAGCCCGTGACGCCCGGCTTGACGCAGTGACGTACTGCATAGAAGGGGATGTCGCGGGTCAGTTGATCGACGAAGAAGGGGCGTTCGGGGCGCGGCCCTACGAGGCTCATGTCGCCCTTGAGAACATTGAACAATTGCGGCAGTTCGTCGATGCGGACCCGGCGGATGAAACGCCCGATCCGCGTCACGCGATCGTCGTTGGCGGTTGCCCAGCGCGGCTTGCCGTCCCGCTCGGCATCCCGACGCATGCTGCGAAACTTGGTGACCTTGAACAGCCGTCCGCCCAGACCGACACGCTCCTGGCGATAGAACACCGGTGCGCCATCCTCCAGCACGATCAGCAGTGCGGCAAGCACCATGACCGGCGCGGCGAGCACCAGCAGAAGCAGCGAGACGAAGATGTCGAAAACACGCTTGACCAGCGTCCGGCTCCAGCCCTGGCGGAAGCCTTCGCCGTAGATCAGCCAGCTCGCCCGCAGGGAATCGATACGAACCTGACCACGCACCCGCTCGAAAAAGCTCGACAGGTCAAGCACCTTGATGCCGGCCATCTTGCAGTCGAGCAGTTCGCGCAGCGGAATGGCGCCGCCCCTGCGCTCCTTGAGCGCGACGATGATCTCGGTGACGCGAAGGTGATTCGCGGCTGCCAGCAGGCTGCCATCGAAATGAATGATCTGCTTGGGATTGACCCTGACCTCGTCTCCGGATGCGGCGGGATAGAAGCCCACGACCTGAAGACTGGAACTCCCGGAGTGGGTAAGCGCATGCTCGACCGATGCTGCATCCGAACCCGTCCCGATTACCATGATACGTTTCACAAAAACCCCTGCACCCGTGCGCCGGGCTGTAAAACCGCGCACTGCAACCACAAAACCCAGGAGGGCAATCACGTTCAGCTCAAGCGCCTCATGAGCGAACTCGCCCCAAGGCAGAACCTGGAATATACCGTAAGCCACCGGAACACTCAGTGCGATGGACATCCCGATCCGCATCAGTGTTTGACGGAAGTCGGCGCCGAAGCCTGGCCGATAGAGTCCGAGCGCACCGTTCAGGATCATCATTGCCACAGCAAAGGCGAAGGCCGAGGGCACGACTGCAGCAACAAGCATTCCGTCCACCCGCGCCTGCAACACAAAAACCACAACAACCGCCACGAACAGCAACAGGGCATCGAAAACCAGTTGAAGGATTGTGCTAGACGGTACGTAATGATTGAATAATTTGAGCATTCCGACCTTCGGTCACCCTTTAAAGGCGACCGCCCATGCAGATGAGATCAGCCAACGAGGCGCGAAACCGACCGCGCACCCCACAAAAAAACGATTTGCCGTTCCCCTTCGAGTCAGGCTGCCGGCAGACGCCGCTTACGCCACGCAGACTTGCCAAATGCGTGAAAATGCGTGCAGACGAACGATAGCGCCAATGACTCCGGGCACCTGTGATGCCCGTCACGAGAAAAAAAATTACATCGCCGATTCATCGGCACGATCCAGTGGCCGGCAACAACATGCTGGGCCACAATTTTTACAGGCGGTGTGGGGCCGACGACTCCCGACCGACCGGGCCAGACCATTCCGGCCCGGCGCAAGCCCTGTTTCAAAGGCCTTGAAGACTGACGCAACTGGATATTATATTGTCCTACCGCTCAAAATGAGCACTTCGGCGGCTGCGACAAAGTTTCATAGTTCAACCTGGGTACCAAACTCGACCACCCGGTTGGCCGGAATGCAGAAGAAATCGGCCGCGCTGTGGGCATTGCGGAACATCACGATGAAGAGGCGCTCCCGCCACAACGCCATCGACGAGCCGGTTCGCGGAATCAGGGTCTCGCGCCCAAGAAAAAAAGACGACTCCATCAGTTCAAACGGCAGCCCCTGGCTTTCACAAAGTGCCAGCGCTGCGGGAATGTCCGGGTCATCCTTGAACCCGTAGTGGACAAAAACCCGGTAGAAACCGAAGTCCAGCTCCTCGACCCTCACCCGATCTGCCTCCGCCACATAGGGGATGTCCTCGGTGATGACATTCACCAGCACCACGCGGGCGTGCAGCACCTTGTTGTGCAAAAGGTTGTGAAGCAGCGCCCGCGGCACGCCATCCGGCGCGGTGGTCATGAAGACGCCAGTGCCCGGCACCCGCAACGGAGGATCGTGGAACATCGAACAGATGAACATTTCCAGCGGCATCGTGTCCTGGCGCATTCTTTCAGCAAGCGCCTCGCGGCCCTTCTTCCATGTCATCAGCAGGGTGTACACCGCCAGCCCCATCGCCAGCGGAAACCAGCCGCCGTCGAGGACCTTGACGCTGTTGGCACTGAAGAACGCGAAATCCACGGTGAAGAACAACGCCACAAAGCCCACGGCCCGCGCCCACCCCCAATGCCACAAGGCGCGCACGACGAAGAAGGCAAGGACGGTGTCGATCATCATCGTCAGCGTGACGGCGATACCGTAGGCCGACGCCAGCGCACTCGAGGACCGGAAGCCGAGCACCAGCGCAATCACCGCACCGAGCAACATCCAGTTCACGTTCGGAACATAAATCTGGCCGACCTCCTTGTCGGAGGTGTGCACCACGTGCATTCGCGGCGAGTAGCCCAGCTGCACCGCCTGCTTGGTCAATGAGAACGCCCCTGAAATAACGGCCTGCGAGGCGATGATCGTCGCCAGCGTCGACAGGCCGACCATCGGAATGAGCAAGGGCTCCGGCACCAGCAGGTAAAAGGGATTCTTGACGGCAGAAGGATCGTCGATGATCAGCGCGCCCTGCCCCAGGTAGTTGAGGTAGAGCGCCGGGAAGACGTAGCCGAACCAGGCCACCTTGATGGGCCGGCGTCCAAAATGGCCCATGTCCGCGTAGAGCGCCTCGCCCCCGGTGATGGCCAGCACCACGGCACCGAGCGCCAGGAAACCCGGCCAGTGATTGTCGGCAAAAAAGGCAAGGGCATAGGCCGGATTGATCGCCTGCAGGACGTTCGGGTGACGGACCACATTGATGGCGCCCAGCACACCCAGCGTGGTGAACCAGAACAGCATGACCGGGCCGAAAACCGCTCCGACCCGCGCCGTGCCCTTGCTCTGGATGACGAACAGGCCGCTCAGCACGACCAGCGAAATCGGCAGCACGTAAGGGCGAAAGGCGGGCGTCGCAATCTCCAGCCCTTCGACCGCGGAGAGCACCGAAATGGCCGGCGTGATCATGCCGTCCCCGTAGAACAGGGCCGCACCGAACAAACCCAGTGTCGCCATGAGCGCTCCCAGGCGCGGCGACTTGTTGGTTCGCATGGCAAGGGAGGTCAGGGCCATGATTCCCCCCTCGCCACGGTTGTCGGCCCGCATGATGTACACGACGTATTTCAGCGACACGACGATGGTCAGCGCCCAGAACACCAGCGACAGGATTCCGAGCACGTTGTCCGGCGTGACCGGAACAGCATGGGGTCCGTTGAAGACCTCTTTCATCGTGTACAGGGGACTTGTGCCGATATCACCGAAAACCACGCCCATCGCGGCAAGCGAAACCGGCAAGACCTGCAACCGGGACTGTCGGCTCTGCCCTTCTGCAAGCACTTGGGACATTCAGCTCTCCTGATACAACTCGAACCAGGCCGCTCGGCCCGAATCTGAAATACCGCAAAATCGGCACTGGGCCGTCCTCCCCGCCATGCCTTGGAAGGGTCGTGCGTCGGCACAAACGTGTCGCGCCCGACATTGGATCACGGATTTTACCGCATTGCAGCAAAAGTGCATGGCCGGATGCCATTCCCGATGTTTCAGGTCATGCAGGCCCAATCGTCCGGTCCGCCCGTCAACCGCGCCGCGATACAATTAATACAATCCAGACATTGGCGCTCCGCCTGCCCCACTTTCATCCCATCCGATGTTTCATTCCCATCGCATCAGTCCGCTTGCCGGAATCGCACTTGCCTACGCCGTTTGCGGCCTGATCGCCCTGCATATCGCGATTCCGCCCGGCTACATCGCGCCCCTCTTTCCCGCGGCCGGAATCGCCCTGGCCGGCATGCTGATTTACGGCCCGCGCATCTGGCCGGCCATTCTGCTCGGTTCGCTGGTAACCAATGCCGAAGCGGTCATGGAAAGCGGCTTTGGCAGCTGGGGCTGGATCGCCCCCTTGTGCGTGGGCACGGGTGCCGTGCTGCAAGCCTTCGCCGGCGCCGCACTGGCGCGCCGCTGGATAGGGTTTCCCAACACGCTCGACACCGCGGGCGCGATCGTGCGTCTGCTCTTCATTGCCGCGCCGCTCAGTTGCCTTGTCAGTGCCAGCGTTGGCGGGGGCCCTGGTCATGCTCGACCTCCTTCCGCCCAACGAGGCCGGCTTCAGCTGGTGGAGCTGGTGGGCGGGCGACGCCATCGGCATCCTCATCGCCACACCATTGACGTTCGCCCCCATCGGCACCCCGCGTCGCGACTGGGCACCACGCCGGATGGCCATCGCCTTGCCCCTGACGGTTGCGCTGATTCTCCTGACCGGCCTCGAAATACAGGCCGCCAAATGGGAACACCAGCGCCTCCAGTCCCGCTTCGAGCGGGATGCCAGCCACCTGGCCAGCCTGGTCGTAACGCGTTTCTCCAATTACCTGGACGTCCTCCAGGCCACCGAAAGAGTCATGGTCGCGGCCCCCAGGCTGGATCAGGAACACTTCGAACACTTTGCCGCCACCTGGCTGTCGCGCACCGGCGGCTTACAGGGCATAGGCTGGATTCCCCGCACGCCCCATGAAAAGCTCGGCGCACTGGAGCGAAGCGCCCGCGCCGTGCCGGCCACCCACGACTTCCGGGCGGTCGACCGCAGTGGCAACAACCAGTTGGCCCCGCTGGCGCGCCGGGCCGAGTACTACGTCATCCGCCATATCGCCCCGCTCGAGGGTAATCGCCGGGCTCTTGGCCTGAATGTGCTGTCAATCCCCCACGCGGCCGAGGCGATCAGCCGAACCCTTCTGGACGGCAAGGCCGCCGCCTCCCGCTCCTTCGAACTCACCCAGGAAACCGAGCGCAAGTTGGGCATCGTGATCTACCAGCAAACGCGGCAAGCCGGCACACACCCCGCCTCGCCCGCTGACGGACTGGTCTTCGTCGCCCTGCGCATCGAAGATGCCCTCGAAGGCATTCTCGGCCCGCATCGCATAAGCGGCATCGGCTACTGCCTGGCCGAGATCACGCAGGAGCACCCCGCCGGCAGGCGGCTGGCCGGGCAGGCAAACTGCCCGGTGGCAGGCCGGCCAGCCGCAGGCGGCCTCACCCCGTGGCAGGAAATCTTCGATTTCGGCGGGCAAACCTGGTCCTTGAGTTTCGCCCCCGAACCCGGCTACAGCCCCCTCCACCGCGGCTGGGAAACCTGGGCACTGATGGCCATCGGACTTGTCTCGACCGGCATGCTCGGCGCCTTTCTGCTCTCCACAACGGCCACGCCCGCCGCGTCGAAGAGCTTGTCACCCGGCGTACCGGTGAGCTGGCCGAGGCCGGCCGGCGCCTGCACGCCCAGCAGGCGATCCTCACCCATGCCGAGCGGATCGCCCGGCTTGGCAGCTGGGAGGCCAAGCCGGGCACCGGCGAAGGTCACTGGTCTGCCGAGCTGTACCGGATCCTCGGCCTTGAGCAAAACGGGGACGGCAGCCTCGCCGCACTGGTTGCAGCGATCCATCCGGACGACCGCGCCACGCTGCAAAGAGCCCTGCGGGAAGCCGAAGAACGGCAGTCCGCCACGAGCTTCGATGTGCGCCTGCCGAAAGCCGGCAACAACAGCCCCATCCTTCACTTCTCCATCGAGGCCGCCCCCGGCCCCGACGGTACGGCAATGCTGCGTGGAACCGTCCAGGACGTCACCGCCATCCGCGCCACCGAAGCGCACATCCAGTACCTGGCCCACTACGACACCCTGACCGGGCTGCCCAACCGCACCCTCTGGACCCATCGCGCCGAGCAGGCCCTCGCCGTTGCACGCCGGCACCAGCTGCGGCTGGGCGTGCTGTTTCTCGACCTGGACAACTTCAAGACCATCAACGACACCCTCGGCCACCCGACCGGTGACCGCCTGCTCTCGGGGGCCGCCGCACGCCTGTCGGACTGCCTGCGCGAAGAGGACGTCCTGGCCCGTCTCGGCGGCGACGAATTCGTCATCCTGCTGCCCCAGCTCAACCGGCCCGACGACGCTGCCATCGTGGCCCAGAAACTCATCGCCAGCCTGACCGCGCCCTTCCAGATCGACAACCACGACCTGATCATCACCGCCAGCATCGGCATCGCCCTTTACCCCGGCAATGGCGCGGACATGGCGGCGCTGCTGAAACACGCCGACACCGCCATGTACGACGCCAAGAACGGGGGGCGCAACGATTTCCGTTTCTTCACACCGGACATGAACAGCCGCGCCTTCGCCCGCCTCAAGCTTGAAAACGCCCTGCGTCGGGCGATCGAGCGGGGCGAACTGCTGCTCGAATACCAGCCCCAATGGGAAATGCCGGCCCGGCGCCTGATCGGCGTCGAAGCGCTGATACGCTGGGACAACCCGGAACACGGGCGGATTTCGCCCAACGAATTCATTCCGGTCGCGGAAGAAAGCGGCGTCATCCACGCCATCGGCGACTGGGTGCTGCGCGAAGCGTGCCGCCAGCAGGCAGCATGGCAGGCCGCCGGGCTTAGGCCGATCAGCGTGGCGATCAACATCTCCGCACTGCAGTTTCGCAAACAGGGGTTTGTCGACAGGGTGCGCGAGATCATCCAGAGCAGTGGCGCCGCGCCGCGCTTCCTGGAGCTGGAACTCACCGAAAGCGCGCTGATGCAGCCAACCCCCGAAACCGAAACCCAGCTCGCCACGCTGCGCGGCATGGGCCTCGGCCTGGCCCTCGATGATTTCGGCACCGGCTACTCAAGCCTGTCCTGCCTCAAGCGGCTGCCGCTCACGCACCTAAAGATCGACCGCTCCTTCATTTGCGAGCTGCCCGGCGACACGGAAGACGCCGCCATCGCCACGGCCACCCTGTCCATTGCCCGCGACCTCGGGCTCGAAGTGGTGGCTGAAGGCGTCGAAACCGAAGCCCAGCGGGACTTCCTGCTCGATCGCCAGTGCCGGATCATGCAAGGCTTCCTGTTCGCCCGGCCGCAGCCAGCGGCAAACATCACCCGCCTGCTCGAAGCCGAAGCCCCGGCCAGCACCCGGGCCTGAAACCCGCGGCCCGCTACTCCTTGATGCCCAGGCGCTCCAGGCGGTAGCGCAGCGAGCGGAAAGTCACCCCCAGCGCCCGCGCGGCAGCGGTACGGTTGCCGCCGGATTTGTCGAGGGCCTCCTCGATCACCTGGCGCTCCACCAGGTCGAGATAGTCCTGAAGGTCGGCCCCGCCGGGGGTTGCCTGTGCTGCCGGGCTCGCCTCGCCCTGGTCGGCCGGGTCAAGCATCAGATCCTCGGCCTTGATCAGCTCGCCACTCGACAGGGCCAGCGCCCGTTCGAGAATGTTCTCCAGTTCGCGCACGTTGCCCGGAAAGGCGTAGGCCTTCAGCGCCGCAAACGCGTCGGCCGTGAGCCGTGCCGAGGGCAGGCCCGACGATTCGGACAGACGTGCCAGCAGGGTGTCGGCCAGCTGCGGAATATCCTCGCTGCGCTCCCGCAGGGCCGGCATGCGCAGCTCGATGACATTCAGGCGGTAAAACAGATCCTGACGGAAGCGGGCAGCATCGACCATCGCCTTCAGGTTCTGGTGGGTGGCGCTGAGAATACGCACGTCCACGCTGGTTTCGACGGTGTCACCCAGGCGGCGGAACTTCTTCTCCTGGATCGCCCTGAGCAGCTTGACCTGCATCGGCAGCGGCAGGTCGGCCACCTCGTCGAGGAACAGCGTACCCCCGTGGGCGGCCTGGAAGAAGCCTTCGCGGTCGCTGTCGGCGCCGGTGAAGGCCCCCTTCTTGGCCCCGAAGAATTCGCTCTCCATGAGGTTCTCGGGAATCGCGCCGCAGTTCACCGCAACGAACGGCGCCGCGGCCCGCGGCCCGAGATCGTGGATCATCCGCGCCGCCCGCTCCTTGCCACTGCCCGATTCCCCGGAAATGAAAACCGGCGCCAGGCTGCGGGCAAGCTTGTCGATCAGCGAGCGAACCTGGACCATCGCCGGCGATTCACCGGTCAGGCTGGAGCTGTCCTTGCGCTCGCCTTCGTCGGTCTTCGACGAGAGCGAAAACACCGATTTCACCAGCGCCCGCAACTGGTCGATGGAAACCGGCTTGGAGAGGTAATCGAAGGCGCCGGCCTTGAGCGCCGTCACCGCGTTGTCCATGCTGCCGAAAGCGGTGATCACCGCCACCGGCAGGTCGCGCAGGTTTTCCGAGATGTAGCGCACCAGCTCAAGGCCATCACCGTCAGGCAGGCGCATGTCGGTCAGACACAGGCGGTAGCGCTTCTCGCCGAGCAGCCGATGGGCCTCGGCAAGGCTTGCCGCACCGTCGCTGACCAGGCCAAGGCGCAGCATGGTCAGTTCGAGCAGTTCGCGGATGTCGTCCTCGTCGTCGACGATGAGCACGTCCGGGCCACTGGAGCGTGCTCGTCTTTCAGTCTGGGTCATGGTTTGACGCGTCCGATGATGCGGAAATGGGCTCCGGACAACGGAGCCGGGTCAGGCGGGCTGGAGCGCTCCGGCGGCACGTTCACGCACAGTTCGAGCACCGCGCCGTTGGCCTCGGCCAGCTCCCGGGAAATGTAAAGCCCAAGACCCGTCCCTTTCGAATGGGTGGTAAAAAACGGTTCAAAAACCTGTGCCCGCAAGGGCTCCGGAATACCCGGCCCGTCGTCGGACACATCCAGCGCTACGCGACCGTCATCTCGCAGCGCAGCGTCGATTTTTATCGCAACGGGCCCGCCACTGCAATGCCGGCGCGCATTTCCGACCAGATTCCAGAGAATTTGCCGCAGGTGGGTGCGGTCCATCGCCATCTCGATGCCGGGCGGCACGGTACTTACGACCACGCCCTGCCCGGCGGCGCCTTCGGTCAGCGCAAACTCGTCCAGAAACTCGGCCACAAAATCCGCCAGCGGCAAGGCTTCCGGCAGCGCTTCGTCGCGCCGGCCAAGGGCCAGCACATCGGCCACCAGACGGTCGATGCGCTGGGCGTTGTTGCCGATGATGCGGATCAGCCGGGCCTGCATCTCGCTGCGCTTTTCTTCCAGCAACAACTCGGCCGCCTGATAGACGGAGGCCAACGGATTGCGGATCTCGTGGGCAATACTGGCGGTGAGCCGCCCCAGCGCCGCCAGCTTGACCTGCTGGATCTGGCGGTGGATGCGGTCGAAGTCTTCAAGATAAACCAGGGTTTCATTGGCTTCACCCGCGGCCAGGAAACGCGCCAGCAGCATCTTTCCGCTGCCGTCGGCGCGGAAGCTGTGGGCCGAATCACCCTGCACCGCGCGACGCTGCAACTCGCGCTCGAGGGCCGGCGCGCACGCGCCGAGGACGAGGCCTTCGCGCATGCTGACACCCAGCAGCGCCACCGCCTGGGGGTTGAACTGGCGCACCACGCCGCCCTCCCCGAGCACCAGCACGCCGTCCTGCATGTCCTGGATGATCTGCTGGTTCAAACGCAACTGGCTGGCCAGATCGGCCCCGCGCTGACGCGCCAGATTTTCGTTGGTCAGCGCCCGCAAGGCCAGCAGGCGCGCCACCTGGGCGATCGCAAAAAAGCCGATGCAGGTGACGCCGACCGTAAAAAAATCCACCGTATCCCGCCCGGACAGCAGGCGGAACATGTTTTCAAGCAGCACCGCCAGCGTTGCATAGGCCGCGTAAAACAGCACCATGCGCCCCTGCCCCACCAGCCCGGCACCCGCCAGGGCAATCAGGATGAGGATGGGAATGCCGCTGCGGTAGCCGCCACTGGCCCACATGATGAGCGTCAGCAGGGTGATGTCGACGAGCACCTGCACGGAGATCAGCCGGCTTCGGCCCAGCACCCGGGCGGCATCCGGGAAACCGAGGATCAGCACTGCCGCCAGGTAGGCGAAAGAGGATCCGAAGAAGATCGTCGGTGAATCCCCTCCGAGCTGGAGGGCTCTCCCGGCCACCAGAAACAGGCCGGACAGGATCAGACGGAAAAGATTGAGGTAGCGCAGCGGCTCCGCGCGGCCGGCTTCATCTGCGAAGTCCGGCGAATCAAGATTGAGCTGCGCGCCTTTCACCGGCGCACGCCAAGACGGCGATGCTCGTCCGAGCAGAAGAACTCACCCGCCCCACGGACGCTTTCGCTTTCGGGCACATGCAGGCCGCAATGGGCGCAGGCCACCATCTGCTCGATCTCCAGGTGCTCGGCCTCGCGCTGCCGGCCGCCACCCGCCGCGTCCGGCCCTTTGTCGGCGGCCTTGCCAGCATTGCCGCTCTTGCCGCGCAAGGCGCGCCGCGCATAAAAAAGACCGATCAGAAAAAGAACAAACAGAAGAAGGTTGCGCACGACCAAGGCTCCAGAAAGATCCGGCCCAGTTTAGCAGAAGCGTTCCAGCCGCTCGAAGGCGGCCGCCAGCGTCTCGTCCCGCTTGGCAAAGCAGAAGCGGATCACCTTCTCGTCGTGCCCGTCGCCGAAAAACGCCGACAGGGGAATCGCCGCCACACCCACCTCGCGGGTCAGCCAGTCGACGAACCCGGTATCCGGCGCATCCGAGATTGCACCGTAGCGGGCCGTCTGGAAATAGGTGCCGGTGCAGGGCAGCAACTCGAAGCCGGTGCGGGCCAGCCCGGCCCGGAACATATCGCGCTTGGCCTGGTAGAAGGCCGCCAGCTCGAGATAACGCGAGGAGTCGGCCATGTAATCGGCCAGCGCCAGCTGTACCGGCGTATTCACCGCAAACACATTGAACTGATGCACCTTGCGAAACTCGGCCATCAGCTCCCGCGGGGCCAGCACGTAGCCCACCTTCCAGCCGGTCACGTGGTAAGTCTTGCCAAAGCTCGACACCACCACGCTGCGCCGGGCCAGATCGGGGTAGCGGGCAACGCTCTCGTGGCGCAGGCCGTCAAAGACGATGTGCTCATACACCTCGTCCGCCACCACGATGATGCCGGTACCGGCGGCAATGGCCGCCAGCTCGCGCAGATCATCGGCCAGCCACACCGTACCGCTCGGGTTGTGGGGCGTGTTGATCATGATCATGCGTGTTCGGGGCGACACCAGCGCGCGCACCGCGGCCCAGTCGGGACGGTAATCCGGCGCCGCCAGCCGGGCCCGGCGCACCACGCCGCCCGCCAGCTCGATGGCCGGCACGTAGGAATCGTAAACCGGCTCGAAAACGATCACCTCGTCACCCGGATGCACCAGCGCCGCCACCGCGGTGAACAGGGCCTGGGTTGCCCCGGCCGTGATCGTGATCTCCAGCTCCGGGTCGTAATCGGCGCCGTACAGCGCCCGCACCTTGGCTGCGATCGCCTCCCGCAGGGCCGGCACGCCGGCCATCGGCGCGTACTGGTTGTGGCCGGCGCGCATCCAGTGGGCAACACGCTCAAAGAGCACATCGCCGGCGTTGAAGTCGGGAAATCCCTGGGACAGGTTGATCGCCCCGCACTCCTGGGCCAGGCGCGACATCGTGGTAAAAATGGTCGTGCCAACCGTGGGCAGGCGGGAAACGACAGCGGCAGGAAAACTGGGCATGGCACTCACTCCGGAACAGGCCGGGCGATTCTGGCAGATGCAGCCCGCTGCGGCCAGCCACGCCAGGCAGTGCGCCGCTACAATCGCCTCCCCGACGACTTCCGAGCGGAAGGAAACCCGTGCCCGACCACTGCCCCACCCTGCGCCGGAATGGCGACCAGGTCATCATCCTCGACCAGACCCGCCTGCCCTGGCAGGAGGTTTTCGTGTGCCTCGACACCCTCGACGATGCGGCCGCCGCCATTCGCGACATGCAGGTGCGCGGCGCCCCGCTGATCGGCGCCACGGCCGCCTTCGGCATCGCCCTCGCCCTGCGGAACAACGCATCCGACGCCGCACTGCAGGCCGCCGACGCCTGCCTGCGCGCGACCCGTCCCACCGCGGTCAACCTGCACTGGGCACTCGACCGCATGCAGGCCGTACTGCGCCCGCTGCCCGCCACGCAGCGCAGCGCCGCAGCCTGGGCCGCCGCCGAGGCGATCCAGAGCGGCGACGCGGCCGCCAACGCCGCCATCGGCCGCCACGGCCTGGGCCTGCTGCAGGCGCTGGCGGCCGGAATAAAAAGCCGGCCGCTCCACGTAATGACCCACTGCAACGCAGGCTGGCTTGCCACCTGCGGCCACGGCACCGCCCTCGCCCCCCTCTACGCCGCCCACGCCGCCGGCCTCGAAGTGCACGTCTGGGTCAGCGAAACCCGCCCGCGCAACCAGGGTCTGCTCACCGCCTGGGAGCTGGCCCGCGCCGGCATACCCCACACCCTCATCGCCGATAACGCGGCCGGCTGGCTAATGGCCGAAGGGCGGGTCGACGCGGTGATCACCGGCGCCGACCGCATCGCCGCCAACGGCGACACCGCCAACAAGGTCGGCACCTACCTCAAGGCCCTCGCCGCCCACGCCCATGGCATCCCTTTTTATATTGCCGCGCCCCGCTCCACCGTCGACTTCAACTGCCCCGACGGCCGCGCGATTCCCATCGAGGAGCGCAGCGCGGACGAAGTGCGCATCATTGGCGGCCTCGATGCGGCGGGCCTGCCTGCCGGCATCCGCCTTGCCGGGCCCACCACGGCCGCCTGCAACCCGGCCTTCGACGTCACGCCGGCCGGACTGGTGGCTGGCATAATCTGCGAGTTCGGCGTTTTTCCCGCGGACGGACTCGCCGCGATCGCCGGGCGCCAAGCTTAAACAGGAGCTGCGATGATGAACGAGAACGTCCTGCGCGAAGGCCTGCTCTCCACCGCAAAGGCGATGGCCAGCAGCGGGCTCAACACCGGCACCGCCGGCAACGCCAGCGTGCGCTGCGCGCGGGGCTTCCTGATCACCCCCAGCGGCCGCAGCTACGAAGACTGCAGCGCCGACGACATGGCCCTCGTCGCCATGGACGGCAGCTGGCAGGGGCCCTTCGCCCCTTCTACCGAATGGCGCATGCACCGCGACGTCCTCCAGGCCCACCCCGAAGCCGGCGCCGTGCTGCATGCCCACTCCCCCTTCGCCACCGCCCTCGCCTGCCACCGCCGCACCATTCCTGCCTTTCACTACATGATTGCCCGCTTCGGCGGCGACGACATCCGCTGCGCGCCCTACGCCACCTTCGGCACCCAGGCCCTTTCCGACAGCGCCCTTGCGGCCCTCGAAAACCGCAGCGCCTGCCTGCTTGCCAACCACGGCATGCTGGTGTTCGGCAGCGACCTGCGCCGCACCCTGTCCCTCGCCGTCGAATTCGAAACCCTCAGCGAACACTACTGGCGGGCGTGCCAGCTCGGCGAACCCAGCATTCTCTCGGCCACTGAAATGGCCGAGGTCATCGCCCTCTTCGAAACCTACGGCAAACCCCGGCCGGCACCGGCCAGCGGCAGCGCAAGCACACCCGCAGCCGTCTAGGAGCCATCCCCATGCCTTCCGGGGCAAGCGCCGAACGGCCAGCGCCACGTCTTGTCCGCAGCCTGCGGTGGCGCATCTGCGCGGTTTTCCTGGCCAGCCTGCTGATTTTTGCCTGCGCCATCCAGCTTCTCATCGTGGCCCCGGCCACCCACGCCCTCGGCCACCTCCAGCTCGAACTCGCCACCACCCGCATCCAGGTCGGCGCCGAGCAGCACTTCCGGGACATCGAAACCCGCCTCCACCGCGCCCGCAGCCTCGCCGGGCGCCTCAAGCTCGACGATACAAACGGCTTCCGGGCCCTGTTCGCACCATTCATCGACGGCGACACGTCCATCGCAGCCATCCACCTCGCCGACGCCGACGGCCGGCAGCTCACCCTGCAGCACGGTAGTGAGCAAGCCGTGCAAGGCCGGACAAGCGCCACCCCGCAAGCCGGCAACGCCGCCGATGCCGGACACCCCGACCCCGCGTCGCGCCCCTGGTTCGACGCCGCACGGCAAGCGCCCGGTGGCGACAACCTCATCGTCTGGACGCCGCCCCAGCGCCTGCCCGCCACCGGCGACGGCGGCCTCAGCGTGTTCACCCGCTGGACCGGCGCCGACGGCAAGTCGCGCATCCTTGCCTTCGACATCCCCCTCGCCCCCCTCTCGCAGCTCAGCCGGAACAACCCGGTTGGCCAGGCCGGCAGCGGCATACTGCTCACGGATGGCGGCCAGATCGTCGGCCTGCCGCGCCCAGCGGCAGCCCGCGATGCGCTGCTTGAACCGCTGGCACACAGCAATGCCGGCTTTCTGACCCACGGCTACGCCCGTTGGCTTGAAAGCGGCCGCAAAAGCGGTGAAACCCTTCCGTTCAACAACGCCGGCGAAGACTGGCTGACCCGCTTCGTCCCGCTGCAACTGGGCCAGCAGCGCTGGTGGGTTGGCGGTTTTGCCCGCGCCGACGACTTCACCCCGACCCGCTTGCAGGATATTGCCTGGGCCCTGGCCACCCTCGCGGCCCTGGCCGCTGCAGCCGCGGTCGGCCTCACCCGGCGCATCGAAGCGGCCCTGGCGGCCGTCGTCGATGGCAGCGAACGCCTGGGGCGCCTCGACCTCACCCCCGGCCCGGCCCTCGCCGCCCCCTGGCGCGAGATCATTGAGCTGGCCGACTCCCAGGAGCGCACCCGCCAGCACCTGCGCGACACCACCCAGGCGCTGGCCCGCAGCCAGGCCGAACTCGAAGAACAGATCAACCGGCGTACCGACCCGCCGGCTGAAAAGAGCCGCGCCTTCGCCGACCCGTTGCAGTTCGTTCATCAGCTCCCCGACCTGCCGCCCAACCCGGTTTTGTACAAGGATCCGGATGCCGGCACCCTCGGCGGCAAGCACGCCGACGAAGAAGCCTTCGACACCAAGCGGAAGGAGCCGATCGGCAAGGCGGTGCTCGGACTGGCCCACCCGCCACCCGCCATCCGCAGTGCGCACCACGATACCGATCAGAAAATCCTTGCCGGAGGCGCCAAGCTGCAGCACGAAATCCGCACCCAGCTGCATGCCATCATCGGCCTTGCCGGCCTGTGCCTGACCACCGGCCTCGAAGCCCGGCAGCACGACTACGTGGCAAAGATCAAAGTCGCCGGCACCACCCTGCTGAGCGTCGTGAACGACATGCTCGACTTCTCGAAGATCGAGGCCGGCAGGTTCGAGCCCGAGCAAACCCCCTTCACCCTCGACCGGGTGCTCGGCAACGTCATCGCCTTCGTCGCCAACAAGGCCCACGAAAAAGGCCTCGAACTGCTCATCGACATCGGGCCGGACGTTCCCCAGAACCTCATCGGCGATCCGCTGCGCCTCGGCCAGGTGCTCACCAACCTGCTTGGCAACGCCGTCAAATTTGCCGCCCGGGGCGATATCCGGCTCAGGATCACGGTGGCCGGCTCCAGCCCCCGGCTTGTCACCCTGCGCTTCGAGATCAGCGACACCGGCATTGGCCAGAGCAGCGGCCAGATCGAAGGCCCCTTCGAAGCCTTTTCCCAGGCCGACAGCTCGATGGCACGCCGCTTCGGCGGCACCGGCCTGTCCATCGCCCGCCACCTGGTCGGGCTGATGGCCGGGAGCCCAATCTGGGTGGACAGCCGCCCCGGCTCCGGCAGCCGCTTCGGGTTCAGCGCCCCCTTCGAGCTGCCCACCTCCGCCACGCCCCTGGATGCCATCGTCGGAGCCATCGGCCCGGCCGCGAGCCCTCCGCCGGCGCCGCCCGGCGCCACCCGCCCACTGCAGGGCCTCCACATCCTCGTCGTCGAAGACAACGACATCAATCGCCAGATCGCCTGCGGCCTCCTCGAAAGTGGCGGCGCCATCGTCAGCATGGCCGAAAACGGCCGCCTCGGCGTCGAAGCGCTGCAGCGGGCCGGGCCCGAAGCCTTCGACGCCGTGCTGATGGATCTCCAGATGCCCGAGATGGACGGCCTCGAAGCCACCCACCAGATCCGCCAGGATCCGCGCTTCGCCGCACTGCCCATCATCGCCCTGAGCGCCCACGCCCTCCCCGAGCAGCGCCGGAAATGCATCGAGGCCGGCATGAACGACCACGTGGCCAAACCCATCGTCCCCGAAGCCCTGTTCGATGCCATCCTGCGCCACGCGCGGCGCAAACCCGCCGACAACCCCGCCGGCGCCCTGCCCACGCTGCCCGGACTCGACGTTGCCGGCGCGCTGCACCGCATGGACAACAAGCCCGACACCTACCTCTCGCTGCTCCGCCGTTTCGTCGCCTCCCATGCCGACTGCGCCGGGCACATCGACACAGCCCTCGCCGCCGGCCAGCTCAAGGAGGCCGAACGGCTTGCCCACACCCTGCGCGGAACGGCCGCCAACCTCGGCGCCGATGCCCTGCGCGACGCGGCATGCGCGCTCGAAACCACCCTGCGCCAAGGCGCCGGCCCGGCGGCGGCACAAGCTCTGGCCACCCGGCTCGGCGCCGAACTGGCCGCGCTCATCGCGATGCTCGAAGGCGTACTCCCCCCCGCCCCACCCGCCGTTGACGAAGGCCCGGCGGTTCTTGGCCAGGCCGAATTCGACGCCGCCGTCACCACCCTCATCCAGCTCATGCAAAGTGCCGACGGCGCTGCGTCGGCACTTTTCCTCCAGCTGCACCCCGACCTCGTCTCGCGCATCGGTACCGAAAAAACCGCACGCATCGCTGAAGCCCTGCAGCGCTACGATTATGATAAAGCGCTAAACTGCCTGCATGCGGCCCTCGATCCGGGGCACCCAGCGCACACCGGAGACACAGCCTGATGCAATCCATCGACAGCCACCGCCCGCTCATCCTCGTCGTCGATGACGCACCCGATTCCATCGAGCCCATCGTCGCCTGCCTGCACCAGGCCGACTTCCGCACCCGCATCGCCACCCGCGGCGAACGCGCACTGCGGCTCGCCGCCGCCACGCCCCTGCCCGACCTCATCCTGCTCGACGTCACCATGCCCGACATGGACGGCTACGAAGTCTGCCGGCAGCTCATGAACAACCCGGTCACTGCCGGCATCCCGGTTATTTTCCTGACCATCCGCAACGAAGAGCTGGACGAACAGCTCGGCTTCGACGCCGGCGCCATCGACTACATCACCAAACCGATCAGTCCGCCCCTCGTCCTGACCCGCATCCGCAACCACCTCAACCTGAAGGCCGCCAGCGATTTCCTGCGCGACCGCAACAGTTACCTCGAACAGGAAGTCCGGCGCCGCACCCGCGAACTCTCGCTGATCCAGGACGCCACCATCGTCGCCATGGCGTCCCTCGCCGAAACACGCGACAACGAAACCGGCAACCACATCCGTCGCACCCAGATCTACCTGCGCACCCTTGCCCGGCACCTGCAGTCGCACCCGCGCTTCTCCGCCGAACTCACCGACGAGAACATCGACCTGATGTACAAGTCGGCCCCGCTCCACGACATCGGCAAGGTTGCCATCCCCGACCGCATCCTGCTCAAGCCCGGCGAACTCACCCCCGCCGAGTTCGAGATCATGAAAACCCACACCACCCTCGGGCGCGAGGCCATCAGCCGGGCCGAAGCCCTGTTCGGCGGCATCTCCAGCTTTCTGCGCTTCGCCAAGGAAATCGCCTATTCCCACCAGGAAAAATGGGACGGCACCGGCTACCCCCTCGGCCTGTCGGGCGAGCGCATTCCGGTTGCCGCGCGCCTGATGGCCGTCGCCGACATGTACGACTCACTGATCACCCGGCGAATCTACAAAACCGCCCACAGCCACGCCCAGGCCATCGACATCCTGCGCGCCGGTCGGGGCACCGATTTCGATCCGGACATCATCGACGCCTTTCTCGCCCTCCAGGACGACTTTCAGGCCATCGCCCAGCGCTTTGCCGGCGCCGAAATCGACGAGGAACGCGAAGCCGAACGCATGCGCCAGGTTTTCGGCCAGTGAGCGCCCCAGGGCCGGGCCCCGCCCGCCTCCGCTCTCAAGAATAACCAGCGGCCTCCGTTAATGAACCGCCGGACAGGATCCGGCAACACCCGATTCCAGTTCGACAGGAGACCCGATGACCCGCAACCCGACACCGTCAATGGTTGTCGATCTTTTGCGCCGCTTCGGGGTGCCCTTGGCGGTCTTCGTCGTCATCCTTCTGCTGACATTCGACAACTATCGCAGCGCCATCCGCGAAGAAGAAGACGCCGCCCGCAACCGTTTTCAGGCGACCGCCCGGGAACAGATTGCGCAGCTGCGCGATCGCACCGACAGTCTCGTCCACCAGGCCGACATCCTGCGACGCCAGATGGCCTTTGCCCCGGCCGAAACCCAGGCTCACTTCGCCGAAATCGTCGCCCCCGTCCTGCAGCGCCACCCGGAAATCCTGCGCCTTGGCCTGGTCCGTGTCGAAAACGGAAACGCCCGGCCCCTCATCAGTGCCGGCAGCCAGCAAGGCAGCGCCCTGCCGGAGCCCGCCGACACCGTCGCCTTCCAGGACGGAATCCGCGCGGCAATCGGCGCCGGCACCAGCGTCGCCACCGCGCCCTACGCACTCCCGGCTGGCAACGACAGCCACCGCAACGCCGTCCTGATCCTCAGCCCCGTCGTCGGCAGCAACACCCAGGCAGCCCCAGTCCGTGACCTGCTCTACATCGAAATATCCATCGACGAAGTGGTCCGTGAGACGCTCGGTTCGGACACCTGGCGCGAGCGCACCGACACACGCCAGCGCTTCGAATTCGAGCTTATCGACACCACGGCCCCCGGCCCCCCGCTCGCCCGCACGCCAGACTTCCACATTGGCGCCAGCACCTACGCCGACGGCATGGATTTCGCCGACCGCCACTGGCTCGTCATCGCCGCAAACAACCGGATGCACCCGCCGCTCCCCAGCGCGGACGCCGGCACCCAGGTGTTCTCCGGGGTGTCCCTCGGCGCGCTGGCCGCCTTCATCCTTTACGTGCTGCAAACCCGCGCCGACGCCATCCGCCGCCAGGTGCATGAAAAAACCCTCGCCCTCGGCGAGGCCAACACCTCCCTCGAACAGTACGTCAAGGCCCTCGGCGAAACCAACCGGCTCCTCGAAAGCGAGGTCGGAAAACACGCCCGCGCCGAAAACCTGCTGCGCGAAACCACCACGCTGCAACGGGCCATCCTCGACTGCGCCGAATACGCCATCATCTACACCGACGCCAGCGGCATCATCCGGGTGATGAACCCCGCCGCCGAGCGCATGTTCGGCTACCGTGCCGACGAACTCATCGGCCATCAAACTCCGCTGATCTTCCACACCGCCGAAGACATCGCCGGCTGGACCCTCGCCCACAAGTCCGGCGGCTTTGCCGCCCTCGCCGCCGAAGCCGGCACCCGGCTCGCCGAGTCCCACGAACTCATCATGCGCCGCAACGACGGCAGCAGCTTTCCGGCCAACATCAGCGTTTCGGTGGTACGCAACGGCGTGCAGCAGCTTCGTGGCTACCTGGGCATCGTCGCCGATATCACCCAGCGCCACGACGCCGAGTACCGCATCCGCCACCTCGCCCACTACGACAGCCTCACCTCGCTGCCCAACCGCACCCTGCTCAACGAGCATCTGCTCGAAGTCATCCAGGGCGCCCGCACCCGCCAGCGCGGCGTTGCCGTGCTGTTCACCGATCTCGACCGTTTCAAGTACGTCAACGACACCCTGGGCCACCAGGCTGGCGACGAACTCCTGCTCGCCGTCGCCCTGCGCCTGCGTGCCTGCGTGCGGGATGGCGACCTCGTGGCGCGCACCGGCGGCGACGAATTCGTCGTGGTGCTCGACAACCTGGACGAAGGCTCGGTGCCCGAAGACCTGGCCGAGCGCATTCTCGCCAGCCTCGCCCCCCCCTTCGAACTGTGCGGCCGGCAGCTCACCGTCACCCTCAGCATCGGCATCGCCCTCTACCCCAACGACGGCCACGACGGCGCCGCGCTCATCAAGAACGCCGACGCCGCCATGTACCTCGCCAAGGAACGCGGCCGGAACAATTTCCAGTTCTTCGACCACGGACTCTCTGAGCGCTACAGCGAACGTCTCGAACTCGAAAACCACCTGCGCCACGCCCTCGACGAGAACCAGCTCATGCTCTTCTACCAGCCCCAGGTGGACACCCTGTCGGGCGAGCTCATCGGCATGGAAGCCCTGATCCGCTGGCGCCATCCCGACGGCACCATGGTTCCGCCCGACAAGTTCATCCCCATCGCCGAGGAATCCGGCCTCATCGTGCAGATCGGCGCCTGGGTGCTGCACGAAGCCTGCCGCCAGAACCACGCCTGGCAACAGGAAGGCATCTGTCGGGTCCCCATGGGGGTGAATCTGTCGGCCCGCCAGTTCGACGACGCGGGCCTGCTCGCCACCATCCAGTCGGCCCTTCTCGAGAGCGGCCTTCCGGCGGCCTACCTGGATCTGGAGCTCACCGAAAGCCTGGTGATGCGCAACCCCGAACACACCCGCAGCCTGCTGGCCGAATGCAAAAAACTCGGCCTGCAACTCTCGGTGGATGACTTCGGCACCGGCTACTCCAGCCTCTCCAACCTCAAGCGCTTCCCCATCGACCGCCTCAAGATCGACCGCTCTTTCATCAGCGACATCGTCACCGAAGCCGACGACGCCGCCATCGCCCAGACCATCGTCGCGATGGCTCACACCCTGCGCCTCGAAGTGATCGCCGAAGGCGTCGAAACCGAAGCCCAGCTCTCGCTGCTGCGCCGCTGGCGCTGCGACGCCTACCAGGGCTACCTGTGCAGCCGCCCCCTCTCGGCGGTGGACATGACCCGCATGCTGCGCACCCTGCGCGCCACCCGGGCCGTTTCAATGGCCACCCTTTGAGCGGGCCCGGCGGCCGTCACAGCCGGCTTGCGGCCTAAAACAGCCACTTGAACACGTACAGCGCGGCCATTCCGGCACCAATGGTCGCCAGCACATTGCCCGTACGCCACGCCACCAGCGCAGCCACCAGGGCCGCCCAGGGCTTGGGCGCGGTCAGCGCCAGCACCACCTCTCCGCCGTGAATGAACAGCTCGCCCGCCGTCAGCGCCGCAAAACTGGCCGGTGCGATATGGCGGCACAGCGCATGCAGCCAGCCCGGCAGGCTACGATTGGCAAACAGGCCGATCATCGCGTAGCGGTACACAAAGGTAACGAGGCCGATAACGACGAGCAGGGCCAGCAACGCCGCCGTGCTCATCGCTCCGCCCCCCGGCGCTTTGATGCCCACACCCCGGCCACCAGCCCCAGCACAATCGCCACCACCAGCCCCAGCTTGTAGGGCAGCGCGGCAAAAGCCAGTGCCGCAAGCGCGGCCACCAGCGCCGCCGCCTGGCCGGCACGCTCCTTCATCAGCATGGCCAGCAGCGCGATAAAGGTGAGCGGCACCGCAAAATCGATATCCCAGCCCGCCGGAACGCTCGCCCCGAACAGCAGCCCCGCCGCCGTCGACAACTGCCAGGTGAGCCACAGCGTGAAACCGCAACCCAGAAAATACCAATGGCGCAGATCCGGGCGGTCATCCGGCGCGGGCGTTACCTGATAGCGCAGGATCGCCACCGCGTAAGCCTCGTCGGTCAGCAGGTAGGCCAGCAACAGGCGCCAGCGCCGCGGCAGGTGGCGCACGTGCTCGGCGATCGACATGCTGTAGAGCATGTGCCGCAGGTTGAGCAGGCCGGATGTCAGGCCGATCGGCAGCGCCCCCGCGCCCACCGCCAGCATCTGCACGATGACCAGCTGCGCCGCGCCGGCAAACACCACCGCCGAAGCCAGCTGGGCGACCCACACCGGCATGCCGGCCTGGATCGCCCCGATACCGTAAAGCATGCCGAAAGGCACGACGCCAAGCTGCAGCGGCGCCTCGTCGCGGCAGCCGGCCAGAAATTCAGCAAGCTTGGGATGCATGAAAAAATGAGGCGGAATGGCCCACGCGCCATTCACGCGTTTGAAAGTGCTTGAAGGTGACCGGGCAGACAGGGCCCGGCCCGGCTAGAACTTCTCGGTGGGCGGCGTCCGGCTGCCGCCTGCCGGCTCACCCTGACCCTTCGGCATCCCGACCTCACCGGTCTGGTCGAAGTCGATGCCCCCGAAGTTGCCGGTCACCAAACGGCCCTTGATGCGGTACTCCAGCGTGTCGCGCCCCTTCATCAGCTCCTTGAACTGGCGCAGGAAACCGGCCAGGCCGGTAGTCGCGGTCACATCCAGGGTCGCCTCGCCAAGGCGCGGAATCACCACCGGCTGGTTCCCGACGCCACGGGCAAAATGCTGGCCGTTGATGTCCAGCGTAAAGCTGAGCCCCTCGACCGAAATATCGCTGGTGTTGGGGTTGGTCACGCGCAGGGTCAGCAAAAAGCGCTGTTCCAGCAGATTGCCGTCCAGCAGGCGGATGCTGGCCACCGAGACTTCTGGCTTCTTCATGCCGAACTGCAGGCCGGCGCACCCGCCCACAATGCCGAGCCCCAGCCCGGCCGCGGCCAGCCAGACAAATCGACGACGACCTTCAAGTTTGATCACTGCATTTTCTCCACCGGCGCTTCCAGCACCTTGAGCAGGCTGGCGGTATCCAGCCGCCCGCCGCCCAGGGCCATCAGCGCGTTGAGTTGTTGCCAGGTTTGTGCCGCCAGCGGCAGCGGCGCCCCCCGTTGCCGGGCTTCGTCCATCAGGATCGCAAAATCCTTGTGATGGAGGCGCGCCTGGATGCCCGCCACGAAATCCCGCCGGGCCATGCGCCCGCCCATCACGTCGAGCACCCGCGAGGCCGCCGAGCCACCTTGTAGCGCCTCAAGCACCTTGGCCAGATCGAGCCCATGGGCCCCGGCCAGGCGCATCGCCTCGGCCACGGCCTGTATCACGCTGACCATGATCATCTGGTTGCAGGCCTTGGCCACCTGACCGGCACCGGCTTCGCCCATGTGTACCACCGTTTTGCCCAGGCAGCCGAACAGCGGACGCACCCGCTCCAGCACCTCGGCGCGGCCACCGACCATGAGCGCCAGCGTGGCGTCGATGGCGCCCTGCCCGCCGCCCGAGACCGGCGCATCCAGCCAGGCAATGCCGCGCCCGGCGTAACGCACCGCCAGCCGGCGGGCCGTGCCCGGTGCAATGGTGCTCATATCCACGTGGATGCTGCCCGGCGCAAAGCCCTCGACGAGCCCGCCGGGCCCGAAGGCCAATTGCTCCACGTCGGCGCTGGCGGTGACGATCGAAATCACCACCTCGCTGCGCGCCGCCAGTTCGGCCGGGCTCCCGCACGCCACCGCCCCGGCGGCCACGATGGGCGCTGCCGATTCCGGGCGCCGCGCCCACACCGCCACGTCGTGCCCCGCAGCCAGCAGGTGACCCGCCATCGGCAGGCCCATCACCCCCAGCCCGACAAAACCGACCCGCACCGTCAGTCTCCCGAGAGCTGCTCAAAGAGCTTGAGCGCGGCGACGGAATCGTCCTCACCCATGCCGCTGCCAACCATGGCGTTGAAAAGCTGGGCCGTGGCCGCGCTGTTGGGCAGCATCAGCCCGAGGCGGTGCGCCTCCTGCATCACGATGTTCATGTCCTTCTGGTGCATCCAGGCCTTGAAGCCCGGCTTGAAATTGCGGTCCAGCATGCGCTGGCCGTGGTTTTCGAGGATTCTGCTGTAGGCAAAACCGCCCAGCAGCGCCTCGCGCACCTTGCCCGCATCCACGCCGCTCTTGCGCGCAAAGTTGAAGGCCTCGGCCACCGCCACCACGGTGACGCCGGTCAGAATCTGGTTACAGGCCTTGGTGACCTGCCCGGCCCCGGACCCGCCGATGAGCGTGACGGACTTGCCCATGCTGGCGAGCATCGGCTTGACCTTCCCGAAGGCCGCCTCGTCGCCGCCCACCATGATGGTCAGCCCGGCGTTGATCGCACCCACTTCGCCACCGGAAACCGGCGCGTCGAGCATGATCACCCCCCGCGCGGCAAGCCGTTCGGCGATGCCCTGGGCCGCCGCCGGCGCAATGGTGCTCATATCCACGTAGATCAGCCCCGGCCTGGCCCCGTCGGCCACGCCGCCGGCGCCCAGCGCCACCTGCTCCACGTCGGCTGCATCGGACACCATCGAAAACACCACGTCACACCCGGCAGCCACCTCAGCCGGGCCCGCGGCCCCCTTGGCTCCCGCCTCCAGCAGGGACGCCATCGACGCATCGCGCCGCGCCCATACGGTGAGATCGAAACCACCCTTCAGCAGATTGAGCGCCATCGGGCGCCCCATGATGCCCAGACCGATGAAACCGACTTTCATGTGAAGCCCCCGCATGCAAAAGCACAGAGGTTAGCGGGGGAAAGCCACGAGAGGCAACAACCGCCAGCCCCGCCCGGCCCGCCCGCCACAACCTGTACTAAACTTCAGAAGTGCAAACGCGGCGAGGAGAACACGCATGGCGGGTCGACCGGCCGCTTGGTGGACGAATCCGAATGGCAGCTCGACGCCTGGAGCCCGACGCTCGGCATGATGGCTCCCATCAACAACTCCGATTTTCGCGCGTGGCGAACACGCCACGGCAAGGGCGGCGACCTGCTGATCTTCTCGGACATTGTCGTCGAGTCGATTCAACTATCCATTCCAATCTAAAGGCCATGCCACTGCCGAGCAAACGCATTCGCCTCGTCGTCGCCGTCGTGCTGCTGACCCTGCTGAGTGCCCACTACGCCCTTCAGATCCAGGCCCGCCACCAGGCCAAACTCTCCGGCACATCGACCGCCCCCAACGGCGAATATCGGGTTGAGTACTATCTCATTTCAGAAGGCCTTCAAATGCGCTTCCTGTTCCGGCTTTTCGACCGGAAGCAGGAGCTGGTCGGCGAATACGATCGCCTCTACGATCCGGGTGGCTGGCGTGAGGGCTGGACGTGCATCGAACAGACCTGCTCAGAATTCTCGTGGGGCTCCCAGGACGAAGACCGCATCAAGCTTCCGCCCACCCGGCTCGACCGCCTGCGCGCCAAGCTGCCGTAGCAGCCACAACGCATCCTCGCCCCCCGCAGCCCGCGCACCGGCATCCGTTACACTCAGCGCTCTTCCAATCCTGCACTCACCCCGCCATGTCATACGCTCCCTTCATCAAGGAAATCGGCCGCGGGCCGAAAGGCTCCAAGCCCCTCACGGTCGAACAGGCCGAATCCCTTTTCGGCGACATGATGGATGGCCGCGTGCCCGACCTGGAGCTTGGCGCCATCATCCTGTCGATGCGCATCAAGGCCGAATCCCGCGACGAGCTGCTTGGTTTTCAGCGCGCCCTCGACGCCCGCACCGCGCGCCTCACGGTTCCGCCGGGCCCGCGCCTCGTGGTGCTGCCCACCTACAACGGTGCCCGCCGCCAGGCCAACCTGATGCCGCTCCTCGCCCTGCTGCTGGCGCGGGAAGGCGTGCCTGTACTTATCCAGGGTCGTCATGATTTTGAAAGCCGGGTGAGCCCCTTCGAACTCCTCGAAGCCCTGGGCATCACGCCCGCCACCCGCATCGCCGATGCAGAAGCCCGGCTCGCCGAACACCACCTGGCCTGCCTGCCCCTCGACGCCCTCGCCCCCGGCCTCGACCCCCTTCTGGCCCTGCGCCCGCGACTCGGCGTGCGCAACAGCGCCCACACCCTCGCCAAGCTCCTTGATCCGGCGCCCGGCCACAGTGTGCGGGTCGTTTCGGTAACCCACCCCGAATACCTTGAACGCCTGCATACCCACCTCGTCGCCCAGGGCGGCGTGGCCCTGCTGCTGCGCGGCACCGAGGGCGAAGCCTTTGCCAACCCGCGCCGCCGCCCCCAGCTGCAGGCCTTCGCCAATGGCGAGGCACGCGTGGCCTACCCGGCCGAAGAAGGCGGCGCACCGCCCGTCGAGGGCCTGCCCGACAATCCGGAAGTATCCAGCAATGCCGAGCTCATCCGCAGCATGCTGGCCGGCAGCACCGCCATTCCGCAGCCCATCCTCGACCAGGTCCAGGCCCTGCGCGAGCTCAGCCTCACGCCGCGCGCCTGAAAACCCCTTCACCGGGCGGCGCGCGGCGTCGCCCGTCACGCACCCGGTGCACATCAAGCCTTGTTCAGGTAGCCGTTGACCTTTCAATGCGCTCTGCTTAACTGTCATTGAAAGGTCATTTCGCCGCGGGTCATCCGTTATGCCCGGCCCGCCCCCTAACGCAACGAGGGAGATGAATCATGAGCAAGAAGGCACTGTGCATCGGCATCAACGACTACCCCGGCACCCAGAACGATCTCTCCGGCTGCGTCAATGACGCCAACGACTGGGCGGCGGCCCTCGCCGCACGCGGCTTCACCGTCACCAAGCTGATCGACGCCCAGGCCACCAAGGCCGCGATGGTCGCCGCCATGAGCGGCCTCATCTCGGGCGCAGCCAAGGGCGATACGGTGGTCATCACGTATTCCGGCCACGGCACCTGGGCGCCCGACAAGAACGGCGACGAACCCGACGGCCGCGACGAAGCCCTGTGCCCGTGGGACATCGGCTCCGGCAAGGTTCTGCTCGACGACGAGATCGCCGTGATCTTCGCCAACCACGTAGCCGGCGTGCGAGTGCTGCTGATCTCCGACAGCTGCCACTCCGGCAGCGTCACCCGTGGCGACGACAGCGACCTCGACGCCGGCATGCCCCGCGCCCGCTTCCTGCCGCCCAGCGTCTGGATGAAAGCCGGCGACGTGCCCGCCCCCAAGGCATCCGGCCTGCCGCTGATCAGCGGCCTGACACGCAGCGGTGGCGACCTCCTGATGGCCGGCTGCACCGACACCCAGTACAGCTGGGACACCAGCTTCAAGGGCCGCCCGAACGGCGCCTTCACCTACTACGCGCTCAAAGCCCTCGCCACGCTGCCGGCCAGCGCCAGCTACGCCGACTGGTTCAAGAAGATCACCCCGACCTTCCTGCCCACCAACCAACTGCCGCAAAACCCGCAAATCTTCGGCAACCGCGCGGCCCGCGCCTGGAAAGTCTTCGCCTGATCACCCCCGCCCGAGCGCCGCTTCGCCCGGCCTGCTGAAGCAACGGCAGGCCGGGTGAAGCGCTTCTTGCTTACGCGCGCCATGCCCAAAACTGGTGCAACGCAATAATCAAACAGGCAATAACGCACCGCGCTGGATCAGTCATGCCCCAGCGTGGTGACACCGAAGACAATATTGCCGCCCATTCCAACATGGCACGCCCTTTGCTTGAATCTGGCATCAAAGGAGCAGACATGGCCGAAACAAAATCCACCTGTTGTTACTGCGGCGTTGGCTGCGGTGTTGTGATCGAACACGAAGCAGGCCGCATCACCAGCGTGAAGGGCGATCCCGATCACCCCGCCAACTCCGGCCGCCTCTGCACCAAGGGCGCCACCCTGCACCTTTCTGCCGCCCCCGAAACCCAGGCCGCCCGCGCCCTTTACCCCGAACTGCGCGCCAGCCGCGACGAGCCCCGTCAGCGCGTGAGCTGGGACACGGCGCTCGATACCGCCGCCGAAAGATTCGCCGCAATCATCAAGGAGCACGGCCCGGACGCCGTCGCGATCTACGGCGCCGGCCAGCTCCTCACCGAGGATTACTACGTCTTCAACAAGCTGATGAAAGGCCTCATCGGCAGCAACAACCTCGACACCAACTCGCGTCTGTGCATGTCCAGCGCGGTGGCCGGCTACAAGCTCAGCCTGGCGCCGACGCGCCGCCCTGCAGCTACGCGGACATCGCCCACACCAGCGCCCTCTTCATCACCGGCAGCAACACCGCCTTCGCCCACCCCATCACCTTCCGCCGCGTCGAAGAGGCCCGCAAGGCCAGGCCCGACATGAAGCTGGTGGTCATCGACCCCCGCCGCACCGACACCGCCGAGGCCGCCGACCTCCACCTCGCCCTCCTGCCCGGCACCGACATCGCCCTCTACAACGCGATGCTCCACGTGATGCTGTGGGAAGGCTGGATCAACCGTGATTACGTCGAAGCGCACACCGAAGGGTTCGATGCGCTCAAGAAAATCGTCCGCGAATACTCACCGGCCATGGCCGCCACGATCTGCGGGCTCGACAAAAAGGCCATTGAACAGGCAGCGCAGCTCTTCGCCACCTCACCGGCAACGATGTCGATGTACTGCCAGGGGCTCAACCAGTTCTCCTTCGGCACTCACAACAACTCGGCACTCATCAACCTACACCTGGCAACCGGCCAGATCGGCAAGCCTGGCGCCGGCCCCTTCTCCCTTACCGGCCAGCCCAACGCCATGGGCGGCCGCGAAGTGGGTGGCCTCGCAAACCTGCTCTCCGCCCACCGGGACATGGTCAACCCGGCACATCGGGCCGAAGTCGCCGCCCTGTGGGGCATCGACAAGGTGCCTGAAGCCCCCGGCAAGAGCGCCGTCGAACTCTTTCACGCGCTCAAGTCCGGCGAGGTCAAGGCGGTGTGGATCGCCTGCACCAACCCGGCCCAGTCGATGCCAGACCAGACCCTGATCGACGAAGCCCTCAAAACCGCAGAATTCGTCATCGTGCAGGAAGCCTTCGGCCACACCGAAACCTGCCACTACGCCGACCTCCTCCTGCCCGCCAGCACCTGGGGCGAAAAGGACGGCACCGTCACCAATTCGGAGCGCGCCATCAGCCGCGTGCGTCCAGCCGTGCCCGCGCCGGGCGAAGCCCGCCACGATTGGGCGATCGTGGTGGACTTCGCCCGGCGTCTGGGCGCCCGCCTCGGCAAAGCTGAGCTTGCCGCGCGGATGTTTCCCTACGCCACCCCCGAGGAAATCTGGAACGAACACCGGGAATCCACGCGCGGCCGCGACCTGGACATCACCGGCCTCAGCTATGCCCTGCTCGAAAACAGCGGCCCGCAACAATGGCCCTTCCCGGAAGGCGCCAGCCGCGGCAAGCTCAGGCTCTACGAAGACGGCGTCTTCCCGACGCCATCGGGCCGCGCCCGCTTCGTCGTGACCGAACACCTGATCACCGCAGAATCCCCCAGCGCCCGTTACCCTCCACCTCAACACCGGCCGCCTGCGCGACCAGTGGCACGGCATGAGCCGCACCGGTCTCGTGGCCCGCCTTTACAGCCACGAAGCCGAGCCCCTGCTTCACATGCACAAGGACGACATGGAGCGGCGCAAGCTTGGCGACGGCGACCTGGTCAAGGTAAAAAGCAAGCGTGGCAGCGTGGTTGTAAAAGCCCAACAATCCACCACCCTGCGCCCGGGCCAGTGCTTCCTGCCCATGCACTGGGGCGGCAACGCGATGGGCGGGCTGGGTATCAACGTGCTGCTGCCGGGCAACTTCGACCCCTACTCAAAACAGCCGGAACTCAAGCACGCGGCGGTGCAGGTTGAAAAATACAGCGCCGGCAAATCGCTGGTGGCCATGCGCCGCAGCGAGGCCGACGCCGATGGAAAACTCCAGCCCAATCCCCATGCAGTCATGGCCCGGCTACGCCAATGGCTGCCCCGCTTCCCCTACGCCAGCCTGACCCTGGCCGGACGCAACGCACCCGTGGTCGTGCTGAAAGCCCGCGGTGACGATCTCGCCCCGGAGCTGATCGAAGCCCTCGACCGCGACCTCTCCCTCGACGACCCGACCCAGGTACTTTCCTACCAGGACAGCCGACGGGACGTCGCCAAACGGGCACGTGTGGACGGCGATTCGCTCTCCGCCGTGCGCCTGGCGGGCGAAACAAAGGCCGCCGAATGGCTTGCCGACCTGATGGTGCAGGGCCACTCTGCCGCCGCGGTACGGCCGTGGCTGCTGGCACCGCTCACACAGCCGCCCGCCGGCCAGTCGGCCCGCGGCAAGATCATCTGCAACTGTTTCGACGTGGCCGAGGACGAGATTGCCGAGGCATTCCGGGCAGGAGAAACCCTTGACGGCCTGCAGGCCCGCACCCAGTGCGGCACCAACTGCGGCTCCTGCGTCCCCGAGCTCAAGCGGCTTCGGCAAAATGTGAACAACTGAAACCCTGGCGGCGGAAACATCCGCCGACCTGGCGCTGCGCCGGTCAGGTTGACAAGGTAGAAAACGCCCGATGAGCCTTATCGGGCGTCTTGCATTCGTGCCCCCAAACCAGGCGAGCACGCAAAATACGCAAAAGCCGGGCCTAAAAGACCCGGCTTTCAAAACGAGACGGCAGGCACTGCCAGTCTCCAGAACCCCGAAGGAACAAACCCGCAGCCTCGAGGTTTTCAAACAGGCCTTTCAGCCCAGTTTTGCGTTCACGAATTCGACCAGCGAGCCCACGGATGCGAAGGTAGAACCGTCGATCTCGTCATCTTCGATGACAAAACCGAAGCGCTCTTCGAAAATGTTGATCAAACCAACGACTGCCATCGAATCCAGATCTGGCAGGGCGCCCAACAGGGGCGTGTCGAGATCGAACTGGGCCGCAGCACCATCCAGATTCAAAACCTCGTCGAGAATCGACAGCACTTCCTTCTTCGTATCCAAAACTCACTCCAATCGGAAAAACCAAACACAAAAACCTGGAAGCAACAGCATTCCCTGCCGCTTTCCCTGCCCTGTGCAGCCTCGAAACGGCACGCCTCCATCATTATAAGCGACAAGGCCGCGTTCGGCACCGTGATCTAAGTTGCAGGCCTGAACGCAAGCAGGATCGAACGGAAAGAACATTTTTCATTGTTTTGCATCTCTGGCCGGGTTTCTTGAAAAAACCCCCGCAACCCTCGTGTTTGCCCCGTTTTCCAGCCCACTCCAGGGCTGCAGGCGTGAGCTTTTTTGCGTGGCACGTCACGGACCTGCGCTAGACTCATGCGTAGCCAAAACGCGTTAAACATCCACGCATCAACCCTCTGCGTCCCAATAAGATCAACGAACAGTTTCAAGATCGATGCCCAAAACCTCTCTCCTCCACGAACTCATCAGCGCATCGGCCGAACGGGCGCCGAGCTCGTCGGCACTTACCTCTGGCCGGGACACCCTGAGCTACCACGAACTCGACAACCAGGTTGCGGGCCTTGCAAGCGGGCTCATCGAACTCGGCATCGAGCGCGGAGAACGCGTCGGCATCTTCCTCGACAAACGGATCGAAACCGTTGTGGCCTCGTTCGCCGCGGCACGGGCAGGCGCCGCTTTCGTACCGGTCAACCCCATCCTGAAATCAGAGCAGATCGGCCACATCCTGCGTGACTGCAATGCGCGAGTACTCATCACCTCGCCGGAACGACTCCCCCTCATTACAGGCGCCCTTGAGCACTGTCACGACCTTCGCCACGTGATTCTTACCGCGCCGGCCGCCAAACCGGTCAATCTGCCCGGTGTCAGCATCGCGCTGTGGTCAGACCTGCTGGCCACCCCGCAGCGTGCCGGCCACCGGATCATCGACACCGACCTGCTGTCCATTCTCTACACGTCCGGCAGCACCGGTCGTCCAAAGGGCGTCGTACTGTCTCACCGCAACATGGTGGCTGGCGCAAAAAGCGTTGCAAGCTATCTGGGCAACAACCCGGATGATTCGCTACTGGCCGCGCTGCCCTTTCCTTCGATGCGGGCTTCTCCCAGCTCACCACCGCGTTTCACAGCGGCGCACGGGTCGTCCTGCTCAACTACCTTCTTCCTCAGGATGTGCTGAAGGCCGTGGTCCGTGAAAGATCACCGGCCTGACCGCCGTGCCACCGCTCTACATCCAGCTTGCCCAGCTCAACTGGCCTGAAACAGCCACCAGCCACCTGCGCTACTTCGCCAACACCGGCGGGCGCATGCCGCTCGAAACGCTCAAGACCCTGCGTGCCCAGTTACCGCAAACCAAACCGTTTCTGATGTACGGACTCACCGAAGCTTTCCGCGCCACCTACCTGCCCCCTGAGCAGGCCGACATTCGCCCGGATTCGATCGGCAAGGCCATCCCGGACGCTGAAGTGCTTGTCTTGCGTGACGACGGCAGCGAGTGCGCACCCAACGAACCCGGCGAACTCATCCAGCGCGGCGCACACGTCGCGATGGGCTACTGGAACGATCCGGAAAAAACGGCTGAACGCTTCAAACCGCTTCCCACCTCGGCCCCGGGCCGCCAGGCGGGCCTGGTATTGCCCGAAATCGCCGTTTCTCCGGCGATACGGTCCGTCGCGATGAAGAGGGCTACCTCTATTTCATCGGACGGCGCGATGAAATGATGAAAACATCCGGCTACCGCGTGAGTCCGACCGAAGTGGAAGAGATCCTTTACGCAACAGGAAAAGTCGGCGAATGCGTGGCCTTTGGCGTTCCTCATGCAACCCTCGGGCAGGCAATATGCGTAATCGCCACAGGCAAGGATGGAACACCGCTCGACGCGGCCATCCTGCTGACAGAATGCCGCCAACACATGCCCGCATACATGATCCCGGCAGCCGTCGAAGTCCGTGAAGGCCCCCTGCCCCGCAATCCAAACGGCAAAATCGACCGCAAAACCCTGTCAACCGAATTCGACACCGCAAACAAGGCACAGCAATGAGCGAAGTCACGCGCCACAAACCGGCCCATGCACCGATGGATCAGTTCCGATCCGAAGCCGGTGAATTGCTCGTCGGCGGAATACCCCTGCGACGCCTTGCGACCCGGGTCGGCCAGACACCGTTTTACGCCTATGACCGCGCCCTTCTGACGCGCCGCGTAGCCGAACTGAGAGCCAGCCTTCCCGCAGGAATCAAAATCCACTACGCGATGAAGGCAAACCCGATGCCCGCGGTTGTCGACCACATGGCAAAGCTGGTCGACGGGATCGACGTGGCATCGGCGAACGAATTGAAGGTCGCGCTGGACAGCGGTGCAAACCCTCAGGAAATCAGTTTCGCCGGCCCCGGAAAACGGGTGGAAGAACTGCGTCAGGCCGTCGCCTCCGGCATCCTGATCAATATCGAATCATTCCGCGAAATCTCCGAACTCGCCGCCATCCGCCGCACAACCGGACAGACAGTCCGCGTAGCGGTACGGGTCAATCCAGACTTCGAACTCAAAAGCTCCGGAATGAAAATGGGCGGCGGCCCAAAACAGTTCGGCGTTGACGCAGAACAGGTGCCGGCTCTACTCGGGAAAATAGGTGAAGCGGGCCTGTCCTTTGAAGGCTTCCACCTCTTCGCAGGCTCCCAGAACCTTCGCCCCGAAGCCATCGTCGAAGCACAACGGAAATGTTTCGATCTCGCCGTGCGCCTTGCCGAATTCGCACCATCGCCAGTCAAATTCCTTAACCTCGGAGGTGGATTCGGCATCCCTTATTTCCCGGGCGAATCCAGGCTCGATCTAAGCAGCATCGCTACCAATCTGGAAATACTCGCAGGGGAAGCGCGTCAGCGGCTACCCGAAGCGGAAATCGTCATAGAACTCGGTCGCTACCTTGTTGGTGAAGCTGGAATTTACGTATGCAGCATTCTCGACAAAAAGGAATCCCGTGGGCACACGTTCCTGGTTGCCGATGGCGGGCTCCATCACCACCTGTCAGCATCGGGAAATTTCGGCCAGGTGATTCGCAAGAATTACCCTGTCGCAATCGGAGATCGCATGGGCGAACCGATGGGCGAACCGGTATCGGTAGTCGGGCCGCTGTGCACGCCCCTCGACATACTGGCTGACAAAATGCAGCTACCGAATGCAGAGCCTGGCAACCTCGTTGTGATTTTCCAGTCAGGCGCCTACGGAGCAACAGCCAGCCCAAGAGGATTCCTGAGCCAACCCGATCTATTGGAAGTACTCGTCTGACGAGCGGCTCGCAGGAAGCTTTCCTGCGAGCATTCCGGCGTCAAAAGCCTTGATCAGGATAATCGACGCCAGCAAAGCCACTCATAAAAGACAATACAATTATCTTCAGAAAAAATAGTCATCCGGCAACAACTCAATCTGCAAGTCGTTGTCTTTGGAGAAGTTCTTTAGAAAATTATAGGCCAGAGGCTCGATGTCGTGG
>JADKKC010000005.1 GCA_016720685.1 Zoogloea sp.
ATCACCGCGTCCTCGCTGCTCGGCACGCCGTCGATCACCCTGGACGCCACCAACACGACCATCAATGTCAGTGGCGGCACCTACGGCAGCAATACCGGCTTCAGCGATTACCTGCAGAGCACCTTCGACATCGTCAAGGCTGCCGGCGACAAGACCCTGACCATCAACGCCGACCGCACGATCAAGCTGGCCCAGCGCAGCATCGACGGCACCACCACGTCCGGC
This sequence comes from Zoogloea sp., assembly GCA_016720685.1. GTDB lineage: Bacteria > Pseudomonadota > Gammaproteobacteria > Burkholderiales > Rhodocyclaceae > Zoogloea. The sequence goes on from JADKKC010000005.1 coordinate 226, forward strand.
AAGCTCGATGTCGCCCTCAATCCCTTCCGCTCCACGGCCTCTGGCAATACCGGCGGGGCGGCCATCCTGCAGGGCAGCGATTCGGTGGCGGCGGCCATCCGCAGCAATGGCGGCACCATCGCCATCGGCACCTCCGGCACCGCGGCGACCGGCTTCGGTGCCGACATCTCCGGCATCAAGGACGGCATCTACCTCGACAACGCCGTGCTCGATTCGCGCATTGCCGGCGACGCGGGCCAGACCGGCGCGAACATCACCCTGAACGGCCGCGCACCCACTACTACCGTGGCCGGAGCCGGTGTGCGCATCAAGGGGGCGCTGGCCAATGTGCGCTCCGGCACCGGCAATCTGAGCATTTCCGGTACGGTGCCTGGCGGCTCCTCGTCCGGCCAGAAGGACGGTGTGGTGATCGGCGAGGACGGCAGCTCCCGCGTCACCCTCGCCACCACCTCCGGCGCCATCGCCATCACCGGTGACGCCACCAGCGTCGGCACCTCGCCTTCGGTGACGGGTGCCAGCCGTTACGACGGCGTGGTGGTGTCCTCGGCAGCCCTCATCCAGAGCGGCAGCGGCGCCATCACCGTGGTCGGCAAGGGCAGCGGCGGCGATCAGAGCTACCTGGTCGAAAACCATGGCATCAAGCTCGAAAACGCCAAGACCAGCATCGTCTCCACCTCAGGCGCGATCAGCCTGTACGGCAGCTCCGGCGGCAAGACCAGCGACACCGGTGGCGCCAACAGCTTCGGTATCTATTCGGCTGGCGACACCATGTACATCGGTTCGGCGCCCATTTCAGCCGTGAGCGGCGGGGTGATTGCCAGCGGCAACATCGTGCTGGCTGCCGACAGCATGCAACTGATCAATTCGTCCAACCTGCACCTCAACGTAGCCTCCTCGGGCGAGCTGCGCATCCACACCGAAACCGCCGCCCGCGACATCGCCTTCGGCACAACGGGTGGCGTGGACAAGCTCAACCTGGGTAGCACCTGGTTCAATGGCGCGACCACGTCGATTTTCCAGCCGGGCTTCACCGACGTGGTATTCGGTCATGCGGCCAGCGCCACATCGGCCCTTGCTGCGCCGGTGGTGAGCTCCTCCACCGGCACCCTGACCGTCGGTGCCGCCACGACCCTGCGCGATCACGCCATCTTCGAGATGGATGGCACGGGTGGTGCGGTAAAGATCAACTCGGCGCTGACCGTGAAGGGCAGTTCCGGCGACGCCGCCCGCAGCCTGACCCTCAATACCGACGCCGGCGCGACCGGCGCCGGGACCATCGAGGTTCACTCGGTGCAGTTGCTGGGCAGCGGCGACAATGTGCTGACCGGCGCCAACCTGGTTGGCAAGCTGGCCGCCAACATCGACGGCAACCTGGCCTTCAACAACAGCCAGGCCCTGGCCATCGACTCGGTCAATGCCCAGGACAAGACCACCGCCGGCGCCAACACCTGGTTTGGCAGCACCAAGCCCACCACCAACGGCATCACCACCAACAGCCACGACGCCACGCTTGCGCTGACGGCCGGCGACCTGACGATCAACCAGTCCATCACCGCCGGCACGGCCACGGTGAGCCTGAGCACCCCGGCTGGCAAGCTCACCGAAGCCGGTGGCGTGGCCTCTGCCGCCCCTAACATCAGCGCCGGCCAGCTCTACGTCGGCGCCCGCGACAGCTCGCTGCTCAACAACGACAACGTGGTCGGCACCCTTGCGGCCAGCATCACGGCTGGCAACCTCGAATTCCGCAACACCACTGGCCTCGATATCGGCCAGGTGGCGGTCACGGCCCGCAGCGCCCAGGCGGATGGCTCCGTTACTACGGCGGTGAGCAACCGCAACGGCCTGACGGCCACCAATGCGGGCAGTGGCAAAGTTGCCCTCCAGCTCACCAGCGGCAACCTGACCCAGTCACAGGACATCGCGGTCACCGGCCTGCAGCTCGATCTCACCAGTGGTTTCGCCACGCTGGGCCGCAGCACCAACGACATCGGCACCCTGTCCGCCGTCCTTCACGGGGCCGCCCAGACGCTGACGCTCAACGACCGTAACAATCTCACCGTCGGGACGCTGACTAGCGCCTTGCTCGGCAGCACCAGCGGCGTCACCACCAGTAACGGCAACGTGACGATTTCCGCCTCGGCAGACGCGGCTTCCACAAGCGGCAATCTCACCCTCGACCAGTTCATCAACGCCGGCACCGCTGTGGTGGACCTCGCCTCCGGCAAGGGTGCCATCAACGAGAATGCGACGGTCAGCGCGGCCATCATCACCGCCAGCCAGCTGCGTCTCACGGCCGTCGGCACCTCGCTGCTCAACAATGCCAACCAGGTGGACACCCTTGCCGGCGCGATCAGCGGCGACGCCCAGGGCCTCGACTTCCGCAACGCGCGCGGCCTGACGATTGGCAGTGTGGCGGGCACCGACGGGCTCACCATCGGCGGTGCGGGGAGCCGCGGCACCTTGCTGCTCGACACCACTGCCGCCCCGACGGGCACCGGCACCCTCGACCAGACCCAGCCGATCAAGGCCGCCGGCCTGCTGCTGCGTACCAATGGTGACGTGACCCTCACCAACCCGGCCAACGCCGTGGCAAGCCTCGCCGCCGATACCGCCGGCAGCAATCTCAACTACGTGGATGCCGACAACCTGACCATCGGCACCCTCGCGCCGAACGTCGGCGGCAGCAGCACGGCCGGCATCAGCGCCGGCACCACCAGTGGCGGCAAGACGGTCAAGCTCGAATCCCTGGCCGGTGCCCTCAGCCAGAGCGCCGCCTCGCCGATCACCACCGAGAATCTCTATCTGGGTGCGCAGACCGGCGTCGTTCTAGACAACACCGGCAACGATGTGGCGGTGATCGCCGGCCGCGTGTCCGGCACGGGCGCCTTTGTGTTTGCCGACAAGAACATCCTCACGGTTGGCACCGTTGCCAATGTGGCGGGTACACCGGTAGATGGCGTGCAGACGACCAATGGCGACATCCGCCTGTCGGCTTCGAAGGATGGTGCATCGAGCACGGGTGATCTGGCTCTGACCCAGGATGTCATCGCCGGTGGCGATGCAACGATGACCCTTGAAGCCCTGAAGGGTGCGGTCAGCGAAACCGGCAACGTGGATCTCACCGCCACGCGCCTGCTCGTCAACGCCCAGGATACGACCAGCCTCGACAACACAGGGGGCTCCGGCAAGCACCTGATCGGCACGCTGGCAGCCAGCATCACCGGCTCGCCGGCGAACTTCGGCTTCCGCAACGACCAGGCGCTGATCGTTGGCAGCGTCACCGCCCAGGACAGCATCACGCCCACTCTCGGCGTGACGACAGCCAATGGCAACATCCGCATCGCCACCCTCGGCAGCCTGGCGGGGGACGCGATCACCATCGTCAACAACATCGGCGCCGGCACCAACGGCTCGGTGGACATCCGGGCCGGCGGCACGGCCGGCGACATCGCCATCGACGGGGCAAGCGTGCGCTCCACCAATGGCGGGGCGGCCGGCAGCGGCACGGTTCAGCTGGTGGCAGGGCGCAACATCAGCACCAGCACCGCCAACGGCACGACGACGGAAATCGGTACCGCCGGCAGCGTGCTGCTGCAGGCAGCCGGGACGATTGGTGCCGACGGCCGGCGCATTGAACTGCAGGACGTCGCCACGCTGGCCAGCCAGGCCGGCGGCGATACCTGGCTGCGCAAGCTGGACGGCACAAGCAACGATCTGCTTATTGGCGCAGTCACGGCCCTCAACCCGTCCGCCACCTTTGGCGGCACGGTTGCCGACCTTGCCGGCGTAATGACCACCACCAACAACGGGCGCATTGCGCTGAGCAACGACAACGGTGCCATTACTGTCGTGAATGATGTGACCGCCAACGGCAGCGGCAGCATCGACCTGCGCACCGGCGGGACCAACAAGGCCATCGCCCTTAACGGTGCCACGCTGAGCTCCACCAGCGGCCAGGTGCAAGTGCTGGCCAGCGGCGACATTTCCACCAGCACCGCCAACGGCACGACGACCGAAATCGCCACCAGCGGCAACGCGCTGCTGGTCGCCGGTGGCGCCATCGGCGCGGACGGCCGGCGCATCGAAACGAGTGGCGTGAACCCTGGCCGCCGAGTCCGTCGGCGCCCAGTGGCTGCGCCAGACCAGCGGCGACCTGATCGTTGGCGCCGTCACTGCCCTCAAGCCGAACGACGTGGGCGGCACCGACAAGGCCGGCCTCGTCACCACCGCCGACAACGCCCCGATCAACCTCGACGTCACGGCCGGCAACCTGACGGTGATCAGCAACATCAGCGCCAATGGCAGCGGCAGCATCGACCTGCGCACCGGCGGACCAACAAGGCCATCGCCCTCAACGGCGCCACGCTGAGCTCCACCAGCGGCCAGGTGCAGTGCTGGCCAGCGGCGACATTTCCACCAGCACCGCCAACGGCACGACGACCGAAATCGCCACCAGCGGCAACGCGCTGCTGGTTGCCGGGGGTGCCATCGGCGCGGACGGCCAGCGCATCGAAACGAGTGGCGTGAACACCCTGGCCGCCGAATCGACCGGCGCCCAGTGGCTGCGCCAGACCAGCGGCGACCTGATCGTTGGCGCCGTCACGGCCCTCAAGCCGAACGACGTGGGCGGCACCGACAAGGCCGGCCTCGTCACCACCGCCGGCAACGCCCCGATCAACCTCGACGTCACGGCCGGGAGCCTGACGGTGATCAGCAACATCAGCGCCAACGGCAGCGGCAGCATCGACCTGCGCACCGGCGGGACCAACAAGGCCATCGCCCTCAACGGTGCCACGCTGAGCTCCACCAGCGGCCAGGTGCAAGTGCTGGCCAGCGGCGACATTTCCACCAGCACCGCCAACGGCACGACGACCGAAATCGCCACCAGCGGCAACGCGCTGCTGGTTGCCGGGGGTGCCATCGGCGCGGACGGCCAGCGCATCGAAACGAGTGGCGTGAACACCCTGGCCGCCGAGTCCGTCGGCGCCCAGTGGCTGCGCCAGACCAGCGGCGACCTGATCGTTGGCGCCGTCACTGCCCTCAAGCCGAACGACGTGGGCGGCACCGACAAGGCCGGCCTCGTCACCACCGCCGGCAACGCCCCGATCAACCTCGACGTCACGGCCGGCAACCTGACGGTGATCAGCAACATCAGCGCCAATGGCAGCGGCAGCATCGACCTGCGCACCGGCGGGACCAACAAGGCCATCGCCCTTAACGGTGCCACGCTGAGCTCCACCAGCGGCCAGGTGCAAGTGCTGGCCAGCGGCGACATTTCCACCAGCACCGCCAACGGCACGACGACCGAAATCGCCACCAGCGGCAACGCGCTGCTGGTCGCCGGTGGCGCCATCGGCGCGGACGGCCGGCGCATCGAAACGAGTGGCGTGAACACCCTGGCCGCCGAGTCCGTCGGCGCCCAGTGGCTGCGCCAGACCAGCGGCGACCTGATCGTTGGCGCCGTCACGGCCCTCAAGCCGAACGACGTGGGCGGCACCGACAAGGCCGGCCTCGTCACCACCGCCGGCAACGCCCCGATCAACCTCGACGTCACGGCCGGCAACCTGACGGTGATCAGCAACATCAGCGCCAATGGCAGCGGCAGCATCGACCTGCGCACCGGCGGGACCAACAAGGCCATCGCCCTCAACGGCGCCACGCTGAGCTCCACCAGCGGCCAGGTGCAAGTGCTGGCCAGCGGCGACATTTCCACCAGCACCGCCAACGGCACGACGACCGAAATCGCCACCAGCGGCAACGCGCTGCTGGTTGCCGGGGTGCCATCGGCACTGAAGCACAGCGGATCGAGCTGGCGGGCGTGAGTACCCTCGCCGCCACGTCGGCCGGTGCCCAGTGGCTGACCCATTCGGGCGGCGACCTGGAGCTCGGCGCTGTTACCGCTCTCAACGGCGGCACCTCGGGCAGCGGTCTTGTCACCACTACGCCGGGGCAGGACATCAGCCTCAAGACGCTGGACGGCAGCATTGCGCTGGCCGGGCCGGTGCGGACTACCGAGGCGGCGGGTGTTTTGACCGGCATTGTTACGCTGGAGTCGGCAGGGGGAATCAGCCAGAGCACCAACGCCGGCGCCGAGCTTTCGGCCGCCCAGGCGCGCCTGGTGGCCGGCAATGGCGAAGCCCGCCTGGAAAACACCGGAAACCGCGTGGCGACCCTGGCAGGTCAGGCCACGGGTGGCGACTTCAGCTTCGTCAATAATGGCGCGCTGCTGGTGGATGAAGTGACCACCGGCCTGAGCTCGGGCAGCAGCGCTGGCGTGGAGGCTTTATCGGCCGGGCGCCATGTCACCCTGCAGACGCTTGCCGGTGACCTGAGCTTCAACCGTCGCATTGCGGCGAGCGATGTGGCGACGCTGTTTGCGGCTGGCAATATCATCCAGTCGACGGCATCGGGTGCCGAACTCGGCGCGACCGCCCTGCGCCTGCAGGCAGGGGGTGACGCCACGCTGGAGAACATCGGCAACACGGTCGGCACGCTGGCCGCGAGCACCGGCGGCAAGCTCAGCTATGTGGATGCCGACGCTCTGCGCGTCGGTACGGTGACGACCACCTCCGGCCCGGCGTCTTTGCTGGGTTCGACGGTGGGTGTGAGCGCTGCCGGGGCCACGACCCTGCAAACCCTCGACGGAACGACCGGCAGCCTGACCCTCGCCGACAGCGTGACGACCAGCGGCAGCGGGGCGGTGACGACCCTGACGGCCGGCAAGGACATCGTTCAGGAAGCGGGTAGCCGGGTGTCGTCCGACGCCCTGCGCCTGCAGGCGGGCGGCGACGCCACGCTGGAAACCGCCACCAACACGGTCGGCACACTCGCCGCCAGCACCGGCGGCAAGCTCAGCTATGTGGATGCCGACGCTCTGCGCGTCGGTACGGTGACGACCACCTCCGGCCCGGCGTCTTTGCTGGGTTCGACGGTGGGTGTGAGCGCTGCCGGGGCCACGACCCTGCAAACCCTCGACGGAACGACCGGCAGCCTGACCCTCGCCGACAGCGTGACGACCAGCGGCAGCGGGGCGGTGACGACCCTGACGGCCGGCAAGGACATCGTTCAGCAAACGGGTAGCCGGGTGTCGTCCGACGCCCTGCGCCTGCAGGCGGGCGGCGACGCCACGCTGGAAACCGCCACCAACACGGTCGGCACGCTGGCCGCCAGCACCGGCGGCAAGCTCAGCTATGTGGATGCCGACGCTCTGCGCGTCGGTACGGTGACGACCACCTCCGGCCCGGCGTCTTTGCTGGGTTCAACGGTGGGTGTGAGCGCTGCCGGGGCCACGACCCTGCAAACCCTCGACGGAACGACCGGCAGCCTGACCCTCGCCGACAGCGTGACGACCAGCGGCAGCGGGGCGGTGACGACCCTGGCGGCCGGCAAGGACATCGTTCAGCAAACGGGTAGCCGGGTGTCGTCCGACGCCTTGCGCCTGCAGGCGGGCGGCGACGCCACGCTGGAAACCGCCACCAACACGGTCGGCACACTCGCCGCCAGCACCGGCGGCAAGCTCAGCTATGTGGATGCCGACGCTCTGCGCATCGGTACGGTGACGACCACCTCCGGCCCGGCGTCTTTGCTGGGTTCGACGGTGGGTGTGAGCGCTGCCGGGGCCACGACCCTGCAAACCCTCGACGGAACGACCGGCAGCCTGACCCTCGCCGACAGCGTGACGACCAGCGGCAGCGGGGCGGTGACGACCCTGACGGCCGGCAAGGACATCGTTCAGGAAGCGGGTAGCCGGGTGTCGTCCGACGCCCTGCGCCTGCAGGCGGGCGGCGACGCCACGCTGGAAACCGCCACCAACACGGTCGGCACACTCGCCGCCAGCACCGGCGGCAAGCTCAGCTATGTGGATGCCGACGCTCTGCGCGTCGGTACGGTGACGACCACCTCCGGCCCGGCGTCTTTGCTGGGTTCGACGGTGGGTGTGAGCGCTGCCGGGGCCACGACCCTGCAAACCCTCGACGGAACGACCGGCAGCCTGACCCTCGCCGACAGCGTGACGACCAGCGGCAGCGGGGCGGTAACGACCCTGACGGCCGGCAAGGACATCGTCCAGGGAGCGGGTAGCCGGGTGTCGTCCGACGCCCTGCGTCTGCAGGCGGGCGGCGACGCCACGCTGGAAACTGCCACCAACACGGTCGGCACACTGGCTGCTGAAGTGGCTACCGGGGATCTGCGCTTCGTGAATGCCCAGGCCCTGGCCATCGGCAGCGTCACGACGAGCACTGCAGCCGCGGCGGGTACAACGGACGGCGCCAGGACGGCTTCCGCCGGACGTCACATCAGCCTGCAGAGCCTGGCTGGCGATATCTCGATCAACCAGCAACTGAGGACTACCGCGGATGCGGGGGGGACGGACACGGCCACCCTGTCTGCGGCGGGGGGTATCACCCAGAGCAGTTCCGCGGGCGCGACGCTGTCGGCCTCGCAGCTGCGTGTCCTGACGGCAGCCGGCGGCGCCAGTCTGGCTAATACCGGCAACGTCGTTGGCGCCGTTGCGGCCGACGTGACGGGTGGCAGCTTTGCGCTCGCCAGCAACCGGGCCCTGACAGTGGGCTCCGTGACTACCGCGACGCCGCTGCTGGCTGGCACGAGCACCGGGATCATGACGCGTGGGCAAGGCATCAGCGTGAGCACGAGCGGTGCCGGCAGTGATGTGCGACTGGATGCCGACGTGCTCACGACTGCAGGCGGTGCGTCCGCTGGTGCCGATATCAATGTGGCGGCGGGCGGAGCCCTCGCCCAGGCAGCCGGCAACTTGCGCGGCGGTACTGACGGTACGGTGCGCCTCGGCGCGGCTGCCGGTGGCGTGAGCCAGACCGGCAACGGCGTGGTGACGGCATCCAGGCTGCTGGTTGAGGCTGCCGCCGACAGTGCGCTGCTGAATGCGGGTAACGCAGTGGCGACGCTGGCGGCTAGGTCTGGCGGCGCCTTCTCGTATCGCAATGCCGGCAACCTGGAAATCGGCAGTGTCACGCGTGCCGACGCCACTCCGGTCAATGGAGTCGCGGCAGCCGGCAGGGTCTTCGTCGAAACGCCAAGCGGCAATCTCACCCTCACGCAGCAGGTGTCGGGCGTGGGCAGCGGGGCAAATTCGAATGCCGTGGTACTGCACGCCGGCAATCGTTTCCACAACGAGGCCACGCCGGGCAGTACGGCGGTCGTGGCTGACAATGGCCGCTGGTTGATTTACGACAACAACCCGACCCTGCAGGACAAGGAGTTGGGCGGCCTGACCCCCGACTTCATGCGCCTTGCCACCTTCTACGCCAGCTATGGCCCGGATCGGGTGACCCAGGCAGGCAACGGTTACCTCACCACTGCCGGCTTCATGCCCCCCGAACAGATTGCCCGTCCGGTGGGCGGTGTGGTGCAGGCCGAAACGCAGTACAACAACCGTACTGTGTCGCTGGGCTATATCGGCGGCGGCGAGGTGGTGAACGGCGCCATTTTCGTGCAGGTCAGCGAGCCGCTGGTGCCTATCGGTACGGTAACGCCAGTCAGCCTGTTCATGGCGCCTGCCGGTGTGCCGGTGCGGCCGTTGATGGTGCCCATCCTGCTGTCGGCCGAGCGGGGTTCGCACTTCCAGAGTTCGCTGGCGGGGCTGGCCGGGCGTGGCGAGATCGAGAACGTGACCCTCGCCAACGGCGATCCGCTGCCTGACTGGATCAACTTCGATGTGGCTTCCAAGCGAATCTTCGGCACCCTGCCGGCGGATGCGTCGGGGCAGATTCCCCTGCTGGTGATCGTGCGTGACCCGGATGGTGTCGAGCGGCGAAAGGTGGATCTGCTGATGAAGGTGAGCATGGCCGACTGATGCGCCGCCACGCGCTGTTGCCCCTCGTGTTCGGCGTCCTGTCCCTGTTGTCGATGGGGGCAGGCGCCGTAACGGCCAGCGGCAGCGAGGCGATGCCGAGCCGCTGGGAGGCGGAGCCGCCGCGTGTCCGTGCGCTGCTGGAGCGGGCCTGGGCGGCAGAAACCGGCAGCGGCGCCGAGCGCAATGAGGTGCTGGCGGTCGCACTGTACTGCGAGGCCGCCCGCTATGGCAGTGCCGAAGGGCATTTTCGTACCGGATTGCTGCGTGCGCAGGGCTCCCGCAGCGTGCGCGACGCAGGCCTCGCCAAATCCTTTCTGGCCTCTGCCCATGAACTTGGCCACCTGCAGGCCGGAGAGGCACTCGTACGCAACGCGCTGGGCAACGTGCCCCAGCAGATGCCGGCGTGCCTTACCGATGAGCATGCCTACGTGGCGACCGCCACTTTCAGTGAAGACAAGTACGTGCAAAGCCTGCCGGCCAAGCGCAAGGACGTCGCCGCGCTGGTGGTGAAGCTGGCCGCCGAATACGACGTCGATCCCCGTCTGGCTCAGGCCATTGCCGGCGTCGAATCCAACTTCGACCGCCTGGCCCAGTCTCCCAAGAACGCGCGTGGCGTCATGCAGCTTATCCCCGAGACGGCAGCCCGCTTCAACGTGCGCGACCCCCTCGATGCCGAACAGAACATCCGTGGCGGGCTTGCCTACCTGCGCTGGCTGGGGCGCCATTTTCGCGGCGACGTGGTGCGGGTTGTCGCGGCATACAACGCCGGAGAGGGTGCCGTACAGCGCTATGGCGGCGTACCACCCTATTTCGAGACGCGCGCTTACGTCTGGCGCGTGCTCCGCATGGCCGGCATGAGCAATGTCATCCCAGCCGGCCTGCGGGACTGAGCGTTGAATCGATGCCCACACCCCGCCAGGGCACGATCCGAGTATCGGGCTGATCTGCGGACTTAAAACCCGCAGCGGGTTTTCCGCGGATTTTTTCGATTCCTTACCCTGTTTTTCTCCGACACCAAAAAGCAAAAGGCCAGCCCTCCAAGGTGGCGCTGCGGGGCACCATCGGCGACGTGAAAGTGCGGAGTCTCGATGACGCCCGCGCCGAAGCTCGCCGGCTCCAGGGCCTGATTGAGCAAAGTATCGACCCGCGTCAGGAGAAGGCCGCCGGCCTGCCGCCGTTCTCTCTGCACGATCTGCGCCGCGCTCGACCTGCTGCGCATGTGGCACGTGAAGATCGAGGGCTGGATTCTGGAGCAGGCCGGCATCGAGCAACCGGGCGAGGGGGCCGCAACAGTCCTCAGAGCCATCAGGTAACGTCCATTTACAGATTTAACGATTGACGTTAAACGACACGCGTTCTATTCTCAACCCATGACGATTCGTTCATTTCGGTGCGAAGACACCAAAGCCCTTTACGAAGGACTGCACCCGAAGCGATTCAGAAACATTGAAGCTGTCGCAGAACGAAAACTGCAAATGCTTGATGCTGCCGAAGAACTGAAGGACTTGCGCTCTCCGCCGGGCAATCGTCTCGAAGCGCTCAGCGGGAGCCGAGCCGGCCAGCACAGCATCCGCATCAATGACCAGTGGCGCGTGTGCTTTGTTTGGACGGCAACAGGGCCGGAAGGCGTCGAAATCGTGGATTACCACTGAAGGATTTGAACATGGCTACGAACAATATGCGCCCCATTCATCCGGGCGAGATTCTGCGGGAAGAATACCTGCTGCCGCTTGGCCTCAGCGCCAACGCCCTGGCAATGGACCTGCATGTTCCTGCCCCGCGCATCAACGACATCGTGCGCGAGCGCCGGGCGGTGACGCCTGACACAGCCCTGCGCCTCGCCCGCTACTTCGGCACCACGCCGCAATTCTGGATGAATCTGCAAACCGCTTTTGACCTGAAGCAGGCCGAGGCGGCAATAGGCGAGAAGGTGGCGCGCGAGATTCGGCCGATGCACGCGGAAGCTGCCTGACCGAGCAGAAGGAGAAAAAGCCATGACCACGATGCACAACCCACCCCACCCGGGTGAAACCCTGCGGGAAGACGTGCTGCCGGCCCTGGGCCTGACCGTGACCGAGGCCGCCGCGCAGCTTGGCGTGACCCGTGCGGCCCTGTCCCGCGTGCTCAACGGGCGGGCTGCAATCTCGCCAGAGATGGCCCTGCGCCTGGAGGGTTGGCTAGGCGTGGAGAACGGCGGCCGGGCCGATGGATGGCTCGCGCAGCAAGCCGCGTTCGACCTTTGGAAAGCGCGCATGGCCGGCATGCCTGCGGTGAAGCGGGCACCGGCTCGCTGCTTGACCGAGTCCGCCTGACCGAGTTTTACCGCCGCCTGGCGGTTCAGGCAAAGCGGGCCGAATCGGAGCCACTCTCAGCACCTCGCAAGCGTGGGCGCCCGCCCAAGAATCCCGAGGTCGTTGCGGCTGTATAGACGGGAGTGCCCGCCCCGGTGCTGCCAATCCTTGTCGACAGGGAGACGGCCGCCGCATTGGTCGGACTGAGCCCGTCGACAATGCACACGCTGGCGCTGCGGGGGCAATTCCCGCGCCCCCGAAAGGCATCCGCGAATCGTGCCGCGTGGCTCTACAGCGAGTTGGTGGCTTGGGCGCAAGGGCTCCCGTATTCGGACATTCTGCCGTCGGCCAAGGGACCGACCGGGGCAAACTGACCGCTCTTTCCTTTCAGTGATCCTACGACACCCCGGCCCCGCGCCGGGGTCGTCGCTCCTGGCGGCCTAAGAAGTGTGGGGATAACGAAACGTGACCTCATTGCCGTGAGGATTCCCCAAGGGTGTGAATCGGGCTCACATCCTGCGGCACGGGAAGAGGGTTTTCACAGTCTGCAGCCCCTACGCGGCCGCGGGTGCCGTTCCTGCGAACGATCGCCGCAGGTCAGGGGTCAAAAACCCTGATGGATGTGCCAAGTACAATGCGTTCAAAAAAACGTGCATTTTTCACATCTTAAACCTAGGTTGTATATACAATAGATGCACAACTTACGGTTATCGTAGATGAAAATCGTCCTCACTCGTAGCATGCGGGAGAAGCTCGCCGCAAAAATTCCTCCCGTTACAGAGTGTGAAATCAGGGAATGCTTTGCCAACCGGGAAGGCGGTTTTTTGATTGACGGAAGGGCCAAAAACCTAACAAACCCGGTTACACGTTGGTTTGTGGCAGAAACAAACCACGGACGGAAATTGAAGGTGTGCTTTATTCCGATGGTAACGGGGGACTTGGTCATAAAGACCGCCTACGAACCTGACGATACAGAGATGAGTATATACAGCAAAGAGGGATGTAAGCATGACTAACAAGACCCAAATCGAAGACACGGAAGAGGCGTGGAACAGTGGCGCCCTTGGACGTGACGAGGCGTTTGCCGAACTCGATCTTGAGCTTGACCCGCTGGCGATCGACGATGCAGCAGACTTGAAAATGATCTCCATCCGACTTGAGAAGTCCTTGATCGAGGACTTCAAGATGATCGCGAGTTTGAGTGGCCTTGGCTATCAACCGCTGATGAGGCAGGCACTAAAGCGCTTCGCCGAAAGCGAGAAAAAGCAACTGTTGGTAGAGGCCTATAACGCCAACCTTGAGCGAAAAAAGGCTGCTTGACATTCCCCTCGGGGAGAAAACCGCCTTCGGGCGGTTTTTTTACGCCCTCCATTGGCGAGAGGCTTTCGTTAGGCTGCCGTGCAACTGGCTGAGTTCCTACGGTGATCTGATGGCTCACAACAGCGGCCCCACCGTGGCCACCTGGCGCTATCCTCCGGGCGCCTGTCCCTGAAGCTCTGGAACGTCCCACCGGGCGAATCCGTCAGGACCGTGGACCTTGGGCACCTGCGTGCACTCCCATTCCTGCAGCACAGCAGTGCCCCGGTGTCCGGTGATCTCCGGGCGATGGTCTTGTGCTCCCAGGAGTGCCTGAATCTGGCTACATGGTGGCTACATGAACCAAAAAGCAAAAGGCCAGCCCTCGTGAGGCTGGCCTAAGTGCTTGATGCGTATGGTGGGCCGTGCTGGACTTGAACCAGCGACCAAGCGATTATGAGTCGCCTGCTCTAACCAACTGAGCTAACGGCCCGGAAACTGTTTACGCCTCGTTGTCGAGGAAGCTGCGCAGGCGTTCGGAGCGGCTGGGGTGACGCAGCTTGCGCAGGGCCTTGGCTTCGATCTGACGGATGCGTTCGCGGGTCACGTCGAACTGCTTGCCGACCTCTTCCAGCGTGTGGTCGGTGTTCATCTCGATGCCGAAGCGCATGCGCAGAACCTTGGCTTCCCTCGGGGTGAGGGAGTCGAGGACTTCCTTGGTGGCGTCGCGCAGGCTGGAGTACAGCGCTGCTTCGGCCGGCGCGAGGGTCGCATTATCCTCGATGAAGTCCCCCAGGTGGGAGTCGTCATCGTCACCGATCGGCGTTTCCATGGAAATGGGTTCCTTGGAGATTTTGAGGATCTTGCGGATCTTCTCCTCGGGCATTTCCATTTTTTCGGCCAGGGTTGCGGGATCGGGCTCGTTGCCGGTTTCCTGCAGGATCTGGCGGCTGATCCGGTTCATCTTGTTGATCGTTTCGATCATGTGAACCGGAATACGGATGGTGCGGGCCTGGTCGGCGATGGAGCGGGTGATGGCCTGACGAATCCACCAGGTGGCGTAGGTGGAGAACTTGTAGCCGCGACGGTATTCGAACTTGTCCACCGCCTTCATCAGGCCGATGTTGCCTTCCTGGATCAGGTCGAGGAACTGCAGGCCGCGGTTGGTGTACTTCTTGGCGATGGAGATCACGAGGCGCAGGTTGGCTTCGGTCATTTCGCGCTTGGCGCGGCGGGCCTTGGCCTCGCCGGTGGACATCTGCTTGTTGATGTCCTTGAGTTCCTTGAGCGGAATGCCGATGCGGTTCTGCAGGTCGATGAGCTTTTGCTGCTCTTCGAGCACGGCGGGCTGCATGCGCATCAGCACCGGGGCGTTCTTGGGGCCGGCGCTGATTTCTTCCTTGAGCCAGTCCAGGTCGGTTTCGTGACCCGGGAAGCTCTTGATGAAGTGAGCGCGCGGCATGCCGGCCTTTTCGACGCACAGGTTCAGGATTTTGCGCTCGTGGGAACGAGCCTGGTCGACCATGTGGCGCACGGCGTCACAGAGGCGCTCGGTGGTGCGCGCGGTGAAGCGGATGTTCATCAGCTCGGCGGAGACCTGCTCCTGGAGCTTCATGTAGGCCTTGTCCTGGTAGCCCTTTTTCTGGAGGGCCGTGGCCATCTTTTCGTAGAGGCTGCGCAGGTTGGCGAAGCGTTCGAGGGCTTCGGTCTTCATCTTGATCAGGGATGCCGACTGGGCGCCGCTGCCATCCGGATCGGCGTCTTCTTCTTCCTCGGCTTCGTCAACTTCGAGCTCTTCGCTTTCGGCGAGGGCTTCGATGTTGTCGACCGCGTTGGGGTCGATCAGGCCGTCGATCAGTTCGTCGATGCGCATCTCTTCGCGGCCGATCTTGTCGGCGGCTTCGAGGATGTCGGCAATCGTCGTCGGACAGGCGGAAATCGCCTGGATCATGTGCTTGAGGCCTTCCTCGATGCGCTTGGCGATTTCGATTTCGCCTTCGCGGGTGAGGAGCTCGACGGTGCCCATCTCGCGCATGTACATGCGGACGGGGTCGGTGGTGCGGCCGAATTCGGAATCAACGGCGGACAGGGTTTGCTCGGCTTCGGCTTCGGCCTGCTCGTCATCGACCACCGTGGGCGCAACTTCGGACATCAGCAGGTCTTCCGCGGCGGGGGCCACGTCGAAGACCTGGATGCCCATGTCGTTGAAGGTGCTGATGATCGACTCGATCTGCTCGGCGTCGACGAGGTCGTCGGGCAGGTGGTCGTTGATTTCGGCGTAGGTCAGGTAGCCCCGTTCCTTGCCGAGGGCGATCAGGGTCTTGAGCCGCGTGCGGCGGACTTCGGCCTCTTCAGCCGAGGGGGCCTCGGCGATCATCGGGGCGAGTTTGTCCTTGACCTTCGCTGCTCGCGGCTTGGCAGGCGCTTTGCGCGGTGTTTTGGGCTTTTCCGTGGTCATGGGTGCTGTCCTCGATTTGTCGTCCGATTTGTCATCGGTTGTCTCGGCGGCGCGTTTTTCGCGAAACCGAAAATTATATTACGAATCTGATGCTTTAGGGCGTGTCCGGAGCTTCTGTTTGTGCAGTAATAACTCTGCAAGCTGGCGTCGCTCGGCCGGATTGAGGCCGCTTTCGCGCTCTCGGGCGTTCAGGGCGTCGATCTCGCGGCTGACGGCGTCGGCTTCCAGTTTTTTGACGGTGTCGTTGAACAGGGGTTCGATCGACGCGTCTTCGAAGGTGGTGTCAGCCAGTAGGCCGGCCATGCGGGCGAGAATTTCCGCGTGGGGTGTTTCCCGGTAGTGCTCGAGCAGGGCGCCGATGCCGTGGGTTGGCAGCTCGCCGATGCTCATGGCGTCGGTGAGCGCGATCAGGGCCCGGCCTTCCGGGGTGTCGTGGGGCAGCAGGTCGATGGGCAGGCGGGCGGCCCAGAGCGGGTGCTGGACGACCAGCTTGAGCAGGGTTTCGACGGCGGTTTGCGGCGCCTGGCGCGGCGGCATGCGAGGAAAGCCGGCGCCTTGCCGGCGCTTGCCGCGAAAGTTGCTGTTGTTGCCGAAGCCTCCGCCAAAGTCGCGATCGAAGCCGCCGCGTTCAAAGTTGCCGTCGAAAGGCGGCGCGTCGTCGAAGCGGCGGGGCTGTGCCGAGGCATTCTTGAGACCGAAGGATTGCTCGACTTCGGCCTGGGTGAAGCCTGCCGTTTCGGCGAGCATCTTGATGATCTGCAGGCGCAGCAGCGGCGCGCCGATGCGGGTGACCAGCGGTTTGGCTTCGTGCACCAGCCTGGCGCAGCCTTCGGCGGTGCCGAGGTCGATGTCTTTCTTGAGTTCGGCGAGAAGAAATTCGGCCAGCGGCAGTGCACGGTTCATTGCGCTGCGGAAGGCGTCCGGCCCTTCGGTGCGCACAAAACTGTCGGGGTCGTGCTCTTCGGGCAAAAACAGGAAGCTCAGCGTCTTGTTGTCGGCCAGGTGTTCGAGGCTGACTTCGAGTGCCCGTCCGGCGGCGCGGCGGCCGGCGGCGTCGCCGTCGAAGCAGAATACGACCCGGTCGGTGAGGCGCAGGAGCTTCTGGATGTGGTGGGGTGTGGCGGCCGTGCCGAGGGTGGCGACGGCATTGCCGACCCCGAATTGGGCGAGGCCGACGACGTCCATGTAACCTTCGACGACCAGTACGCATTCCTGGTCGCGCACGGCCTGGCGCGCCTGGACGAGGCCGTAGAGCTCACGGCCCTTTTCGAAGATCGGCGTTTCGGGCGAGTTGAGGTACTTGGGTTCGCCCTTGCCGAGCACCCGGCCGCCGAAGCCGATCACGTTGCCGCGCTGATCCTGGATCGGGAACATGATCCGGTCGCGAAAGCGGTCGTAGCGGCGGCCCTGTTCGTTCTCGAGCACCAGGCCGCATTCGAGCAGGCTGGCGGCGGTGTAGTCGGGGAAGGCGGCCTGCAGCGCCTGCCAGCCTTCGGGGGCGAAACCTATGCCGTAGCGGGCGGCGATCTCGCCGGAGAGGCCGCGGCGCTTGAGGTAATCGATGGCAATCGGGCTGCGCTTGAGCTGTTCTTTGTAAAAGCGCGCGGCCTGGGCCATGACTTCGGTCAGGGATTGGTCCCGGGCGCGGT
The DNA here is from genome assembly GCA_016720685.1 of Zoogloea sp. Lineage (GTDB taxonomy): Bacteria > Pseudomonadota > Gammaproteobacteria > Burkholderiales > Rhodocyclaceae > Zoogloea. The sequence continues at coordinate 17,749 of JADKKC010000005.1, forward strand.
CGTGGTTTGGCGTGAAGTCATCCTGCGGGACTTCCATGCCCACCGAGCTGGCGAGTTCCGTCACGGCGTCGATGAAGCCGAGGCCGCTGTATTCCATCAGGAAGCTGATCGCGCTGCCATGTACGCCGCAGCCAAAGCAGTGGTAGAACTGCTTGGTCGGGCTGACCGAGAAGGAGGCGGATTTTTCGCCGTGGAAGGGGCAGCAGGCGAAATAGTTCGCACCGCCCTTCTTGAGCGGCAGGTAGCGCTCGACCACCTCGACGATGTCGACGCGGGCGAGTAGATCCTGGATGAAGGATTGCGGAATCATGATGTACGGCCGGCGCCCGGGGCCTGGACCCAAGGCGCCGTACTCATGAATCCTAGTTGGCGAGTCGTGATTTCACCAGCTTCGAAACTTCGGCCATGTCGGCCTTGCCGGCGAGCTGCGGCTTGAGGACGGCCATCAGTTTGCCCATGTCGGCGGCGCTGGCTGCGCCGGTGGACTTGATCGCTTCATCAACGATGGCGGCGATCTGTTCGGCGCCGAGGCCGGCCGGCTTGTAGGCGTTGAGAACGTCGATCTCGAAGCGTTCGGCGCTGGCCAGATCGAAGCGCTGGGCGCCTTCGTACTGGGCAACGGAGTCGCGGCGCTGCTTGAGCATCTTGTCTACAACTGCGATGACGGCCGCGTCGTCCATCTCGATGCGCTCATCCACTTCCTTTTGCTTGATTGCTGCGAGCAGCAGGCGAATGGCGGACAGGCGTGCGGTTTCCTTGGCGCGCATGGCGGCCTTCATGTCGTCGTTGATCTGGGCTTTGAGGGACATGAGCGAGATTCCTGGCGTGTGGCGTGGAGGCGAAATGACAACCTGCTTCAGCTCCGGTGCGGGGGCTGACTACAAAAGGCAAACGCCACGCGCTCGCGCAAAATGCGCGTATCGCGTGGCGAGCGGGAAGCGTGTACTTGGGTGCTGCTTAGTACATCTTCGGCGGCAGGGTCTGGCTGCGCAGGCGCTTGTGATGGCGCTTGACGGCGGCGGCGAGCTTGCGCTTGCGTTCGGCGGTGGGCTTTTCGTAGAACTCGCGCGAGCGGAGTTCGGGCAGCAGGCCCACTTTTTCAATGGTGCGCTTGAAGCGGCGGATGGCTACTTCAAACGGCTCGTTTTCTTTGACGCGAATACCCGGCATTGCGTGCTTCCTCGAAAATTCTTTTGACGGAAAAACGAGGAGTATATCCAAGTCGCTGTTGACCTCCAAGCCCCTTTTTCGCTTTGTGGACCGCAGAGAGGTAAAATCCCGTTTTTTCGTCGAGATGACCATGCGCGTTCTGGGTATAGAAACCTCCTGCGACGAGACCGGCGTAGCCGTCTACGATACGGCGCTGGGCCTGCTCGGCCACCGCCTCCATTCCCAGATCGACCTGCATGCGGCCTATGGCGGCGTGGTGCCCGAGTTGGCGTCCCGTGACCATATCCGTCGCCTGCCGCTGCTGCTGCGCGAAACCCTCGAGGCCACCGGGCTGGTCATGGGCGACATCGACGCGATTGCCTACACGTCCGGCCCGGGGCTTGCCGGCGCGCTGCTCGTGGGCTCCAGCGTGGCCGAGGCGCTGGGGCTTGCGCTGGGGGTGCCGGCCTTGCCGGTGCATCACCTGGAAGGCCACCTGCTGTCGCCGCTGCTGTCGGCCACGCCGCCGGGCTTTCCGTTTGTGGCGCTGCTGGTTTCCGGCGGGCATACCCAGTTGATGCGGGTGGCCGGCGTGGGTGATTACACGCTGCTGGGCGAAACCGTGGATGACGCGGCCGGCGAGGCTTTCGACAAGACCGCCAAGCTGCTGGGGCTGGGTTATCCCGGCGGGCCGGCGTTGGCCGAGCTGGCGCTCGAAGGCACGCCGGGACGCTTCAAGCTGCCGCGGCCGATGCTGCATAGCAAGGATTTCGATTTCAGTTTCAGCGGGCTCAAGACGGCGGTGCTGACTGCTGCCTCTGCGCCAGGATTTGTCGAGTCCGACCGGGCCGATCTGGCGGCTGAGTTTCAGGCCGCGGCGGTGGATGTGCTGGTCGCCAAGTCGATGGCGGCGCTCAAAGCTACGGGGCTCAGGCAGCTGGTCGTGGCGGGAGGCGTTGGCGCAAACCTGGCGCTGCGTGCCGGGCTGAATGCGGCTGCGGCAAAGCGCAGGGCGAAGGTTTTCTACCCCGAGATGGAGTTATGCACCGACAACGGCGCGATGATCGCCTTTGCCGGCGCGATGCGTTTGATGGCGGGTGAGCAGGCGGCGCCCTCGGATGGCCGCTTTGCGGTGCGGCCGCGCTGGAGCCTGCAGGAAATCACGCCGCCGAAAGCCGGCGTGGCGTGAGGTGGGCGGTGCGGGTGTTCAGGCCTCTTTTTTCTTGCTGCCGATGCGGCTTTCCTGGCCGGCGACAAGGCGCTTGATGTTGTCCTTGTGACGCCACAACAGCAGGGCCGACATGAAGCTGATGGAAATGATCCAGTTGTTGTCGAGACCGAATGCCAGCGCAAGAGCCGGCGATGCCAGCGCTGCGCACAGGGCGGCAAGGGATGAATAGCGCAGGGTGAAGGCTACGCCGAGCCACACGCCAAAGACGGCCAGCCCTAGCCAGCCGCTGGCACCGAGCAGCACGCCGGCGGCGGTGGCGACGCCCTTGCCGCCCTTGAAGCGCAGGAATACCGGGAACAGGTGGCCAAGGAAGGCGGCGAGGGCCGCCGCCGGTACGGCCTGCGCATCGAGGCCGGCAGCGGGGGCGAAGGCTGCAGCCAGCACAACGGCCAGCCAGCCCTTGAATGCGTCGCCGGCAAGGGTGAGGGCGGCCGCGAGCTTGTTGCCGCTGCGCAGTACGTTGGTGGCGCCGGGGTTGCCCGAGCCGTAGGTGCGGGGGTCGGCCATGCCGAAAACGCGGCTGACGACGACGGCGAAAGATATGGAGCCGATCAGGTAGGCGGCAATGAGCAGGAGCGCGAGTGGCATTTTTTTTGGAGAAGCGCGAGCTAGAATGGCCGCGATTTTAGCCGGGACAGAGCATGGATTTCATTTTTATCGAAGCATTGCGGGTCAAGTCCAGGCTTGGCATCTATCCGCGGGAGCGGGTGACTGAACAAACGCTGGAGCTGAATCTGACTTTCGGCGTGCCCGATGCGGCGGCCGAGCATGACGATATTGCCGATACGATCGATTACGCGAAGGTTATTGAACGCATCCGTGAAGAGCTGGCGGTGCACCAATTCAATCTGATCGAGACGTTGGGGGAATTCATCGTCAAGATGCTGTTCGACGAATTTGGTGCGCCGTGGGTAAAGCTCGCCATTGCCAAGATCGGGGTGATGAAGGACGTACGGCGTGTTGGCGTATTCATCGAGCGGGGGCGCAACGGCGCCGAGCCGCCCGATCATGCGCCTACCGCAGGCTTGCCGCGCTGAGCACGAAAGGCCTGCGATCAATGGCAGGCCGGGCAATCACAATCAAGCTGCGGTAAGCGCTGCGGCGTCGGCGCGCAGCTCGTCGAGGGCCTTGCCCTGGGCCAGCCAGTCGATGACCCACTGGGGCTTGCGACCGTGGCCGGTCCAGCCGATGGCGGGGTTTTCGGGGTGGCGGAACTTGACCACCGAGACCGGCTTGGCGGCTTTCTTGACCGGTTTGGCGGCAGCAGCCTTTTTGGGGGCGGCTGCCGGCTTTTCGGAGGCTTCCTGGCCAAGCACCTCGTTGAGGCTCATGCCGTGCTCCGCTGCAAGTTTCTGCATGCGCTTGAGCAGATCTTTCTTGGCGGTATCGGAACGACGGCGAATCTCTGCTTCTACTTTGGTCTGGAGACGACGCAATTCGTTCAGGGAAAGGGAGGAGATATCCATGGCGCTGTTTTCCTTGGTCCTGGCGTTTCGGGATGGCCGTTTTTTTAGGTATGGATGGAGGGGCCGGCCGCCGTAGGGTTGCTCAAATGATCTCGTCAAATGGGCCCGTCGAATGAGGCCTTTTTTGAAGCCTTTATTCTGCAGGCTATTTTGCCATTATTGACTTGCGACTTGGCAAGTGTTTTTTTGGCTTTTATTCCAGTGCCACATTAACCAGCCCGGGCTGCAGCATGCGCAGGATGTCATGGGGGTGGACGCCGACCAGGAATCCTCTTTTTCCGCCATTGATGTAAATGAGGGGAAGGTCGAGGATGCTGCGTTCCATGAATACGGGCAGGGTCTTTTTTGTTCCGAAAGGCGATGTGCCTCCGACCAGATAGCCCGTGTGCCGCTGGGCGACCGCCGGGTCGCAGGGGCTGATCTGTTTGTGGCCGGTCTGGCGTGCGAGTTCTTTCGTGGATACCTTGCGATCGCCGTGCATCAATACGACGAGGGGCTGGCGGTTTTCGTCTTCCATTACCAGAGTTTTCACGACGGCGTGTTCTGCGACATTGAGTTCGCGGGAAGATACCTTGGTGCCGCCGTGATCTTCATAGTTGTAAAGATGTGTTGAGAAGGGCGTTTGGTGCTGGCGCAGGAAACGCGTGGCGAGGGTTTCCGGGGCGTTGTGGTCTGAGCGTGACATGGCGGTGGGCGAATGAAGTGTTAAGTTGGCTGTTGCGCTGCAGCGAAAAAACAATTGCAGGGGCGGCGCTCCGTGGATTCACGGTACGCCCTCGTGATGCAATAGCCAGCGTTTTGCATCAATAAGAAAACCGCCGTTGTCGTGGGCGAATCCGCCCAGCCCGGTGGCGGCGACGACGCGGTGGCAGGGGACGACAATTGGAAACGGATTGTCGCCGCAGGCCTGGCCGACGGCCCGGGCGGCGCTGTTTGCGGCCTGCGCCAGTTCGCCGTAGGTGCGCGTCCGGCCGCGGGGAATGGCCGCGATGGCGGCCCAGATGCGTCGGCGGAATTCGCTTCCGCCGGGGGCGAGCGGGAGGTCGAAGCGGTAATCGGGGTCGGCGAGATAGCGCCCGAGTTGATGCAGCGCTATTTCAGCAATGGTATTGGCCGGCGCGGCGGTGGAATGGTCGGGGGGCAGGAAGTCGATTCGACGGAGAAATTGCCCGTCGCTGGCAATACCCAGCGCGCCGAACGGTGTTGCCATTACCGCTGAAAAGTCCTGCAACAGGGAGTGTGAGCCAGCTTGGGTGATGGACGCTTTCATGAGAGGAATTCTGCGCGCGCAGCGGTGCTCCGGCAAGAGCATCGGCCCCGCCTGAATAGGCTTTCACTGATTCAGTTGATTCCGAGAAGGGCGTTTTTGAGTTCGGAGTCGACGGGTTTGTCGCCGAGCCAGATTCGCAGCAGGGCGCGGTAGAAATCCTCGCCGGGAATATCCTTGCCGCGGACTTCATTGCCCACTGAAAGTCGGGTGCCATTGCCGGGGATCCATTCGAGGCTGATCCGGGTGCCGCCCGTTGCTGATTTGAGGCTCAAAAGCGCATTGCGGAAATCGTCGCTGCGGGCCTGCAGTTTGATGAATTCGGCGTCGCTGTGATTCTTTTTCAGGCCTTCGATGAGGGCGTCGGCAAATTGCTCGGCGGTCAACTCGCGCAGCGTGACGATCTGGATGCGTTTCGGGCCGCTTGTTGCGGCGATGGCGTCCATGCTGCCGGCACGCTTTGGAAGATAGAGGCCGATGGCGTACACCTTGAGCATGAAGCGGGTGCGCAGGCCGGCGCCGTTGAGGCTGATTTCGCTGCCGGAAAGACTGGCTTTGTCGTCGAAGTGCACGCCGGCAATGTCGGCGGTGAAGGCGGGCAGGCTGGTGCAGAGGGCGGCGGCGAAAAATGCGCGGCGCAGGAATGTGTGCATGCTGGTCTCCTGGGTGGGTCTGGATGCGAAAACGCCCGTTCGTCGCATTTTTACACGATTTAGAACGGGTGTTTTAATCCTGGCCGGGAAGACTTCCGGCCGCGCGGTTTGGGTCAGCGCGTCAGGCGCGTACCTGGCCGTCGCCGAAGACGATCCACTTTTGGCTGGTGAGGCCGTCAAGGCCGACCGGGCCGCGGGCGTGGATCTTGTTGGTGGAGATGCCGATCTCGGCGCCGAGGCCGTATTCGAAGCCGTCGGCAAAGCGCGTCGAGGCGTTGATCATCACCGACGCAGAATCGACTTCGCGCAGGAAGCGCATGGCGCGGGTGTAGTTTTCGCTGACGATGGCTTCGGTGTGACCGGAGGAATAACGGTTTATGTGATCGATGGCGGCGTCGAGACCGGAAACGATCTTGACGGCGATGATCGGGGCGAGGAACTCCTCTGACCAGTCGGATTCAGAGGCTTCCTTGAGCTGCGCATCGGGTACGCCGGCCGTTTGCAGGATGGCGAACGAAGCCGGGCAGGCGCGTATCTCGACACCCTTGCCGGCGAGCATGGCGCCGATGGCGGGCAACTGGGCGTCGGCGATGGCGGCATCGACCAGCAGCGATTCGGTGGTGTTGCAGGTGCCGTAGCGCTGGGTCTTGGCGTTTTCGACGATGGCGAGGGCCTTGGCCGCATCGGCGAATTCATCGACGAAAACGTGGCAGTTGCCGTCCAGGTGCTTGATGACCGGGACACGGGCGTCGCGGGAGATACGCTCGATGAGGCTCTTGCCGCCGCGGGGAACGATGACGTCCACGAACTCGGGCATGGCGATGAGTTCGCCCACCGCGGCACGGTCGGTGGTGTCGATAACCTGGATTGCCAGTTCGGGCAGCCCGGCAGCGGCGAGACCGGCGCGGACGCAGTCGGCGATGGCCCGGTTGGAGTGCAGGGCTTCCTTGCCGCCGCGAAGGATGGCGGCGTTGCCGGACTTGAGGCACAGGGCGGCGGCGTCGGCGGTGACGTTGGGGCGGGCTTCGTAAATGATGCCGATGACGCCCAGCGGCACGCGCATCTTGCCGACGGTGATGCCGGAGGGGCGGCGCTTGAGATCGGTCATCTCGCCGACCGGGTCGGGCAGCGCGGCAACCTGTTCGAGGCCGACCGCCATGGCCTCGATGCCTTTGGCGGAGAGGGTCAGGCGATCGATCATGGCCGCCTCGAGGCCGTTGGCGCGGGCTTCGTCCAGGTCGCGCTGGTTGGCGGCGGATAGTGCAGCCTGGCGGGCGCGGATTTCGGCGGCCATGGCCAGGAGGGCCTTGTTCTTGGCGTCGGTGGAGGCGGCCGCTACCGCGCGGGAGGCGGTGCGGGCCTGGCGGCCGACGGTCTGCATGTAGGTATTGATGTCCATCTCGTCTCGCTTTGGATCGGCTTACGGCGGTTTCGGGGCGGCTTCGGGGCGACTTTGATGAGTTTTAGCGCCGTGCCGGAGCCTGGCTTGTGCTGCGGGTGAGGCGCAGGCACAGCTGGAGGAATTCGTCCCAGACGTCGCCTCTTGCCAGACCCTTGATCATCCTGTCAATTTTGGCGGCGTGCAAGATCGAGGTGCGAAGCTGGCCGGCACCAAGGCGGGGCAGGGCGCGCTGGATGGCCTGTTTGCGGCGGTCGTCGAAAATCCGTTCGGCCTTGAGCAGGCCCTGCAAGGGCTGGCCGTCGTCCATGCCCTGGCGCAGGTTGGCGAGGCTGCGGATCTCGTTGGCGAGTGCCCACAGCACCAGCGGCGTGGCTTCGCCTTCGCCCTTGAGGCCTTCGAGGAGGCGCGCGCAGCGGGCTGCGTCGCCTTCGAGGAGCGCCTGGCGCAGCGCGTCCACGCTGTAGCGGGCAACGTTGAGGATGGCCTCGCGCATGGCCTCGAGGCTGATGTCGCCGGGCGGGTGGAGGAGGCCGAGTTTGAGGATTTCCTGGTGCGCGGCGAGCAGGTTGCCTTCGACGTGTTCGGCGATGAAGGCCAGTGCGTTGGCGGGTGCCCGCTGCTGCTGGCGGGCCAGGCGCTGGGCGATCCAGTCGGGCAGGCGTTCGCGTTCGGGGGCGTTGAGTTCGATGGCCACGCCGGCTTCCAGGAGGGCGGTGAACCAGCTGGCTTTGCGGGCCGCCCAGTCGAGCTCGGGCAGGGTGATCAGCGTGACGATGCCGTCGTCCCGGATGCGGGCGTAGCGTTGCAGGGCTTCGCCGCCGTCGCGCCCGGGCTTTCCGTTGGGAATGCGCAGGTCGATGAGCTTGCTGGCACCGAACAGCGACAGGTTGCCGGCGACCGATTGCAGCTCGCTCCAGCGGAAACCCTGGCCGGCGACCAGCACTTCGCGTTCGGCGTAGCCCTGTTTGCGCGCCGCGCTGCGGATGGCATCGCCGGCTTCGAGCACCAGCAGGGGCTCGTTGCCGTGCAGGATGTAGAGCGGCGCGAGGGGCTTGTCGAGGTGGGCCGGGAGCTGTTCGGGGCGCAGGTTCACGGCTTGGGCGTGGGTGCCGGAGCCGGCGCCGCTTCGGGCATTTTTGCCGCGGCAAGCCGGCGCAGCAGTTGCTGCACGAGGTCGTTCTGCATGTCGCGGTAGAGCAGGGCTTCTTCTTGCTGCTTGGCGAGGAGCTGGGTGTCGTCGAAGGCCAGTTCGCGACGCAGGAAGATTTCGTTCGAGGGCATGATTTCCTGCCCGGATTTGCTCACCAGCCGGAAAACGAAGCGCTGGCGGAGCTGGTATTCCCGCACCCGGCCCTGGGTGTTGAGGGCCAGGATGAGCTTGTCCTTGATGTCGGCCAGCACCTCGAGGCGGACCTCTGCGTCTGCGGGGGTTTCCGTGAGGCGGGTGCTGCCGTTGGCGCGAATCTCGCGCCGGATGGCGGCGGCGAGTTCGGAGTAGGGGGCCATGCCCAGGTAGAGCGACTCGAAGGGCAGCGGGCGCTGGCCGCGCAGCTTGAAGCCGCATCCGGCCAGCAGCAGCGGCGTGGCGCCGAGAAGGGCGAGGGCCCGGCGGCGGCCGGCGAGGCGGGTGGGGCTCATTGGGGTGATTTCTCCTTGAGGCGCTGGCGCTCTCGTTCGTAAGCCTCGTAGCTTGGTGCGGGCGAGTCGCGGTCGATGTCGCGACCCGGTTCGGAGTGGCGGCGGGCGTTTTCCATGCGCAGGCCTTCGTAGAGGTTACGGTCGCCCGGGCTGCCGGCGCAGCCGCTCAGGAGGGCAACCAGAACTGCACAACAACGGATGTTCATGATGCAATCCTTCTGCGTTATCAGCCGGCGATGTTGACCAGCCGGCCGGGGACGATGATGACCTTTTTGGCCGGTCGGCCTTCGAGGAACTTGATGGCACCCTCGTGGGCGAGGGCGGCGGCCTCGATGGCGTCTTTGGTGGCATCGGCCGGCACGCGCAGCGAACCGCGCAGCTTGCCGTTTACCTGCAGCATCAGCTCGACCTCGTCCTGCACCAGCGCGGCTTCCAGCGGCTCCGGCCAGGCGGCAGCCAGAATGTCGTTGCCGTAATCGAGCTGGTTCCACAGCGCGTGGCTGATGTGCGGGGTGAGCGGCGAGAGCACGCGCAGCAGGATGCCGAAGCATTCCTCGATCACCTCGGCGGCCAGGGCGCCTTCGCGGGGCGCCTTTTCAAGGGCGTTGAGCATCTTCATCGTGGCCGAGGCGACGGTGTTGAACTGTTGCTTGCCGAGGTCGTAGTTGGCCTGCTTGAGCAGCAGGTGGATTTCGCGGCGGAAGGCGGCCAGGGCGTCCGGCAGCTTGGCGCTGGCGAGCGTGCGCTGGGCTCCGAGCTGCGGGCGGATGTCGGTGGCGAAGGCGTGGCCGAAAGTCCATACCCGCTTCAGGAAGCGGTAAGCGCCTTCGACGCCGGCGTCGGACCATTCCAGCGTTTGCTCGGGCGGCGCGGCGAACATCATGAAGAAACGCGCGGTGTCGGCGCCGTATTGCTCGATGAGCGATTGCGGGTCGACACCGTTGTTCTTCGACTTGGACATGGTGGTGAGTTCATGTTCCAGGGTCGAGCCGTCGGCCTTCAGAGTGGCGCCGCTGATGTGGCCCCTGGCGTCCTTCCGGATGTCGATCTCGCTTTCCCAGAAGTAGTTCTTGCCGCCGCCTTCGGGCTTGTGGAAGAAGGCGTTATTGAGAACCATGCCCTGGGTGAGCAGGTGGGCGAAGGGCTCGCGGTAGGTGACGAGGCCCACGTCGCGCATGACCTTGGTCCAGAAGCGGGAGTAGAGCAGGTGCAGGATGGCGTGCTCGATGCCGCCGATGTACTGGTCGACGGTCATCCAGTAACTGGTTTCGTCGTCGACCATCTTGTCGGCGCCGAACTTTGTGGCGTAGCGGGCGTAATACCAGGACGAATCGACGAAGGTGTCCATGGTGTCGGTTTCGCGCCGGGCCGGCTTGCCGCACTTGGGGCAATCGACGTGCAGGAAATCGAGGCGCTTGTGGAGCGGATTGCCGGAGCCGTCGGGGACGCAGTCTTCGGGCAGCACCACCGGCAACTGCTCGTCGGGCACCGGCACCGAGCCGCAGGCGTCGCAGTGGATGATGGGAATCGGACAGCCCCAGTAGCGCTGACGCGAAATGCCCCAGTCGCGCAGGCGCCACTGGATTTTCTTCTCGCCGGTGTTTTTGGCGGCGAGGTCGGCGGCGATGGCGTCCACCGCGGCGGTGTAGTTCAGGCCATCGTACTTGCCGGAGTTGATGCAGGCGCCGTCCTTGCTGCCGTACCACTCCTGCCAGGCGTCCAGCGAATAGGCCTTGTCGCCGACGGCGACAACCTGCTCGATCGGCAGGCTGTATTTCTTCGCAAACGCGAAGTCGCGCTCGTCGTGGGCCGGAACGCCCATCACGGCGCCGTCGCCGTAGCTCATCAGAACATAGTTGCCGACCCACACTTCGACCTGCTGGCCGGTGAGCGGGTGGGTGACGAACAGGCCGGTGGGCAGGCCTTCCTTCTCCATGGTGGCCATGTCGGCTTCCATCACCGAGCCGTGCTTGCACTTTTCGATGAAGGCGGCGAGTTCGGGATTGCCCTTGGCCGCATGCAGGGCCAGCGGGTGCTCGGCGGCCACGGCGCAGAAGGTGACGCCCATGATGGTGTCGGCGCGGGTGGTGAACACCCACATCTTGCCGTCGCCGATCAGGCCGTTTTCATCGGCAACCGTGTGGCTGAAGGCGAAGCGCACGCCGGTGCTCTTGCCGATCCAGTTGGCCTGCATCAGCTTGACGCGCTCGGGCCAGCCTTCAAGCTCGTCGAGGTCGGCCAGCAGCTCGTCGGCGTAGTCGGTGATCTTGAGGTAGTAGCCGGGAATCTCGCGCTTTTCAACGAGTGCGCCGGTACGCCAGCCGCGACCGTCGATGACCTGCTCGTTGGCCAGCACGGTCTGGTCGACCGGATCCCAGTTGACGACCTGGGTCTTGCGTTCGGCAATGCCCTTTTCGAGCATGCGCAGGAACAGCCACTGGTTCCACCGGTAGTAGTCGGCGTGCAGGTGGCCAGTTCGCGGCTCCAGTCGATGGCAAGGCCCAGCGACTGCAGCTGCTGCTTCATGTAGGCGATGTTGTCGTAGGTCCACTTGGCCGGCGGCACCTTGTTTTTGATCGCCGCGTTTTCGGCCGGCAGGCCAAAGGCGTCCCAGCCCATCGGCTGCAGCACGTTGTAGCCGCGCATGCGGTGGAAGCGGGACAGCACGTCGCCGATGGTGTAGTTGCGCACGTGCCCCATGTGCAGCTTGCCCGAGGGGTAGGGGAACATGGACAGGCAGTAGTACTTGGGCTTCGAGGCGTCGGCGGTGACGCGGAAGGCTTCGCTACTGTCCCAGTGCTGCTGGGCGGCACGTTCGATATCGGCGGGGAGGTATTTGTCCTGCATGGGCGGGGAAGATCGAGGAAAATGACGCGAACCGGGTCGCGGGTTGGGCCACGGATGGACCGAAACCGTGCATTATAAGCCGCTCTTGCGACGGCCGCTTTGTGATGCTCAAGACCTTGATGTCACGCGATATTTCTCGCGGGGTTCGGGGAAGCCCGCATGTCACGTGGCGAGGCGTCTGATACAATTATTATCCCGCAATGCAACATTTTTCCATGTCAGATCCGCTTGTCCGCCTTGAAAACGTGCGCTTCGCCTATGGCGAACGGACGATCCTGCGCGACATTTCCCTGTCGATTCCGCGTGGCAAGGTGGTTGCCATCATGGGCGGCAGCGGCTGCGGCAAGACGACGCTGCTGCGCCTGATCGGCGGGCAGGAAAAGGCCGTCGGCGGCCAGGTGCGGGTCGATGGCCAGGATGTCGCCACCTTGGGGCGCGACGCGCTCTATGCGATGCGTCGGCGCATGGGCATGTTGTTCCAGTTCGGTGCGCTATTTACCGACATGACGGTCTTCGACAACGTGGCTTTTCCGCTCCGCGAGCACACTGAGCTGCCGGCCGAGCTGATCAACGATCTGGTGTTGATGAAGCTCCATGCGGTGGGCTTGCGCGGTGCCGCACGATTGATGCCGGGTGAGCTTTCCGGAGGCATGGCGCGGCGCGTGGCGCTGGCGCGCACGATCGCCCTCGATCCGATGCTGCTGATGTATGACGAGCCCTTCACCGGCCTCGACCCGATCTCGCTGGGCGTGATCGGCCAGCTCATCCGTCGCCTCAACGACGCACTCGGCGCAAGTTCGGTAATCGTTACCCACGACATCCAGGAATCCCTGCAGATCGTCGATTACATTTATTTCATCTCGGAGGGCCGGGTGGTGGCCGAAGGCACGCCGGACGAAATTCGCCACACCACAGACCCCTTCGTGCACCAGTTCGTGCATGCCGAGGTTGATGGGCCGGTGCCCTTCCATTACCCGTCGGACGACTACGCTGCCGCGCTGACCGGAGGCAAGGCCTGATGGGAGGACTCCGCAAGCTCGGCTCGGTTGCCATCGAAGTAGTGTGGCAGCTCGGCTTCATTGCCCGTTTCTTCTGGCTGATCCTGGTTTATTCCGGTCAGTCGTTCACGCGCCTCAACCTCACGATTCGCGAGCTGTATTTCAGCGGCGTGCTGTCGCTTTTGATCATCCTCGTGTCGGGTCTTTTTGTCGGTCTCGTGCTGGGTTTGCAGGGCTATGAAATCCTCCAGCGCTATGGTTCGAGCGATTCGATGGGCACGATGGTGGCGTTGTCGCTGCTGCGCGAGCTCGGCCCCGTGGTGGCCGGCCTGCTCTTCGCCAGTCGCGCCGGCTCGGCCGTGACGGCCGAAATCGGCCTGATGAAGGTGACCGAACAACTCAAGGCGATGGACATGATGGCCGTCAGCCCGATCGCCCGCGTGGTCGCGCCGCGTTTCTGGGGTGGGGTGATCTCGATGCCGCTCCTCGCCGCGATGTTCTCGACGATGGGTATTTTCGGCGGCTGGCTGATCGGAGTGGTCTTCATCGGCATCGACGACGGCGCCTTCTGGTCGCAGATGCAGGCCGCAGTGGATTTTCGCTATGACGTGCTGAACGGCGTCATCAAAAGCTGCGCCTTCGGCGTGGCCGTTTCGCTGATCGCGGTGTTTCAGGGGTACGACTGCGTGCCTACCGCCGAGGGCGTGTCGCGGGCCATCACGCGCACTGTTGTGAGTTCGGCGCTGGCCATTCTGGCGCTCGATTTTGTAATGACGTCTTTCATGTTCCGAGGTTTGTAATGAGTCGTACGACGCTCGACCTGTGGGTCGGGATTTTCGTGGCGATGGGTATCGCCGCACTGCTGTTTCTGGCTCTCAAGGTCGGCAGTATTTCCGGTTCGGAAATCCGCTCGCCCTATACCCTCACCGCCCACTTCGACAACATTGGCGGCCTCAAGGCGCGCGCACCTGTAAAGAGCTCCGGAGTGCTGGTCGGTCGTGTCGAGCAGATCCGCTACGATAATGAACGCTTCCAGGCCGAGGTGGTCTTTACCGTCGACGGGCGCTACAAGTTTCCGGTAGATACCTTCGCCAACATCCTGACCTCCGGCCTGCTCGGCGAGCAGTATCTGGGCCTCGAACCCGGCGGCGAGGAAAAGACACTGGCTCCAGGCGAGACTATCAAAAAGACCCAGTCGGCCGTTGTGCTCGAAAAACTGATCAGCCAGTTCATGTTCGACAAAGCGGCCGAAGGAGAGCCGGCCCCGGCCAAGTGAGGCTGGACGGCAACCGCCACAGAGAGTGCGACGCGGCCCAAGCCGCGCGCGGAGTCAAGATGAAGAAGAACAAGAAACCCGAATTGCGGGCCGTGCGGCGCAGTGTTGCAACCCTGCTGCTCGGCCTTGGCCTGACGGCCTGCGCCGGCCCCGGCGGACACCCCAAGGATCCGCTCGAGCCGATCAACCGAGTTACCTTCCGTTTCAATGAAACGGCAGACCGTTACGTCATGCGTCCCGCCGCCGAGGTTTATGATCTGGCCCCGCTGCCGGTCAAGGTGGGTGTCGGAAATTTCTTCGGCAACCTTGCCGACGTGTGGATCGGCGTGAATAACCTGCTCCAGGGCAAGTTCGCCGAAGGCCTGTCGGACGGCGGCCGCTTTCTGGTGAACAGCACCGTCGGCATGCTGGGCGTGTTCGACATCGCCACCGAACTGGGCCTTGACAAGCACGACGAGGATCTTGGCCAGACCCTCGGCCGCTGGGGGGTTGGCGACGGCCCCTACATCGTGCTGCCCTTGCTCGGTTCCAGCAATCTGCGCGACACCGCCGGCCTGATCGGCGACCTGAACGTGGATCCGGTGATTGGGATCGACAGCCCCGGGCCGCGTAACCGGGTTACCGCCCTGCGCTTCATCAACCGTCGCAGTCAACTGCTGGGTGCCGACGCCACGGCCGAGCAGGCCTCGCTGGACAAGTACGACTACGTGCGCAGCTTCTATATCCAGTATCGCCAGAGCCAGATTTACGATGGTCAGCCGCCGCGGGTCAAGGATCCGGACGACGAGGCCTACATGGACGAAGCCACCCCCGCATCTCCCACCAGAAAAGAGAACCAGGAATGAAAAAGATCGCTTCCCTGTTGGCTGCACTGACCCTCGGCATCGGCATCCAGTGTGCCGCCTTCGCCCAGAGCATTGCGCCCGATGCGCTCGTCAAGAGCGTTACCGACGACGTCATCACCATCGTCCGCCAGGACAAGGCGATCCAGTCCGGCGACACCCGCAAGGCCGTCGATCTTGTCGAAACCAAGGTGCTGCCGTACTTCGATTTCGCCCACATGACCCGCCTCGCCGTCGGCAAGGACTGGCGTCAGGCCAATGCCGAACAAAAGACCGTTCTGACCCATGAGTTCAAGAACCTGCTCGTGCGCACCTATTCCAACGCGCTGACCCAGTACCGCAACCAGCACATCGATTTCAAGCCGCTCAAGGCCAAGCCGGAAGATACCGATGTGGTCGTCCGTACCGAAGTCCGGCAGCCCGGCGCAAAGCCGGTCCAGATCGATTACAACCTTGAAAAGCAGGGCGACAACTGGAAGGTCTACGACGTGATGGTGGCCGGCGTCAGCCTTGTCACCAACTACCGTGACAGCTTCGGCCAGGAAGTACGCAACGGCGGCATCGACGGCCTGATCAAGTCCCTCAAGGACAAGAACAAGCAGCTCGAAACCACGGTTTCCGCCAAGAAATGATTCGCGAAGACGGCCCGCGCCTGGCCCTCGAAGGTCCGCTCACGCTCGCCACGGTGGCCGGTCTGGTGGAGGAGGGGCGCAGTCTGGTGGCGAGTGCCGACAGGCTGCTTGATCTGGCTGCGGTCACCCAGGTCGATTCGGCCGCGCTGGCCCTGCTGCTGTCCTGGGTTCGGGCTGCCCGCAGCGCAGGGCGGCAGTTGACCATCGTCCACGCACCGGCTCCGCTGGTCAGCCTGGCGTCGCTCTATGACGTCGATACCATACTTCCCCTCGGGCGCTGAGCCCTCTTTCCGATCTTTTCTGCACCCATGAGCCCCGCGATCCGCATTGCCGGTGTCACCAAGCGTTTCCGTTCCCTGCAGGCCCTTGCAGGTGTCGATCTCGACATCGCCCAAGGCGAGTTTTTCGGGCTGCTCGGGCCCAACGGCGCCGGCAAGACAACCCTCATTTCCTCCCTCGCGGGCCTTGCCCGACCCGACTCCGGCACCCTGGAAGTCATGGGGCACGATGTGGTGCGCGACTATCGTGCCGCTCGCATGGCCCTTGGCGTGGTGCCGCAGGAGCTGGTTTTCGATCCCTTCTTCACGGTGCGCGAGATGCTGGTGCTGCAGTCCGGCTATTTCGGGCTCAAGAAGAACGACGCCTGGATCGACGAAATCCTGCATCACCTGGATCTGACCTCCAAGGCCAACGCCAACATGCGCATGCTCTCGGGCGGCATGAAGCGCCGCGCGCTGGTTGCCTAGGCGCTGGTGCACCGCCCGCCGGTGATCGTGCTGGACGAGCCCACCGCCGGCGTGGACGTGGAGTTGCGCCAGGGCCTGTGGCATTTCATCCGCAAGCTCAACCGGGACGGCCACACCATCGTGCTGACCACCCATTACCTCGAAGAGGCCGAAACCCTGTGCGGGCGTATCGCCATGCTGAAGGCCGGCCGCGTCGTTGCCCTCGATACCACCGCCAACCTGCTGCAGCGTTTTGCCAGCCACGCGCTGAAGGTGAAGCTGGCTGCTCCGGTGGTGCTGCCGGCAGCGCTGGCCGCCAAGGCGACACGTCAGGAAAGCACCGAGCTGGAGTTCGGCTTCGACCGCTTCGACGAAGTTGCGGAGCTTCTTGCCGGCGTCAAGTCGGCTGGCGGCACCATCGTAGACATGGTCCTCGGTACGCCCGACATGGAGCAGGTCTTCGTCGGCATCATGAATCAGAACTGAAAGCGGAAACGACAAACCCCATGCAAGGCTTCAATACCCTGTTGTACAAGGAGTGCCTGCGTTTCTGGAAGGTCGGCTTCCAGACGGTGCTCTCACCCGTGCTCACCGCGGTGCTTTACCTGCTGATCTTCGGCCACGTGCTGGAGGACCACGTTCAGCCCTATCCGGGCGTCAATTACACGGCCTTCCTGGTGCCCGGCCTGGTGATGATGACGGTGTTGCAGAACGCGTTCGCCAACAGCTCCTCGTCGCTCATCCAGAGCAAGATCACCGGTAACATCGTGTTCGTGCTGCTGCCGCCGATCTCCTACCGGGAGTTCTATTCCGCCTACGTGATCGCCGCCGTGCTGCGCGGCGCCATGTGTGGCCTGGGCGTGCTGCTGGTGTCGCTGCCTTTCGTGTCGTTCAATATCGCCGAGCCGGTCTGGATCGTCGCCTTCACGCTGCTGGGCGGGGCCTTCCTGGCCAGCCTGGGCGTGATTGCCGGCATCTGGGCCGACAAGTTCGATCAGCTGGCGGCCTTCCAGAACTTCCTGATCATGCCGCTCACGATGCTGTCCGGCGTGTTCTATTCGATTCATTCCCTGCCGGCTTTCTGGCAGGGGGTGTCGCATTTCAACCCGTTTTTCTTCATGATTGACGGTTTCCGCTACGGATTTTTCGGCGTCTCCGATGTTTCTCCCTGGACGAGCATCGGCGTCGTGACGGTCTGTTTTGTTGTTCTCGCGGTGATCACCCTGCAAATGCTTGGCAGGGGCTACAAGCTGCGCGCCTGAGGATTGAATTAAAGATGTTTGAAGCGAGTGAAATCGAGCGGCTGATCGCCGCAGGCCTCCCCTGCGACTTCCTGCAGATCGAGGGGGATGACGGCACCCATTTTTCGGGCATCGTGGTCAGTCCCGAATTCGAGGGAAAGATGCGCGTGCGCCAGCACCAGTTGGTCTACGCCACGCTGGGCAAGCTGATGGGCAATGAAATTCACGCCCTCCAACTGAACACCTACACGCCCAAGCAGTGGGCAGAACTTCTGAAGGAACTGGGCTGAACGCCCGGTCGACGCATGGATAAACTGTTGATTGCAGGCGGCGCCCGCCTGTCTGGCGAGATCGCCATTTCCGGCGCCAAGAACGCCGCGCTGCCCATCCTGTGTTCGGCGCTGCTGACCCGGGAGCCGGTCACCTATACCAACGTGCCGCGCCTCAACGACATCGGCACGCTGCTGCGCCTGCTCGAACAGATGGGCGTCAAGGTCAGTCGCGAAGGCGATACCGTCACGCTGGACGCAAGCGGGGTCGACAACCCGGTGGCGTCCTACGAGATGGTCAAGACCATGCGCGCCTCCATCCTGGTGCTCGGCCCGCTGGTTGCCCGCTTCGGCGAGGCCCGCGTGAGCCTGCCGGGTGGCTGTGCCATCGGCGCGCGTCCGGTTGACCAGCACATCAAGGGTCTGCAGGCGATGGGCGCCGCGGTTACGGTCGAGCACGGTTACGTGCACGCCAAGGTGCCGCGACTGAAGGGCGCCCGCATCTTCACCGACATGGTCACCGTGACCGGCACCGAGAACCTGATGATGGCCGCGTGTCTGGCCGACGGTGAAACCGTCATCGAGAACGCCGCCCGCGAACCCGAAGTCGTCGACCTGGCCAACTGTCTGGTAGCGATGGGCGCGCAGATCTCCGGCGCCGGCGGCGACCTGATCCGCATCCGTGGTGTGCAGGCCTTGCACGGTGCCACCCACCGCGTGATGCCGGACCGCATCGAGACCGGCACCTACCTGTGCGCCGCGGCTGTCACCGGGGGCGAAGTGCGCCTCACCGGCACCTCGGCCAGCTACCTCGACGCCGTCATCGACAAGCTGATGGACGCCGGCTGCGAAGTGATCGCCGAGCGTGATGCGATCCGTCTCAAGGCCCCGGCCCGTCTCACCGCGGTGAGCCTGCGTACTTCACCGTACCCGGCTTTCCCGACCGACATGCAGGCCCAGTTCATGGCCCTGAATGCGGTGGCCGACGGCACTGCGGTGATTCGCGAGACGATCTTCGAGAACCGCTTCATGCATGCGGTGGAATTGCAGCGCCTGGGCGCCGACATCAAGATCGACGGCAACACGGCCTTCGTGAAAGGTGTCGGGCGCCTGCAGGGGGCCACCGTGATGGCCACCGACCTGCGTGCCTCGGCCAGCCTGATCATTGCCGGCCTGATTGCCGAAGGGGAAACCACGGTCGAGCGCATCTACCACCTCGATCGCGGCTACGAGCGGCTCGAAGAAAAACTCGGGGCGCTGGGGGCAAGGGTTACGCGCTTGCGCTGAAAACCGGAAGGTGGGCCCCGCTTCGAGGCCCATATTGAAATCCTTCGGACGGTGACGGTGCCCGGATGGCTCAGGTGGCGGGGTTTACCGCCAGCACCGTGATCTGGATGGCGCGGCCTTCCGGAGTTTGCCAGTCGATGTGCTGACCGACCGAGAGGCCGAGCAGGGCGCTGCCGGCCGGCGAGAAGATGGAAACCTTTCCACCGGCGGCGCTGGCTTCGTGGGGCCAGGCCAGGGTCAGTTCGTATTCGCGGCCCGATGTTTCCTCGCGGAAACGGGCGCGGCTGTTCATGGCGATGACGTTGTCGGGCATGGCGTCGTCATCGAGCACCCTGGCGCGATCGAGTTCGGCGCGCAGGTCGTCGAGGTCGCTGCGGTTGCGGGTCGGCGGGTTGGACAGCAGGCCTTCCAGGCGTTCGAGGTCATGAGTTGAAACAATGATTTCGGGCTTCATATATCAAACTCTCCGGAGTTGAAAAAAAGAAAAAGGCCGAACCCGCTCGAGCGGTTCAGCCACGGAGTCAAGGCTAACAGAAGGGCCGCTGCAGAACAATTGCCTTCCTGGATGCCTGGGCGCGGACTTTGCCGCTAATCGGCTAAAATCGCTTTTTACGCAGACAGATCACCATCTTGAACGGCATAACGCTTGCCCTTTCGAAGGGCCGAATTTTCGAAGAGACCCTGCCGCTGCTTGCCGCCGCAGGGATCACGCCCACCGACAACCCGGAAACCTCCCGGAAGCTGATCATCGGTACCAACCGGCCCGATGTGCGCCTGGTCATCGTGCGTGCCACTGACACGCCGACCTACGTGCAGTATGGCGCAGCCGACATGGGCATTGCCGGCAAGGACACACTGATCGAGCACGGCGGTGCCGGCCTGTATCAGCCCCTTGACCTCAACATCGCCAAGTGCCGTCTATGCGTGGCCGTGCGCAAGGATTTCGACTACGCCGCGGCAGTCAAGCGCGGTGCGCGAATCCGTGTTGCCACCAAGTACGTCAAGGCCGCCCGGGAGCATTTCGCAGCCAAGGGCGTGCACGTCGATCTCATCAAGCTGTACGGCTCAATGGAGCTGGCCCCGCTGGTCGGGCTGGCCGACGCGATTGTCGATCTCGTCTCCACCGGCAACACGCTCAAGGCCAACAACCTGATCGAGGTCGAGGACATCATGCCGATCAGTTCCCGCCTCGTGGTCAACCAGGCCTCGCTCAAGCTCAAGCGTGAGTTGATCCAGCCAGTGCTCGAGGCCTTTGCAGGAGCCATCAAGCCATGAGTGCCCAGATTCGCCGCCTTTCCTCGGCCGAGCCGGATTTCATGTCCACGCTCGACACCCTGCTGGCTTTCGAAGGCAGCACCGATGCCGCCATCGAAGTGGCCGTCGCCGAGATCCTGCGGGCCGTGAGGAGCCAGGGGGACGCCGCCGTCGTCGACTTCACCCGCCGCTTCGACCACCTGGACGTGGCGGACATGTCGGCGCTGGAACTGCCCAAGGCCGAGCTTGATGCCGCGCTGGCGGGGCTGCCCGCCGGGCAGCGTGCCGCGCTCGAGGCGGCGGCTGCCCGGGTGCGCAGCTACCATGAGCGCCAGGTCCAGGAGTCGTGGTGTTACAACGACGAATCGCAAGGCATGCTGGGTACGCGCCTCGGCCAGAAGGTCACGCCGCTGGACCGCGTGGGTCTCTACGTGCCGGGCGGCCGCGCGTCCTACCCCAGTTCGGTGCTGATGAACGCCATCCCCGCCAAGGTGGCCGGTGTTGGCGAGCTGATCATGGTGGTGCCCACTCCCCGCGGCGAGAAGAATCCGCTGGTTCTGGCTGCCGCGGCCATCACCGGCGTCGATCGGGTGTTCACCATCGGTGGCGCCCAGGCTGTCGCCGCGCTGGCTTACGGCACGGCAACGATTCCGCAGGTCGACAAGATCGTCGGCCCCGGCAACGCCTACGTGGCCAGCGCCAAGCGGCGCGTTTTCGGCACCGTCGGCATCGACATGGTCGCCGGCCCGTCCGAGGTGCTGATCATCTCCGATGGTTCGGGCAATCCGGACTGGGTGGCGATGGATCTCTTCGCCCAGGCCGAGCACGACGAACTGGCCCAGTCCATCCTGCTGTGCACCGACGAAGAATTCATCGGTCGAGTCGAGGAGAGCATCGCCCGGCTGCTGCCCGAGATGCCGCGTCGCGAAACAATCGCCACCTCGCTGAAGAACCGTGGTGCGCTGATCCACGTGAGCGATCTTGCTGAAGCCTGCCGGATCGCCAACCGCATCGCGCCAGAGCACCTTGAGCTGTCGCTCGACGATCCCTACCCGTGGATCGACCAAATCCGCCACGCCGGCGCGATCTTTATCGGTCACTACTCGGTCGAAGCCCTGGGTGATTACTGTGCAGGCCCAAACCACGTGTTACCGACCATGCGCAGCGCACGCTTTTCCAGCCCGCTGGGGGTCTACGACTTCCAGAAGCGCACCAGCCTCATCGAGATTTCCGAAGCGGGCGCGCAAACGCTCGGCAGGGTTGCGTCGGTTCTTGCCCATGGCGAAGGCCTGCAGGCTCACGCCCGTTCTGCCGAGATGCGCTTGAAAGGCTGATCGCTACTCCTGGCACGCAAAAAAACCGCACCCGAGGGTTCGGCTTTCTCATGGTGCCGGCGTGACGTGTCAGGCCACGATTTCCTTCAGAGCCTCCAGCAGCAGTTCGCACTGCGCCTCCGTTCCCACCGTGATGCGCAGGAACTGATCAATGCGTGCTGCCTTGAAGTGCCGCACGATGATGCTGCGCGCCCGCAGCGCCGCGGCAAGGGCGACTGCATCGCGATCCGGATGGCGGGCGAAGACAAAGTTGGCGGCCGACGGCAGCACCTCGAAGCCGAGTGCGGCGAGGCCTGCAGAGAGTGCATTCCGGCTGGCGATGACCTGCCTGCGGGTTTGCTGAAACCATGCCTCGTCGTCCATCGCCGCGCTGGCGCCCACAAGGGCGAGGCGATCGAGCGGGTAGGAGTTGAAGCTGTCCTTGACCCGTGTGAGCGCCTCGATAAGCTCCGGCTGGCCGATCGCGAAGCCAACCCGTAGCCCGGCCAGCGAGCGGGATTTTGACAGGGTCTGGGTGACGAGGATGTTCGGGTGCTGCCTGACCAGTGTCACCGCGGTGGGAATCACGTCGAGGCCACCAAAATCGATGTAGGCCTCGTCGACGACGATGGGCGCATCGGGCAGGGCTGCGGCCAGACGGGCGATTTCATCCAGCGACAGCAGGCGGCCGGTGGGGGCGTTGGGGTTGGGGAAAATCACCCCGCCAATATTGGCCGCGCCGCGGGCGAGGTAGTCATCCACGCGGATTGCGAACTCTTCCGACAACGCTATGGTTTCGAAGTCGATGCCATAGAGGCCGCAATACACCGGATAGAAGCTGTAGGTGATGTCGGGAAAGAGCAGCGGCTTGTCGTGCTTGAGCAGGGCCTGAAAGGCGTGGGCCAGCACCTCGTCCGAGCTGTTGCCGACGAAAACCCATTCAGGGGGCACGCCGAAATGGCGACCGACGGCATCCTTGAGCTGGCTGCCGGTCGGGTCCGGGTAGAGCTTGAGGCGGTCAGCGTCCTGGCCCAGCTCGGCGTGGATCGCTGCCTGCACGCGGGGGCTGGGCGGGTAAGGGTTTTCGTTGGTGTTGAGCTTGACCAGATTGGCGAGCTTGGGCTGCTCACCGGGAACATACGGGGTCAGGTCGTGGACGACGGGGCTCCAGAAGCGGCTCATGGCAAATCTGCTCGGCGGCGTTGGGCGCCGCAAGGGACGGTGAAAACGCTAAATGCTATCATGGTCGTTCCGATTACCTCGTTTCGACCGTTTCTCCTGGAATAACACGCAATGCGGCAAGCCGAAATCTCTCGCGATACCCTCGAAACCAAGATCCGGGTCCGGATCGACCTGGATGGTTCGGGCAAGAGTCAGCTCAATACCGGCATCGGTTTCTTCGACCACATGCTCGACCAGATCGCCCGCCACGGCACATTCGACCTCGAAATCGAAGCTGCCGGCGACCTGCACATCGACGGCCACCATACGGTGGAGGATGTGGGAATCACCGTCGGCCAGGCCTTCGCGAAGGCCGTTGGCGACAAGAAGGGCCTGACCCGCTACGGCCACGCCTACGTGCCGCTCGACGAGGCCCTGTCCCGTGTCGTCGTCGATCTGTCCGGGCGGCCCGGGCTGGAGTTCGACGTGCCCTTCAGCGCCGGCATGATCGGTGCGCTGGATACGCAGCTCGTGTATGAATTCTTTCAGGGCTTCGTCAATCACGCCGGCGTCAGCCTGCATATCGACAACCTCAAGGGGCGCAACGCGCACCATCAGTGCGAAACCGTGTTCAAGGCCTTTGGCCGTGCGCTGCGCATGGCGGTAACGCCCGACCCGCGCCAGGCCGGCGTGGTCCCTTCGACCAAGGGGGCCCTGTGAGCACGGTCGCCATCATTGATTACGGCATGGGCAACCTGCGTTCGGTGGCCAAGGCCATCGAGCATATAGCCCCCGCTGCGACGGTTGTCGTGACCGCCGACCCGGTCGAAGTGCTGTCCGCCGACCGGGTGGTGTTCCCCGGCCAGGGGGCGATGCCCGACTGCATGGGCGAACTCGATGCCCGCGGCTTGCGTCCGGCCGTGCTGGAAGCCGCCAGGAGCAAGCCCTTCCTGGGGATCTGTATCGGTCAGCAAATGCTCTTCGAGCACAGCGAAGAGGGGAACGTACCTGGCCTGGGTATCTTCAAGGGCGAAGTCCGGCGCTTTCCCGCCGACAAGATGGTGGCTGCCGACGGCTCGCGCCTCAAGGTGCCCCACATGGGCTGGAACGAGGTCTGGCAGAAGCAGGCCCATCCGCTGTGGGCCAACATCGAGGACGGCGCCCGCTTCTACTATGTTCACAGCTACTATGTCGATCCGGCAGATCCGTCCATCATCGCGGCGACTACCGACTACGGCATCCCCTTTACCGGGGCGGTAGCGCAGGCTAATATCTTCGCAATCCAATTCCACCCGGAAAAGAGCGCGCAAGCCGGTCTGCAGTTGCTGTCGAACTTCATGTCCTGGAAGCCCTGACCTGGCTCCGTAGCCTATCTCACCCTCCCGCCGTTCCGTTTCAACTCATCTATCGCACTTCTTCCTATGCTGCTGATTCCTGCCATCGACCTCAAGGACGGTCACTGCGTGCGCCTGAAACAAGGCGAAATGGACGCTGCCACGGTCTTCTCCGAAGATCCGGGTGCCACCGCCCGACACTGGATCAACCAGGGTGCCCGGCGCCTGCATGTGGTGGATCTGGATGGTGCCTTTGCCGGCAAGCCCAAGAACCAGACCGCGATCAGGGCCATTCTTGCGGAAGTCGGTGACGAGATCCCCGTCCAGCTGGGTGGTGGTATCCGCGACCTCGACACCATCGAGCGGGCGCTCGACGCCGGCCTCACCTATGTAATCATCGGTACCGCTGCAGTCAAGAACCCCGGCTTCCTGCACGACGCCTGCGGTGCCTTCCCAGGCCATATCATCGTCGGCCTCGACGCGAAGGACGGCAAGGTGGCGGTGGATGGCTGGTCCAAGCTCACCGGCCATGATGTTGTCGATCTCGCCAAGAAGTTCGAGGACTACGGTGTCGAAGGCGTGATCTACACCGACATCGGCCGCGACGGCATGCTTTCCGGCGTCAATGTCGACGCGACCGTCAAGCTGGCCCAGGCCCTGCGCATTCCGGTCATCGCCAGCGGCGGCATCGCCACCCTGACCGACGTGGAAGCGCTCTGCGCTGTCGAGTTCGAAGGCATCACCGGCGCCATCACCGGTCGTGCAATCTACGAAGGCACCCTCGATTTCGCGGCAGCCCAGGCCCGCGCCGACGCCCTTAACGGGGCCGCCTGATCCATGCTTGCCAAGCGCATCATCCCCTGCCTCGACGTCAGTGCCGGCCGTGTGGTCAAGGGCGTCAATTTCGTCGAGCTCAGGGATGCCGGCGACCCCGTCGAGGTGGCCCGCCGTTACGACGAGCAGGGCGCCGACGAAATCACCTTCCTCGACATCACCGCCAGTTCCGACGACCGCAACATCATCCTGCATGTCGTCGAGCAGGTCGCCGAGCAGGTTTTCATTCCGCTCACGGTGGGGGGCGGTGTGCGTACGGTCGATGACGTGCGGCGCCTCCTCAACGCCGGCGCAGACAAGGTCAGCATGAACACCGCGGCGGTGAATAACCCGCAGTTGGTGGCTGAAGCTGCCGGCAAGGTTGGCAGCCAGTGCATCGTCGTCGCCATCGACGCCAAGCAGGTGGCACCCGGCAAGTGGGAGGTCTTCACCCACGGCGGTCGCAACCGCACTGGGCTCGATGTCATCGAGTGGGCGCAAAGGATTGCCGCCCTCGGCGCTGGCGAGATCCTGCTCACCAGCATGGACAGGGACGGCACCAAGAACGGTTTCGACCTGGGCCTGACCCGCGCCGTTTCGGATGCGGTTTCAATTCCCGTAATCGCCAGCGGCGGTGTCGGCAGCCTCGAGCACCTTGCCGACGGCGTCACCCTGGGCCGTGCCGATGCGGTGCTGGCCGCCAGCATTTTCCACTTCGGCGATCACACGGTGCGCGACGCCAAGGAGCTGATGCGCGCCCGTGGTATCGAGGTACGCCTGTGAGCCACGACGCTGCCTGGCTCGACGAACTCGCCTGGGACAAGGACGGCCTGATTCCCGCCATCGCCCAGGATGCCGAAACCAATGATGTGTTGATGTTTGCCTGGATGAACCGAGACGCCCTGGCGCGAACGGTTGAAACGGGTGAGGCTGTATACTTTTCGCGTTCCCGCGGGCGACTGTGGCACAAGGGTGAAGAGTCCGGCCACACTCAAAAGATCCGCGAGATCCGCATCGACTGTGATAATGACGTGGTGCTTCTGAAGATCGAGCAGGTTGGCGGTATCGCCTGTCACACCGGGCGGCGCAGCTGCTTCTTCCAGAAATACCTCGCAGACGGCCGCTGGGAAGCGGTCGACCCGGTTCTCAAAGACCCGAAGGACATATACAAATGATCGATATCGAAGTGCTGCACCGGGTCGCCCAGACCCTTGCCGAGCGTAAGGAAGCAAGCCCGGATTCCTCTTATGTTTCCGGACTGTTCCACAAGGGGACTGACGCGATCTGCAAGAAGGTTGCCGAGGAGTCTGCCGAGGTCATCATGGCAGCCAAGGACAAGGACCTGCTGCACGTGGTGTGGGAGGTGACCGACGTGTGGTTCCACACGATGATTCTTCTGGCCCACTTCGACCTTACGGTCGATGACGTGCTTGCAGAATTCCGCCGCCGTGAAGGTGTGTCGGGCATTGACGAGAAAAATGCGCGAACCGCCAAGTAAAGAGAGTCAGATGCAGGATTGCCTGTTCTGCCGTATCGTGCGCGGAGAGATCCCCGCCGCTAAGGTGTATGAAGACGACGAGGTGCTGGCTTTCAACGATATTCAGCCTCAGCGTCCGGTGCACGTGCTGGTCATTCCTAAAAAGCACATTACCTCGCTGGCTCACGCCGGGCTTGAAGATGCGCCGGTGCTCGGCCGGATGCTGGCGGTGGCCAACCAGATTGCCGTCGATCAAGGAAGCACAGACGGTTTTCGGTCCATCATCAACACCGGTCGCGTGGGCGGGCAGGAAGTCATGCATGTGCACATGCACATTGTCGGTGGGCAGGAGCCTGTCGGGCCGATGCTTAAACGGTAGTTTCTAGGAGAATTCAATGGGCTCTTTCAGCATTTGGCATTGGCTGATCGTTCTGGTGATCGTCATGCTCGTGTTCGGTACCAAGAAGCTGCGCAACATCGGGCAGGATCTCGGTGGTGCGGTTAAAGGTTTCAAGGACGGCATGCGCGAGGCTGATCAGGGCGGCGACGCCAGCCAGAAGATCGCCGATGGTGGCAAGCAGACCATCGACGCGGAAGCGCGGGAAAAGACTAAATCCTGATTCCTTGCCCGCGACAGGCGCGGAAAAGGGGGGCGCATTAAGTCGCCCCTTTTTTTGTTTGTGGCGCCTGTTTTTTTCCGGTGTTTCGAAACATAGGCGAATCGGATGTTTGATATCGGTTTTTCCGAACTCATAGTCATCGGTATCGTGGCCCTGCTGGTGCTTGGCCCCGAACGGCTTCCCAAGGTTGCGCGTACCACAGGTCATCTGCTTGGTCGCTTGCAGCGCTATGTTTCCGACGTCAAGTCGGACATCAGCCGGGAAATGCAGCTTGACGAGCTGAAAAAGTTACAGGAAGAGGCGCGCCAGTCGGCGATGTCCTTCGAATCTTCGGTGCGCGGCGAGATGGCCGGCATCGAGAACGGTGTTACGTCCTCGCTGCAGTCGGCTTCGTCGGCGGTGGCCGACCTTGAAAACAGTCTCAAGGCACAGCCTCAGGACGCGACGCCCGTACCAAATGACGCGCATGATGCCGCCGCCGAACTGCTCGACCGGCAACTGGCCGAAGCCGAAACCCACGCCGGCCCCGCGCCCTTCGCGGATCAGCCGGTCGTTGCCGAGGCGCCGAAATCCGTCGACGCCTCGCCCGAATCCAAGATCATCAAGTCATGAGTGCCCAGGAAGATACTTTCATTTCGCACCTGGTCGAGCTGCGCGACCGTCTGCTGCGGGCCGTTGTCGCCATCGCAGTGGCCTTTGTCTGCCTGATGCCCTGGGCAGGCGAGATTTACGACATCCTCGCCCATCCGATGATGCAGGCGCTACCGGAGGGCACGCGCATGATCGCCACCGGTGTGGTGACGCCCTTCTTCGTGCCGATGAAGGTCACGCTGCTGGTGGCCTTTGTCGTGGCCTTGCCCTTTGTGCTTTACCAGGCCTGGTGCTTCATTGCGCCTGGGCTGTATGCCCACGAAAAGCGCCTTGGCTTGCCGCTGGTTATCGGCAGCACCATCCTGTTTCTGGCGGGCATGGCGTTCTGCTATTTCTTCGTGTTCGGCACGGTGTTCAAGTTCATTGCCCAGTTTGCGCCCAAGAGCATTACTCCGGCGCCTGACATCGAGCAGTACCTGGCTTTCGTGATGTCCATGTTCCTGGCCTTCGGTATTACCTTCGAAGTGCCGGTGTTCGTGATCGTGCTGGTCAAGCTGGGCGTGGTTGACGTGCCCAAGCTGAAGGAGGCGCGGCCTTACGTCATCGTCGGTGCCTTCATCGTCGCCGCCGTGGTGACGCCGCCGGACGTCGTTTCGCAACTGATGCTGGCGATTCCCATGTGCCTGCTCTACGAACTGGGGATTTTCCTTGCCCGCTTCGTCACCAAAACGCGGGCCGATGCGGTGGCCGAAGAGAGCTGAGTCCGGGGCTGTGCAGGAGCAAAGCAGTTTAAAAAGGGCGTCCGGCGGACGCCCTTTTTACATGTAAGTGACCGTTCCTTGGTGCGGCAGGGGTGAGGGTGGCAGGTACGCTGGCGTGAACGGCACGCCACCTCGGGTTGCCGCTTCGCCTGCGCAAGCTATGGCCTGAAGAATATTCCGGGCAAGAAAACGGCCCACATTCTGTGAGCCGGTTTTGGCTGCGGGAGGCGTTGGCCCCCGGCGGGCAATCAGTTCTTGCGACGACGGGATGCCGCCAGGCTCATCAGGCCAAGGCCCGCGAGGAGCATTGTTGCAGGCTCCGGCACGGCAGCCGGCAGGGCAGCTGGGGCAGGGCTGGGGAGCATGTAATTGATTTCGTTGGTGAATAGCGCCTGGCCTTGGGCTAAATCGACAAAGGTGTCGTTAAGGAAACCGTTGATGATCGTCTTGTCGCCGTTTCCGATGATGATCGCGTCATTCGTGTTGGCAAATTCGGCAGCGCTGATGCCGCCTGTTTCTGCCATTCCCAGCGAGAAGAGGCCCCAGCCCGGGTTGTACAGCCCTACCGGGTTGGTGATGCCGGTTGCGAGCAGCGGATTGGAAATGCTGAAGGACGTGATGTTGTTCTTACCCGTATAACTGGCGCCAAAAGCGGCGCCGGCGTTGGGACGCCAGTGGGCGAAAATGGCCTTGCCGCCGCCGGCAACCCAGTTGGTCGTGGCCGATACCGCATCATCGTTCGCGCGGTTTTGGTTGAAGTTCACTACAAGATCCCAGCCGCCGGCGGTGATCTTGGTGACGAAGTCGGTTTCGCCGCTGGCGGTGGTGATCGTGTGGCTGGACGCGGCAAGGGCTGCGTCCATCGCGTCTACGCCAGTTGCGATATCACTCCAGTACAGAATTTCGGCAGCCTGGGCTCCGATGGCATATAGCGAAAGGCAGGCGGCGATTGTGATGTTTTTCATGGCTGTCAGTCCTGGAGTCAAAGGGGCTTGTTATGACTAAAGCAATTGACGTGCCAGTTCTATTTTTAGCATGAAAACGTATGTGAATTATGCTTTTGGCTGGAAATCTAAATTGCAAGTGACTTATGTTTTTGTCGTCGTGTAAAGAATATCGACGTGAAAATATGATGATTTGACAGGTTGCAGGCCAGCCATTTGGCACCGCTCAGTCAGAATCGGGCTGCATTTGATATTTTCGCGAAATTCGACTCGTCTTGAGGCGTTCTGTAGGGGCCGCTTCCGATCAAGTACCCGGTCGTCATGACGGCCTTCCTGAAAAGAAAAATCCCTGCTCGGCAGACCATGCCAAGCAGGGATCGGGCTGATCCTGCGTGTCAAACCCCACAAGGGTGGTGGAGTTTGGGGACGCTGCCTATCCGCCTGGCATGCCGTGATTCGGCGAATTTGGCTTATACGTTAAACAGGGAATGTAGTGTTGAAATGCTTGGTAATTAAAGGAATTTTGGCTTTATATCCTGTTTTGTACCCGGTTTTGTGATTGCGGCCCTTCTCTGGCGGGTAAGTACTGATACGCCGGGTACGAATCCTTCACCCCTTCGAGCAAGCCCGCTTCACGCTCGCCGCCGAAATGCCGAAGTGTTCGGCTGTTGCCTTGATGCTGGCGGAGTTCTCGGCACGCCAGGCCACCACGGCCACGTCGTCAATGGCCTTCGTCCGCCCCAGGTTCTTGCCGACGGGTGATCGGCTTCGACAACGAGCGGAGCAAGGGCGACCACCGCCACGATGGAGAAGCCGAAACGGCGTACCGTTTTATCAACGTAGCGACTTTGCTTGCTGACTTCTGGCAGGCCGTCGAGGATTTAGGGGGCGATGATGAAGCTTGAAATTCGAATTGCGGAGCCAATCAAGGTCATGCAAGCGCACCTTCTGGATCAAGCGCAGCGGGCGGATGCCGGAGAGGCTGTAGAGCCGCTGTGTGAAGTGGGTTTCGAGAACATGGCGCAGTTTGGCGGCGTCTTCACGCCAAAGCGCTGGGAACTGGTAGAGGCCTTGAAGGCGGCGGGGCCGCTTACAACCTACGCGCTTGCCAAGCACCTTGGCAGGCACTACAAAAACGTGCACCAAGACGTTGCGGCCCTCTGTGAATGGATGGTGATCGAGAAGAACGAAGACGGCCGTGTGTTCGTCCCATGGGATGAACTCGCTGTTATATGGCCGATTTCAAAGCTGGCAGCGTAAGGCTAGACAGCACAACGCCGGGACGTGCCCGGCGCTGGTCGTGTTGCCCGCATCGAGCAGGCGAACCGCGGGCTACCCCTGCAACGCCTTCACTGCCGCCTGCGGGTCATGCTGGAAGATGCGCAGCAACGCACGCGCCGGGCCGGTCGGGCGGGTGCGTCGTTGCTCCCAGTTCTCAACGGTGCGGCGAGACACGCCAAGCAGCGCAGCAAGCTCCTTTTGAGTCACGGCGGCCGCTTCACGAATGGCGTGCACGTCAGGGTCGGCAATGCTCGTTACCTTCAGGCCCGGCACGTCCTCGCCGCTGACGTGGGCAACCATTTCCTTTACCCCTTGCATGAGAGCGGCGAAGTCTTTTTCATTCATGGCGAAGCACCCCTTCAATCAGTTTGGTCAGTTGCCGGGCCTGGTCCGGCGTCATGTCTTCCTGGTCGTTCTTGGCGTAGGCAAAAACCAGATAGACCACATCGGCCGCGGTGTACCAGTAGTAAATGACGCGGGCGCCGCCTCGTTTTCCACGGCCGGGCAGAGCCCATCGAAGTTTTCTCAAACCACCGGCCCCAGGTATGAGCGGGCCAGCGTCGGGACGTTCGATCAAAACGGACTGTAGCCAGCGTAGATCATCGTCAGTCCAGTTGTCCCGGCGGAAGGCTTGAAAGGGAGTCAACTCTATGAAGACCATATCGGGGTCAAGCCTATACGCTTGCAGCGTAGAAAACAATGCAGCAACAAACCGGGCTTCGAACTGGCGGGGGCTGCCGGCCCCCGGACGCCAGAAAGCACAACGCCGGGACATGCCCGGCGCTGGTCGTGAAGCTGGGGGCAATCTACGCGGCCCGCTTCAGGTGCATGTCCACGTGAATATCATCGAAGGGGCACACCAGACCGCCGCGTTCGGTGCGCTCGAGTAGCCCCAGCTCCACCAGCACCCCGGCATCCTCATGGACGCGCTTCACGTCCCGCGCAAGCAGGCGGGCAAGCTCGCGCGCCGGCACTTCTCCGGCGCCTTGCAGGGCGTACAGCATCGCCCACCGCTTTTCGGTCAGACGCGAGAAGAACGCGGCCGGCGTCTCGAAGTTGAGGGTTTCGCCCTGGTAGGCATCGGCGGCGAAGGCGTTCCGTGCCGCGGCGCGCAATGCAGCCCGCCGGCCGGACTCCACATAAACGAGGCGGTACTTGAAGCGGTGCCCAGAAGGCGGGACCGGATCGGGCACCCGCCAGACCACCATTAGACGTTAAACAAGGAGTTGCGGGCATCGGGCATTGAAAACAAAAGTATTTTTATTCTGGATGCTCATATTCATACCCGCTTTCATACCCGCAAAAGTTTCATGACTGCGATTTTACTTAGACCTCCCATTGTGCCAGCGTAACCGCTTTGATGCGAGGGAGCCGTTAGCACATTGCTAACCGCAGTGCCCATAACTCACTTACCACTCGCCTTCGCCCACGACAGGCGGCAAATCGCGACCTTGGAAATTGCCCTTATTACTGAATCCTTTTTGTATGCCTCTTTAGTCTCTCCATTTTTCATTAGTCTCTCGCGGCGTATGTCGGGACTGATCGCATGAATTTCCGCGAACAAGTCCTCACGCGACCCAATGAATCTGAACTTGCCCGTAACGGGGTCCGAGGTTCGCAGAAAGTTTTTTCTGCCCTGTCTGCCATTCTTCGATTCTTGAACCGCCAACTTAACTGCGGCAATAAGGTTGCTGCCGACCTGTGATTCGGCAGAACGTTTATCGGTCGATTTGGCTTTGGCTTGCTTGGCAGTTTTGGTACCTAGACTAGGGTATTTCAATTCGGTGTTGAGAAATGTCGTGTCATCAATGTTGCGAAACAGGAATACATCCAGCGGTATTTCTCGACCGCTTGGGTACTTTTGATTTGTATAGCGCACCATCGCCACGCCGCCTTTGTTTTTAGCCTGCACCCAGCGGGTCATGGCGGAAACAAATTTTCGCTGGCGGCCTCCGTGTTCCAACCAGAACTGAATAGCGACTCGACACCAGACCAGCGGGGTAATTGCGGTATCGCGCTGTAGTACCCCAAGTTTTCGGAGATGTTTTTGAAGGCCAGAGAAGACCTCAGACTGGTGGCGAGATAGTCTGCCATCGTCAACTTCACCAACGACGTATCCAACTGCAAGTTTGGTGACCTCAGGCCATGAGTGCTCTGCGCTTGCATCGCCGAAAAAAATCCAGGGCACAGCCTCCTCAATAGACCAGGTTGTCGCATCAAAATTGAGAGGAAATTTTTCCTCCTTATCGCTCATAGAGCCCTCCTGGCAAACCTAGGGCCTGTTCTCAATTAAGCCAACCAGACGAAAGCGCAAGCGAGATGAACGAAGGACAGGAATGACTGTGCGAGTTTGTCGTAGCGCGTGGCGATGCGTCTGAATTGCTTGATGCGACAGAAGAAGCGCTCGATCAGATTGCGGTCCTTGTAGATATGGCGATCGAAAGTTCGTTGATTGATTCGGTTGGACCGCGGCGGGATGACAGCCTGGCTGCCCTGTGCAGCGATGGTTTGGACAAAGGCGTCCGAATCGTAACCCTTGTCCGCGATGACAAATTCGGCTGGCTGATCCTTGATCAGCGCTTCCGCCTGCTCGATGTCGGATATCTGTCCTGCCGAGAGAATCACGCGCACGGGATTGCCCAAGGCATCGACCGCCACATGCAGTTTGGTCGTCAGCCCCCCTCGCGAGCGACCGATTTCCTGAAAGCCGGCTTTTTTTTGGCGCCTGCCGAGTGCTGGTGGGCACGTACGATCGTGGAGTCAATGAACAAGTGCTCCAGGTCGGCATCGCCCCGCAAGGTCGTGGCCACACGCGCCCAAACACCTGTCTCGCGCCAACGGGAGAAGCGTACGAATGTGCGATGCCAATGCCCGAGTTCGAGGGGTAGATCGCGCCACGGGCTACCGGTACGCATGATCCAAAGAACGGCCTCGACGAAACGCCGATTATCCTTGGCCGTACGGCCCGGATCACTGGCCTTGCCAGGCAATAGCTCTTCAATGCGCTCCCACTGGTCATCGCGCAACATCTTCCGATCCATCCTGTCTCTGCCCAAAAGTCAGGATATGACCATATTTCATTCACTGTGAACAGCCCCTTGCTATGTCTTTGACTGTAAACGAATTTTTCAACCAATATCTCATATGGCATTGCTACGTTCAACTGATTGAGAACAGACCCTAGGTTGTCGGCAAAAAATCCTGTGGCCCCCTACGTGACGCTGACACAAACCAAGCGCCCAAATCACGCTTTCGTCCCGTACCTCCCTACAGGACCTACACGGTCACGCCCTGTCTCCCCCTCCGCATTGCTCCCCCGACAACACGGTCAAACGTTGGCGGTGGAGTGCCTGCACAGTGGGATTGTTGCGCTGATAACTTCCTCCCATTTCCTCTCAATTTTACAAAGGATTGTCCTCGGAATGTGTTCTTTCACATGGTTTGACACATCTTTCCGATAGCACCTGCAGCAGGCCGTTGCCGTCGTTGCCATCTCTGTAAAGAACTCCGCTAGATCGAAACACACGTTGTGGGTCGGTCGATAGCTACTCAGCGGAGTAACTAAGAGATGGTCAAGAAATCTGAAAAAAAGCCCCTCAGCGATGAGGAGAGTTTGGCTCTCGCGCAAAAACGTGCAGAGGCAAAGAAGGCTGCGGTCGATGATGTGCTGAATAGGTTCGGCATCCTTCCCGACGAAGCCCATGTACGTCTGCCGGTGGTGATGGCGTTGTACGCATGTTCAGCAGCGTCTGTCTGGCGGTATGTCAAAAACGGGAAGCTCCCGGTGCCGCGCAAGTTTGGCTCGCGTGTCACAGCCTGGAACGTTGGCGAGTTGCGTTCAGTTTGAACGGTTGAAAAACCCGAGGAAGCTGGCGTATCGAATTGAATCGGCACAAGCAACTTGCTGAAAACTGTAAAAAATCAAGTGAATTTCGATGCCATAACTCGGCAAGTTAATCAAAACACCGAAATTCGCGGATGAGCAAAACAAAGCAATTTTGTGCAGATCGCGGTACGCCGGTTGCCCAAATCAGATGGAAACAGCCTATGGCGACATAGCCGCTTTCTTAGTAACTAACGAATCAATCAACAATTAATAACCAATGCTGATTGATATTAAATAAATGTGGAGTATTAATCATGACTGACAGCATTAAACTATTCAGCAACATTGAACATGTCGAAGCGACGGAAGAGGATTTCAATACCCTTCCTGTTGTTGTTAACCAAATCATTAATCAGGATGGTGAGGTTTCGAGTTCCACTCCTGCGTACCAGTGGATTAATTCAAAACTGACTGGTGCACAATTTAAGGTGACCCCCGTATTTAGGGACAAAAAGTTTGCTCGCAAAAGTGAATTAATCGGGTATGAGATCAGTGTCAACGTCCCTGCTTGTGTGGTCGGCAATAATGCTTTGCTGCAGATTCTCGTGTACGGCTGCTGTGCCTTTGCCCTGGAGTTTCTGAAGTCGTACCTCCTGGAGGCTGGCTGTAGTCCTCGCATCGTTGCTCAACTTGATCTCGAACATGCTTCAATCACTGGTCTGGCACTGACTTACCTGCTGGATTGCAAGGATCGTGCAGATGCCAACCGCTACAACTCACTGATCGAGAACTATGGTGAGGCGACGCTGAACAGCAAGCACACCGACAGCAAGGGAAAGAAGCCGATCACGACTGTTCGTTCGGCTGGGCAGGCCACGGTGACTATTACTAAGTCTCGTGCTTTTGAGGCCAAGTCGTATGTGAAGGTCGGGCCGACACATCGCTCCTTTGAGAGATTCCCATCCTCGCAGGTCTCAAGTGCGATTTACGCCGTGAGTGGCCGTAAGGTTCGGCTCGAATTCAACGCCAATGAAAAATGGCTGGTAGCCAATGGTGGTGATTCTCCCTTGGTCTGGAAGAAGAAGGCAAAGGCGGCGGCGCTTACCGCTAAGGCTTTTCAGGAAATCACCGGCTACCTACGGGTCAGCGAGAACCTTCGCAGTAAGCGCCCGAAGCCGGACCAGATTGCCAAGTTGCCTCCCGCAGAGCAGATCATCCTGCGCGACAATTTTGCTGGCGTTGATCCCAAGCAGCACCCGTTGATGGTCGGCAAGAGCATCCAGTATTTTCGAGTATCAAGCGCCATATCGAGGCTGAGTTGCGGATCGACATCACCATTCCCTGGGCAATTCACAGCACGAAGATTTCCCCGGACTTGCCGGTGTGGATGCAGTTGCCAGCAGAGTATGAGGCTCCTGAACACTTGATGGAGCACTGCTTTGTTCGGGAGACCGCTAAAGCGAAGTTGCAGGAGCTACGTCAGATCAATGCCGACTTGGCTGCGGCCATGACTCCGATTTCCAATACGAAGAAACAACAGAAAACCGATGTAAAGCTGCAGAACAACAAAGGGATGGGCAATCGCCATCATGATGACGAAGACAGCTTGGAAAATACTGCCATCGTGGAAATCATGAGTTGAGTCGCCTGTTATCGAACAATAACTAATCATGCCAGGCCCCTGCCGACAAGCTGGGCCCGGTGCAAACCAGGAGTTCTATCATGTTGATTATTTCCCCCACCAACCCCACCAACGAGTCGTTAGCTGCTGAATCTCCCCTTACCGTCTTGGCTGCATGTCGCCAGATTGCCAGGAAATACGTAATTCCAGAGTCTGAGGTTAAGTATGAAATCGCCAATGCCCTACTTGCCGGGCATCTTTACGTTCGTAACCAAGCAGGGTTTCCAAGTTGTCCGGATGTATTTGATTTATCTGTCGAGTGCATCACCCTCAACGACCTGAATGCTTATTTTGAGTCGAACGGTTACCGCTATCGGCTTTGTCGTACCGACTTTGCAGAATCGAATGCTGGCGACGAAGAAGTAGGGGCGTCCCCACGCCGCCTTCCGGTAAGTGGAGGTTCGCATCCGCGAAATCTTGTCCTACCTGACCGAAAATGGCATCAACCCTATGTGTATTCCCTGGGGCATGAAGCCAAAGGTAAAAAAACACTTCACTGAAGAGTTGAAGCTGTGCACCTCAGACGGATTCGATTATGCCTGGAAGGTGGGGCGTGGTAAGCGGTTTCGGGTTGAAAACCACGATGATTATGCGCGTCGGTATTGAACGTCAGCATCGCTTGTCGATGGTGTGACCATAGGCCCTACTTCGGGGCCTATTTTTTGACAGAACAAGTGAAAATGACCCAGTACCCAGTATTGCAACCCACTAGGTAGACCAGTTCAACATGGAGTCTCTTTAACAACGGAGAAACATCATGGATGCAAATCAAGCTTCACATGCTCGCAGTGCCACATTCGAGCTTACCTCTAATGGCCTCAAGCGGCTGATGAAGAAGGCAAGGCAGAAAGCGCCGCCTAGCTCCTGCCGCTTCATCGCCGTTGTACTCTATCCGTTGTCGGTAAGTACAATTCCATCGGTGGTGCAGTTATGAGCAAGAACACCAAACCCCAGTGGCCGTGCCTCACCCTCCTTTGGCGGCACCGTCTATTGCCAAGGCAATTCGGGAAAAGGCCACGAAAACGGCGCTAAAATCTTCGTGACGCCCCCTCATCGTAAGTGGGGTACCGGGAAACGCCCTCCCGGGGCAAAAACTTTGTTCGATTAGAACGCAAGATGAATAGGAATGGCAGCGGTCAGATCGCTGCCATCGTTTTATTCGCAACATGCCGCCATTTCGTAGTTAGACCGCTCGCTTTGAGTTCGTGAGGTAATTCGTCTTCGACAAGGGAGACTTGTAGTAATCCTCGTCCAGGAATCGCAATAACGTCTTCAGTGATTTTCTGTCGCTAGGGACCTTAATCCTTTCGCCGCCATCCTGAACCACATATTCAATGGGGATGCTGAATTCAGCGGCGATAGCCTTGATGTCGTTGAGCGGCACCTTCCTAGAATGCTGCTCTGCATCACCAGCCATACCTTGCGTCGGACCCAGGAATCGCTGGCAGCCATCAGTTCGTCAACGTTCTCGACATACAGTTCCTTTAGTTCCGCGAACTGTTTGATGTCGTTGTCGGTCGCTTCCTGATAGTAGGCAGACATATCAAAGATCTGTCGAATGTGGAAGAAACTGAAGAAAGACAGCTTGGTGCCGCGCAACCTCGCCGCAAGCTTGTTATCTAGCGTCAGTCCCGAACCCTCGATACGCTTGTACGTGTCCTTCGAGTGAAAAATCGAAAAACCCGCTGAGGAGATCACCCTACGTCGATCAAAGCTCTGCAAATACACCACCCAGGTGCCGTCATCTTCCTTCTGACCGAAGAACAGCGCCCTGATCTGGTCGAAATCTAGGCTTGAAGGATCGGCAACCGGCACATCCAAGGGCGCTGCGACGACTTTCACCAAGCTATCCAAGTCCTCGAACCCTTCAATGACGAGCATTTCGCCCTGCTCTGGTTTGTAGTTCCCATCGAACGGCACCTCTTCGCAGTCGGTGCCGAAGGCTTCAACCTGTGCCGCCAAGTACGCGGTCATCGACGCCTGAACATCGTTGTTCACTGCAAATCTGACAATTCGATTTCCCGGGTCTCGGGTGTAGGCAAAAAGTGTGAACATCATCCCTCCAGAAGAAGTTGCGGGCTTAATTGCCGAACTGATTTGATATCAGCCGCCGAGAGTAACCTGCGCCGTGAAATCAAGGTGTAAACCATGCCATTGTCACCTTCGACTTTGTAGAACCTGTAGCGAAGGACATGTAGCATCGGATGGCACGGGATTGCCTCCAGCGTTGCCAAGAGCACCGCCGCAACAACCGAAACCCAGGCGAGCATCTGCAGATCATCCAGCTTGGTTATCAACGGGATGAAATACGACACGACAAAAACGACCAGCAGCCAATCCTGAGAGTCGATTTTCTTCGCCTTGAAGGCAAGTACCTCGGTCTGAACTGCTGCGGCTCGAATAACCAAGAAGGGGAAGATGCAAGCCAATGCCCCGGCAGCTATCCAGCCGTAAATCTCTGTCGATCCGCCTTGCTTGTTGAACTGCGCGACGGCAGACACCACCACCGCCGGTGCAAATGCCGAGAGAAAAAGCAAAGTCCGAATGATGGTGTTCACGAATGCAGTGCCCTCTCGAATGCCTGAAAACGAGCCATAGCCTGATCGCTCATACCTTGGCAAAAACATCCTCGACCGAGCGAGCAACAACATACCGTGCGGCATCCGCCTCGCTCGCCAGGGCAGTAAAGTGCGCGGCACCGCACTTGATCTTGCCGCCTTCCCGATCCCGAAGCTCATCGTCAAACAAGCTACCCTTGGTCTCAACGACGAAATACAGGCGCTCTTGCCCGTCCAGTGTCACCAACACTGCCCAGTCGGGATTGTAGGCTTGCAGTGGAGTCGGAATCTTGAACCACCCCGGCAGCTTGGCATACACCTTTACTGCCTCGTTCTTTTCCAGGGACTCCGCGAAGTCACGCTCGATGGCAGAGTCGTAAACGACATGCTCGTAAACCGACTTCTCGGTATTGAGCACCAGGTTCTGCAAGTAACCAGTCAGTTCTTCCGACTCGAATAGTTCCTGCGCGTAGTAGTGCTCGTCACCGAGGCGCTGGTATTTGATGCCATCGACCAAGGCCAGGCGCTTGCATCGGTTAATTGCGTCCGAGGCCAGTTCGATGAACTGCTGCGGATTGCGCTTGGAAATCGTTCAGCCGGGTGCTCTCGGTCAGGATGCGGGCAATCGTCTTGCGAGTCAGTTGGGTTCTGTCTTGCAGTTCCGTCAGCACATCTGGCAACTCAATATCCGCCTCATAGAGGGCGATAGGTTCCGATACCGACAGCAGCGAGGCATCGACCCCCGCCTTACCAATCGCCATGCCAGCCTTCTTCCACTGCAGGCGGGTTTTGGACACTGGCGGAGCATCGTCCAGCGCCTGGATACAGCGTTCGATCAGCTTTTCGTTGTCGAATTGAACGCGATACGTGGTCTTGTACTTGATGCGATCCCACAGGGCCTTGAAGTCCGGGCTGAGCAACACCGACTTTCTGACCGCAATTGGCTTGCGGTCGTCGGCATTCTTGACCTCCAGCTTGCCGGAAAGCTTCTTCAACACCGCCACGATCTGATGGCGCTGGGCCTCGAATTCGGCAGGCAGTTGCAGGTCGCCCGTTTTCAACGCTGTTTTTAGCGAATCCTGCACCTTGCCCTTATCGCTGATGTAGCCCTGCGCCTGGAGGTGGCCCCACAAGGTTTTGGATGCCTCGAAGCCCAAGGGCGACACCTCACCGCTATCAGCAGTCACGGGAATCCCGGCGAATTCGTGGTCATGCACCACGCCAAACTGAATCCCGGTGTCCTTCTCAATATCCTTCTGCAGGTTTTCGGCAAACTGCTCGTAGCTTTCCGTGGCAATCACAGTCAGCGTATTGATCTCGAAACCACGCAGCCGCTCGCCCTTCTGATTGACGCACAGACGCAAGCCACGGCCAATCGTTTGCCGACGCCAACGTTCAGTTTCGCGGGTCGAGAAGTTGCAGATCTGGAAGATATTGGGATTGTCCCAGCCTTCCTTCAACGCTGAGTGCGAGAAGATGAACTTCAGCGGCGACTCGAAGGAGAGCAATTTTTCCTTGTCGCGCATGATGAGGTTGTAGGTGTCGTCGTCGGCAGCCGTTGTGCCACTCGTATCCTTGAGCATTTCGACCGTTTTTCCGCCGACCTTCTTCTTGTCGATGGAGAAATAGCCGTTGTGCACCTCATCGGCAGCCATCGCCAGGTCGATTTCGCCAAACAGGCTCTGGTAATCGGGGTGACGTGCCCACCGCTTGTATTCTTCCTCGAAGATCGTGGCGTATTCGCCCTTTGCCTGATTGCCCTGCTCGTCGTATTGCCGGTACTTTGCCACCTCGTCGATAAAGAACAGACTCAGCACCTTCACACCAAGAGGCCGCAGGCGCTTTTCCTTATCCAGATGTTCCTTGATGGTGCGACGAATCATCTCCCGATGCACGGCACTGGCATCGACATCGCCGTAAGCCTCGCCGACACGCAGAAACACCTCATTGCCAGGCACCTTCAGCTCCAGGAACTGGTCGCTGCTTTTCTTGCCGCTACCGGCACGAATTTCACCGATGCGAATATCGGCATACAAGGCTCGCCCGGTTTCCTGTTCCAGATCGAAGCCATCCTGAACGGTAATCGTGTCCCGACGCACCACACCCGCCGCGTTTTCGCGGTCAACTTCGATGCTGGCCGAAATCACGCCTCGCTTATTGTTGACCGCAAGCAACTTCACATAGGGCTTGTTATTGCCACCCTGCACGGTGGCCGCCGCCACCTCGATCTGCTTCACCAACCGCTGTTCGTAAGCATCCACGGCGTCTAGGCGGTACACCATGTTGTGCTTTTCCACGTGTGTCGCGGAATAACGCAGGGTGCACAGCGGCGACATATGCGCCAACGCCTTCTTGCCCTTGCCGTCGATACCACCATCAACGCTTTGCGGCTCATCCACGATCAGGATCGGGCTGGTCTGCCGGATCAGGTCAATGGGGCGCTCACCACCCGTTTTCTCGCTGGCCCGGTACATCTTGTTCTTGGACTTCTCGCGGCGCTTGGCCTCGTCTGACTCTTCCGCTTGTGCTGCCGCTTCGTCGCCAAACTTGTTGATCGCCCCGACCGTGATGACCATGATCTGAATATTCGGGCTGGTCGCAAAGTTGCGGACCTGGCCGAGCTTGTCGGAATCGTACTGAAAGAACTCGTAACCCTTGGCGCTGGGGTACAGCCCCTCGAAATGCTCGCGGGTGATCTGCAGCGTCTTGTTCACGCCTTCCTTGATTGCCACCGACGGCACCACAACCACGAACTTGGTGAAGCCATACCGCTGGTTCAACTCGAATACGCTCCGCAGGTAGACGTAAGTCTTGCCGGTGCCCGTTTCCATTTCCACCGTAAAATCGAGTGGCTGCTTGGATTCCAAGGGTAACGAGGGCGACAGGCCATTGCGAAGCTGCACCTGCTGCAGGTTCTCGTTCAACTCTTCATCGACGATCAGTTGCAGGGCGTTGCCGATACCGCCGCTTTCGGTGAACTGCTTGCCCTCAAAGCTTTGCTGAGTGCCAGCACCACCCAAGGCTTGGGCCGTGACCGTGAAAACGGAGCGACAAACCTCTTGGCCCCGGAACAAGTCGCAGACGGCCTCGATGGCTTCGATTTGGTAGGGCAAATCGGATTCAAAGTGCAGTTTCATTGTTTGCCTTTCCTCGGAGCCGGAAGTGACTTCACCATGCGGTCAAAATCCGACTCAATCCGAGCATCGTCGATCACCCGGAACTTGGAAAACTCGGTTTCCGCATGGCTTTCGCCAAGTCAGCCGACACCTGACCCGCACCACGCAAGATTTCCCGGTCGTTCAGCGTCAGGAATCCTTCGAGCTTGGTGATCCAGTCCTTCATGTTCATCGCAATACGCCGTGCTGCCTGACCTTCGGCAAACACCAGATATTGCTCGGCCAGATTGTTCAAGGCGCGTAGTTCTTCCTCGGTCAGGTAGTTTTTGGCTACGCTGACATCGCTTTTGCGAATACGAGCACCACTCCAGTTGGTCAGCCCCATGTTGGGCTGGCCGCTATCCGCGCGCTGCTTTATCAGCTCTGCTGCTGTGTGGCCGTGAATCGCGTAGTGCACCTTGTTCTGCACCGTTGCAAAATTCCTGCGTGATGACGGCATTCGAGTCGTAATCGACGCTGGTCGCGTAGATGTCCGTGATTTTTTGGTAAAAACGACGCTCGCTGGTGCGAATATCCTGCAGGCGGCGGGTCAGTTCATCGAAGTAGTCACGTGCCTGGCCGGGGTTCTTCAGGCGCTCATCATCGAGCACAAAGCCCTTGACCAGGTATTCCTTCAGTTGGGCACTCGCCCACTGCCGAAAGCGAATGCCTGCCTGGCTGCGTACCCGGTAGCCCAACGCCAGCACCATGTCGAGGTTATAGTGCGCCACCTCGTAGCTTTTGCCATCGGCGGCAGTTGTTCGGAAAAACCGAACAACTGAATCCTCCCGCAATTCCCCATCCTCGAAGATGTGCTTGATGTGCTCGCTGATGGTGGTTTTGGCCTTGCCGAACAACTCTGTCAGTTGCTTCTGGCTCAACCACAACTCCTCATTTTCCAGCACCAC
Source organism: Zoogloea sp. (assembly GCA_016720685.1). Taxonomy (GTDB): domain Bacteria; phylum Pseudomonadota; class Gammaproteobacteria; order Burkholderiales; family Rhodocyclaceae; genus Zoogloea. The sequence continues at coordinate 60,349 of JADKKC010000005.1, forward strand.
CGAAAGCTGCGTCTTGCCATCTTCGGCCTGATAAATCAGAAACTCGCTCATCACAGGCTCCGCACTTGCTTGATGCCGTGCTGTTCGAGGATCGCGGCCAGGTTGCTCTTGGCAACATCGTTCTCAAAGGCGCTATCGCGGAAGACCGCCGTGGTGTCGCCGACCGTACCTTGCTCCTCACGCCAGGCGACCATGCCCAGCGCCAGGGCTTCTACTTCAGCCGCCTTGATGCTTTCGACCAGGCAGGTCATCAGTACACCTGCGCCAACACTATTGACCTGCTTGCCCGCGATTTCGCGCTTCTCAATGGTAATACAGAGGTCCAGGCCCAGCTTGAGCAGGATTTCGTAAAGAATGTCGTCGCTGCTGCGGCCTGGCTGAAGATGTTCAAGGTGGTCGAAAAGTGAGGCTTTCAGGTCGTTAACCGCAGGATTCCAGACGCGGATGTTGGAGGTGTCGAGCTTGAAAGCACGAAAACCAAGGTCCTTTTGCAGCAAAGGCTTTTCGTTACGTACTTTCTGACCTGCTCGCTTAATTCGATCCCTCGTGATATCTGCGATTGTCTTATATCCTCGCGGAGATACGTCGGTTAAGAGCTCAGGTAGTTGAACCAAAATACAACGGCGGAAACCATCATCCTCCGAATTCAAAGCGTAAGTTGCGTGTAGTGTCGTACCTGACCCACCAAAAAAATCCAAAACTAACGCATCTTTGCCAGCCCCGATTTGTAGTACTCGTTTTATGAGGCGAACCGGCTTTGGAGTGATAAATAGATCTTCACCTGCATCGGCCTCCATTATTTGCGACAACTCCTGCTTTGCGTGGCGTGTGCTGCCAACGTCTTTCCACGGCCAGTATGTTTGCGGAACAACCCCGTCTTTTACCTCGGAGATGAAGCGTTTGATGCCGGGACGGTTATCACCGGAAGTCCCCCACCAAATTCGACTATCTTTGTTCAGTTCGTTGAATTTTTCTTCACTAATACGCCAATAGCTTCCTGCTGGCGGACCAGAAATCACCTTTCCCGATGGGGTCGTGATTGAGTAGCGACCCTGACCGTAATAATTACGCGCTGCCAGATCGCCTAGCCATGGACCACGCGGGTCGTTATCTGGATTTTGTAACGCGCAACCATCTCTTCCGTCCTTGGGAGCGGACATGGTCGCCAAATATCGCTATTCTTGGCATAGATAACGACATAGTCATGGTCTTCGCTTAAATGAACAGCCGAATTTTTCGGACTATCCATCTTGTGCCAAATCACGTTTGCAATGAAATTTTCTGGACCAAAAATTTCATCCATCACGTGGCGAAGGTTGTGAATCTCATGATCCGCAATACTGATGAATATTGCTCCATCGTCTGCCAGCAGAGCTTGAGAGAGCTTTAGACGGGGGTACATCATATTCAACCAATCGGTGTGAAAGCGCCCACTTGATTCAGTATTTGTCGATGTCTTTGTTCCGCTATCAGTCTGACCAGTAATATCCAGATAGTTTTTGATGCTGTCTTGGAAATTATCGGGATAAACAAAATCCTTCCCCGTGTTGTAAGGTGGGTCGATATAGATCAGCTTCACCTTTCCCGCGTAGCTTTTCTGCAGCAGCTTCAGCACTTCAAGGTTGTCGCCCTCGATCATCAAGTTCTGCGTTGTCTCCCAATCGACGCTTTCCTCCGGGCATGGACGCAGGGTGCCAGTACTCGGGGTCAGGGCAATCTGCCGCGCCTTCTTTTTGCCATGCCAGTTCAGGCCATATTTCTCGTCTGCATCGGTCACGGTCTGATCGCCGACCAAGGCTTTCAGCACATCGACGTTGATGGCCGACCCATTCGCACCTTCCGTCACCGTTCGGGAAACAGAGCTTTCAGTTGGGCCAGGTTGTCGGCCACGATGTTGGCGGATTGCGCTTCTGGACTGTTGGCTTCGATTTTTACGATACTCATGAAATTCTCGGTTCAATTATTGGTGTGTCTTGCATCTTGGAATTCTTGCTGTGTCTACTCGTCGTATTCACAACAGGTTTTATCCGCCAAGTAAGTTCGGCCACAGCACTCGCATTCGGCGGCGTCAATATCTGTGTTGCAACAAAAGCAAAATGGTTTGTCGTGATAGCCAATGACCAGGAATTCTTGCCTGCAAATCGGGCAATCTAGCGTTCCACGAAATTCATCGGGTGTATCAACCTCTTCCTCGCTCCATTGCGGCCAGCGTTGGTGCATCCAGCGTTCAAGGCGATGGCTGGCAATCCAGTAAAGGTCGCGCCTGTCGTAGACGTGATCCTGGATGGCGCGTAGTCGCTCAGGTGTCAGGTCGTCAGCCAGTTTTTCATTGAGTACTTCGCCGACGAAAAACAGGATAAAGGCCAGCGATTCCGACAGTGTTTTGTCGTCCTCATCCTTATGGTCGTAACGGTGGTGCTCAATGCGATTTCTACGGCCCTGCATCTTCTCGATCACTTCACGCGACTGCTTGAAAAGTCCAAGCTCAAGGTTATCGAGACGGTTCATCGCCTCTTTCGCGCCGACCGTGATTGAGTCGTCTTTAACGGGCTTGTCGATATCCCGATAAATAAGCAGGGGGTTGACGCGATAAAGTTGCTCCTTGAGGAAAAGCTCTATCGCATGAAAAACCGTCATGATGGCGTGTTTCCGGCTCGAATAGCTCGAATCACGCATGAAGTAGTCGATCCCGACCTGAAGCGAATCAATCGCGTTCAAATAGATTTCACTACGTTGGTTGACTATCCGCATTGTCCTTACAGTTTTCCAAGGATCACCCCCAATTCACCTTGAATTCGCTTGATTTCGAGGTTCAATTCCACCTGTCTGGCAACCTGCCTCTCCTTGGAGGCTAAGCCTCTGAGACGGCCAAGTTCTGTTTGCAGTTGTTTCGATTCCAACAGTGCCTGATGGCGTTCTGCCGCGTGTTCGCGGGATGACGAAAGAGCGAAGACACCTGTAACAAAGCCGGTTTGCAAGGCGATCACGGTATCCATCCAACCTTGGTAAAGCGCGTAGAGGGACAGGCGCGGCTGCTTTTCGAGCGAGAGGGCATCGACGAACTGCTGTATCAGGTCCGGTCGCTCCGGGGAATGCAGGTTGGCCTCCAGTACATCGCCGTCCAGCACGGTTTTTCCGGCTTCGTTTTGCGCCCAGCGTTTATGTGCCAGCGAGATGCTGACACCGGCCTGAGAGTGCGCCATCAAAAAAGTGGGATAGGGAATGGCACGATGCACCAACTCGGCGATGCGGTTGGCCTTGGCTTCCGGGCGCAGGTTGATGCTCAGGATGGCGATTTCAAGGTAATCACGCGCTTCGTCCTGATAGGCAGGAATACCGACCGTCACTGGCTTCAGAGCGGCCAGCCAATGGATGTCGTCGATTCCATCGGTAATGGCGCGTTTATCCGTGGTTGTCGGTGCCCCCGTTTCGACCAGCATTTTCTTGGGAATACGCTGGTTGACCGCAGCACTCTCTGGAAAGCCCAGGGCAGCGACGAGGCGCGGAAGATCGACACTGACGGTCAATTCACTTGCCCCGGCAGGATCACCATGTAGGCGATGACCTCAAAATCGTTACTGCCAGCGAACTCGCCTTTCAAGGCATGGGTTCCGCCCGGCAAAAACAGGCTGGCAATTGCCCTTTCTTCACTCTTGCCGACAATCGAAGCCACCGCAGCCGCCAGCATTTGCTGCACCGATGCCATGTCTGCGCCGTGCTTGGTCTGCCTGTCGAAACTGTGGATGGCAGCCGAGTCGGGAGTGTCACGGCCCAGGCTGACACGCTTGAGCCAGTCGAGGATGCGCTTGGCCTGGGTATAGGGGAGTTCAACCGATCCCGCTTCGCTGACATGGACGAGGAAATGCGGGGCCAGCGGGTAGCCTGTATCGGTAATCTTCTGTGCGGCAGCCCCTTCGGCTCGTAAGCAAAAAACAACGCCGGGTGTGATGTCAGCATCCATGCTGGTGGTGACGGCGCAAGCCCCCAGAGGCAGGGATTCGAGCTTGCCGGGATGCGCTTTAAGGTGCTGCGCCAGGTCGATACGAAAATCGGTGAGCGTCAAATCGGTAATCGAGACGCCGGAAGAGAGGTCTTCGAGGTCGATCACCGTGTCCTGCAGCTTGAGCAGTTGCTTGCGCCGGTATTCTAGGTCGTTCATGGGATTGCCGGACTGCTGCTCAATCAGGTTTTCTTCGCCGGTTGCCGAAATGTCGAGCAGCACCATGCGCCCACTGACCCGCTGTTCGAGATTGATGTACTCGTCCAGTTCCATGTTCGGCCAGAAATTCACCAGTTGAATGCGCTCATTGGGCGAGCCGATGCGGTCGATACGGCCAAACCGCTGAATGATGCGAACCGGGTTCCAGTGAATGTCGTAGTTGATTGAGCCAGTCGCAATCCTGCAGGTTCTGGCCTTCGCTGATGCAATCGGTGGCAATCAGCAAATCCAGTTCGCCTTCATGTGCCAGGTCGGCAGGGCGCTCCTTGGAGCGCGGCGAAAAGGAGGTCAGGATCGAGGCAAGATCCTTGCGGAGATGCGGCAGGCTGCTTTGATTCCGCCCCGAACCCGTTACCAAGGCACTTTCGATGCCTAAATCAGTCTTGGCCCACGCCGACAGTTGCTCGTACAAGTAGACCGCTGTGTCAGCAAAGGCTGTGAAGATGATGATTTTCTTGTTGCCTGGATTGGTAGGGTGCTGGAACTTATGGGTGATGACTTCACGCAGTGCGGTCAGCTTGGCATCCCGAGCAGCATCGACCTGCTTGGCTGCGGCATAAAGGGCTGCCAAGCGATTGCGGTCTTCGATCAGGTCATGCCGCCAGCGTAGCAAATCGACATCGCTTAACAGCACCTTGACCTTGCGGCCCACCAACAAGCTTTCAAAGGCCGGATCGTCGATATCGACATCGGCGATGTCCAGTTCCTCAAATTCAGGATCATGAGCTTCGATACGCGCCAGGGTGGCTTCGACATCCTTCAATTGCCGATGCACTGTCAGCGTGAACGAGGAAACTGCGCTCTCCATACGCTTGAGGACATTGACGCGCAGCAGGTGAATCAAGCTTTCCTCGCGGTCAACCTGCCGGAAGAAACTTTCGCCACCGCGAATTTGGGTGCTGTACTTGGCGTCGTAATCAGCCTGCTTATGCGGCAGCACATAGCGAAGCGGTGCATAGGAGGCCAAGTTGAGGCGACGAATCTCCAGGTTGATGTCTCGAATCGAACGGAACTCGCCAGCACGATCCACGTCAGGCTTGATGTTGATCGGGGGCAGTCGCTGCGGAAATGCGCCGGTCTCCGCCGTCCCGTAGTACTTTTGAATATGCTTGCGGGACCGTGCAATCGTCAGGTGATCCAGTAAGGTGAAGTAGTCGAAGCCCAGCATTTCGACCAGACGGCTGGGCGTTTTCTCTTCATCGTCGAGACTCAGCCAACGGTTGAACTGGGCCTGCGCCTTGCGCGTAGTGGCCTCGATGCTGGCGATACCGTGTTCCATCAATGCCGTGTCGTCGCCTTCAGTGGCAAAGGCGATCTGGTTCCGCAGATCAGCAAGGCGGTTATTGACCGGCGTGGCCGACAGCATCAACACACGGGTTTTGACACCTTCCTTGATGATCCGGCGCATCAGGCGGTCGTAACGGGATTCACGCCCTTTATGTGTGGCCTTGTTACGGAAATTGTGCGACTCGTCGATGACCACCAGGTCGTAGTTACCCCAATTCACATGGGCGAGGTCGATATCGCCCGAGGTGCCGCCCTCGCGTGAGAGGTCGGTGTGATTAAGCACATCGAAATTAAGGCGGTCGGCAGCCAGCACGTTGCGCTTGTCGTTGGCCTTGTACAGCGTCCAGTTGTCGCGTAAACGCTTCGGGCACAGCACCAGCACTCGGTCATTGCGAAGCTCGAAGTATTTGATGACGGCCAAGGCCTCGAAGGTTTTTCCGAGACCCACACTGTCGGCAATAATGCAGCCACCGAACCGATTCAGCTTGTCGATAGCCCCAACAACGCCATCGCGCTGGAACTTGTACAGCTTCTTCCAGACCCGCGTGTTGCGAATGCCCGTGGCCGATTTAACGATGCGCTCTTCGTCCATCTCGTCTGCGGCATTGCTGAAGAGATGGGAAAGAATCAGTGCGTAGAGTGTGAAGGGAGGACAGTCGGCAGCCAGAGATTCCAGCGCCTCGATAAACGCCTGCTTATTTACGTCGTCGTGAGGAAGGCTACTCCACTGCATGTCGAACCATTGGCTCAACATCGCGGCTTCATCCGCCGTATCAGAAGCCTGGATGAGGTTAAGGGGGTTGCCGGGCGTAATTCCCAGCCCGTCACTGGTCAGCCCAAAAGAACCCATCACCACCTGCTGGGCTGCGCCGTTCGTGTCTCGAACAACCGCCACACCTTGTGGCACCTTGCCTTTGGCTAGGCGAATCTCTGCTGTACCTTTGGCCCACTCCGCACACTGCTTTGCCAACCAGCGTGACAGCAACTGATTCCTGGCCGGTCGATCAGCTTCGTTACCCAGTAGCCTGAGTTCGCCATCGACGGAAGGAATTACGATGTTGCTCTGCTTCAAAGTCGCCAGCTTGGACTGCAGCGCCGAGAAGGCAAACAACGAGAACTCCGGGGTCACAACATCAAGCTGGCCGTCCTTTTGCAACTTGGGATCAAGCAGGTCGATGACGCGATCAGTGCCGGTGTTTTTAAGCAAACGCATGGCCTAGTTCTCCCCCGCATTCCGGGCGGAAGCTGACGGTTGCAACAGCCTTCTTGGCATAATCCCGAACAAGCACCTCAATCATGGATGCTAGGGAGCGATGCTCTAGCTCTGCCGCCTGACGCAGCAAATCCTTAATCTCGGCAGTGGTTCTGATGGTCAGGGTTTCGTTCTTTTGGCGTGGCATGGGAAGCCTCGATTACAAGACTGCCAATGTACTGCCATTTAGGGTTTGGTTCAATGCCAAACAAATTGCCTACATGAGGGAATGAGGTGGAATCCTCCGGGCATTTGGCGATGAAAAGCTCAAAGCAGTCCATCTCAGACAACCAATGAAGCCACCACAGCACGACTAACCAGAAAAGATCGAGCCGAAGAGGATGAAGTCTGATGCCGGGAGGTGATGCCGAACGTGAGCCGCGTTTGTTTGTAATAGATTGATTATCAAAGATAAATTTGACAATTCGAGCGGTTTTGCGCTAAGCTAAAAACGCACATCGCTGTCATTGGACGCCTTTGCCAAGGCGTTTCCGACCCCTAGCCGACCTGTCGGCGTCTCCTAGAAACAAGCCCATTCACCAATTTTCAAGCTTGAGCAATTCCGCTCAGGCCAAGTCACGTCGGTTGGTTTTGCGTCCCTTCGCTTCAACGGTATGTCGCTCGTCGGCAGGGTTCAGCATGTACTGGTGGTTCGCACGAATTTCAGTTTGGCGACGGTCATTCGTGCGAACCGTGTGATGAAGATCCACCACAAGGAGCACCCTACCATGACTGCAACCAGTCACACAGCAATGCCAAACTACGCCCTTTGGCAGCGCCCACCGCTGTTCAATTTGGGCGAAATCTACGCCACACCGGGCGCGATGGCCTTCCTTCAGGAAAACGACCTGACGCCCTATGAATTCCTGCATCGCCACCACACCGGCGACAGGGGCGATCTCGATCCCGAGGATATTAGAGACTAATCGTGCAGCCTTGCACTACGGCAATCGTTTGCTTTCTTCCTACGAAATCGGCAATCAGAAGCTGTGGCTCATCACGGAGGCCGACCGCAGCAGCACTACTGTTCTCTTACCTGAGGAGTACTGAACATGGGACTCGCAGAAAAAATCCGGGAGAACCACGAACTCGCCGCCGCCACGCAACAAGCTTTGCGTAATGGCCGTCGTGTCATCCGTCGCATTGCCGAAGTGGAGCCGATCAGTCTTCCCGCGGTGATCGAAACGCAGCCGTTACCCCAGCCAGTGCCGATCCCGCATACCGCCATCTCCGTTTCACCGCTCGACCTACCTGCCGAGCAGTTCAAGGCAGGTTTGAATCGCCGGAAAGCGAACCGTGAGCTATTGATGGAGTGGCTTCGATCAGCCTTGGTTGATGGTGTCGATTTCGGAAGAATCCACGTTGCCAGCAAGGAACGATGCCAGTTTGCCAAACAAGGCAGGAGTGAAGGTTGCGATCCTCATCACTGGTCAAAGCCATCGCTGTTCAAGCCTGGCGCTGAAAAAATCACCGGCATGTTGGGCATGACCGTGCATTACCCATCGTTGCCAGACTACGAGCAAGCTGTGTTGAATGGCACTGCACTGACCACCGTCATGCTGCGCTGCGAACTCAGGGATGCTCATGGCCGAGTCATTGCCGAAGGTGTTGGCGCTCGCAACGTCAGCCAGGACTATGGCGACATGAACAAAACGCTGAAGATGGCCGAAAAATCAGCGCATATAGATGCAACGCTCAGGTGCGCGGGATTATCAGAGTGTTATTCACAGGATTTGGAAGACCGTCCGGTAGAAGGGGAAGTGCCGGACGCTCCGTTGCAGCCAAAGCCTCGACGATCAGCAAAGTCTGCAACGCCTGCATCGGGTGCAACTGCTGCAACGACTGCAACCGATAGCAATACCGACGACAGCCAGATCGAGAAAGAGCAACTTACGGCCCTGCGTCAGCATATTCGTCAGTACGGTTTCACCGAAAACGAGTTTTGGCATGGCTCTACAAAACGACTGGGGGTAGCGTCACCAAGCTCGGAACAACTGACGCCAGCGCAGTGTTCGTCAATCTTGAAGCGCCTCGCCATCTGGTCAGAGGGCGAAAAAACATTTGCCAATGGTCAGAGTCAGCCGGAGGGGGGTAGCCATGAGTAAGCCACTATTTGCACTGGCCGACGAATTCCTGGAGCTTGCTCGGGTGCTGTCGGATGAGCAGGAGATGCCGAATGACATCATTGACGAAATTCTTGAAGCCTACTCGGGCGAACTAGAAACCAAGTGCTGGAACGTGGCCGCGATGATTCAGCGGTTCGAGGTGGCCGAGATGTTCGCACCGTGGAGAAACGCATCGTTGGCCGACGAAAAAACCTGGAAGGTCGTGCTGACTGGTTACGTAACTACCTGCTGGTGAACATGCTTCGCACCGGCATCAACGAACTGTCCTCACCGGAGTTCGTGGTCAAGGTGTGCGACAACCCGCCGAAGGTCATCCTCGATGATGAGGACGCCATCCCTGACGACTACAAGGAAGAGGAAACCGTCGTTTCGATCAAGAAGGCAGAACTGCGGTCGGCCATGCTCGACGATGGCGAAATTATTCCTGGCTGCCATCTGGAAAAAGGCAAGCGCCTAAAAATTTCCTGATCCTGCTTCTCAACTAATGGAGAGCTTCGGCGCTATTGAACAGCGCCGGGGCCTCCTATTGCCTGGAGATAACTCAAATGAGCCATGTATATCGCTGGCACCCCAAACTCACCGCAGGGATCGACGGCCCGATGGTCGGCAAGTTAGCACTGCATCTGCAACAAAGCGACCTCGACGGAGCTTGTGGTCAGCATTCAGCCTTGATGGCACTGATGCTGTTTGGTGAACTTACTCGTGACGACCTGGAAGGAAGGCCAAAAAAGGCACTGGCGACCTTCTGGAAATCGGCTAGACCGCACTACTTTGTTGGCACCAAGCCAAACAAGCTGGCGTCGTTTTTCAAGCCGTACCGTGATGCTGTTTGTAGCCGGGTCGTTCTCAAGGATTTGCCTGATGAGATTCGGCAAACCCTTCGCGCGGATGGCTTGGCAATAATAGGGATTCAAAACGACAGCTTCGATCACTGGAGCCTGGCGGTCGGCATCGGTGGTCAGGAAGGCTTTCCGGAAGATGAAAAGCTCTTGCTGCTTGATCCCACCTTTCCGCCGTTCTCGATGATGCCCTGGAACGCTACGTTATCCCTCAACCCGAGTCGCAGAGGTTGGCACAACTACGACACACCAGCAGGTCGAGCGAAGGTTCATCTCTCCGAGGCGGTGTGCTTGCTGCCATCCATCGAGGAAATTGACCTCGACATCAACTGACGTCCCTTATTCAAAACCAAGCAACACCGGCCAGCCATCGCGCTGGCCGTTCTCACTTCTGGAGCCTTGAAAATGAAAAAGAACGAACTGTCGCCTGAAGACTTCTCGGTACTGGCGAATGCCGTCGCTGATCTGCCTTTCGTAAAACCGAACCGTGCCCCTGCCGATTACATGCTCGACTTGATGGAGACCGTTATCAATTTCCATATCCGTGTTGAGGTCGTGCTGTCCTCGTTGGGCCACTTCAGGGATCACGTACAGCAACAGCACCAAATTTGCACACACGATGTCCTGAAGACGGTACTGGCTCGATTCCCAGATGATGAAGAGGGAAACAAAGCTGCCAGCCAGTTTCTGTGGGGCAACTTCATGTGGACACGCATTGGCTTGCTACGGAAGCTGCTGGCTTTCTTCGAGTCGGCTGGTGTCACCGATCAAGCCAGCCTTCACGCCTGGGCGGCACGCTCCACCTTCGAGCGTGATTTCAAGGATCGCGTGAAGGGCCTGGGCATCGCAGTTTTCCACTGGCTGCAGATCCGGTGCAACGTCGATTCAGTGAAGCCTGACGTGCATGTCCTGAATTTTGGGAAGCGGGTAATCGGCAGGCGAGTATCGGAAAAGGTGCTGGTCGATGCCATTAGTCAGATCGCACCCTTGGTGGGTCAGTCCATGGCAACCGTGGATGTAACCGTGTGGTTTTGGGGACGCCTGGGTATGGCTGACGATAGGCCGGGAATGCGGTTGATCGCCTGGAACATGTTGAAGGCTGGGCTGGAGGAACGGCTGCGCGAAGAAGTCTTGCAGGACTTCAACTGGCGACTAATCCTCGACTCACCGGAGAAGCTGCGGTTTTCGGAAGCGGGCCTGACCATCCTGCCGGATCGCTCCCTGTTCGGAGAAACTGTACCGGGCACCACATCGGCCACGATACGGCAATCACCCTGGACAGAGGGGCTGGAACTGGAAATGATGATTCGGCACGATACATCGTTGCCGTTGCCGCTGTTCAAGAAGCTTCAGGAAAACTTGGCAGAGCAGTACTGGGAAACTGCAAACGATCCACACTTCACGGCCAGCCTCGATATGGAGTCATCAATGATGATGACTGAGCCTATGTCGCTGCCGGAACTGGTGGATTGGATTGCTGAGCAGATTGAGAAGGCGTTGCCTGGACTCACGACCTTGCGCGGTTAAGCTGTTTTTTGGGACAAGGGGATGACGGCAGCCCCTTTCTCCCAAGCGGTCAGCATGTCTGCGCCCAGCACGTTGAGCATTTGCCTGAAAGACGCCACGCTCATCGGTTTGCGACGGTCATCCCGACCAGGGAATACATGATCGCAATGACCTGTTATTCCATGCAAACCGCGAAGCATCTGGACTGCTTGGGTAGGTAGAGGAATTACATGTTCCTTGCGTTTCTTCATGCGCTCTGCCGGAATTTTCCATTTTGCGTTGTCCAGGTCAAATTCAAGCCATTGTGCTTCAACGGCTTCGCTGGGGCGGCATAAGGTCCACCACATCAAACGGAACGCTCCCAAGGTCTCGTGCCGACCACCGTGACTTGCTAGGTCGCGAAGCAATTCACCGATTTCGTCAGTCGTAAGTGCGCGCTTGTGCTGCGTCTTATTTGCGGGCAAAGCCTTTCGCACGGGATAGGTAGGGTCGCTGTCAGCCCTCAGTGTCGAAACCGCAAGGTCGAAAACTCCCGCCATCGTACGTTTGGCTTCAGCAGCCACAGATGGTCCATTTTTCTTCTGAGCAGTTTTCAGCACATCCAATATGTGGGCTGGTGTCACCTGCTTGATCGGAAGCATCCCGATTTTTGGGAACACAACACGCTCCAGCATGTCCAGGCGGCGCTTCTTCGTTACATCCTCCCAGTCCTTCATGGCAATCCACTCACGAGCCACCGCCTCGAAGGTGGTTGCACTCTGCTGTACCCGCTTGATCTTGTCTAATTGGCGTGGTGGGCAGGGTTGATTCCTTGCTTGACTAGGCCACGAGCCTTGACTCTCTCTTCTCGTGCTTCAGCGAGCGTAAAACGACCTCCTGCTCGACGAGTCGCGGCAGCTTCAGCCGTCTCACCACTGGGAGCACTGGAATACTCACCAATGGCAAAGACGCTTTCCTTAAGTTCGCCATCCTTCTCCAGCTTGAAGCGGTAGCGCCAAGCCTTCACGCCGTTGGGCTTCACCTCCAGGTACAACCCCTTGTCGTCAGAGAGCTTGTAGGTCTTTTCATTTGGCTTTGCGGTTCGGCATTGGGTGTCATTTAACATGGCGTTTCTCATCTTGGAAGTCATACCCGCTTTTTAAAGTGGGTACAAAAGGCGTATACCCACTAGCGTACCCGCTTTTCGTTTGGATAGGAAGACGTGGTATGAGACAACCAAGATGTAAAAAACCCAGCAGGCACTAGGCATTGCTGGGTTTCTTGAGGTCTTCTGAGACCCCGTGATTCGATAGTCTGTGGTTAGACGTTGAACAGGAAGTTCAGTACGTCACCGTCTTTGACGACGTATTCCTTGCCTTCGGAGCGCATTTTGCCGGCCTCCTTGGCGCCGGCTTCGCCCTTGTACTTGATGAAGTCGTCGAAGGCGATGGTCTGGGCGCGGATGAAGCCGCGTTCGAAGTCGGTGTGGATGACGCCGGCGGCCTGGGGGGCGGTGTCGCCCACGTGGATGGTCCAGGCGCGGACTTCCTTGACGCCGGCGGTGAAGTAGGTCTGCAGGCCGAGGAGCTGGTAGCCGGCGCGGATCAGGCGGTTGAGGCCCGGCTCTTCGAGGCCCAGATCGGCGAGGAAGGCCATCTTGTCTTCGTCGTCGAGGTCGGCCAGTTCGGCTTCGATCTTGGCGCACAGGGCGACGACGGGCGCGCCTTCCTTGGCTGCGTGTTCGCGCAGGCGGTCGAGGTAGGGGTTGTTCTCGAAGCCGTCTTCCATCACGTTGCCCACATACATGGCGGGCTTGAGGGTCATCAGGCACAGGGGCTTGAGGATCAGCTTTTCGTCGTCGCTGAGCGCCATGGTGCGCGCGGGCCGGCCTTCGTTGAGGTGGGGCAGGAGCTTTTCGAGAATGGCGACGAGCTTCTGGGCATCCTTGTCGCCGGAGCGGCCCTTCTTGCTTTCGCGGTGGATGGCCTTTTCGACGGCGGACATGTCGGCCAGGGCCAGTTCGGTGACGATGGTTTCGATGTCGGCGAGCGGGTCGACCTTGCCATTGACGTGGATGACGTTCTCGTCGTCGAAGCAGCGCACCACGTTGACGATGGCGTCGGTTTCGCGGATGTTGGCGAGGAACTGGTTGCCCAGGCCTTCACCCTTGGAGGCGCCGGCTACGAGGCCGGCGATGTCCACGAATTCGACGATGGCCGGCTGGGTCTTCTGGGGCTTGACGATCTCGCACAGGGCGTCAAGCCGCGGGTCGGGCACTTCGACGATGCCGACGTTGGGCTCGATGGTGCAGAAGGGGTAGTTCTCGGCGGCGATGCCGGCCTTGGTCAGGGCATTGAAGAGGGTCGATTTGCCGACGTTGGGCAGGCCGACGATGCCGCATTGGAGAGCCATGGTGTTCCTTTGATGTTCAGGGCTTCCGGCCAGACGAGCCGGAAAACCCGCTATTGTAAAGCGGGTTCGGGTTCATCCAAAGGCCGACGCGGTTTTGGTGGGGGGGCAGGCCGCCGTCGGGCGGTTCCCCGCGGATCAGCGCTTCGGCGCCGCCCGGCTTGGGTGCGCGAGGCCGGCGCGATAAGTGCCGCTAGCGTAGCAGCATCAGATAAATCAGAAATATGTTGAGCACCAGCGAGCCTGCGGCCAGCAGCTTGAGGCCGAGTTGCGGATCGCGCTCCAGAAGGGGCGACTTGCGCGGTACGGCCAGCGGGCGGTTGGCGCCCCGTTCGAGGGCGAGGAGGAATTCTTCGGCGGTTTCGAAGCGGGCCTTCGGTTCGCGGGCGACGGCCTTGAGGAGCACCGCTTCGAGCCAGCCGGGAATGTCGGGGCGATAGCGGGTGGGGGGCACCGGGTCGCCGAATCTCGGGGTCTGGAAGGGCTCGATCTCGCCGTAGGGGTATTTGCGGGTAAGGAGTTCGTAGAGGGTGACACCGATGGCGTAGAGGTCGGTCTGCTCGTTGGCGGGGATTGCTTTGGGGCCGTAGAGTTCCGGCGCCATGTAGCTGGGGGTGCCGGGGTTGTTGATCTCCTCGAAGGGCTGGCCGTCGGCGTGGCTGTCCGAGGCGGCCACGCCCAGGTCGAGGATGCGCAGGCGGCCTTCGGTGTCGAGGTGCAGGTTGTCGGGCTTGATGTCCCGGTGAATGATCGAAAGCCGGTGCAGGCCGGCGATGCCCTTGAGGATGCGGGTGCCCAGCCCGGCCACTTCGCCGGCGCCGAAGCGGTGGCCGTTGTCGAGACGGGCCTTGAGGGTGGCGCCCTCGTGCCAGCTCATCAGGTAATAGAGGTGGCTGCGTCCGGGGTGAGGAACGACCTGCGGAAACCACGCGTCGTTCACCCGGCGGGCGAGCCATTCCTCGTGGGCCAACGCGGCCGCGGCCTGGGCGTCGTCGTGTTCGGGACGCAGGGTTTTGAGGACGTGGGCCTGGCCCTTGGCGTCACGCACGCGGTAGAGCAGGGTGGCGACGGACTCGTGGAGCAGCGTGTCGATGGTGAGCCCGTCGATCTGCTGGCCGGGCTTGAGGCGTGGCGGCAGCGGCAGGTGGTGCAGGCGGGCGATGTTGTCGCGCAGGCGGTCGGGCGGCAGGGCGTCGATGCGCAGCACCAGCGCCGTGCAGTTGTCCGGGCTGCCGCCGTCTTCGGCGCCCATGGCGAGGCGGGCGGCGGCGTCCTGGGGATCGGTCTCCATGCGCAGGATGTCGGCGATCTTGCGCTCGCCGAGCTGGGCCCACACGCCGTCGCTCATCAGCGCAAAAACGTCACCGGCCTCCAGTTCGCCGTCGGCGTAATCCACCGAGAGATGGGCGTCGAGGCCGACCGCGCGGGACAGCACGTTTTTGAGTTCGGGGTGTTCCCACACGTGGTCGGTGGTGAGCGGTTCGAGCTTGCCGGCGCGCAGCCGGTAGATGCGCGTGTCACCTACATGGGCGAGGTAGTAGCGCCGGCCGCGCAGCACGATGGCCGACAGGGTGGTGGCCATGCCGGCGGTTTCGCGGGTGCGGGCCGCGTGGGAAACCAGCCAGCGGTTGAGTGCGGCAAGAACCGTGTCGAGGGATTTGTTGACCGCCCAGGTGTCGGGCGTGGCGTAGTAGTCGGAGAGCAGGCCGCGAACGGTGTATTCGGAGGCCTCGCGCCCGTTGGCATGACCGCCGACGCCATCCGCCACCACGGCGAGGATGCCCTTGGCGTCGAGCTCCGGCCCCTCGGGGGTGGCCGCGCCGCAGAAGTCTTCGTTCTTCGTGCGCGGGCCGGTGAGGGAGGAATAGCCGAGGGATATCTGGAGTGTGGCGGTGCTCATGGAGAATATCTTGGAGCCAAATGGTACGAATCGGAAGCGGGTGTGAGTCCCGGTTCCGATTCGTTGGTGAAGTCCGGGTGAAGGCTTCGATCAGATTTTCGCGGCGGTGAGGTGCGGTGCGCCCCAGGTGGTGCGCCAGCGCTTCTTGACGGCGGTCAGGCCGAGCAGCGCGGCGATGGCCAGCGCGGCAAAGATCAGGAAGCCGGACTGATAGCTGCCGGTCATCTGCTTGCTGTAGCCCAGGCTTGATGCCAGGTAGAAGCCGCCGACGCCGCCGGCCATGCCGACCAGGCCGGTCATCACGCCGATTTCCTTGCGGAAGCGCTGGGGAACCAGCTGGAACACCGCACCGTTGCCCATGCCGAGGGACAGCATTGCGCAGACGAAGATCGCCAGCGCTTGCCAGGCTTCGGGCAGACGGACGCTGACGATCGCCAGGAAGAGGGCGGCGAGCACGTACATCACGGTGAGGCTCTTGATGCCGCCGATGCGATCGGCCACGTTGCCGCCGATGGGGCGCACCAGGCTGCCGGCAAACACGCAGGCGGCGGTAAAGAAGCCAGCCATCTTCGGGTCAAGACCGTACTCCGAGTTGAAGTAGATGGTGAGCGATGAGGCCAGGCCCACAAAACCGCCGAAGGTGACCGAGTAGAAGAACATGAACCACCAGGAATCCTTGTCCTTGAGCACCTTGAGGTATTCGGAGAGGGACTTGGCGGGCGGGCATTCGGGCGCGTCCTTGGCGATCACGAGATACAGCACGAAGACGATGGACAGCGGGATCAGCGCCAGGCCGAAGACGTTGGTCCAACCGTAGGCCGCGGCCAGGCCCGGCCCGACGAGGGCGGCCAACGCGGTGCCGGAGTTGCCGGCACCGGCAATGCCCAGCGCGGTGCCCTGGTGCTCGGGTGGATACCAGCGGGATGCCAGCGGCAGGGCGACGGCGAAAGAAGCGCCGGCCACGCCGAGGAAGAGGCCGAGGATCAGCACCTGCTCGTAGCTGTGGATGCCGAATTTCCAGGCGACAGCCAGCGCGCACAGCACGATGACCTGGCCGATGGCGCCGGCCATCTTCGGCTTGAGGTGATCCACCAGCACGCCCATCACCAGGCGCAGGAGCGCGCCGGCGAGCACCGGCGTAGCCACCATCAGCCCTTTCTGGGCGTGGGTGAGGCCGAGGTCGCCGGCAATCTGCACGCCCAGCGGGCCGAGGATGACCCACACCATGAAGGCGAGGTCGAAGTAGAGAAAGGCGGCCAGCAGCGTGGGCGTGTGGCCGGCCTTGAGGAAGGATGTGCGATCCATTTTCGGACTCCTGGGGACGAGTGGGCCCCGGCTGGCGCCTTTTGGGCGCAGCCAAGGGGGTTCTTCTTTGTGTTTGCTGACGCGGGCGCGGGCTCACGCAACGGGGGAGGTGGAGGAGAGGCTGCCTTGACAGGGCACTCCCCCGTTTCGTGAGTGCTTACAGGGCGAGAAAGACCTCGCCGTTTTCCACCCTGATCGGGAAGTGCTTGACGCAGCCCACGTCGGGCGCCACCACCTGGCCGTCCTCGAGCTGGATCTTCCAGCTGTGCAGCGGGCAGGTCACGGTCTTGCCGTGGACGATGCCCTGGGACAGCGGGCCGGCCTTGTGGGGGCACTTGTCATGCACGGCAAAGACTTCGTCGGCGGAGTTGCGAAAGACCGCGATGCGGCCGTGGGCCTCGCTGTCCACCACGCGGGAGCCCAGCACGGGCACGTCGCTGACGGCGCAGATTTTTTTCCAGTCGGTCATGGTTCGGGCCCTTATACCTTGATGATTTCGAATTCGCGCTTGAGGGTGCCGCCGGACTTGTCCTCGAAAATCTCGGCCCACGGGTCCTTGTAGTTCTGCAGGGCGAAGAGCAGCCGTTCGTAGAGCGCCTTGCGCTTGCTGGCGTCTTCAAGCACCTGCTTCTTGACGTGCTCGAGGCCAACCCGCTCGATGTAGTGGCAGGTGCGCTCCAGGTAGTAGCCTTCTTCGCGGTAGAGCTGGATGAAAGCGCCGCCGTATTCCATCACCTCGTCGTCGTTGGCCACCTTGCAGAAGAACTGCGCCACTTCGGTCTTGATGCCGCCGTTACCGCCCACGTAAAGCTCGTAGCCGGAATCGACCCCGATGACGCCGATATCCTTGATGCCCGATTCGGCACAGTTGCGCGGCAGCCCGAGACGGCCAGCTTGAACTTGTGGGGGCTCCACATGCCGAACAGCATTTTTTCAAGCTTGACGCCCAGCTCCATCGAGCGCTGGGTGCCAAAGCGGCAGTGCTCGGAACCCACGCAGGTTTTGACGGTGCGCAGGCTCTTGCCGTAAGCGTGGCCGGAAACCATGCCGGCAGCGGCAAAGTCGGACCACATGGCGGGCAGGTCTTCCTTCTTCACGCCGAGCAGGTCGATGCGCTGGCCGCCGGTCACCTTCACGGTGGGCACCTTGTATTTCTCGGCTGCGTCGGCGATGGCGCGCAGCTCGGCGGGGGTGGTGAGGCCGCCCCACATGCGCGGCACCACCGAGTAGGTGCCGTCCTTCTGGATGTTGGCGTGGGCGCGCTCGTTGATGAAGCGGCTCTGCGGATCGTCGATGGCCTCGTGGGGCCACGTGGAAATGCAGTAGTAGTTGAGCGCCGGCCGGCAGCTGGCGCAGCCGTTGGGCGTCTTCCATTCGAGGAACTTCTGGGCTTCGGCCACGGACAGCAGCTTGTTGGCCCGGATCGCCTTGCGCACTTCGCCGTGGGAGTGATCGGTACAGCCGCACACCGCCTTGGTGTTGGAGTCGGCTGGCTGATAGGCGCCGCCGATGGTCGAGGCGAGGATCTGCTCGACAAGGCCCGTGCAGGAGCCGCAGGAGCTCGAGGCTTTGGTGTGCTTCCTCACGTCTTCAAGGGTGAAGAGGCCCTGTTCCTGGATCGCCTTGACGATGGTGCCCTTGCACACGCCGTTGCAGCCGCACACTTCGGCGCTGTCCGGCATGCTGGCGGCCATGCTGTTGCCCTTGTGGCCCACGTCGCCCAGGTGGGCGTTGCCGAAGACGAGGTGGTCGCGGATCTCGCCCACGTCCTGCGCATCCTTCAGCAGCTGGAAATACCAGGCACCGTCCTTGGTGTCGCCGTAGAGTACGGCCCCGACCAGCTTGTCGCCCTTGAGCACGAGGCGCTTGTAGATGCCCATGCCGGGGTCGTGCAGGACGATGTCCTCGGTGCCTTCGGCGCCGGAAAAATCACCGGCCGAAAACACGTCGATGCCGGTGACCTTGAGCTTGGTGCTCGTGACCGACCCCTGGTAGCGGCCAATGCCATACATGGCCAGGTGGTTGGCGCACACCTTGGCCTGCTCGAACAGCGGCGCCACCAGGCCGTAGGCGGTGCCGCGGTGGTTGGCGCATTCACCCACGGCATAGATGCGCGGATCGTAGGTCTGCAGGGTGTCGCTCACCACGATGCCGCGGTTGCAGTAGATGCCGGCCTTCTCGGCCAGCTCCACGTTCGGGCGGATGCCGGCGGCCATGCAGACGAGGTCGGCGGGGATGCTCTCGCCGTCCTTGAACTTCACCGCACAGACGCGGCCCGATTCGCCTTTCACCAGCTCGGCGGTCTGGGCATTCATCCGGAACTTCATGCCCTTGTTTTCAAGCTCGGCCTGCAGCATCTTGCCGCCGGTGCGGTCGAGCTGGCGTTCCATGATCCAGTCGGCGATATGCACGACGGTGACGTCCATGCCGCGCAGGGCCAGGCCGTTGGCCGCTTCGAGGCCCAGCAGGCCGGCTCCGATGACCACCGCGTGCTTGTACTTCGCCGCGGCATCGATCATGTCGTCGGTGTCCTTGATGTCGCGGTAGGCGAGTACGCCCGGCAGCTCCTTGCCCGGAATGGGCGGCATGAAGGGGGTGGAGCCGGTGGCGATGAGCAGGCGGTCGTAATCCACCTCGATGCGCTGCCCCTCTTTGCCGATGGCGACCACCGAGCGGTTCTGACGGTCGATCCCGGTGACCGTGCTGCCCAGGTGCAGCGTGACGTCGTTGTCGGCGTACCACTGCAAATCGTTGAGGATGATGTCCTGGATGGTCATCTCGCCGGCGAGCACCGGTGAGAGCAGGATGCGGTTGTAGTTCGGATGCGGTTCGGCTCCGAACACCGTGATGTCGTACATGTCCGGTGCGATCTTCCGCAGCTCTTCCAGCGTGCGGACGCCCGCCATTCCGTTGCCGACCATGACCAGTTTGAGTTTGCGCATGATTCCTCCGACGATTGATCCTCCCCGGACCGGTCGCACTGCGGCCGATGCGGGCTGTAAGCCTTGTGCAGGAGAGATCGTCGTTGATCGCGGAAGTGGCCGCCGTTGGCCCTGCCGCGTCGCTGCGTCCGTGGGGACGGCTGCGCGCTCGTACCTGATGTTCAGGTTGCGGGCGGTGCAGCAAATTCGTTATTGCTTCACGCCCGCATTGGTTGAATAAGCTCTAGCAAGGCTTGTGCCACCCCTGGGAGGGCCCGCCGTTGGCGGGAAAGGCGGCAGTGCGGGGTGCGCTCCAGGGGGCCGGGGCGCACCGTGCTGGTGCCCCGAGCCCCGTGCTGGGGCGTACTTCAGGCGGAGGTTTTGTCGCGTTGCAGCAGGTAGAGCGCCAGCGCGGCGAGAATGCTCGCGAAGCATACGAAGGACCAGTTGGCGATGGACAGGCCGAGGAAGGTCCAGTCCACCACCGAGCAGTCGCCGGCACCGCGGAAGATCATCGGCAGCGCCGCGCTGAGCGGAAAACTCTCGAGCATGTACTCGAGGCCCGGCCCGCATTCGGACACTGCGGGCGGGTACCACTGCATCCACGACTGGCGCGCGGCCACGCCGCCACCCGCGAGTGCTGCTGCGGCCAGCAGCACAGCGTAGGCGTTCTGCCCGCCGCGGCGCGGGTTGTGCAGCCCGGCGACGAGGCCGATCAGCCCGCAGGCGGCCAGCGCATAGCGCTGCATGATGCACATCGGGCAGGGTTCGATGCCCTGCACATGCTGGATGTAGAGCCCGGCCGCCAGAAGGCTGGCGCAGACCACGAAGAGGGTAATGGCGAGGGGACGAAGCAGAAGGCGGGAAGGCATCGGTATGGGTCGGAAGCAGGCCGGGGCAGCAGAGGGGAAGACTCCCTGCCGTGCCCCGGAGTTCCGCTGGCGGCGGAAGGGGATGGCTTGGAGCGTGTCCGTGAATGGTCCGGCATCGCCCTGGCGCCGATTCAGCTCCTGGGCCTCGGCCTCTTATTCACGGATACGCTCTTACTTGCTCTTGATCATCGTCCCGACACCATGGTCGGTGAGGATTTCAAGCAGCAGGCAGTGTTCGACGCGGCCGTCGATGATGTGCACGCTCTTCACGCCGTTGCGGGCGGCGTCGAGGGCCGAGCCGATCTTGGGCAGCATGCCGCCGGAGAGGGTGCCGTCGGCCACCAGCCCGTCGATGTCGCGCGGGGTGAGGCCGGTGAGCAGCTTGCCGGACTTGTCGAGCACGCCCGGGGTGTTGGTCAGCAGCACCAGCTTTTCGGCCTTGAGGATTTCGGCCAGCTTGCCGGCCACCACGTCGGCGTTGATGTTGTAGCTTTCACCGTCCTCGCCGACGCCGATCGGGGCGATGACGGGGATGAAGTCGCCCTTGTCGAGAAAGGAGATCAGGCTCGGGTCGATCTGGGTGATGTCGCCAACCTGGCCGATGTCGATCATGTCGCCCGGCGCATCCTTGTTCTCCATCATCAGCTTTTTGGCGCGGATGAAGTTGGAGTCCTTGCCGGTGAGGCCCACGGCCTTGCCGCCGGCCTGGTTGATGAGGCTGACGATGTCCTTGTTCACCTGGCCGCCGAGCACCATCTCGACCACTTCCATGGTTTCGGCGTCGGTCACGCGCATGCCCTGGATGAACTCGCCCTTCTTGCCCACGCGGCTCAGCATGTTTTCAATTTGCGGGCCGCCGCCATGCACGACCACCGGGTTGAAGCCGACCAGCTTGAGCAGCACCACGTCGTGGGCGAAGCATTCCTTCAGGTGCGGGTCGGTCATCGCGTTGCCGCCGTACTTGATGACGAGGGTCTTGTCCTGGAAGCGCCGGATGTAAGGCAGGGCTTCGGCGATGATGGCGGCCTTCTGGGCCGGGGCGAGGTTGGAGGTGTCGATATGCTCGGTCATGATCTTGTGCGGCGCAGGAAGGGTTGCGGGTAGCCGCGATTGTAATGAGCGGGCTGTGAAACAAAAAGCGGGAAGAGCGATCTTCCCGCTTTTTGCTGGCTTGATGTGCCGCGCGGCGCGGCGATCAGTCGATGACGAGGCGCTTGGCCTGGGGTGCCAGCTTCTTGGGTAGCGTCAGTTCGAGCACGCCATCGGCGAATTTTGCGCTCGATCTGGATTCATCCACATCCTGACCAAGCTGGAAGCTGCGCGAAACCTGGCCGAAATAACGCTCGGTACGCAGCACGCGCTCGCCTTCCTTCACGTCCTTGCTCTGCTTGCGCTCGGCGCTGATCGACACGACCGGGCCGTCGATATGCACGTGGATGTCTTCCTTCTTGATGCCGGGCAGCTCGGCATGCACCTGATAGCTGTCGCCCACCTCTTTCACATCCACCCGCATCTGCGGGGCTTCGGAGGTGCCGCCGCCGTATTCGACGGGCGCACCAGGAATCCACGGAAGAAGTCGTCCAGAGGGTCACGGCGAGTAAGGTTGCTCATGCGTAAATCTCCTTTTTCGGGTTGCTGTGCAGAGGGCGATACGCCTTCTCTGATGCATATATAGGGCGCGCCGATTGCCACTTCAAGCCCCTCCGGGTGGATAAACTTGACGTTTGTCAAAACAGGTAGGACGAAATGGAAGACTGCAGGAATGTGGCGCCGACAAACGTTTGCCCCGAGTGCGGGGGGTTGTTTACTTGCGGCATGAACGCCGGTCAGACGAGCTGTTGGTGCGTGGCCTTTCCGCCGCTGCTGGCGGTGCCGGAGGGGCCGGCGGGCTCCTGTTACTGTCCCGATTGCCTCAGGAAGAAGATCGAGGCGCTACCGGGAGCCGGGTCGCGCTGAGTGTCCGGGCGACGAGGCGGATCGCGTCGCGGTTGGTCCAGGAGAACACGGCTTCGACGGCTTCCTGCCAGGGCAGCCAGCGGGCGGCGGTGTGTTCGTCAGGCGCAAGGCGCACGGGCACGATGGCTGGCACCGGGAGGCTGAAGACGTGCTCGATGTTGTGGCTCACGCCGGGGGCGAACTTGCCCTGCCACGGCGGCAGGATCGGGAAGCGGTTGCCGAGGCGCCAGTCGACGAGCGCGTCGGCGCTGGCAGCGATGCCGGTTTCCTCGGCCACCTCGCGCAGGGCCGTGGCGGGCAGGGTTTCATCGCCTTCCCGGCTGCCTGTGACCGATTGCCACAGTCCGGCTCCGCTGGCCCGCTCGAGCAGCAGGATGTCGAGCTGTGGGGTGTGGATCACCACCAGCACTGAAACCGGCTGCTTGAATACCACGCTCACGCCGGGCTCATTCCAGCTCGCGCAGCCAGGCGATGCCGTCGGTTGCGGTGCCGATCAGTGCCCAGAACGGAATGCCGTCCTCGCGCCAGGTGTCCGCCGCATCCTGGAAAATCGACAAGGCGGTGGCGAAGTCGGTGGGGTTGGCGCGGGCGAAGGCATCGGCGTGGTCGAGAACGATCACGTAGCCGTCGGCGGCCATCCATGACAGATCGGTCAGGCAGTCGGCCAGCGCATCCCAGTTGTGGCCGTACCAGTCGGGAAAGGCGAGTGCTTTGCCGATGGCGTCGAGAAACCCGTCCTTGTCGGTGACTTTGGACAGGTTGATACGGTGCATCGGGTAGTCGAGGCTTTCGGCGGCTTCTTCAAGGGCAAGGTCGGCGACGTAGGGCATGTGGTAGATCCCGGCACGTTCGGCGCGGGACAGCAGGGAATCGAGTTTGTCGGTGCTCATGGCGGCTTACTCGCGAATGCGCCGGAAGCTGCGGTAGTGGTTATCCGAGTAGTAAAAGACCTCCGGGGGCTGGCCACCGCTGATGATGCGCCGGGCGCCCCGGTCGCGGGAGCCGGGCGTGGTGACGGTGAATTCGCGGTAGTAGCCACGGGCGGCGCCGGGCAGCCGGCCTTCGCGGTTCTGGAAGGTGATGCCGTCCCGGCGATAGGGGTAAGGGCCGCCCTGGTGGATCAGCGCAAGGGCTTCGCGTGCTTCCGCCGGCAGCGCAGCGGCGGCGACGGTGGCAATCTCGTTGCTCCGCCAGTCGAGGAAGTCACGGGCGTTGGCCGCTCCGGCAAAAAGAAGAAGGAGGACAGCAAGGAATCGGAAGTAGCGAGCGAGCATGGCGTACCTGGCGATGACGGAGGATTCAATTGCCAGTGTAGCAGTCCGCGCGTCAGGGCTGGATGCCGTACTTCTTCAGGAGGTTGTGGTAGTAGGTGGTGATGGCGGCAAGGCGCGGATTGCCCGGATCCTGCTGTCCGCCGCGCTCGATCATGCCGCGGGCCTGCTCGGCGAAGCGTTCGTTCCAGCCGCAGTTTTCGATGTGCTTGAGGAGCGCCAGGATGGCGTTGAAGAGTACGTGGTTGTTGCCCGGCATGCGCCGCGCCGCGGTCAGCATGAACTGCACGGCACCGTCGAAATCGCCGCTCTGGGCCTTGCGGGCGCCTTCGGAGACGAGGTCCTTGACCTCGCCGTTGATCTGTTCTTCAAGGCGCTCGCCCAGTTCGACCCTGTCAGCGTCCTTGAGCATGGATTTGGCGTTGGCGAGCGTTCTTTGGTCGGGCGCGTTGCGCATGATGTCCAGGACGACAGCGGCGCCCTGGTCTTCAAGCTGGGTGGCGAAACAGGCGCGAGCGAGCTCTCCCTTCAGCTTGAGTGACAAGCCCTGCGAGGCTCCGTCTTCGGAAAGAAGGGATTTGATGGCTTCGCCCGCGCGTTCGGTATCGCCCTTTTTTACATGCACCAGAACGTTCGACAGGGCCGAGCAGGAGCGGGTCTTGTCGAGCCCGGCCATCGAGCGTTCGAGATCCCGAATGGTTGCTTCGGCCTGGCTTGTGTCGCCCTTTCCGAGCTGGGCCTGGATCAGACGCACATGGTCTTCCGGGTCGCGGAAGTCCGAATACTTACCCTTGCGCACGACTTCGCTGAGAATTTTTTCAGCGCCTTCGTGGTCGCCGGTTTCGATGGAAAGCTCGCCGAGCCGGCGTAGGCGTCCGACCCTGTGGGGCGACAGTGCGGTGGCCGTGACGAGGATGCTGCGCGCGGATTCGAGCTCGCCGGCTGCCTCACGGGTGCGCGAGAGCCAGTCGTAGGCGTCTACGAATAGGTCGTTCTCGTTTACCAGGGCTTGCAGCATGTCTTCGGCGTCCGTGTAGCGACGCTGCATGAACAGGGCTTTGGCCAGGCCGAGGCGGGCCCAGGGAACGCTGCGGGTCTCGAGGATGCGTTCGTAAAGATGCTCGGCTTCGTCGGCATGACCACTGGCGACGTGCAGCTCGGCCCGGAGGCGCATGAAGTCGAGCTGCCACTGGGGGTAGGTGCCCTCGGCCTCGGTGCAGTAGGTGATGGCATCGGGCGCGTTGCCGAGTTCGATCAGCCGATAGGCCGGCATGAACGCTTCGCGTTTGTCGAGGGCGCGCAGGATGCGGTCGTGCAGGGTGTCGGCGGCGAAGGGTTTGAGTATGTAGTCGTTGGGCGCCAGTTCGGCGGCGCTGACGACGCGCTCGTACTGGCGCTCGCCGGTAACCATGACGAACAGCGTCGACAGCGGGATGATGGCGTTGTGGCGCAGATCCTCGAGCAGGTGCTGGCTGTCCTGGCCGTCGCCGATGTGGTACTCGCAAAGAATGAGGTCGTAGCGCCCGTCGCGCAGCTTGCGCACCGCGACCCCGGCCGTGACGGCGAACTGAACCTTGTTGATGCCGCACATGTTGAGCATGTTGCGGAGCTGCGTCCGCATGCCCGGATTGGCTTCGACGATGAGGGCGGAGATGGTGTCGAGATCGATCACTGGGGGCATGTGGGCAACAAGTCGCAAGAACGATAGTGCAACGGCGCTGCAGGCGCTTTCTTGAGGCCGGGGCAAAGAAAAGGGGCGAACGGCCTGACTGGCTGTTCGCCCTTTGGTGTGACGCAGTTTGCGATCAGGCTGCGGGCGCGTCCGGCGCCTTCTGGCGCAGGCGGATATGCAGTTCGCGCAGTTGCTTCTCATCTACCGGCGACGGCGCGTCGGTGAGCAGGCACTGGGCGCGCTGGGTCTTCGGGAAGGCGATCACGTCGCGGATGGATTCGGCGCCAGTCATCATCGTGACGATGCGATCAAGACCGAAGGCCAGGCCGCCGTGCGGGGGCGCGCCGTAGCGCAGCGCATCGAGCAGGAAGCCGAACTTGGCCTGCTGTTCTTCGGGCCCGATGTTGAGGGCCGAGAAGACTTTTTCCTGCAGTCGGCGCGGTGGATACGCACCGAGCCGCCACCGATTTCCCAGCCGTTGAGGGCGAGGTCGTAGGCCTTGGCAAGACACTTGCCCGGATCGGAGGCAAGCAGGGCGACGTGTTCGTCCTTTGGGCTGGTGAAGGGGTGGTGGCAGGCCGTCCAGCGCTTGTCTTCCTCGTCGTACTCGAACATCGGGAAGTCGACGACCCACAGGGGTTCCCAGGCCTTGCCGTTGACGAAACCCTTCTCGTGACCAAGCTTGGTGCGCAGCGCGCCGAGGGCGTCGTTCACGACCTTGGTCTTGTCGGCACCGAAGAAGATCAGGTCGCCGGACTGGGCGCCGGTGCGCGTGAGGATGGTGCGCAGGGCGGTTTCGTGGAGGTTCTTGACGATGGGCGACTGCAGGCCGGTTTCGTTGGGCTGGGTCGCGTCGTTCACCTTGATGTAGGCGAGGCCGCGGGCGCCGTAGATGCTGACGAACTTGGTGTATTCGTCGATCTCGCCGCGGCTGAGGCTGGCGCCGCCGGGCACGCGCATGGCGGCGACACGGCCACCGCTGGTGGCGGGGCCGCTGAACACCTTGAAGGCGACGTCGGCAACGGCGTCGGTGACGTCGGTGAGCTCGAGGGTGACGCGGAGGTCGGGCTTGTCGGAGCCGAAGCGATTCATGGCTTCGGCGTAGGTCATGCGCGGGAAGGGCTGGGGCAGATCGACCGAGAGAACTTCCTTGAAGACCGTGCGAACCATTTCTTCCGTGAGGGCGGTGATTTCGTCTTCGCCCAGGAAGGAGGTTTCGATATCGACCTGGGTGAATTCGGGCTGGCGGTCGGCGCGCAGGTCTTCGTCACGGAAGCACTTGACGATCTGGTAGTAGCGGTCGTAGCCGGCCACCATCAGCATCTGCTTGAAAAGCTGCGGCGATTGGGGCAGGGCGAAGAACTGGCCGTCGTGCACGCGGGACGGCACGAGGTAGTCACGGGCGCCTTCCGGGGTGCTCTTGGTGAGCATCGGGGTTTCGATGTCGATGAAGCCCTGGGCGTCGAGGAAACGACGGAAGGACATGGCCGTCTTGTAGCGCAGCATCATGTTCTTCTGCATCTGCGGGCGGCGCAGGTCGATGACGCGGTGCGTGAGGCGGGTGGTTTCGGAAAGGTTCTCTTCGTCGAGCTGGAAGGGCGGCGTGGCCGAGGTGTTGAGTACCTCGATCTCGTGGCACAGCACTTCGATCTCGCCCGAGACGAGGTTCACGTTCTCGGTGCCGGCCGGGCGGCGACGCACCTTGCCGGTGATCTTCAGGACGAATTCGCTGCGAATTGATTCGGCCACCTGGAACATGTCGGCCCGGTCAGGGTCGCAGACGACCTGTACGAGGCCTTCACGGTCACGCAGGTCGATGAAGATCACGCCGCCATGGTCGCGCCGGCGGTGGACCCAGCCGCAGAGGGTGACGATCTGGTCGAGGTAGGCGGTCGAAACGAGGCCGCAGTATTGAGTTCGCATGGTGGGGTCTTTATTCCTGGGAAAACGGAACGCGCCTGCCGGACAGGCGCGTTTATTTATTCAGAAGGGCTGATGCGGGCTGTGGCACCCGGGCCCGGCCGGCCGGGGGGGCAACGACGCCCATCGAGATGATGTACTTGAGGGCTTCATCGACGCTCATGTCGAGCTCGATGGCGTCCTTGCGGGGCAGCATCAGGAAGAAGCCGGAGGTGGGGTTCGGCGTGGTCGGCACATAAACGCTGACGAAGTCGTTGCCCAGATGGTGGGCCGCATCACCGCCCGGTGTGCCGGTCTGGAAGCCGATGGTCCACATGCCTTCGCGGGGGTACTGGATCAGCAGCGCCTTGCGAAAGGCCTGGCCGTTGCTGGACAGCAAGGTGTCGGAAACCTGCTTGACGCTGTAGTAGATCGACTTGACGACGGGAATGCGCGACAGCACGCCTTCCCAGAAGCGCACCATGCGCTGGCCGACGAAGTTGGCGGCGGCGAGGCCGGTGAGCAGGATCAGGAGCAGCGACACGAGGACGCCGATGCCGGGCACATGGAAGCCGAGGAAGGCTTCCGGCCGGACATTGGCTGGAACCAGCAGGAGGATCTGGTCGAGGGTGTTGATGATCCAGGCTAGCACCACGAAGGTGATGACCAGCGGAATCCAGATCAGCAGTCCGGTTACGAAGTATTTTTTCATTCAGCGACGTTCGCGTGCGTCCGCACTCAGTGACACGCGCAACTGCCGCCGCAGGGGGTGGATGCCGGGCTTTCGGATTTCGCGGGCTCGGTTTTCGGGCTTGCGCCGGTACTGCCCTTGAAGTCGGTGGCGTACCAGCCGCTGCCCTTGAGCTGAAAGCCTGCGGCCGAGAGCTGCTTGGCGTAGCTTTCGGCGCCACAGGCGGGACAGGTGGTGAGCGGGGCATCGCTCATTTTCTGAAGATGGTCTTTTTGATGGCCGCAGGCACTGCAGCGATACTCGTAGATGGGCATGACGAGCTCCGGAAAGTCAATGGGACGAAGTTTAGCGCATCGCAACATCGGGCGAAACAGACCCGCTTCCACCTAGATGGGGGTGGAAGCGGATGTTTCAAGCTGCGTGCATCAGAGCAAGCCGACGTAGGCGGCGGTCAGCGGGGTGCCCCAGTAGAGCGCCAGCAGGCCGGCTGCCGCGAGGTAGGGGCCGAAGGGTATGGGGATTTCGCGGCCGTGCCTGCGAAAGACGATGAGGGCAATGCCGACCACCGCGCCGACCAGCGACGACAGCAGGATGGTGAGGGGGAGTATCTGCCAGCCGAGCCAGGCGCCAATGGCGGCGAGGAGCTTGAAGTCGCCGTAGCCCATGCCTTCCTTGCCGGTGGCGAGCTTGAACAGCCAGTACACCGACCATAGGGTGAGGTAGCCGGCCGCCGCGCCGACGACTGCGCCGGTGATGTCGGTGTAGGTGTCGCCGAGATTGAGCAGCAGGCCGAGCCACAGCAGGGGCAGGGTAATGCTGTCCGGCAGTAGCTGGGTGTCCAGGTCGATGAAGCACAGGGCGATCATGGACCACACGAAAACCAGCGCTCCGATGGCAGCCAGGCCGTATCCGAAGTGGAATGCGGTAAAGCTCGACAGCACGGCGCAGAGGACTTCGATCAGCGGGTAGCGGGGGCTGATGGAGGCGCCGCAGTGCCGGCAGCGGCCGCGGAGCAGGATGTAGCTGACCACCGGGATGTTCTCGAGGGCGCCGATGAGGTGGCCGCAGTGGGGGCAGCGGGAGCGTGGGGTGGCGAGATTGAAGCGCTGCGGGCTGGCAGTGATGCCCTCGCCCCGCAGGCTCGCCGCTTCGGCCTGCCATTCGTGTTCCATCATCACCGGAAGGCGGTGGATGACGACGTTCAGGAAGCTGCCGACGAACAGGCCGAGCAGCGTGCAGGTCGTCACGAAGACAAGGGGATCCTGGAAGATTTCCATGGGGTGCGGTGTGTGCCGGGCTTAGCCGACGACTGCGCCAAGCTTGAAAATCGGGAGGTACATGGCGACGACGAGGCCGCCGATCACAACGCCGAGGAAGACCATGATGATCGGCTCGAGGAGCTGGCTCAGGCCAGCCACGGCATCGTCGACCTCGCGCTCGAAGAAGTCGGCGACCCGGCTGAGCATGGAGTCGAGCTGGCCCGATTCCTCGCCGATGGACACCATCTGGATCACCATGGTCGGAAAGACGAGGGTGTTTTGCATGGCGACGGTGAGGCTGGTGCCGGTGCTGACATCGGACTGGATCTGTTTGGTGGCGTTCTTGTAGACCACGTTGCCGGCTGCGCCACCAACGGAGTCGAGCGCTTCGACGAGGGGAACGCCTGCCGCAAACATGGTGGAGAGTGTTCGTGTCCAGCGGGCGATGGTGGCCTTGCGGATCACCTCGCCGATGACCGGGAACTGCAGGACCGCCCGGTCCACGGCCATCTGCATGGGCACCGAGCGTTTGTAAGTATATGAAATCCCCGCGATGCTCCCGAATATGATGCCGAACGCGAAATACCAGTAGCTGACGAAAAAGTCCGATACCGCGATGACGAGCATGGTTGGCGCCGGGAGGTCGGCACCGAAGCTGCTGAAGACCTTTTTGAATTCAGGCACCACGAACAGCATCATCACCGAGACCACCAGGGCCGCTACCACGATCACGGCGATCGGGTAGAACATGGCCGACTTGATCTTGCTCTTGATGGCAAGGATCTTTTCCTTGTAGGTGGCGAGCCGGTCGAGCAGGGAGTCGAGGATACCGGCCTGCTCGCCTGCGGCCACAAGGTTGCAGAACAGGGCGTCAAAGTGGTTCGGGTGACGGCGGAAGGCCTGGGACAGGTTGCTGCCGGTCTCGACGTTGGCACGCACGTCGTTGAGAAGACGGGCCAGCGACGGGTTGCCGCAGCCTTTGATGGCAATGTCGAAGGATTGCAGCAGCGGCACGCCCGAACGCATCATCGTGGCGAGCTGGCGGGTGAAGAGCGCGATGTCCTTGTCGGTGATCTTGCGGCCGCGGGCGAAGGCCTGTTTGCGGATCTTGTGGGTCAGGATGCCCTGGCGGCGCAGCACCGTCTGAACGACGGTTTCTGTCGTTGCACGCATTTCGCCACGGATGATCTTCCCGGTCTTGTCCTTGCCTTCCCAGACGAAGAGGTGTTCGCGGGCGATGTTCGGGGTGCGCGCCGGTGATTTTTTGTTGGGTGCTGTGGCCATCAGTTGTATCCGCGTGAAGCGATCACTCGTTTGTGCAGGCGAGCACTTCGGTCAGCGATGTGACCCCCTGCTTCACCTTCAGGAGGCCGGATTGGCGAAGATCTCTGACGCCTTCCAGTTGGGCCTGGGCTGCAATATCCATCGAGTTTCCGTTCGTCATGATTATACGTGCGATCTCTTCGGAGATCGGCATCACCTGGTAAATGCCCAGCCGTCCCTTGTAGCCGGAACCCTTGCACCGCTCGCAGCCCTTGGGACCGTATGGTTGCCAGCTCCCGTCGAGATCCTCTTCGGCGAAACCCGCTGAAACCAGCGCCTCAATGGGGATGTCCACGGGCTGTTTGCATGTGCACAACCGCCGGGCCAGCCGTTGTGCGGTGATCATGATCACCGACGACGCTATGTTGAACGGCGCGACGCCCATATTCTTTAGCCGTTCCAGCGTGGAGGGCGCGTCATTGGTGTGCAGGGTGGAGAGAACGAGGTGACCGGTCTGGGCTGCCTTGATGGAAATCTCGGCAGTTTCGAGGTCGCGGATTTCGCCCACCATGATGATGTCCGGATCCTGGCGCAGAAAGGCGCGCAGGGCGAAGGCGAAGGTGAGGCCTGCCTTCTCGTTGACGTTCACCTGGTTGACGCCGGGTAGGTTGATTTCCGCAGGGTCTTCGGCGGTGCTGATGTTCACGCCGGGCTTGTTGAGCAGGTTGAGGCAGGTGTAGAGGGAGACCGTCTTGCCGCTGCCGGTCGGGCCGGTGACGAGGATCATGCCGTAGGGGCGCCCGACGGCGTCGAGAAGCGCGGCTTTCTGGTCGGGCTCGTAGCCGAGGGCGTCGACGCCGAGCATCGCGGAGCTCGGGTCGAGAATACGCATGACGATCTTTTCGCCGTAAAGCGTGGGCAGTGTCGAGACCCGGAAGTCGATGGCCTTGCTCTTGGACAGCACGAGCTTCATCCGGCCGTCCTGCGGTACCCGTTTTTCGGAAATGTCGAGGCGCGAGATGACCTTGATGCGCGCGGCGATTTTTTCCTTGAGCACAAGCGGCGGCTGGGCGATCTCGCGCAGGATGCCGTCGGTGCGAAAGCGGATGCGGTAGTACTTTTCGTAGGGTTCGAAGTGGATGTCCGAGGCCCCTTCGTTGATCGCGTCGATCAGGAGTTTCTGGATGAAGCGCACGACCGGCGCATCATCCACTTCCGAGGCATTGTCTTCCGGCTGAGGCAGTTCGATGCCGCCCTCCTGGCCGAGGAGGTCCATGTCGAACTCTTCGCCGGTCAGTTCCTTGAGTGCCGCCGATGCCGTTTCCGAGAGGTGTTCGACCAGAGCGACGAGCTTGGGGGCTTCGACGACTACCGGGTCGACGGCGAGCCCCGTCTGGAAGCGGATTTCGTCGAGGATGCGCAGGTTGGACGGGTCGGCCAGGGCAAGGCTGAGGCGACTGCCCCGGCGACCGAGGGCCACGACCTGGTGCTTGATCATCAACTTGCGGTCGATGGCGTCCACTGCCAGATAGGCCGGATCGAAGGCCGACAGGTTGAGGGTCGGCGTACCAAAGATTCGGGCGGCGAAACTGGCGATATCGACGGCGCTCATCAGGCCGCGGTTGATCACGGCAATGACGAAGTCATTCGGATTTCCGCTGGGCGTCGAGCACTGGAGTGCGTCGGCTTCCTGGAGCCGGTCGTGCTGTACCAGGGCGCGGGCGAGTCCGCTCAGGGCGGCTTGTGGGGTTGCTGACATGCCTGGGCGTAGATTGGAGTGGTAGGCCTGAAATGTGCTTCGATCATGCCGTCAGGCAGGTGGCTTGTAAAGCCACGATACATTCTGTGGCTATTTCACGGCATGGGGCCGGAATATTCGCACGTTCTTGATGCGACGATCCTCCGCCTGGACGACTTCGATCGGCGTTCCGGCGATTTTGACCGACACGCCAGACTCGGGAATGTCCTGCAGGTGCTCCAGGATCAGGCCGTTGAGGGTCTTGGGGCCATCGACTGGCAGGTTCAGGCCCAGCGTGCGGTTGAGCGTGCGCAGGTGCTGGCTGCCATCGACGATCACACTGCCGTCGTCGTTCCAGCCGAGCTTGTCTGCGGCGCCCGGTGCGCTGGTGGTGAATTTTCCGATCAGCTCTTCGATGATGTCCTCGAGGGTGACGAGTCCAAGCAGCTCGCCGTACTCGTCCACCACAAGGCCCAGGCGCTCGCGGTTTTCCTGGAAGAAGTGGAGCTGGGAGTAGATCGGGGTACTGGCCGGGATGAAGTAGGGTTTGGACAGCATCTCGCGGATGTCGGCAACCGACAGGCTGCGGTCAAGGGTTTGTCCGAGCACGCGGCGAACGTGAAGAAGGCCGACCACGGCGTTCATCTCGCCGTCAAAAACTGGCAGGCGAGTGTGGTAGCAGGTGGCCAGGTGCCCCGCGATGACGCTGAGTGGCTCGGCAATATTGACTGCTTCGATCTGGTTTCGCGGCGTCATCACGTCTTCGACGGTGATGTCTTCGAGTTCGAACAGGTTGAGCAGGATGCTGCGGTGCTTGGGCGGAATGAAGGCACCGGATTCCAGCACCAGCGTGCGCAGCTCTTCGGTGGACAGGTTGTGTGCGTCCTGTCCGCCGTGGCTCTTCAGTCGCAAGAGCCTGAGGAGCCCGGCAACAAAAAGGTTGATGAACCAGACGACGAAATACAGGCCTTTGAGCAGGGCGGACAGCGGGTAGCTGACAATGCAGGCGAGACGGTTGGCGTGGTTGGCTCCAACGACCTTGGGCGTGATTTCCGAAAAAACCAGGATCAGGAAGGTGACGCCCAGCGTACTGACGCCCAGCACCCACTCCTCGCTGCCGAAAAGCCGGATCGTGATGACGCTGACCAGGGTGGCGGCGGCGGCATTCACCAGGTTGTTGAACAAAAGGATGATGCCGAGCAGTTTGTCGGTGTGCT
This sequence comes from Zoogloea sp., assembly GCA_016720685.1. GTDB lineage: Bacteria > Pseudomonadota > Gammaproteobacteria > Burkholderiales > Rhodocyclaceae > Zoogloea. The sequence continues at coordinate 93,930 of JADKKC010000005.1, forward strand.
CCAGCAGATCGAGGGCCAGGCGGGCGCCCCGTGAGCCCTGGCTGGCGGCGGTGCGCAGGCGATAGCGGTTAGCCGCCATCATGGCCGTTTCGGCCATCGAGAAAAAACCGGATAGCGCCAGCAGCGTGACCAGGATGGCCGACTGGGCGTAAAGGGGAATGCTGTCCAAGCGGAGCTACAGAGGGGGTGACCCGCCGAGTATTCAGGCCGGGTCAGGCCTTGTCAAGCGGCCCGGCCGAGCAGGACTTCGGCCACGAAGCGGCTTCCCACGTAGGCCAGCATCAGTGCGATGAAGCCTGCGAGGGTCCAGTACTGGGCTTTTTTGCCGCGCCAGCCCCAGGCGTGCCGGCCGATCAGCAGGCTGCCGAAAAGCAGCCACGAGATAATCGCGAAGACGGTTTTGTGGTCAAGGCGGAAGGCCTTGCCGAACAGCGCTTCGGAAAACAGGATGCCCGAGCCGACCGTGAGCGTCAGCAGCACGAAGGCGATGCCGATCAGACGGAACAGCAGGGTTTCCATGGTCAGCAGCGGCGGCAGCGCAGAAATGGCCCGGGTGAGCCTTGCGCCGTGCAGGCTGCGCTCGGCCACGGCCATCAGCACGGCGTGCAGGGCGGCCAGCGTAAACAGGCTGTAGGCCAGCATGGCGACGACGAAGTGGGCGCGGAACAGCGCAGACCCGGCGTTTTCCAGCAGGTGCGGGTCGGGGAAGAAGGCCGGCAGCAGGGCGCAGACGGCGGCGGCCGGCATGGCCAGCGTCTGCAGCCCCTCGAGGCGGGCGTAGAGGCTTTCGATCCAGTAGAACAGCATGGCCAGCCAGAGCATCAGCGACAGGGCCAGGCTGAAACCGAAGCGGATACCCTCCGGCGAGAAGAACACGGCGTGCAGCGAAACACCGTGGGCGACAAGGGCGGCGAGCATCAGCGCCCTTTCCCAGGGCAGCAGTCCCTGGCGGGGTGCCCGCGTGGGAGCACGCCAGCGGCTGTGCCAGAAATGCATGCCGAGCAGGGCGTACAGGGTTGCAGGGAGGAGATGAAGTAGAATCGCGGGCATCTTCGAAGTTTACCCCAAGGCCTCGGCTACAAACCATCATGCTGGATAACCTCACAACGCGACTGGCCAAAGTCGTCAAGACTCTGCGCGGCCAAGCCCGCCTCACCGACGAGAACATCCAGGAAGCCCTGCGTGAAGTGCGCATGGCTTTGCTGGAGGCCGATGTGGCCCTTCCGGTGGTCAAGGAATTCATCTCCCGCGTCAAGGAAAAGGCGGTCGGCACGGAAGTGCTGAGTTCGCTGACGCCCGGTCAGGCACTGGTCGGCGTGGTGCACCGGGAGCTTACCGAGCTGATGGGCGGCGCCCACACCGGCCTCAACCTGGCTACCCAGCCGCCGGCGGTCATCCTGATGGCCGGCCTGCAGGGCGCCGGCAAAACCACCACCACCGGCAAGCTCGGCAAGATGCTGGTCGAGCGGATGAAGAAAAAGGTGCTGGCGGTTTCCACCGACATCTATCGTCCGGCCGCCATCGCGCAGTTGCAGACGGTCTCCCAGCAGGCGGGGATCGAGTTCTTCCCGTCCACGCCCGATCAAAAGCCGGTCGACATCGCCCGCGCCGCCATTGATTACGCGCGCCGTCACTACATGGACGTGGTGTTGGTCGATACGGCCGGTCGTCTGGCCATCGACCAGGCGATGATGGAGGAAATCCAGGCCCTGCATGCCGCGGTCAAGCCGATCGAAACGCTGTTCGTCGTCGATGCGATGCTCGGTCAGGATGCGGTGAATACGGCTCGTGCCTTCAACGAAGCGCTGCCGCTCACCGGCATCGTGCTGACCAAGCTCGATGGCGATGCCCGCGGTGGTGCGGCGCTTTCGGTGCGTCACGTCACCGGCCAGCCGCTCAAGTTTGCCGGTGTCGGTGAAAAGCTCGGCGGGCTTGAAGAGTTCCACCCCGAGCGGATGGCCAGCCGGATTCTCGGCATGGGTGACATCCTGTCGCTGGTCGAGGACGCCCGCCGCGGTGTTGATGAAGAGAAGGCCAAGGAGTTCGCCCAGAAACTCAAGAGCGGCAAGGGCTTCGACCTCAACGATTTCAAGGACCAGCTTGGCCAGATGAAAAAGATGGGCGGCCTGACCAGCCTGATGGACAAGCTGCCGGCCCAGTTCGCCCAGGCTGCGGGCCAGTTGCAGGGTGGCGTCGAGGAGAAGGCGGTCAAGCGCATCGAGGGCATCATCAATTCGATGACTGCGATCGAGCGTGCGAAGCCCGAGCTTCTCAAGGCCTCGCGCAAGCGCCGCATCGCGGCCGGTGCCGGGGTGACGGTGCAGGAGGTTAATCGTCTCCTGAGTCAGTTCGAGCAGACCCAGAAAATGATGAAGCAGTTCTCGAAGGGCGGCATGCAGAAAATGATGCGCGCCATGAAGGGGCTGATGCCCGGCGGCATGCGCTGACCGGTTCGGGCTTCGGAGCCTGCTGGCGACGGCGCCTCCGGCCAGGATGGGAATGATGCCGAGCGGTTTGACGGAAAATCCCGGCCTGGCCGAGGCGAGCTGGCGCCTGGCGTTCGACGCCGCGGGCGACTGCGTATGGGACTGGAATCTCCGCGACGGCCGTGTCGCCTGTTCGGAGAATCTGCGGGAGGTTTTTTGCGATCCGTCCGCCGAAGGCGGAATGCCGGACTGGCGCGATCTGCTTCACGCCGATGAGCGGCGGGAAGTGCTGGGCCAGCTGGAGGCCTGCCTGGATGACTCGCTGGCGGCCTTCGAGGCGGAGTTCCGGGTGCGTTGCCGGAGCGGTAGCCCGCGCTGGATTTCCGCCCGGGGAAAGGTCGTTGCGCGGGACGAGGCCGGCAGGCCGGAGCGCTTTATCGCCACGTTTCGCGATATCACCGCGTCGCGAGCCCGGATCGATCATCTCCAGGCTTCTGCGCGCCTGTGGCAGTTTGCCCTCGAGGGTCATGGCGACGCGCTGTGGGACTGGAGCCTGATTACCGGCGAGATCGAGGTCAGCCCGTCATTCAGGGCAATCGTCGGTTGGCAGGACGGACGCCCCCTGTGTGGCAACGACATCTGGCCAGAAAGGCTGCACCCTGACGATCTGCGCAAGGCGATGGCGGCTTTCAGCGCCCATCTCGCGGGTGATCGGCCGATCACCGAAGTGGAGTTCCGGCTGCGCGTCGAGGATGGCTCATACCGCTGGCTGGCGCTGCGCGGCAATATCATGGAACGGGACGTGGACGGCCGTCCGCTGCGCATGATCGGGACTGTCCGGGATGTCCATGACCGCCATCTCGGCATCGAGCGCGAGAAGCGTCAGGAGCAGGAACTGGCCCGCGCGGCCCGCCTGATCCACGTCGGTGAAATGGCCTCGGCGCTGGCTCATGAACTCAATCAGCCTCTCACTGCACTGCGCAACTTCAGCGGCGTGGCGCTGCGTCGACTCGAAGAGCTGGGCGCAGCGGGCGCGCGTATCCGTGAACCGCTCAAAATGATCGCCGAACAGGCCCTCAGGGCCGGTGAGATCGTCCATCGGGTCAGGGGCTTCGTGCGCAAGGGCGGGCTGGTGGCTGCGCCGGTGGCTATCAACGGTGTGGTGCGCAGCACGGTTCGTTTCGCCGAGTTCGAGGCGCGCGCGCACTCCGTGCATTTTGTGCTCGAGCTGGCCGATGCCTTGCCGATGGTGCAGGCCGACCAGGTGCAGCTCGAACAGGTGCTCAGCAATCTCATCAAGAATGGAATCGACGCCATGAGCGCCATTCCGGGCGAGCGGATCCTGCTGGTTCGCTCCCGTCTGGGGGCGGATGGCGTTGTGGAGGTGGCGGTCATCGACCGTGGCGAGGGGCTGGCCGAGGCCGTGCGCAGCGATCCCTTTGCCCCTTTTGCGACGACCAAGCCGGACGGCGTCGGGCTCGGCCTGGCCATCTGCCGGACGATCATCGAGAACCATGGCGGGCGCTTGTGGGTCGAAGCCAGTACAGCTCACGGTTCGACCTTCTGTTTCGCTCTGCCCTCGGCTGCGGCGTGACGTGGTGTCGGGAGACCGGGGGTATTCGTCTCAAATCGATTTTGCCGTACAGGAGGCTGACATGACCGGGCCGCTTGTGTGTGTTGTTGACGACGATGACGCAGTCAGGCTCTCCATGGGGCTGCTGATCGAAACCCTCGGTTTGCCGGTTCGCTGTTTTCCCACGGCGCTCGACGTGCTGGCCGACGGTGATGCCCTTGAGCGGGTCCATTGCCTGGTGCTGGATGTGCGCATGCCGGGCCTCTCCGGCGTCGGGCTGCAGGAGCGGCTGGGAAAGCTGGGGCGGGGGGTGCCGATCATCTTTGTCTCGGCCCACGGCGATGTGCCGATGGTGGCTCGGGCCATGCGCGAGGGCGCCTTCGATTTTCTCCAGAAGCCCTTTAACGAACAGGTACTTCTCGACCGGGTGCTGGAGGCTGTCCAACTGGCCGCCCGGCGCCGGCAGGAAAACGCGTGGCTGGCCAATGTCCAGGGGCGGCTCGACAGCCTCACCGCCAGGGAGCGCGACGTGATGGAAGGCATGGTGGGTGGGCGGCTCAACAAGCAGATTGCCGAGGGCCTGGGCATCAGCATGAAAACCGTCGAACAGCATCGCTCGCGCGTGATGGAGAAACTGCAGGTGGACTCCCTTGCCGAGCTGGTTCGCATCGTTGTCCGCTCATGCCGGCAGGAAGACTGACGTCGTTGCCCTGTTGATGTGCTTCCGGGTTTTCCCGGATGTGCGGAAGGGAAACGCCGGATTCGTGAAAACTTTCTTCTTTGGCAGAATTCGCCTCGTTCATTCGATCAGACGCATCGATTCTTACGATGCCCGGAAGAGGCGGGGGAGACACCCTCGATGCCGTTCTGACGCAATTCAATGTTTGAGGAAGATTTATGCCGACAAAGGTTTTTGCCCAGTTTGCCGCACCGTTTCAGGGTGCCGCGATGAACAGCCTGCTTGATCTTGGGCAGAGCCTTGCCGCCCAGGCAGAGAAAATCACCCGCCTGCAGTTCGAGGCCGGCCTTGAGTCGTCCCGCGATGCGATGGCAGTCACCCAGGCCCTGCTCGAAGTGAAGGATGCGGACGGTCTGACCAAGTGGCAGGAGACCTTCTTCCAGCCAAACATCGACCGCGCGGCAGAGAGTGCCCGCCAGCAATACGAAGTGCTGCTCGAGACCCGCGGCATCCTGGCCGAGGCGGTCAAGCAATCCACTGCCGAGGCGACCCGCCAGATCCAGGAGAACATCGACCGTATCGCCAAAGGTGCGCCGGAAAGTTTTGCGCCGGTGTTCGATGCGATTCGCAAGAGTCTCGAGACCCAGGTCGCGACGATGGAAACCATGGGCAAGTTCACTGATCAATTTGGCGAAATTGCCGATGCAAATCTGTCGGCCATCAAGAATGTTGTCCAGCCGGTTGCAAAAGCCGCCGGCGCATCCCGCCGCAAGACCGCCTGATCGGAGTTTTGTTTCAAGGGTTGGGGCCGCTTCCGAAAGGTAACGGCCTTTTTTTGCGCCTGCGCAAAGCGGGTGGCAGGACCGCTTCTGGCGACTCCTGCTAACATCGCCGCCCATGCCGGAAGATCAAGACGATTTGCATGCCCGCGCCTGGCGGGCGCTGATGAGCCCCGTGCCGGCTGACAAGGCCGCATTCACCGGGAGGCTCTTCGATGACTGGGGCGCCGGGCGGCTCGTCGTGCCGGATGCGAGCCCGTGTCCGGTGCTGGCGGTGGATGATCCGGGACGACCGGAGCGCCCCGAACTGATCGCCCATACCGCCGTGGTGCGCCGCAAGCCGGTATCGCCGGAGGGGCGTGCGGCGTTGTTGCATGCCATCGCTCATATCGAGTTCAACGCGATCAATCTGGCCCTCGACTGTGTCTATCGCTTTCGCGGCCTGCCGGCTGAGTTTTATGCCGACTGGTTGCGGGTGGCGGCGGAGGAGGCCTATCACTTCGGACTGTTGAGCGAGCGGCTCGATGCCTCCGGGTTTGCCTATGGCGATTTTCCGGCCCACCGGGGTTTGTGGGATATGGCGGTCAAAACGGCCGCCGATCCGCTCGCGCGCATGGCGTTGGTGCCGCGGGTTCTGGAGGCCCGGGGGCTCGATGCCACGCCGCCCATCATTGCCAGTCTGCGCCGGGTCGGCGACGAGGCGACGATTGCCGTGCTGGACATCATCCTGCGCGACGAAATCGGCCACGTGGCCTTGGGCGACCGCTGGTTTCGCCATTTCTGCGCCGGCCGCGGACTGGAGCCGGAGGCGACTTACCTTGCGCTGATGGCCGAGTTTGATGCGCCCTGGCCGCCCAAGCCTCTTAACGTGGAGGCCCGCCTTCAGGCGGGATTCAGTGCGAGTGAGATCGCCCGGCTTGAGGGCGTTAAGCCCCAAAAGGGTTCTGAGTGAACGAAAAAAGGGTGGTCGAAACCACTCTTTTTTATGACAGCCCGGCGCGCTTGCGCGCCCTGACTCCGTTCAGCGCAAGCCGGCAGCGAAGTCGGCGACAGCCTTGATTTCCGGATCGGTCATCTTGAGAGCGATGGTGCGCATCATCTTGGCCGGGTCGTTGGCGCGCTCACCGGCGCGGAAAGCCTTCAGCTGGGCTTCGGTGTAGTCGGCGAACTGGCCCGACAGACGCGGATACTGTGCCGGCAGACCGGCGCCAGCGGGGCCGTGACAGGCGGCGCAGGCGGGAATGCCGCGCTTGATGTCGCCGGCGCGCCAAAGTTTCTGGCCGAGTTCGATGGAGGCCTTGCTCTTGGCGGATTCGGGCTTGAGCTGCTGGCCGGCGAAGTAGGTGGAGAGACCCTTCATGTCATCTTCGGAGAGGGCTGCAACCATGCCACCCATGATGGGGTTGGCGCGCTCGGCCGGCTTGCCGCCTTCGCTCTTGAAGTTTCTCAGTTGCTTGTCGAGATATTCCGCATGCTGGCCGGCGAGTTTCGGATTGGCCGGAATCTGGCTGTTGCCGTCAGTGCCGTGACACGCACCGCAAACCTGTTCTGCAGTCTGTTTTGCCTTGGCCAGGTTGGGCTGGGCCGCCGCCTTGTCTTGAGCCTGAACCGCAGCGGTGACCAGAAGCAGCGAAAGCAGAAGGGAATGCTTGATCATGATGTCCTCGGAAGCCAAGAATGGAAGATGTCTCAAACCTGCTATTCTATAGCAATTCCAGTTCTTTGCGCGAAGCGCCGACAGATGTCGTGCGCTCAGGCGTCTCTCCCCCCGGCTTCTCCCCATGTCCCTTTTCCGCAACGCCCAGTTTGAAATTTCCATTGCCAAGCCCAGCGGCCTGCCGCCGCCCAACGGGCCGGAGGTTGCCTTTGCGGGCCGCTCCAACGCAGGCAAGTCGAGCGCCATCAACACCATCTGCGATCACGTTCGCCTCGCCTTCGTGTCGAAGACGCCCGGACGCACCCAGTTGATCAACTTTTTCCGCCTGCGTAACGGCGCCGTACTGGTAGATCTGCCCGGGTATGGATACGCCGAGGTGCCGGAAGCCGTTCGCATGCAGTGGCAGCGGCTGCTGGAAGATTATCTGACCAAGCGGCCGAACCTGGTCGGTCTGGTTCTGATCATGGACTCCCGTCATCCGCTGAAAGAGCGGGACCGGGTGATGATCGGCTGGTTTGCTCCCAGCGGTCGACCCATTCACGTGTTGCTGACCAAGAGCGACAAGCTGACCCGCACCGAGCAGGCGACGACCCTCGCGGCGGTGCGCAAGGAGCTTGAGCCTCTCGGTGAGCAGGTTACGGTGCAGCTGTTCTCGAGCCTCAAGAAGACCGGGGTCGAGGATGTCGAGCGGGTGGTCGGATCCTGGCTGTCGAGTCCGGAAGTCGAAGCTCCGAATGAGCCGACCGTGAAATGACACCGGGTTCTCCGGCGCCAGCCGTGCTAAAAAGTACCCTTTGGCACGGTGCGCGCTGCGTCGTATCGTTTTTCTGATCTCCGTCTTCGATCCGCCCATGGAACTCCAACCTGTAATCCTCTCCGGTGGCTCCGGCACCCGCCTGTGGCCCCTCTCCCGCGAACAGTACCCGAAACAGTTGCTGGCCCTGGTGGGCGATGAAACCATGCTGCAGGCTACCGCCGGCCGGCTTGCCGGTTTTGCAGGCCAGCTATCTGTGGCTTCCGCGCCCATTGTCGTCTGTAACGAGGAATATCGTTTCGTCACCGCGGAGCAGCTCCGTTCCAACGGACGGCCCAGCAGCAACATTCTGCTCGAGCCGGTAGGTCGCAACACTGCACCGGCACTTACGCTTGCGGCGCTGGCGGTGCGCGAGGCGGATCCGGTTCTGCTGGTGATGCCGGCCGATCACGTGATCCGTGATCTTTCCGGATTCCATGCGGCCATCGATGCAGGCATTCCGGCCGCCCTCAATGGCGCCATCGTGACCTTCGGCATCGTTCCTGATTGCGCTGAAACCGGTTACGGCTACATCCGTTTCGGGGCTGAGCAGGCCGACGGCAGCAAGGCCATTGCGGCCTTCGTCGAAAAACCGGATGCCGCCACCGCCCAGGCTTATCTCGATAGCGGTGAATACCTCTGGAACAGCGGTCTGTTCATGGTCCGGGCGAGTACCTGGCTGAAGGCCATGACGCATCTTCAGCCGGTCATGGCTCAGGCTTGCCTGGCTGCCTGGGAAGCCGGTGCGCGGGACTCCGATTTCGTGCGGGTGAGCAAGGAGGCGTTTGTCGCCTGTCCGTCGGACTCCATCGACTATGCGGTCATGGAGAAACTCGCCGCTGCCGAAGGGCTGGGTGTGGCAGGGCGTGTGGTGCCGATGTCGGCCGGCTGGTCCGATGTGGGCGCATGGGATGCGCTGTGGCAGATCGCCGACAAGGACGGTAACGGCAATGTGGCGCGGGGTGACGTGCTCTTCGAGGATAGTCGCAACACTCTTGTGTATGCCCAGGACCGGCTGGTGGCGTGCGTCGGGCTGGATGACGCGGTGATCGTCGAAACCCCCGATGCCGTGCTGGTTGCCCGCAAGGACAAGACCCAGAACGTCAAGCAGATCGTTGCCGCACTCAAGTTGGGCAAGCGCAGTCAGGCTTCCGCCCATCGCAAGATCCACCGCCCGTGGGGTTGGTACGACTCGATCGATAGCGGTGCCCGTTTCCAGGTCAAGCGCATCGTCGTCAATCCCGGCGCCCGTCTGAGCCTGCAGATGCACCATCACCGCGCCGAGCACTGGATCGTCGTCAAGGGCACAGCCGAAGTCACCAATGGCGACAAGGTCTTTCTGCTCGGCGAGAACGAATCAACCTACATTCCGCTGGGGCATGTGCACCGGCTGACCAATCCGGGCAAGCTGCCGCTCGAGATCATCGAGGTGCAGTCCGGGGGTTATCTCGGTGAGGACGACATCGTCCGCTTCGAGGACACCTACGGACGGGGCTGAGTGGAGGAGGGCGAGCCGGCCGTTCAGGCCGGTTCGCTTATGAAGGCAAAGCGGGTGGCCACTTCCGCCCGCTGAATTCGCCCTACGGGAATTCTCCTGTCGGCCCACGCTAAGCTAAGCAGGCCGTCGGGGCTTTCCAGGTCGCCATCAAGGCCGGCGCAGAAGGCTGCGAGATCGCGATCGTCAAGCAGCGCGATACCGTGTTCCGAGCCGATCAGCAGACTGCCTTCCTCGTCCAGCCAGGCTTCGGAAAGTGTTTCCACCGAGCGCCCGGTGTGGGTTTTCAGGCGGTCCGGTGAGGCAAGATGGAGAATCGTCGGCGTGTAGTCGAGGCTGACGAAAACCTGCTGAGGGCCGTTCTGGAAATACCAGCGACCATCCGGTTCGGCCATGTAGTTTCTGCCGATGAAGGCGCGCAGGCCCGCATGAAGGATCGGCCCCTCCGGAACACGCCACTCGCCACGTCGGGAAAGGCGCAGCCAGCCGCAGCAGGAAGGTACGTTCGGCCACTTGGCGATGGCCAGGCGAACGGATTCATCCATGGCGGCCAGCGCTCCGTGCTACCACATCTTCCACCAGGGCTGGGTCTCGTTGCCCGGAACCTTGCCGCCAAAGTAGTGGCTGTTCGGGAAATTCTGACGCATCACCCGCTCGGCGTCATTGCGCAGTTCGGGCAGTTTCAGGGCATCGTAGCTTTGCACCATCACGAACAGGGCTTCCTCGACGGCCGGCGACTGGGGAAAATCCTTGACCGTGGTCTGAGCCCGGTTGGCTGCGGCTACATATGCGCCACGCTTGTAGTAATAGCGGGCTACATGGACCTCATGGGTTGCCAGGGCATTGACGAGATAGCGCAGGCGTAGCTGAGCATCCGGCGCGTATTTGCTGTTCGGGAAGCGCTGAACCAGTTCCTTGAAGGAATCGAAGGACTCCCGAGTGGCCTTCGGGTCACGCTCGGAAAGATCCTGATCGGCAAGGCGGCCGAGGAAACCGAGGTCTTCGTTGAAATAGGCCAGACCCTTCAGGTAATAGGCGTAGTCCACGTTGGTGTGGTTCGGGTGCAGCTTGATGAAGCGGTTGCAGGCCGCGACCGCTGAGGCTTGTTCGCCCGACTTGTAATAGGCGTAGGCGACTTCGAGCTGGGACTGCTGGGCGTAGCGGCCATACGGGTAGCGCGCCTCCAGCTTCTCGAACATCTTGATGGAGCGGTCCCATGCACCATCGGACATGGATTCCTTCGCTTCGGCATAAAGCTTCTGGGCGCTCCAGCCAACGGTTTCGTCGATCTGATCGGGGAGGCCGCAGCCGGCAAGCAGCAGGACGCCGACAAGCGTTAAACTACGCAGGGTGAAATGCGCCATTGAAAACTCTTTGGAAGAAGACTGGCTCGATTATAGCCCAGCAGTTCCGTCCTCTTCCCTTTCCCCGTCGCCTCTACGTGAGACGATTCCCGATAACTGTGCCGGCCTGCGGGTTGATCAGGCACTTGCTCGGCTGTTTCCAGAACATTCCCGAAGTCGCCTGCAGTCCTGGCTGAAGTCAGGGCGCATCCGTGTGGGCGGAGCCTCGCCGGATTCCAAGACCAAGGTTTGGGGTGGCGAATCCGTTTTCGTCAGCCCCGAGCCGTCGGACACGATGCTGGCCGAGCAGGCCGAAGACATTCCGCTGCAGATCGTTTACGAGGACGACACGCTGCTCGTCATCGACAAGCCGGTCGGGCTCGTGGTGCATCCAGGCAGCGGAAACTGGTCCGGCACCCTGCTCAATGCGTTGCTGCACTACGCTTCCGGCTTTCGCGAGCTGCCTCGGGGAGGCATCGTTCATCGCCTCGACAAGGACACCAGCGGTTTGCTGGTGGTTGCCAAAACCCTCGAGGCGCAGACTGATCTCGTGCGCCAGCTCCAGGCGCGCAGCGTCAAGCGCAATTATTTTGCGCTGGTGCATGGAGATCCTGCGGCAAGTGGCGAAGTGAATGCGCCCATCGGCCGTCATCCGGTGACGCGCACCAAGATGGCTGTCGTGCCGGGTGGGCGCGAGGCTCTGACCCGATACCGGATGGCGGAACGCTTTGCCCGTGCAACGCTCGTTGAATGCGAGCTCGAAACCGGGCGCACCCACCAGATCCGCGTTCACATGGCGCATATCGGTCACCCGCTGGTCGGCGATGCCACCTACGGCAAGCCGCGCAGTTCCGATCCGCGGCTCGACGCTTTTCCGCGTCAGGCGCTGCATGCCTGGCAGCTCGGACTCATTCATCCGCGGAGCGGTGAGGCTTGTCGCTGGCAGTCGCCTTTGCCGGCCGATTTCGAAGGCTTGCTGGAAACCCTGCGCGGGAGCCTCAAGCCGTGAGTGACTCATGGATTTGCCCCGACTGGCCGGCTCCTGCACGCGTGCGGGCACTGTCCACGACGCGCGTCGGCGGAGTCAGTGTGGCGCCCTACGACAGCCTCAATCTCGGCACTCACGTCGGCGACGATCCGGCGGCTGTCGAGATGAATCGGGCGCGCCTGCGCAGCGCTCTGCCGGGCGAGCCGGCCTGGCTCAACCAGGTTCACGGTGCTGCGGTCGTTGATGCCGCAGTCTGCACCGGTGCTCCCGATGCGGATGCCGCGGTGTCCTGTTCGCCCGGAGAGGTCTGCACCGTGATGACTGCCGATTGCCTGCCGCTGTTGCTGTGCGATCGTGCCGGCACGGTGGTTGCGGCGGTTCACGCCGGCTGGCGTGGGCTGCAGGGAGGGGTTGTCGAGGCCGGCGTGGCGGCAATGAAGGTGGCGCCGTCCGAGATCCTGGCCTGGCTCGGGCCTGCCATCGGGCCGCAGGCCTTCGAGGTCGGCAATGAGGTACGTGCTGCGTTCATGGCAGTCGACCGGCAGGCAGAAGCGGCGTTTCGTCCTGCCGGAATGCCTGCCAAGTGGCTGGCCGACATCTATCTGCTGGCCCGTCAGCGCTTGGCTGTATTGGGTGTTTCCGGCATCTATGGCGGCGACCGCTGCACCTTCTCGGAACCGGATTGTTTCTTTTCCTATCGCCGTGACGGCGTGACCGGCAGGATGGCCTCTCTGATCTGGCTGGACTAAGCCGTGAAGGTTACGAGCGCGACTGGCGGTATACTGCCCGGCCGATATCTTCCTGTATGACCATGACGCCCCTCGCCTGGATTGTAGTGATGAGTTTTGCCGGCGGGCTGCTCAGTGTCGTTGTGGCTTCCCTGTTTGCCTTTGCGGCGCGGCCCAACTGGGTGCCGGTGCTGATCAGCTACGCCATCGGCGCTCTGCTGGGTGCGGCATTCCTGGAAGTCCTGCCCCACGCCATCGAAGCCGCCGAAAGCCCCGAGCGGGCCGCGATGAATGTGCTGGCCGGCATCATGTTGTTCTTCGTGCTGGAAAAGCTGGTGCTCTGGCGTCACTGTCACGACGAAGGCTGTCACGGCCATGAGCACAACGGACACGATCATGGTCGCAGCGGCCTTTTGATCCTCGTCGGCGACACCTTCCACAACTTTGTCGATGGTGTGCTTATTGCTGCAGCCTTTGTCGAAAGTACGCCGCTGGGCATCGTGACCGCGCTGGCGATCATCGCCCATGAAATTCCCCAGGAAGTAGGGGATTTCCTGATCCTGATCCACTCGGGTTACAGCAAGACCAAGGCGCTGGTCTTCAATCTGCTGTCCAGCCTTGCGACGCTTGTCGGCGGCATTCTTGCCTATTTCGCGCTATCCCACATGCAGTCGCTGGTGCCGGTGTTTCTTGCGCTTGCTGCCGCGAGTATGATTTATGTCGCGGTGGCCGATCTCATTCCAGGTTTGCACAAGCGAACGGAGTTGCGGGCCACCGCTCAGCAGGTATTATTGATCGCCGCCGGCATCGCTTCCATCGTCTTTGCCCATCCTCTCGCCGAGAGGGCGATGAGCTGACCGGCGTCGTCGGGCCGGTGTACCAAACAGCCACAGGAAAAGGGAGAGCGGCGCAACACCATAGAACAGGAAAGTCAGTATCCCGCCAATAACGGTGGTTTCCGTCACGGTGGCCAGCAGTGCGACGTAAAGCCAGGCAATAGCAATAATATACATACGCAAATTCTACTAGGCGTTGGGCCGGCCGGGGCGGGGTATGGTCAGTTGCACATGCAGCTGCCGCTCACCGGTTCCCGCAGACCCGGATGAAAATATAAAGGAGAGCTGGATGTCTGTAACACCGGAGCAATCTGCCGAAGCGCTGCAAGGCATGTTCAAGTTCGGCCAGTCGCTGGCTGAAGGTTTTTTCGATTTCCTCGGCAAACAGGGCGTCGCCATTCCGCAGGTTGCGCCTGCCCAGGCTCCACAGCTGCCGCTGCCCGAAGCCCAGGAGCTGGCGAAGCTCCAGAGGGAGCTCGCCGAAGCCCACGCCCGTCTGTGGGCGTCCATGGCGCAGGCGAGGCCGGGCGAACCCGCTCAGCCGACGGTCAAGCCCCAGCCGGGCGACCGTCGTTTCAATGCTCCCGAATGGTCGTCGAGCCCCGTGTTCGACTACATCCGCCAGGCTTATCTGCTCAACTCGGATTACCTGAACAAGGTTGCCGATGCCGTGCCGGTTGCCGATGGTCGGGCCAAGGCGCGCATGCAGTACATGACCCGCCAGTACATCGATGCGTTGTCTCCGTCGAATTTTGCGGCGACCAACCCCGAGTTCATCCAGGCAGCCCTCGATAGCAAGGGTGAAAGCATCACCCAGGGCATCAAGAACCTCGTGGGCGACATGGAGAAGGGACGCATCTCGATGACCGACGAGTCGGCCTTCGAGATTGGCCGTAACCTGGCCACGACACCGGGTTCCGTCATCTTCGAGAACGAGCTGATCCAGCTCATCCAGTACGCGCCGATGACGGAAAAGGTTTACAAGACCCCGCTGCTGATCGTTCCTCCCTGTATCAACAAGTTCTACATCATGGATCTCCAGCCGGCCAATTCGCTGGTGCGATTCATCGTCGAGCAGGGCTTCACCGTCTTCCTGGTCTCCTGGAAGAATGCCAAGGCCGAGCAGTCGCATCTTGGTTGGGATGATTACCTCCAGCAAGGTCCGATCACCGCGCTGCAGGTTGTGCGCGACGTGACCAAGGTCGACAAGCCGAACGTACTCGGCTTCTGTGTCGGCGGCACGATGCTGTCGTCGGCGCTGGCCGTGCTGCGCGGCAAGGGCGAAGATCCGGCCGAAAGTCTTACGCTGATGACGACCCTGCTCGATTTCAGCGATGCCGGCGAGATCGGCTGCCTGGTGGATGAGGCCTCGGTTGCGGCTCGCGAGGCGGCCATCGGCAAGGGTGGTTTGCTGATGGGGCGCGAGCTGTCCCAGGTGTTCTCCAGCCTGCGGGCCAACGATCTGATCTGGCAATACGTGGTCGGCAACTACCTGAAGGGCAAGACGCCCGAAGCCTTCGACCTGCTGTACTGGAACTCCGACAGCACCAACCTGGCCGGCCCCTTCCTCGCCTGGTACCTGCGCAACATGTACCTCGAGAACAACCTGCGGGTGCCGGGAAAGCTCGAAATGCTGGGCGTAAAGGTGGATCTGGGCAAGGTCGACATGCCTTCCTATCTGCTGGCGACCCGCGAAGACCATATCGTTCCCTGGACCAGTGCCTATCTGGTGCGCCAGATTCTTGGCGGCGAATCGACCTTCGTGCTGGGCGCCAGCGGTCATATTGCCGGGGCGATCAATCCGGCCTCGAAGAATCGCCGTAGCTACTGGGTCAGCGAATCTGCTGCGTCGGTTCCGGAAGAGTGGCTGGAAACGGCAACCGAAGAGAAGGGCAGCTGGTGGCTGCACTGGATCGAATGGCTCAAGCCGCGCAGTGGCAGCATGGTTGCCGCGCGTAACAAGCTGGGTAATGCAAAATACAAGGTGCTCGAAGCCGCGCCTGGCCGTTACGTCAAGGAAACAGCCTGAACAATTCGGCCGGCACCCGGGAAGATGCCCGGGGCCGGAATTCCGGAAGTGATTAGTCGGCAGTGAGCGCAATGGGGGTGCTGCCGGAGTTAGAGTAACCCCCGCATAATTCATTTCAAGGAGGGAAGAAAATGGCACGAGTAGCACTGGTTACAGGTGGTATGGGTGGTCTGGGGGAGTCGATCTGCATCAAGCTGGCGGCGCTTGGCTACAAAGTGGTTACAACCCATTCGCCGGGCAATACGGGCGCTGCCGAATGGCTTCAGACCATGAACAACATGGGTTACGGCTTCAAGGCCTATCCTTGCGACGTGGCGGATTTCGATTCATGCAAGGCTTGCATAGATGCCGTCACGACCGACATCGGTCCGGTTGATGTGTTGGTGAACAACGCCGGCATCACTCGTGACATGACCTTCAAGCGCATGACCAAGGCTGATTGGGACGCCGTCATCCATACCAACCTCGACAGCGTGTTCAACATGACCAAGCAGGTCATGGATGGCATGGTCGAGCGCAAGTGGGGGCGCGTCATCAACGTGTCGTCGCTTAACGGTATCAAGGGTGCATTTGGTCAAACCAATTACGCAGCGGCCAAGGCGGGGATGCACGGCTTTACCAAGTCCTTGGCTCAGGAAGTGGCCAAGGCCGGCGTGACCGTGAATACCATTTCGCCGGGCTATATCGGCACCAAGATGGTGCTCGCAATTCCGCAGGAAGTGCTCGACAGCAAAATCCTGCCCCATATTCCGATGAGCCGTCTGGGCAAACCGGAAGAAATCGCCGGTCTTATCGCTTACCTCTCGTCCGACGAGGCGGCTTTCGTGACCGGCGCCAACATTTCTATCAACGGCGGCCAGCATATGTTCTAATCGAACTTTCGCACCGCAACATAAGGAACGTGTAATGTCTCAGCGCATCGCTCTTGTAACCGGCGCAGTTGGTGGTCTTGGCACTGCGATCTGCAAATCCCTCGCTGCTGCGGGTGTCCGCGTGGTGGGTAACTTCTATCCTGGTGATCCCGCCAAGGAAGCCTGGGTTGAGGCCCGCAAGGCTGAAGGCCTCGATATCCCGCTGTACGGATTCGACGTCTCTGACTATGAGCAGTGCAAGGCGGCCGTTGAGGCAATCGTCAGCGAAGTCGGCCCGATCGACATCCTGGTGAATAACGCCGGCATCACCCGTGACAAGTTTTTCCCGAAGATGGAAAAGAGTCAGTGGGATGCGGTCATTGCGACCAACCTCACCAGCCTGTTCAACGTGACCCACACCATTTCCCCGAAGATGGCGGAACGTGGCTGGGGCCGCATCATCAACATCTCCTCGGTGAATGGCGTCAAGGGCCAGGCTGGTCAGACCAACTACTCCGCCGCCAAGGCTGGCGTGATTGGTTTCACCAAGGCTCTGGCGGCCGAGCTGGCCACCAAGGGCGTGACGTGTAATGCCATCGCCCCGGGCTACATCGGCACCGACATGGTCATGGCGATCAAGGAAGAAGTTCGTAACGCCATCATTGACACCGTGCCGGTCAAGCGTCTGGGCAAGCCGGAAGAGATCGGCGCCGCGGTTGTTTACCTGGCGTCCGAGCTGGCTGGCTATGTTACTGGCACCACCCTGAACGTGAACGGCGGCCTGTACTATCAGTAATCTGCTGCAACAAGCTTCACGCGAACCCCGCCGCATGGCGGGGTTTTTTTTTGCGCACCGCAGTATAATCTCCGCAGGCGATTCCATCGCCACCGAGGAGATAACACTAATGGCTGATCAACTTCGCCTGATAAAAAAGTACCCGAATCGCCGTCTTTACGATACACAAACCAGCTCTTACATCACGCTTGCCGACGTGAAGGAACTCGTTCTTGAACATGGTGTTTTTCAGGTGGTCGACGCCAAGACCGGTGACGACCTGACCCGTAACATCCTGCTGCAGATCATCCTCGAAGAGGAGGCTGGTGGTGCCCCGATGTTCACCTCCGACCTGCTTTCCCAGATGATCCGCTTCTACGGCAACGCCATGCAGGGAATGATGGGCAAATACCTTGAGAACAACATCAAGGGTTTTACCGACATGCAGACCAAGCTCCAGGAGCAGGTGCGCTCCGTGTATGGCGAAAACGCCACGGTGAGCCAGGATCTCTGGGCCCAGTTTCTGAATTTTCAGGGCCCGGCCATGCAGAGCATGATGGGTGCCTACATGGAGCAGAGCAAGAAGATGTACGCGCAGATGCAGGAGCAGCTCGATAGCCAGACGCGCAATCTCTTCTCCGGCTTCCAGTTTCCGAATTTTGCCGCGGGATTCACTCCGGACAAGATCGATCCGGAGGCGCCCGGCGCCGCGCCGGCGGGTACGCCCAAGAAATAGCCAAATGGGGCCGCGCGATCGTCGCGGCCCTTGCACTTTTACCCCTTCCGTTTTTCCCGACGCATGACCCAGACCAAGCAAGCAGCCGCTCCGAAAGTCGGCTTCGTATCCCTCGGGTGCCCCAAGGCGCTTGTAGACTCCGAGCACATCCTCACCCGCCTGCGGACTGAGGGCTACGAGATTTCTCCATCCTACGAAGGTTCCGACCTCGTGGTCATCAACACCTGCGGCTTCATTGATGCAGCGGTTGAAGAATCCCTCGATGCCATCGGTGAAGCCCTCAACGAGAACGGCAAGGTCATTGTTACCGGCTGTCTCGGTGCGAAGGCCGACGTGGTGATGGCGGCCCATCCCCAGGTGCTTGCCGTCACCGGCCCCCATGCCACCGAGCAGGTCATGCACGAGGTGCACAAGCACCTGCCCAAGCCGCACGATCCCTTCATTGACCTGTTGCCGCCGCAGGGCGTCAAGCTGACGCCCAATCACTACGCCTACCTGAAGATTTCCGAAGGCTGCAATCATCGCTGCACCTTCTGCATCATTCCGTCGATGCGCGGCGATCTCGTCAGCCGGCCGATCGGCGACGTGATGCGCGAGGCCGAGAACCTCGTCAATGCCGGCGTGAAGGAGCTGCTGGTCGTTTCGCAAGACACCAGCGCCTACGGCGTCGACGTCAAGTACCGCACCGGTTTCTGGGGTGGCAAGCCCGTGCGCACCAAACTCTACGACCTGTGCAACGCCCTTGGCGACCTGGGCGTCTGGGTGCGCCTGCATTACGTCTACCCTTACCCCAGCGTCGACGACATCATTCCGCTGATGGCCGAAGGCAAGATCCTGCCTTACCTCGACGTGCCTTTCCAGCACGCCAGCCCGCGCATCCTCAAGGCGATGAAGCGTCCGGCAAGCACCGAGAACAACCTCGAGCGCATCCGCCGCTGGCGCGAAATCTGCCCCGATCTCACGATCCGCTCGACCTTCATCACGGGCTTCCCCGGCGAGACCGACGCTGATTTCGAAGAGCTGCTGCAGTTCCTCGAAGAGGCCAAGCTCGACCGTGTTGGCGCCTTCGCCTATTCGCCGGTGGAAGGGGCTGCTGCCAACGACTTGCCCGATCCGGTGCCGGAAGAGATCCGTGAAGAGCGCCGCATCCAGCTCATGGAGTTTCAGGAAGACATCTCCACCGAACGCCTCGAGCGTTTCATCGGCCGCGAAATGACCGTGCTGGTGGACGAAGTCGACGAGGAGGGCGCACTGGCCCGCTCGCCCGGCGACGCCCCGGATATCGACGGCCTCGTGATCATCCCGGCTGGTGAAGATCTCGAGCCCGGCGAGTTTGCCCGCGTGCGCATCACCGAGTGCGACGTGCACTGACCTCTTCGCCGAACCCATCTAAGGGCCCCATCGCCCTCGGCCCTACGAGCGTCGGCCTCCGTCCTAGCCGAGGCCGGGAAAAGGGTCAGCTATCCCTGGCGACCCACCTCAGCCCCACAGAACGCTCCCCTCGCATCGGCATTGCGCTTGGCAGCGGCTCAGCCCGCGGCTGGGCGCACATCGGAGTGTTGCGTGCCCTGGCGCGGGAAGGGATCGAGCCGCAAATCATCAGCGGCTGCTCGATCGGCGCTTTTGTTGGCGCCGTGGCGGCGGCCGGCGATCTCGACAAGCTGGGTTTCTGGGTCGAAACCCTTGGCTGGCAGGATGTGGTCGGACTGATGGACATGGGCCTGCGTGGCGGGCTCATCAAGGGCGACAAGCTGATCGCTTTTTTCGAGCGCAATTTTGTCGATCGCGATTTCACCGCGCTGACTCACCTCTTTGGCTGCGTCGCCACCGATTTGCAGAATGGTCATGAAGTCTGGCTGCGCGAGGGGAGTGTCTCCACGGCCGTGCGGGCTTCCATTGCGCTTCCCGGCCTGATGGCCCCGTCCTGGCAGGACGGTCGCCTGCTGGTCGATGGCGGGCTGGTCAATCCGGTTCCCGTGTCGCTGGCCCGGGCCATGGGGGCCGATATCGTCATCGCGGTCGATCTCAATTCCGACGTGGTGGGCGCGGCCTGGCGCAGCCGGCGGGAGCAGGAGGCCGAGGTGACTGAACTTGGCTGGCCGCGCAAGTTGCTGGCCCGCTTCGGGCGCAACGGCCAGGGGGCTGCCAGCGTATCGGGCAGCGACCCCGAAAGCCTGCCATCGATGCTCACCGTGATGCAGAGCAGCATTTCCATCATGTCGGTGCGAATTGCCCGAAGCCGGCTCGCCGGGGAGCCGGCCGACGTATTGATCTCCCCTCGTCTGGCCCAGCTCGGGCTGATGGATTATCACCGCGGCGCCGAGGCGATCGCCGAAGGCGAGGCGGCCGTCGCGCTTGCCCTTCCGGCCATCAGGCGCGCGCTCGGACGTTGAACCTTTCATTCGACGGGAGGCCCTGCCCATGAATGCCTTGATCCAAACCCTGCAAGAAATTGTCGGCACTGCCCACTGCTTGACAGTGACCGAGGCCGAGACAAAGGCACCCTTCCTGACCGACTGGCGCGGGCGATATACCGGCAAGGCGCTGGCCGTCGTGATGCCGGCGGATACGGAACAGGTTTCTTCCGTGCTGCGTGCCTGCGCAGCGGCGGGCTGCGCGGTGGTGCCACAGGGGGGCAACACCGGCTTGTGCGGCGGGGCAACCCCGCTTGCAGAAGGCGGGCCGGCGATTGTGCTCAACCTCTCCCGTCTGCGGCGGATTCGCCAGGTGGATGCCCTCAACAACGCCATCACCGTCGAAGCCGGCGTGCCGCTGGCTGTCGTTCAGGCTGCCGCGGAGGAGGTCGATCGACTGTTTCCCCTTTCGCTGGCGAGCGAGGGCTCCTGCGAGGTGGGTGGCTTCATCTCCACCAACGCCGGTGGTGTTCAGGTGCTGCGCTACGGCAACACGCGCGAGCTGGTGCTCGGGCTGGAGGTCGTCCTGCCGGATGGACGGATCTGGAATGGTCTGCGTGCGCTGCGCAAGGACAGCACCGGTTACGACCTCAAGCAGCTTTTTCATTGGCG
>JADKKC010000006.1 GCA_016720685.1 Zoogloea sp.
CTAATGTCTCGCGCAACGGTTAAAGCAAATGCGCTGTTACAGCGCTTCAATATACACATGCCGCCCATTGATCCCGAAGCCATCGCTATCAGCCTTGGCATTTCGGTGGATAAGCTGCCGTTCTCGCAAGAGCTTTCCGGCGTACTTGTTCGCTCACCTGAGCGAACTGCTATTGGCATAAATAAAAATCACCCAAAAAAGCGCCAGCGATTCTCAATTGCCCACGAGCTTGGTCACTATGTACTTGAGCACAATGGGGAGCTATTTGTGGATCAGACGGTGCTAAACAAGCGAGATACGAAATCTCAAATCGCAGTTGACCCGCAAGAGATTGAAGCGAATGCATTCGCCGCCAATCTCTTGATGCCTCAGCACATGATGCTTGATGCTCTATTCGAGACGGCTGGCAGCAACCACAACATCACTCGATCAGCCCTCATTGAGCAGATGGCGAAGAAGTTCAATGTAAGCAATGCTGCCATGGAGTACCGGCTAATAAATCTTGGATTTGTCCCGGTAGCTTAAATCAGTAAGCTTTTGCTGTTGCAATGCCGTGCAGTATTTTGTCTGCGTAGTCTGATAGGGTTGGCCTAGTATGCTTTAGGCCATTCGCTCTCTTGCGAATTCCGAGTAAAGACAAAGGTTCCATGTCTGCAATTCGACCCGACTGCTTCGATAAGACGCTTGCCATTTGACCTATTTGATGTGGTGTGAAAGGTCTTTCTTTCGCATCAAAAAAGATCTCGGAGCAGTAGCTGTCGCTGGCAGGAGGTGGTCGTCTTTCTATTTCGACCAAATAATAGTAGCTGCTAGATACTTGGATTTCCGCGAACATGAAATGGCGTAGCTGCCGCGTCCTATGGTCTATGTACGCCCACTGTCGTTTTCCTGCCGCGGAGGTTCGCATGGCTTTTATCAGGCCAAGCCCATCTGCTAGTGGGAGCAATCTTGCTGAAACCGCTTCCCGCGAGTTCAATTCATCAATCAATGCAACAAATAAGTCGTAAAAAAAGAAGGGGGAAGGCTTTCACTGCAAGCCTTCTCCAACTCTGCTTTGTCGACACCATCCACAGACCGTATGCCGTCAGCCGTTCCACTTACATCAGGATCCGGCGCCGCAATCGCGACAAGCTCACCGGCCTTGTAGTTACAAAGTTCTTTTTCTTGCTTCCTGATTTTCTTGCCTTTGAGTGCTTCGAAACTATCTCCGGATAGTTCAAGGCGCTTTGGCTGTGCATTACTGTCGGGCTCTTTGGCGCTTTGAAGGAGGAGAGGCGTGAGTTCCTGCCTCTCGTCTTTACTCGGGCGGTTGATCGGGATCTTGGCTTGGTCTGGTATGTCGGTATCTGGGTCGGCTTGCCGACCATCGTTATCGGCCATGACCTCCAGGTCGTCGTAAGGAAAAGGCGCTGAGCAGGATACGAGTGATAGGATCAAATACCTCGCTGGGGCGTGACCGACTTTCTTGCATAAGGCCTTGAGCTTGGTTTTGCCTGAGAACGGAAACGCGCTTTCAGGATTCGCGTGCTGCGTGTTGGCGAAGTTTCGTATCATCGAATCGCTTACGCGCCGGGCACCATCGAATGCCGCTTGGGAATTGAGTGTCCGGGCGATGGTCCAGCAATCTTCGTCGCTGACATCTTGTCGCCGACAAACCACCGCGAGTTTTCCGTCCAGTCCCGTGAAGTCGGGATCGTAGACGCTTGATGGCGCGTGTACGAAGTCGCCGTTGAAGATGGCCTTCGAGAGCCGCGTCGAGTTGGCGTAATAAAAGCGTATCAGTTCGATGGCAGGAATGATGATCCCAGCCGGATCACCGTTGTGCGGCAGGACAAGGCATTTGGTGTTTTTGCCGAAACCCATCAAACGATGGTCGCGAAAGGGGACAAGCCCTGACAGGCCTATTTTGTCGGTGGCGATGTAGAAGTTCGGTAAGCCAGGAGGGATATCGAGATCGAACACTTGCGCATCTCCGCTGCGTAGCATTTCGAGTTTGCCATCCCGCCAGAGGGAGCCCATACGCAGCAGGGGAAGTTGTCCGATTCCAATGGGAACCATACGGAGGATGTCTTGCTCAACGGAGCTCTCCGTGTGCCAAGCGCCCTTGGCATCGTCCTTAACCTTGGTCAGGACAACTTGAAGCTTGTATTCGGTCGCGACATTGGGGTCTCGCTCAACCCCGCCAAACCAATTTAGCCGCCAAGTTGATCCTGGGCGGCTAGCGTCTTTGAACTCTTCAATAACGACATGCGGATTGGGCATGATGCATTGTAGCTCTGTCGCGTAAATCGATGTAATGCCTATCCATACGGACTAAACTCGTGTTGCCTGCCGACTGCTCAATTGGGCTCAAGGTGCTGAATGATGGTCAGGTGGTGATCAAATCACTTGCACTTGATTTCGTCATGAATCGCCCCTGCGTTCACAGGACTCAATTCAACCCTGGCAGCAACGATCGTGTCATTTGTGCTGCCCAGAAGTGGACAAGCGTCGTAGAGAATTAGGCACGAAAAACTCACCGGCAGAGCCGGTGTGGTACTTCCTCTAAGCTTGCTCGACCAATGCAGAAAAGTGGAGTGCTGATCGAAAACAATGCTTAACCAGACGCTCCATCTGGTAGCTACCAACATTGTTAATAGCATTTAGCGATGTTCAGTCGCGCAGAGCGCTGGAATTGTCAACCACCCCCGCCCCTTGTGCCTGCTGGTCGGCCCAGTAGCTGGAGCGGACCATCGGGCCGCAGGCGGCGTTTTTGAAACCCATTTTGAGCGCTTCGGTTTCAAACATCTTGAAAACGTCAGGATGCACGTAGCGCAGCACCGGCAGGTGGCCGCCGGAGGGCTGGAGGTATTGGCCGATGGTGAGCATCTCGACGTTGTGGGCGCGCAAGTCGCGCATCACTTCGAGGATTTCCTCGTCGGTTTCGCCGAGGCCGACCATCAGGCCGGACTTGGTGGACACGTCGGGGTGGCGGGCCTTGAACTGTTTGAGGAGTTCGAGCGAGTAGGCGTAGTCGGAGCCGGGGCGGGCCTGCTTGTAGAGGCGCGGCACGGTTTCCATGTTGTGGTTCATGACGTCCGGCGGGGCCTGGTCGAAGATGTCGAGGGCGATCTCCATGCGGCCGCGGAAGTCGGGCACCAGCACTTCGATGCTGGTCTTGGGGCTGGCTTCGCGGGTGGCCTTGATGCAGTCGGCGAAGTGCTGGGCGCCGCCGTCGCGCAGGTCGTCGCGGTCGACGCTGGTGATCACCACGTAGTTGAGACGCATCGCGGCAATGGTTTTGGCGAGGTCGGCCGGCTCGTTGGTGTTGAGCGGCTCGGGGCGGCCGTGGCCCACGTCGCAGAAGGGGCAGCGGCGGGTGCAGATGTCACCCATGATCATGAAGGTGGCCGTGCCCTTGCCGAAGCATTCGTGGATGTTGGGGCAGGAGGCTTCTTCGCAGACGGTGTGCAGCTTGTGCTCGCGCAGGGTGTCCTTGATCTCGTTGAAGCGTTCGGCTTCGATGCCGGCGCCCAGCTTGATGCGGATCCACTCGGGCTTCTTGAGGCGCTCGGCGGGAACGATCTTGATGGGGATGCGGGCGGTTTTTTCGGCGCCGCGCTGCTTGCGGGTAGTGGTGGAGTCCATTGCTGTCCTTTGGTCAGAGTGAGGCGACGGCGGGGAAGTGGTGCTGGAGGTGGCCGAGAAGCCGTTCGGCGACTTCATCGGGGCCTTCAGTCACGCCGAAGTCCTTGAGTTGTATGGTCTTGAGCCCACTATAGCCGCAGGGGTTGATCCACGTAAATGGTGTCAAGTCCATATCGACGTTGAGGGACAGTCCGTGGTAGCTGCAGCCGTTCTTCACGCGCAGGCCGAGGGCGGCGATCTTGGCGCCGTCGATGTAGACGCCCGGAGCGCCTTCCTGGCGGCGTGCGTCGAGGCCGAAGTCGGCAATGCAGTCGATGATCGACTGTTCGAGCAGATTGACCATTTCGCGCACCTTGAGGTGGCGGCGGTGCAGGTCGATGAGCAGATAAGCCACGACCTGGCCGGGGCCGTGGTAGGTGATCTGGCCGCCGCGGTCGATCTTGACCAGCGGAATGTCGGTGGTCTGCAGCAGGTGTTCGGGCTTGCCGGCCTGGCCGAGGGTATACACCGGCGGATGCTGGACGAGCCACAGCTCGTCCGGCGTGGAGGCGTCGCGACGGGTGGTGAATTCCTGCATGGCCCGCCAGGTGGGTTCGTAGGGCACGAGGCCCGGGCGGCGGATGATCACAGGACGACTTTGACCATCGGGTGGGAGGACATCTCCCGGTACAGCGCGTCAAGCTGGGCCTGGGAGGTGGCGTTCACGGTGCAGGTGATGGCGAGGTAGTTGCCCTTGGCAGAAGGGCGCATCTGCATCGTGGCGGCGTCGAAATCCGGCGCGTGGGTGAGCACCACCTCCAGCACGACCTGGGCAAAGTCATCCACCCGCGCGCCCATGATCTTGATCGGGAACTCGCAGGGGAACTCGAGCAGGGTTGTGCGCTCTTCGGTCATTCGGCTTTCCTTACAGATTTTTGAACCACAGGCGGATTGCATCCCACATGCGGCCGAACCAGCCGGCTTCGGGCACTTCGTCGAGGGCCACGATGGGGTAGCTGCCGATCGGCTTGCCGTCGAGGGAAAGCTGCAGCGTACCGATGGGCTGACCCTTGGCGAGCGGGGCGAGCAGGGGCTGCTGGCTGACCACGTCGGCCTTGAGCTTCTGGGCGTCTCCCTTTGGCAATGAGAGCACGAAATCGTTCAGGAAACCGGCCTTGACGATGTTTTCGCTGCCTTTCCAGACGCGGAATTCATTCACGGCCTGGTTGGCGGTGTACACCTTGACGGTGTCGAAGGCCAGGTAGCCCCAGTTGAGCAGTTTCTGGGATTCCTGGGCGCGCACGCTGTCGCTGGTGGTGCCGACGACGACCGACACGAGGCGACGGTCGTTGCGCTTGGCGGAGGCGATCAGGCAGTAGCCGGCGCTGTCGGTGTGGCCGGTCTTGATGCCGTCGACGGTGGGGTCGAGAAAGAGCAGACGGTTGCGATTGGGCTGCTTGATCTTGTTGTAGGTGTATTCCTTGATGGAATAGATCGGGTAGAACTCGGGGAAGTCGTGAATGATGGCCGCGGCCAGCACGGAGAGGTCGCGCACCGTGGTGAGGTGCGAGGGGTGGGGCAGGCCGGTGGCGTTTTCGAAGTGGGTGTTCTTGAGGCCGAGACGGGCGGCTTCCTTGTTCATCAGCTGGGCAAAGGCTTCTTCCGAGCCGGCGATGGCTTCGGCCAGCGCCACGCAGGCGTCGTTGCCGGACTGGATGATCATGCCGTGGAGGAGTTCCTTCACGGTCACCGGGGTTTGCGGCTCGATGAACATCTTGGAGCCGGGCACTTTCCAGGCCTTGGGCGAGACCGGGATGGTCTGGTCGAGCGCCAGGGTTTTGTTCTTTACCGCCGAGAAGGCCAGGTAGGCGGTCATCAGCTTGGTCAGCGAGGCCGGCTCGATGCGCTGGTCCGGCTGTTCGGCGGTGAGCACTTGTCCGGAGCCCACGTCGAGAAGCAGCCAGGCCCGCGCGGCAACCGGCGGAGGAGTCATCTGGGCAAAGGCGAGGGCCGGAAGAACCAGCAGGAACAGGATGATGCGACGCAGCATGATGGGGTGCAAAAGCGGAAAAGGTGCGATTATAGTCACGCTGCACCTTGATGAAGTTCCGGATTTTTCAGATTTTCCGGGAACTCCCGGTCCGCTGCCTGGTCTTGATTGCTGCAATGCAACGTATCCACCGATCCCTGTCCCGCTTTATCTCCCGCGTGCTTTCCCTTGCGCTGGCCTGCCTCGTGCTGGTCTGGGCGGGGGTTGCCAGTGCGGAAGAGGCCTATGAATCGGCCGCGGAGCTGGTCGAGCACGTCCAGGTGGACCAGGTGGCCCAGGGCGGCGTTGAGCCTGATACTCCCGAGCCGCAGGATTGTCCGGCTTTTGTCAGCGGTTTTGCCTTGCCGGTGCTGTTCCTGCTCGAAGTCCGCCCGGACGGAGCCTTGCCTGAATTTCCCTCGGTTTTTCCCCGCGCCACGTCGCCGCCTCCGCGGCGCAGTTGATCCTCTCCGCTCCCCGTCCGGGGGGCCCGGTACGCCGTGACGGAGTCCGTCACGTCCCTTGTTTTCGCGAATCGAAAAACAGCGTTCTTGCAACGCTGAAGGATCAACATGCTCACCAAGTTATGCCTGGCTGTCGCCCTCTCGGTGACGGCCGTGCCTGTGTTCCCGGCGCCCGTCGGTGCGCCTGCGCCCTATTCCCTGCAGGCGCTGCGCGATGTGGCGAGGGCCGGTCATCCGGCCCTCGCCGCGGCCCGTTCCCAAGTGGAGGCCGGTCGCGCCCAGGTTGCGAGTGCCGCGGCCTACCCGAACCCCGAGGTGGAGTTTCTCGCCGGGCGCACCCAGGCCCGGGTGCCCGGTGCCACCGACGGCAGTGCCCGCAGCCTTTCGCTGCTGCAACGGATTGACAACCCCTGGCAGCGGGACGCGCGCATCGATGCCGCCACGTTCGGGCTGGACGCGCGCCAGGCCGAGCGGCGTGCCTTCGAGAACGATCTTCTGGCGCGTCTCGACCAGCGCTACTTCGAAGTCCTGCGCCGACGGGCCGAAGTGCGCGCCGCCCGCGAAGACCTGAGCCTTGCCGAGCAGATCCGCGGCAAGGTGGCGGTGCGGGTGAGCTCCGGCGAAGCGCCCCGTTATGAATTGATCAAGGCCGATACCGAACTGCTCAACGCCCAGAAGGCCTTTGAAAGCGCCGGCCAGCGGGTTGTCCGGGCCCATGCTGCGCTGCGCGCCGTGGTCGGCTCCGGTCTGCCGGCCGATTTCCAGGTGGAAGGCGTGCTTGCCGCCTCCCCGCCGGGCAGTACCGTGGTGCCGCCGCTGGATGTGCTGCGCGCCGAGGTGCTGGCCCGCAACCCCGAACTGCTCCGCAGCCAGGCCGAGGTGCGCCGTGCCGAACGTCAGCTGGAACTCGAACGCTTGCGCCGCCAGCCCGAACTGGCCCTGAAGGTGGCCGAGGATCGCGACAGTGAAATCCGCGACACGCGCTTCGGCGTGGTGCTCAGCGTGCCGATCTGGGATCGCCGCAAGGGGCCGATCGCCGAGGCCGGTGCGCTGCTGGCGAAGAGCCGCAGCGAGCAGGCGGGCCAGGAGCTGGGCCTGCTGCAGTCGCTCGAAATCGCCTACAGCGAATACGCGATCGCCCGCACCCAGGTGAATGCCCTCGAAAACGGCATCCTCCGCGAGGCCGAGGCGGCCATGAGGGTTGCCGAGGCGGCCTACCGCTTCGGCGAGCGCGGCATCCTCGATTACCTGGATGCCCAGCGGGTGTTTCGCGCTGCCCGCAACGAACTCATCGCCGCCCGCTACGAACTGCAGGTGGCCATCATCGAAATCGAGCGCCTGCGCGCTGCACCGTGATCCGGATTCCGCTTATGAAACCCAACGCTCTTGCCCTGGCCGTTCTGACGGCCGCCCTGGTTCTTGCCGGCTGCAAGGATTCCCCCAAGCCCGGCGCGACGACCGAACCCACGGCGGCGGCCCTCACCGAGGCCGCTACCGGTGAGACCGATGTGCCGGCGGCAGACCCGCTGGCCGTGATGGTGCCGGCCGACTTCGGTGCCGACATCAAGGTTGCGCCGGTGGGCGCCACGCCGCTTTCCGACACCCTGCGGGTGGCCGGCAAGGTGGACTTCGATGAACATCGCGTAACCCGCATCGGCGCCACGGTGACCGGCCGGGTCATCGAGATCCATGCCCACCTCGGCCAGCAGGTGAAGGTGGGCGATGCGCTGGCGGTGATCAACAGCACCGAACTGGGCCAGGCCCAGCTCGCCTACCTCAAGGCCCGCGCCCAGGCCGACCTGCAGGCGCGCAGCGTCGAGCGGGCGCGCCAGCTGTTTGCGGCCGACGTGATCGGCAAGGCCGAATTGCAGCGCCGCGAGAGCGAGCTGGCGATTGCCTCCGCCGAACAGCGCGGCGCGGCCGACCAGTTGCGCGTGCTGGGCATGTCGGCGGCGGCAATCGGCCGGCTGGGCTCCAGCGGCGTGATCCATTCGGTGACGCCGGTGGTGTCGACGATGGCCGGCACGGTGGTCGAGCGCCAGGTGGCGCCGGGCCAGGTCGTGCAGCCTTCCGACGCGCTCTACATGGTGGCCGACCTGTCCCAGGTGTGGGTGACCGCCGAAGTGCCCGAGCAGCAGGCCGCGCTGGTCAAATCGGGCCAGAGCGTCGATATCGAGGTGCCGGCCCTTGGCGTGCGCCTCACCGGCAAGCTGATCTACGTGGCCGACACGGTCAACCCCGAAACCCGCACCGTGACCGTGCGCAGCGCGGTGACCAACGCCAACCGCCAGCTCAAACCGGCCATGCTGGCCACGATGCTGATCCAGGCGGCACCGGTCGAGCGGCTGGTGGTGCCGGCCCAGGCCGTGGTGCGCGACGGTGACGCCGACAACGTGTTCGTCGAGGTCGGACCGCAGCAGTTCCGTCTTGCGCCGGTGCGTCTTGGCCCGGATGTGGACGGGCGCCGCGCAGTGCTGTCCGGCCTCAAGCCTGAGCAGCGCATCCTCGTATCGGGAGCCT
Source organism: Zoogloea sp. (assembly GCA_016720685.1). Taxonomy (GTDB): domain Bacteria; phylum Pseudomonadota; class Gammaproteobacteria; order Burkholderiales; family Rhodocyclaceae; genus Zoogloea. The sequence goes on from JADKKC010000006.1 coordinate 8,620, forward strand.
TCCATTTGAACAACGAACGCAAGAGGAAGGAGCTGGAATGATCCAATCCCTCGTTCGCACCGCCCTCCAGCAGCGCCTGGTTGTTGTCGTGGTGGCAGTGATCCTGCTCGCCTTCGGTTTCAACGCGGCACGCAAGCTGTCGGTGGACGCATTTCCCGACGTGACCAACGTGCAGGTGCAGATCGCCACCGAGGCCAAGGGCCGCTCGCCCGAGGAGGTGGAGCGCTTTGTCACCGTACCGCTGGAAATCTCCATGACCGGCCTGCCCGGTCTCGAGGAAATGCGCTCCCTCAACAAGCCCGGCCTGTCGTTGATCACCCTGGTGTTCACCGATGCCACCGACGTCTACTTTGCCCGTCAGCTGGTGATGGAACGCCTGCTCGAAGTGGGCAGCCGCATGCCGGAAGGCATCGTGCCGGTGCTCGGCCCGGTGTCCACCGGCCTCGGCGAGGTGTACCAGTACACCCTCGATCACCCGGATGACGGCGATCGCAAGCTCACGGAAAAGGAGCTTACCGAACGCCGGATCGCCCAGGACTGGGTGGTGCGCCCGCTGCTGCGCTCGATTCCCGGCGTGGCTGAAATCAACTCCCAGGGCGGTTACAACCGTCAGTACCAGGTGCTGGTGAACCCCGATCGGCTGCGCCACTACCAGCTCAACATCCGCGACGTGTACGAGGCGGTGGCGCGCAACAACGCCAACTCGGGCGGCGGCGTGCTGCCCCAGTACGCCGAGCAATACCTGATCCGCGGCGTCGGCCTGGTGAAAAGCCTGTCCGACATCGGCGGCATCGTGCTCAAGGAAGTGGGGGGAACGCCGGTTTTCGTGCGTGACGTGGCTGAAGTGGTCTTTGGCCACGAGGTGCGTCAGGGCGCGGTGGTGAAGAACGGCGTCACCGAATCGGTGGGCGGCGTGGTGATGATGCTGCGCGGCGGCAACGCCAAGGAGGTGGTCGGCCGCATCAAGGCGCGGGTGGCCGAGATCAACGATAAAGGCATGCTGCCCGACGGCCTGAAGATCGTCCCCTACTACGACCGCTCCGAACTGGTGGATGCGGCCTTGTGGACGGTGACCAAGGTGCTGATGGAGGGCATCGTGCTGGTCGTGGTGGTGCTGCTGCTGTTCCTGGGCGATGTGCGATCCAGCCTGATCGTGGTGGCCACGCTGGTGCTGACTCCGCTGATCACCTTCATGGCGATGAACCATTACGGCATCTCGGCCAACCTGATGTCGCTGGGCGGTCTCGCCATCGCCATCGGCCTGATGGTGGACGGTTCGGTGGTGGTGGTTGAAAACGCCTTCGAGCGCCTCGGCCGTGCCAACGAGGGCGAGAGAAAGGCGCGCATCATTTTTGACGCGGTGCAGGAAGTGGCTACGCCGGTGATTTTCGGCGTCGGCATCATCATCCTGGTGTTCCTGCCGCTGATGACGCTGCAGGGCATGGAAGGCAAGATGTTTGCGCCGCTGGCCTACACCATCGCCATCGCGCTGGCGGTATCGCTGTTCCTGTCGCTGACCCTCACGCCGGTGCTGTCGTCCTACCTGCTCAAGGGCGGCGCCGAGCACGACACCTGGCTGATCGCCCGGATCAAGGCGCCCTATCTCCGGATGCTGAAATGGGCCGTGGCCAACAGCCGCAAGGTGGTGGTGGGCGGCATCGGGCTGCTGGTGGCCACGCTGGCGGCGTTTCCGCTGCTGGGCACCGCCTTCATCCCCGAGATGAAGGAAGGTTCGGTGGTGCCGGGTATCAACCGGGTGCCCAATATTTCCCTCGAAGAGTCGATCAAGATGGAAATGCAGGCGATGAAGCTGGTGATGGAAGTGCCGGGCGTCAAGTCGGCGATTTCCGGCGTCGGCCGTGGTGAATCGCCGGCGGATCCGCAGGGCCAGAACGAATCGACGCCCATTGTCAGCCTCAAGCCCCGCGACGAATGGCCCGCCGGCTGGACCCAGGACGACATCGCCGACGCCATGCGCGAAAAGCTCAAGGTGTTGCCGGGCGCCCAGGTGGTGATGGCCCAGCCGATTTCCGACCGGGTGGATGAGATGGTTACCGGCGTGCGCTCGGACGTGGCGATCAAGGTGTTCGGCGACGATCTGGATGTGCTGAAGAAAAAGGCCGACGAAATCGCCCGGGTGGCGGGCAGCATTACCGGCGCCACCGACATCCGCGTCGAGCGGGTGACCGGCCAGCAGTACCTTTCGATCGAGATCGACCGCGTTGCCATTGCCCGCCACGGCCTCAACGTGTCGGATGTGAATGACGTCATCGAGGCGGCCATCGGCGGCAAGCAGGCCACCGAAATCTACGAGGGCGAACGGCGCTTTGCCTCGGTGGTGCGGCTGCCCGAGAGCTTCCGGGACAACCTCGAGAAGATCGGCAACATCCTGGTGACTGCGCCGGGCGGCGTGCAGGTGGCGCTGGAAAACCTGGCCCACATCCACGTGGTCGACGGCCCGGCGCAGATCTCGCGCGAGCTGGCCAAGCGCCGGGTGGTGGTGGCGATCAACGTCAAGGACCGCGATCTGGGTGGCTTCGTGGCCGAACTGCAGAAAACCGTGGGTGCCAAGGTCGAGCTGAAGGAAGGCTACTACCTGGAATGGGGCGGCCAGTTTCAGAACCTGGAGCGCGCCATGGGCCACCTGACCATCATCATCCCGGTCACGGTGGGGGCGATCTTCTTCCTGCTGTTCTTGCTCTTCGGCTCGCTCAGGCTGGCCAGCCTGATCATCCTGGTGCTGCCGTTTGCCAGTGTGGGCGGGGTGCTCGGGCTGCTGGTGACGGGCGAATACCTGTCGGTACCGGCCTCGGTGGGCTTCATCGCCCTGTGGGGTATCGCGGTGCTCAACGGGGTGGTGCTGGTGAGCTACATCCGCAGCCTGCGCACCGAGGGGATTCCGCTGGCCATCGCGGTGGTGCAGGGGGCAACCCAGCGTTTCCGTCCGGTGATGATGACCGCCACCGTGGCCCTGCTGGCGCTGATTCCCTTCCTGTTCGCCACCGGGCCGGGTTCGGAAGTGCAGCGGCCGCTCGCCATCGTGGTGATCGGCGGCCTGATCACCTCGACGCTGCTGACCCTCGTGGTTCTGCCCACCCTTTACAAGTGGTTTGACGATACCCCCTACGAAGCCTGATCGAGGCGGGCCGCCCGAGCGCGGCCCATGCAAGACGCAAGGAGATGAAAATGAAGGAAATCCACGCCGTTATCCGCCCGCAGAAACTGCCCCGGCTGCGCGAGGTGCTCCGCGCCGTGCCGGGTTTTCCGGGCATGACCATCAGCAAGGCGGCGGGCTGCGGATCGACCGTCCGCCACACGCCCAACAGCATCAAGGAGGAACTGACCGACTTTACCGAGAAGTTGCGGGTCGAGATCATCGCGCCGGATGAACTGGCCGACGTGCTGGTCGATCACATCGTCCAGGTCGCCACGACAGGCCAGACCGGCGATGGCCTGGTGTGGGTGACTGAGGTGCAGCGGGCCGTGTTCATCCGGAAAACGGTGAGTTCGGGTAGCGACTGAAGCCGCCGAAGTTGAAGCAGCGAGGGGGCGTGGCTGGAATTCCAGTCACGCCCCCTGGTTTTTTCTTGCACCGCGAGGGCGCGCCAGCCCCTAAAGCTCCATCGCCAGCGACAGCCAGCCCATGCTGGAGGCCGGGTTGACCGGATTCGCCGGGTTGGCCTGCAGGCACTGCTCCGAGCGGTCGGCGATTTCCTGGTGGTTGCTGCCCAGGTTGATGCCGTTCAAGGCCGCTTCGACCTTGCGGCCGTCGAGCCGGAAGGCCCGGGCGATGCGCATATCGAGGCTGGCGTAGGGGCGCGCGCTGTAGTCGCAGCCGGGCACGTAGCCATAGCCGCCGGCCAGCGGGCCCATGCGCAGCACGCTGGCGGTGCTCGTCCAGCCGCGGCCGTAGTCCTGCAGCCAGGTGAGGCTGGCCGAATACGGGGCGGTGCGCTTGGCGACTTCCGGGTCGTCGGTGCGCCGGTCGATGATCGTGTGGCTGAGCAGGAGTTCGGTGCCGGCCCGCGGCTTGGTGCGGACTTGGTATTCGATGCCGCGCAGCACGACGGGCGAGGACAGGTTGATGAACTGGGAACTCGGCAGCGGCAGGATTGTGTTGCCGGTGGTGGCGGTACGGCGGATCACGAAATCAGTGATCCGTTCGCTAAATATACGGACGTCGAGGGTCGAGTCGAGGGTGTGAAAACGCCCGAGATAGCCGAGCTCGACCGTGTCGACTCGCGGCACCTGCAGGTTGGGGTTGGGCTGGTAAGGCCAGGCCAGCAGTTCGCCGGGAGCCCTGGGGTTGTAAGCGCGCACGTCGCCGTAAATATCGAACAGGTTGCGCTGCTGCCAGGCCCGCGCGTAGCCGGCACGGAAGGTGTCGGTGGGGCTGGCCTGCCAGTTGATGAAGGCCCGCGGGATGAATTGCGCCGCCACGTTGCCGTTCTTCTCGAGCAGGCCGCCGAGGTTGAGCGCCCAGTCGGGCGTGATGCGCCAGTCGAGGTTGGAAAAGGCCCTGTACAGGTTCATGGGCGCTGGGTTGCCGCCGGCAAACAGGAAGGGCGCGGCGGTCTGGTCGCGCCGGCTCTCCAGGCCCCACACCAGCCGGGCCTGCGGATCGAGGGCGAAGCGGTGCTGCAATTCGATGTTGGTCCGGTTGGCCGATCGATTGCGGTTCAGGGGAACGTCGGTGTAACCGAGTCCGGCCGCCAGCCAGCGGTCGATGCCGAATTCGTGGTTGCGGTAAAGGCTGACCAGCCACTCCTCGTCGTCGGCAACCGTGCGGCGCCAGGTGAGGTGGATGGTGCTGCCCTCGCTGGCTGTGGCGCGCTCGGCATTGTTGCCGAAGGTCGAGTCCGGGTAGCCCTGGTCGCGCTCGATATGGTTGTAGCCCGCGCGCAGGGTGAGTTCGTCACGGGCGTTGATGCGGTAATCGCTGCGCAGGCTGAGGGTCTGGCTGTGGCGCGAGTCGCGCACGCCGGTGAATCCGTTGTCGCGGGTCTGGGCGGCGGAGAGGCGCACGCCGAGTCCGTCGCTGCCTCCGGTCCAGCTGGCATGGGTATCGGTGATGCCATGATTGCCGACGTTGACCTGGCCCGAGGCGCCCCTGTCCTGGTGGCTGTGGCGGGTGATGATGTTGATCACGCCAAGAAAGGCGTTGGCCCCGTAGGCGTTGGAGTTGGTGCCGCGGACAACCTCGATGCGCTCGATTTCCTGGATCGTGAGGGGCAGGGCCGACCAGTCGACGCCGCCAAAACTGCTGGGGGCATATACCGAGCGCCCATCGATCAGCACCTGGATTTCAGTCGGATAGTCGCTGCCGAGTCCGTGGTAGGTGACCCACTGGCTGTGTCCGCGCTCCTGGCCGACTTGCATGCCCGGAACCAGCCGGAGCAGGCGGGCAACATCCCGGTAGCCGGTGGCGCGGATGAACTCGCGGTCGAGGATGGTGACGGAGCCCGGTGCTTCGTTGAGCGCCTGGGGCAGGCGCGAGGCCGACAGGACGGTCGGCAGCTCTTCGAAAAACGGCATTTCGGCCCCCGCTCCGCGCAGGGAGTCGGCGGCAAGGGCAAGCTGCAGCGGCAGCGCACCCGCGAGGGCGGCGAGCAGGGTCCGTTGGTGCGGCAGCAAAGGCATCGGGTGATTCTTCTTATAAGCGGAACCGGAGGGCTCCCTGATACCAGCTTCCCCCGGTTTTTTTCCGATTATATCCAGCCCACCCGGGATGGACTGCGCAATCTTGCCGCTTGAAGTGTGACTTGTTGCGCCTTGGGTGCACAAAGCCTGCAGGGCACGGCGCCTACAGGCTTCGTGGTTTTCAGGAGATTCGGACCGGCATGAAGATGCGGTTTCCGCCGCGCTGGACGAGCAGTGCGAAGCGGTTTCCGGCGGCATCGAGCAGCTTGCGGAATTGCTCGATGCCGGTGATCGGCTGGTTGTTGAAGCCGACGATCACGTCGCCCGCCTGCAGGCCGGCCTTGGCGGCAGGGCCGCTGGCGGCTTCCACCACCACGCCGCCCGGCACGCCGAGGCGCGTGGCCTCCTGGGCCGTCAGGGCGCGACCGGTGAGGCCGAGCTTGCTGCTGGCGCCGTCGTTCCTTTTTTCGGCACCGGCTGCCGCGGCGATTTTCTCGCCAACCTGCTCGCCGAGGGTGACGTTCAGCTCGCGGGCCTTGCGGTCGCGCCAGATCGACAGGCGGACCACGGAGCCCGGCTTCTGGTCGCCGATGATGCGCGGCAGGTCGGCGGAGTTGTCGACCTTCTGGCCATTGACGCCGAGCACCACGTCACCGGCCTGCAGGCCGGCCTTTTCGGCGGGTGAGCCGCTTTCCACGTTGGCGACGAGGGCCCCGTTGGGCTTGTCGAGGCCGAAGTTCTGGGCCAGGTCCGCATCGAGGCCCTGGATCGACACGCCAAGCCGGCCGCGGGAAACCTTGCCGTACTTCTGCAGTTGGTCCTTCACCTTCATCGCCACGTCGATGGGAATCGCAAACGAGATGCCCATGAAGCCGCCCGAGCGGGAGTAGATCTGCGAGTTGATGCCGATCACCTCGCCGGCCAGGTTGAACAGCGGCCCGCCCGAGTTGCCGGGGTTGATGGCCACGTCGGTCTGGATGAAGGGCACGTAGTTCTCGTCGGGCAGGCGGCGCGCCTTGGCGCTGATGATGCCGGCGGTGACCGTGTTCTCGAAGCCGAAGGGCGAGCCCATCGCGATGACCCATTCGCCCACCTTGCTGCGCTCGGCGTCACCGGTCCTGACGAAGGGCAGGCCGGAGGCGTCGATCTTCAGGAGGGCCACGTCGGTGCGCTTGTCCACGCCCACCACCCGGGCCTTGAAGTCGCGCTTGTCGGTGAGCTTGACGGTGACCTCGGTGGCGCCATCGACCACGTGGGCGTTGGTCAGGACAAAGCCGTCGGCGCTGACGATGAAGCCGGAGCCGACGCCCTGCTGGACCTGCTCGGGCATGCGCCCGCCGCCGCTGCCACCGTTGCCGGGCATGCCCGGAACCGGCACCCCGAAGCGGCGCAGGAAGTCGTAGAACGGGTCGCCGGCGAAGGGGTCGTCGCCGCTCGTTGCGCCATTGCCGCGGGCCAGTTTCTGGGTGACGCTGATGTTCACCACCGCCGGGCCAACCTGCTCGACCAGTGCGGAAAAATCCGGCAGGCCGTAGCGCCCGGACTGGGCGAGCGGAGCGACCGGGGGCGTCAGGGCCGGCGCAGTGGCTTGGGCCGGCGCGCCGTTGGCGGCGTGGGATGGAGAAATCGCACCGCCCTCCTGCAGGCAGCCGGCGAGCGCAACGGCGATGGCCGAAACGGCCAGGGTGGATCGAACCACGGCAGGCTTCATGAAGTGCTCCTGTATTTTCACGGGCCAGTGGACGCCAGCTGCGGCGTCGTGTTCCCTGTTTGAACAAACGATTACAAATGTGGGGGCGCTGGCGGCCAAGACAAGCCACCGATGCGCAGCCCGCCCACGCCAAAAAATGCCCTCTCGGCCGTCAGCGTTGTATAGTCATTCACTATCACTACTGCTGTCCGGGTGACTCATGACGCTTACCGATCTTCGCTATCTCGTTGCGCTTGCCCGCGAGCGGCATTTTGGCCACGCGGCGGAACGCTGCAATGTCAGCCAGCCGACCCTCTCGGTCGCCATCAAGAAGCTCGAGGAGGAGCTGGCGGTCACGCTGTTCGAACGCAGCGCGGCCGACGTCAAGATCACCGACATCGGCGCCCGCATTGTTTCCCAGGCCGAAAAGGTACTGCTCGAAGCCGGCCAGATCAAGGAGCTCGCCACCGCCGGCCGCGACCCGCTGTCGGGCCCGCTCAAGCTCGGCGTGATCTACACCATCGGGCCCTACCTGCTGCCGCACCTGATCCCGCGGGTGCATGCCGCGGCGCCGTCGATGCCGCTGCTGATCCAGGAAAACTACACCGCCCGCCTGGCCGAATCGCTCAAGCGCGGCGACCTCGACGTGATCGTCATCGCGCTGCCCTTCGAGGAGCCCGGCATCGTCACTCAGGCGGTGTACGACGAGCCCTTCCGGGTGCTGTTGCCCGCCGGCCACCCGTGGGAGCAGGACGAGGCGATTCCCGCCAGCCGCCTGGCCGACGCGCCGCTGCTCCTGCTGGGGGCCGGCAACTGTTTTCGTGACCAGGTGCTGGAAGTCTGCCCCATGTGCCGCCCCGGCGAGGGCCTGCAGCGCACGCTGGAAGGCAGCTCGCTGGAAACCATCCGCCACATGGTGGCCACCGGCGCCGGCATCACCGTGCTGCCCAGCGCCGCGGCGGCGCCGATGTCGGGCAGCAACTCGCTGCTTGCCGTGCGGCCCTTCGAGGCGCCTGAACCCTTCCGTCGCATCGCGCTGGCCTGGCGCGTCACCTATCCGCGGAGCGGCGCCATCGACGTGATCCGCTCGGCGATTCTCGCCAGCCCGCTGCAGGGCGTGAAGCCCATCAATCCCCGCTGAGTGTGCCGACGGCCTGCGCGGCCTTGTGCGCGCCGGCCTCGGTGACGATCCAGCTCATCGGATGGTCGTGGGGCTGGGGCCAGGTGGTGTCTGCCCGGGCCAGCTCGAAAGCGACCCCGACGGTGAGTGGCGCCGGATCGAGCGCTGCCAGCGTGCGGTCGAAATAGCCGCCGCCGTAGCCCAGCCGAAAACCCGCCGCGTCGAAGACATTGAGCGGAACGAGGATGAGATCCGGTTCGAGGGCTTCGGCGCCGGTCGGTACCGGAATCCCGTGGTGGTCGGTCTCCATCGCCGCGCCGGGTTGCCAGCGCAGGAATTCCATCGCTTGCCCCGGCTTGCGCACGATCGGCAGCGCCGCCCGACGCGCCGGATCGGTGGCCAGCCAGCGGTGCGCCCAGGGCACCAGGTCCACCTCGCCGCGCCACGGCCAGCAGAAAGCGATCCGGGCGGGCGCCAGGTGGCCGAGGAGCGTGTCGAGATGGGTTTCGATGCGCGCCGTCAGGGCCCGGCGCAAGGCTTCCGGCAGGGCCTCGCGGGCGGCGATGCCGGCATTGCGGAGTTTTTTTCGCGCTGCAGCAATATCGGCCTCTGATTTGGCTCGGGCGGGGGCTTCAGGAAAGGGGAAGGACGAGGTCACTGTGCTATTCTCCGGCGGCATTTTGGCGGGACGTAGAGCAATGAAGAATAGCGCGTGGGCCGTTCTGGCGGCAGTGTTGTGGATGGCCATGCCTGCCGGCGGTGACCCCGGCGACGAGCGGATCCTGCTGGCAAAGGACGCGGCGCGAACGGGCGACCGGAACAGGCTTGCCCTGAATGCGCCGCCCACCGGCCACGTCCTCGACCCCTATCCCGAATACTGGGCCTTGTCGAACCAGCTCGCCCGTGCCGGCGATGTGGATTTCGAGCGCATCCGCGATTTTTTGCAGCGCAACGCCGGCAGCTGGGCGGCCGAGAAACTGCGTTCCGAATGGCTGCGCAACCTGGGCAAGCGCGGCGAGTTCGGCCCGCTGCTGGCCGAATACCCCAAGCTCGAACAGCCCGAGCAGGACATCAAGTGTTACCACTACCAGGCGCGCCTCTACAGCGGCGATCCGGCCCTGCTTGAAGAAGTCCGCCCGCTCTGGTTCTCGCTGGTCGACACGCCGGCAAGCTGCATCCCGGTGCTGCAGGCACTGGTCAGCGAGGGGCTGATCAGCCCCGATGAAACCTGGGGGCGCGTGCGCCGCCTGATGGAAGCCAAGCGCAACGCAGGCGCCCGCGCCGTGGCCAACTGGCTGCCGGCGGATCAGCAGCCCGCTCCGTCTGACCTCGACAAGGCCGCGGCCAACCCGTCCACCTGGCTGGACCGCATGCCCGCCAACTTTGCGGCCAGCCGCCAGGGCCGCGAACTGGTCCTGGTTGCCCTGGCCCGCCTGGCCCGCGATGACCCGCAGGGCGCCTACGCGCGCTACCTCGGCCTCAACGAGCGCTTGCCGGCCCCCGATCGCAGCTACGCCCTTGGCCAGATTGCGTGGCAGGCCGCCACCAAGCTGATGCCCGATGCCAACGCCTGGTTCAGGGCTGTCGGCGATACGCCCATGTCCGAAGAACAGGCCGCCTGGCGCGTGCGCGCGGCCCTGCGCGCCGGCGACTGGAAAACCGTCAAGGCAGCGGTCGAGGCCATGCCTGCCGAGCTGCGCAACCAGCCCGACTGGACCTACTGGCTCGGCCGTGCGGAGGCCGCCCTGGGCAACCGCGAGGTTTCGCGCAAGGCCTTCGAGCGCATCGCCGGTCACCCCACTTTCTACAGCATCCTGGCTGACGAGGAGCTTGGCCGCACTTTCACGCTGCCCAAGAAAGCCCGCGCCATCAGCTCCGACGAATTCGAGCAGACCCGCCAGGCGCCCGGCATCCAGCGCGCCCTGGCGCTGTTTCGCCTCGACATGCGCACCGAAGCCGCCCGCGAGTGGAACTGGACGATGCGCAACCAGGACGACCGCTTTCTCATCGCCGCCGCCCAGCTTGCCCAGCAGCTCGGCGTTTACGACCGGGCCATCAATGCGGCCGACCGCACCCGCAGCGAACACGACTACAGCCTGCGCTATCTGGCGCCCTACCGCGACCGCATCGAACCCAATGCCCGCCAGCGCGATCTCGACACCGGCTGGGTGTACGGCCTGATGCGCCAGGAGAGCCGCTTCGTCACCGCGGCCCGCTCCGGCGTGGGGGCCCAGGGGCTGATGCAGATCATGCCCGCCACCGGCCAGTGGGTAGCCGGCAAGCTCGGCATGAAGGGCTACAACGTCGGCTGGCTGCAGGATCCGGACACCAACGTCATGCTCGGCACCACCTACATGCGCATGGTGCTCGAAGGCCTCGACAACCATCCGGTACTGGCCTCGGCCGCCTACAACGCCGGCCCCGGCCGGGCCAAACGCTGGAAGGACGTGAAGCCCCTCGAGGGCGCGATCTACGCCGAAAGCATTCCCTTCGGTGAAACCCGCGATTACGTGAAAAAGGTGATGGCCAACTCCATCGTTTATACCGCGCTGCTCGATGGCCGGGCGCCCTCGCTGAAGGCGCGCCTGGGCACAATCTCTGCCAGCGACGGCAGCACCACCGGGCTGGGCAGTCCCGCTCCCGGCGCCGGGCTGGGCGACGAATGATTTTTCGGGGGCGCGATCCGTTCGCCCCCGGCAGCGCAGCATCTGCGGATTTCTTCGTAACAGCCGGGCCGGGCGGGAATTCCCGGTGGCCGCGACGATCAATACGTCATAGCTCGCACCTCACCGGAGATTCGCCATGACATCACCCCGCAAAATCCTCATCGTCGGCGGTAGCGGTTTCGTCGGCACGGCCGTTGCCGGCCGGCTGGCCCGTGACGGGGTCACCCTTGTCGTGCCAACCCGCCGCCGCGATCGCGTGCGCCACCTTTTGCCACTGCCCACCGTCGAACTGGTCGAGGCCGACGTCTTCGACCCGGCCACGCTGGATCGCCTGATGACGGGTGTCGACGCCGTCGTCAGCCTCGTCGGCGTGCTGCATTCCCGTTCCGGATCGCCCTACGGCCCGGATTTCGCACGGGCTCACGTCGAACTGCCGACCCGCCTCGTCGCCGCTGCGCGCAAGGCCGGAGTGCATCGCATCGTGCACGTGAGCGCCCTGGGTGCCGATGCCGCAGGCCCGTCGGAATACCAGCGCTCCAAGGCCGCCGGTGAGGCCGCAATCCGTGCCGCGGCGCCCGACGTGGAATGGACGATCCTGCGCCCCTCGGTGATCTTCGGGCCGGGTGACAGCTTTCTCAATCTCTTTGCCGGGCTGCTCAAGCGCTTCCCCGTCATGCCGCTGGGCGGTGCCCGGGCGCGCTTTCAGCCGGTTTACGTGGCTGACGTGGCCGACATCGTTGCCGAAGCCCTGACCCGCGGCGATGCCGCCGGCCAGGTTTTCGAGGTGGCCGGCCCGCAGGTCTACACGCTTGGACAACTGGTCGAATACGTCGGCGACATCACCGGCCATCGGCGCCCGGTGGTGCCGCTGCCCGAAGGCCTGGCCATGCTCCAGGCCGGCGTGCTCGAATGCCTGCCCGGCCCGCTGATGAGCCGCGACAACGTGCGCTCGATGCGCGTCGACAACCTTGCCACCGGCGCACCCCAGCCCTGGGGCCGCGAACCGACGTCCCTCGAAACCATTGCGCCGGCCTATTTGGGCTCGGCCAACAAGCGCGCCCGTTTTGCCGCGTGGCAACTCCGTCGAGAGTAAAGATGAAGATTTACTGCGTTGGCGGTGCGATCCGCGACGAACTCCTTGGCCTGCCGGTCAAGGATCACGACTGGGTGGTGGTGGGTGCGACCCCGGAAATGCTGCTGGCCCAGGGCTACAAGCCGGTCGGCAAGGATTTCCCGGTCTTCCTCCACCCGCGCACCCAAGAGGAATACGCGCTGGCCCGCACCGAGCGCAAGACGGCGCCGGGCTACGCCGGCTTCGTTTTTCACACCGATCCGGCCGTGACACTCGAAGAAGACCTGGCGCGCCGCGACCTCACCATCAACGCCATCGCCCGCGATGCCGAGGGCGCGCTGGCCGACCCCTACGGCGGACGGCGCGATCTGGCCGAACGGATTTTCCGCCATGTCAGCCCGGCCTTTGCCGAAGATCCGGTGCGCATCCTGCGTCTGGCACGCTTTGCGGCGCGCTTTGCCGATTTTTCGGTGGCGCCGGAAACCCTCGCGCTGATGCGCGACATGGTGGCGGCCGGCGAGGTGGATGCGCTGGTGGCCGAGCGGGTGTGGCAGGAAATCGCCCGTGGCCTGATGGAAGCCCGGCCGTCCCGGATGATCGAGGTGCTGCGCGATTGCGGCGCGCTGGCCCGCCTGCTGCCCGAGGTCGATCGCCTGTTTGGCGTGCCCCAGCCGGCCGCCCACCACCCCGAGGTCGACACCGGCGCGCACCTGCTGCTGGTGCTCGACGAGGCCGCGGCCACGGGCCAGCCGCTGGCGGTGCGCTTCGCCTGTTTGCTCCACGATCTTGGCAAGGGCGCAACGCCGCCCGACATGCTGCCCCACCATTACGGCCACGAGGCCGCCAGCGAGGTGCTGGCCCGCGAGGTGTGCGAACGTTTCAAGTGCCCGGCCGACTGTCGCGACCTGGCCCTGATGGTGGCCCGTGAGCACGGCATCGTGCATCAGGCGCTGGTGCTGCGCGCCGCGACGGCGGTCAAGCTCGTCGAACGCTGCGACGGCCTGCGCCGCCCGGAACGCTTCGCCGCGCTGCTCGATGCCTGCGCCTGCGATTTTCACGGGCGTGAAGGCTACGCCGGGCGCGCCTATCCCCAGCGCGAACGCCTGCTCGCCGTGCTGGCCGCGGTGCGCGGCGTGGATGCCGGCGCGATCGCCCGGCGTCTCGCGGACAAATCACGGATTCCCGCCGAAGTGCACGCCGCCCGTGTCGCAGCGGTCAAAACCCTTGGTCTGGCCGCCGACACCGACGACACGATTTGTGACACTTAGTTCTCCGGCGCGTGCCAGAAATCCCGCATCCGGCTCACCGGGAGGCGGCCTACAATGCCGCCAGCCATGCCAGCGACCCGCCAGTTTCCTTACTTTTTCCCGTTGATCCGGCGGTTCGCCGCGCTTGTGCTTGTTGCCGGCGCAGCCTCCACGGCTCACGCCACCCAGCCGATTCCGGCCTTCGCCGAGGTCAAGGCCGGGGCGAAGCCCTCGGTGGCCGTCCTGCTCGCCCGCGACGGCACGCCGCTGGCCGAGCGGCGCATCGACACGCGCGTGCGCCGCCTCGAATGGGTCGGGCTGTCCAGCCTCTCTCCCTCCCTCAAGGAGGCCCTGCTGGCGGCCGAGGACAAACGCTTCTTCGAACATTCCGGGGTGGACTGGCGGGCCTTCGCCGGCTCGCTGTGGCACAACCTCTGGTACGACCGGAAGCGGGGTGCCTCCACCCTGTCCATGCAGCTGGCGGGACTCCTCGACCCGGAGCTGGCCCTCGGCTATGCCGGCACGCCGCGCCGCTCCATTGGCCAGAAATGGGATCAGGCCCTCGCCGCCCAGGCTCTCGAAGCCCGCTGGACCAAGGAGCAGATCCTCGAGGCCTACCTCAACCTGGTGCCTTTTCGCGGTGACCTGCAAGGCGTGCATGCCGCATCCCGGGCCTTTTTCGGCAAGTCACCAACCGAAATCGGCAGGCCGGAGGCGCTGGTTCTTGCGGTGCTGCTGCGCGGCCCCAACGCCCGGGCCGAGACGGTGGCGCGCCGCGCCTGCGTGCTGGCCGAACGAATCGGGGCACCGTCGGCCTGCGGGCCGGCCCAGCGCCTCGCCGACACCAGCCTTGATCGCCAGCAGCTCGGCCCGCGCTGGGATCTCGCCCCCCACACCGCCCGTCATCTGCTGCAGCACGCCGGCGAACGCCTCGTCACGACCTTCGACGCGGATGTCCAGCGACTTGTTCTGCAGGCGGTGCGCCGGCTCGGCAGCGGCGAGGCCGCCGCGGTGGTCGTCGATAACGCCAGCGGCGACGTGCTCGCCTATGTGGGCGCGCCGGAAGCCGCCTTGCCGGACCAGGCTGTCCTGCTGCGCAGCGCCGGCAACCTGCTGCTGCCCTTTGCCTACGGCGTGGCGCTGGAGCGTCGCCAGCTGACGGCTGCCAGCCTGCTCGAAGAATCGCTGGCCAATCACGCGCCGACCCAGCCGGACGACCGGATGTGGGTGAGCGTCCGGCGGGCGCTGACCGAGAGCCTCACCGAACCGGCCCAGGCCGTGTTGCGGATGGCCGGCGAGCAACTGCCCGAGCGCCTGCGCCAGGCCGACGTGGACATGGCCCGTGGTGGCGGGGCGGACGTGGGCCTGGTACAGCTCGCCGGCCTTTACCGCAGCCTCGCCAGCGGCGGCCAGTGGCTGGCACCGCGCCTTGTCGCAGGGCCGGAGCGTACGCCCCGCCGTGTGCTGCGGGCCGAGGCCGGCTTCATTGTCGGCGACATGCTGGCCGAACCCGATGCCGACGGCAATCCGCAGGCGTTCGCCTTTCGCCAATACGTACCCGACGGGCGCGAGGCGCTGCTGATCGGCTTCTCCGACCGTTTCAGCATTGCGCTGTGGGCCGCGGGCAACCGTGGCATGCCGGCCCAGGCCGGCGCTGCCTGGCATGAGATCCTGCGCGGCCTGCACCGCAGCCAGCCCCCGCTCAGGCTGCCGCCGCCGCCGGGTCTGGTGTCCAGCCTCGTGGTCTTCGAGCCACCTGTCGAAAGCGCCCGCCGCGAGTGGTTCATCCGTGGCACCGAGCTTGAGCGGGTGATGGTGCCGCGCAGCCTCCCGCGCATCGCCTATCCTGCCAGCGGCACGATCGTGGACGGGATGGCCCTGGCCGACGACAGCAATTTCCGGATTCATTTCGAAGCGCTGCGCACCGCGCCCGGCGCCTGGTGGCGGCTCAATGGCGAGCGCATCGGCAACGGCGGAAGCTCGAGCTTGGCGAGCCGGACGGCATGGCGTCCGGTGGCTGGCCGCCATGTGCTCGATCTCATGTCGGCCGAGGGGCAGGTTCTCGACAGCGTGACCTTCGCGGTGCGCGCGCCGGTCGACGACTCACAGCCAGCGGATCGCTAGCCCCACCAACAAGGACAGCAGCAGGGTGCTGGTCAGCGGAATGTGGATGTGCCGCCCGAAAACATCGAAATGCAGGTCGCCGGGCAGGTGCCCGAGCCGCCAGCGCCGCAGCGACAGGCTCGAACCCAGCCCTGAAACCAGCGCCAGCACCACGATTGCCAGCAACCACTTGAGCATCCGTCTTCACCTGCTGTTGTCAGAAAAATGGGATTTAACCCTATTTCGCCAGGCAGCGAAGCTCAGGGTGTCGGGTGCCCCGATATCGGGCTTGTCGGCGGTTGATTTCAGGTAGGGCTGGAGGCAAGCGTGTTTTAGCTTTCTTCCTTCGTCAGCCTGCTGTAAGTTCTGCGCCTACAACAAAACAATTATCAAGAACAGCCCATGACCCTCCGCTCAGTTCCTGTGCGCAGCTCTGCCTCCCTCCGTGGAGTCTGCGCATGAACAATTCCCGTTTCGGTGACCTGGAAGTCCTCTGCCA
This sequence comes from Zoogloea sp., assembly GCA_016720685.1. Lineage (GTDB taxonomy): Bacteria > Pseudomonadota > Gammaproteobacteria > Burkholderiales > Rhodocyclaceae > Zoogloea. The sequence continues at coordinate 24,657 of JADKKC010000006.1, forward strand.
TACGCCGGCTGGCGTTGCCCACGAAACCCCGCTGCTATTCATTCACGGCGCTTATACCGGCGCCTGGTGCTGGGATGAGTGCTTCATGCCGTGGTTTGCCGAGCAGGGCTATTCCTGCTACGCCCTGTCTCTCTCTGGCCATGGTCGCAGCCGCGGGCGAGCCTACCTCGACAGCTTCTCGATTTCCGATTACGTGGATGATGTGGCGGAAGTGGTCGCCAAGCTGCCCACCGCGCCGGTGCTGATCGGCCATTCGATGGGCGGCATGGTGGTGCAGAAGTACCTGGAGCGACATTCGGCCCCCGGCGTCGTGCTGATGTCGTCGGTGCCGCCACAAGGCCTGCTCGGTTCGGCCTTCGGTCTGGCCTTCGCCAAGCCCCACCTGCTCGGCGACCTGAACCGCATCATGGGTGGCGGCCGGCCGCAGATGGAAACCCTGCGCGACGCGATGTTCCACGAAACCATGGAAATCGAGCGCCTGCAGCGTTACTACCACCTGTGTCAGCCCGAGTCGCACCGGGCCATCTGGGACATGTCGCTGTTCGACCTGCCGTCCATCTCGCGCATCCATCGTCCACCCCTGCTGGTGCTGGGCGCCGAGCACGATGTACTGATTCCGCCCGACCAGGTGCAGATGACGGCCCGGCGCTACGATGTCGAGGCCACGATCCTGCCCGAGCTCGGCCACGGCATGATGCTGGAGACGGACTGGCGCATCGCCGCCGATCCGATCCTGAGCTGGCTTCAAAGTGAAGGCTTGTAAAACCCGCTCCAAAACCGGGTGCCCGTGAACTTCGTCATTGCGAACAGCGGGATGGTGGTCCATTGTTGAATCATGCGACCGGCCGCGGGCAACAACGGAAAGGGAACTTTCCGAGCCTTCAGCCGGGATTCCTTCAACCTTTGGGGGCCGCAGCCGTTAAGAACAACAAGGGGTTGTTTTCCTTGCCCCGGAACGGAGGCCGAAATGGTGATCTGCATGAACATGGAAAGCGGCGAACGGAGTTACCTTGAGCCGGAAAGCGATATCGTCCCGGCATACGATGACGAAGTCCTGAACGCCAACCTGTTGCCACCGGAGCTGGCTTTGGGCCTGCAGGAAATCCCGCTGGCGAGCCACGGACAGCATCCGGTGCCCACGGACGTGGATGCCTTCCTGAGCGCGGTCTATCGCTTCCAGGAGTAAATTTCCGCAAACAGGTTTTCTGAATGGCGCAAAAAGCTTGCCGGAGTGATCCGGCAAGCTTTTTTATTTCAAGCAGCCCGGGTTTTACAGCGCGTGGAGCCGGTCGCCACGCAGGAAGCCGATCAGCGGCTGCTCGATGCCGCGGCCCATCGCGATGACCTTGAAGAGTTCACCCATCTCGTGGGGGCCGGTTAGACGTTGCACGGCCTTTGCCGCACGGATGTAGTCGACACTGTCTTCCGGTGCCCGGCGGGCCAGGCAGGCCAGCACGCCACAGTTGAACAGCAGGTTGGCCTGGTCGGTGTAGCCGAGGATATCCAGCCCGGCTGCGAAGCCGGCTTCGGCGGCGGCGGTGAAGTCGACAAAGGCGGTGATGTCGTTCAGCCCCGGCCACAGGAAGGGATCGCCGTGAGCGTGGTGGCGGAAATAGCACAGCAGCGTGCCGGTGCTGCGGCTGTCGAGGTAATACTCGGCGCGCGGATAGCCGTAATCGACCAGCAGCATGGCGCCCTTTTCAAGGCGCTCGGCCCATTCGGCGATCCAGGCGCGGCCGGCGAGGTTGAGCTCGCTCACGTATTCGCCCTCGCTGGGCAGCGGGCGATCCAGCGCTGCGGCGGCGTCGGCCACCTTGCCGCTGACCGGGCGGTCGGCCCACACGAACTGCCCCTCGTCGCCCAGCGCCACGCCCCGTTCGAAGATGCCTTCCGGCCGCCAGGCGATCAGGTGGACCGGCATGACGTCGAGCACCTCGTTGGCCACCAGGGCGCCCGAAAAGTGTTCGGGCAGGCCTTCCAGCCAGCTCACGCGGGATGCCAGGTGGGGCACTTTGCTGGCGATGGTGTCGAACTGGCGCTCGCGCAGCTCCCCCGAGACTTCGAGGATGGCGTAGCTCTCGGGCAGCGAACCGCGCAGTTCGAGTTCGAGCAGCAGGTCGGCAGCCAGCAGGCCGGTGCCGGCGCCGGCCTCGATGATGTGCGGCGCTGAGAGATCCATGATCTGCTGCACCTGGGAGGCGATCGCCTGGCCGAACAGGGGCGTGAGTTCCGGTGCGGTGATGAAATCGCCGCCAGGGCCGAACTTGCGGGCGCCGCCGCTGTAGTAGCCCAGGCCGGGGGTGTACAGGGCTTCGGCCATGTAGGTGGCGAACGAAATCCAGCCGCCCCGGCCTTCGATCAGGCGGCGCAGATGGGCGACGAGGTGCCCACTCTGTTCGAGGGCTTCGGGGGAGGGCTGGGGCAGCTTCATGGTGGCCACGGACGGATAAAAGCGACCATTTTACCTGCCTGCCGCGGTGCGCCGGGAGTGATGCGGCAAGATTGATGTTTTTGGCATAATCCGGAAGTTCTGAAAGCGGAGGTGAGAGGTGGCAAGGGCTTCAAAACATGGGCGAATTACCTGTCGGCACCGTATGATTACGCCCTCCATATTCAGAAGCCCCAGGCCCTCATGAATCAACAGGCAATGGCGCCCGTGGTCCTTGTGACTGGCGGCGCCAAGCGCGTCGGCGCCGAAATCGCCCGTCAGCTGCATGCCGCCGGTGCGCGGCTTGCGCTGCATTGCCGTCATTCGCGGGACGATGCGGATCGACTCGCCGCCGGTTTCAATGCGCTTCGCCCGGACTCGGCGCTGGTGTTGCAGGCCGACCTGCTCGACGGTGACAGCCTGCCGGTGCTGGTGGAGGCCGTGGTTGGGCATTTCGGCCGCCTTGACGGGCTGGTGAATAACGCCTCCAGCTTCTTTCCTACGGCCATTGGCCAGATCGGCGAAGCCGCCTGGGTGGATCTCATCGGCTCCAATCTCAAGGCGCCGTTGTTTCTCGCCCAGGCCGCAGCGCCGTGGCTGCAGGAGAGCGGCGGCGCAATCGTCAATATCATCGACATCCACGCCGAGCGCCCGCTCAAAGGCTATCCCCTTTATTGCGCGGCCAAGGCCGGCTTGCTCGGCCTGACGCGCGCGCTGGCGCTGGAACTGGCGCCGCGGGTACGGGTGAATGGGGTTGCGCCGGGGCCGATCGAGTGGCCCGACGATGGCCAGCTGGCTCCGGCCGAAAGGGATGCCATCGTCGCTCACACCCTGCTCGGCCGGGTCGGAACGCCGTCGGATATCGCTCGTACGGTGCGATTTTTGTTGTTTGATGCGCCCTACATCACAGGCCAGATCATTCCTGTTGATGGAGGGCGTAGCGCCCATTTATAACGTATTTAACATTTTATGTCGGTCCGATGGATTTTCGGGCGGCTTATAATCATTGGATATTTGGTGAAATGGAAGACGTAGTGGCATCTCCCGCGCCCCTGGCGACCGATCTCTCCGAAACGGAGTCCCGTTTCTCGAATACCTTTTTGCGCCTCAAGAAGCAGTTGATGCGCAAAACGGGCGAGGCTATTGTGGATTACGGCATGATCGTCGAAGGCGACGTGGTGATGGTCTGCGTGTCCGGCGGCAAGGATTCGTTCACGCTGCTGTCGATGCTGCTGGCCCTGCGCGAAAGGGCGCCCATCGACTTCCGCATCGTGGCGATGAACCTCGACCAGAAGCAGCCGGGCTTCCCCGAGCATATCCTGCCGGCCTACTTCGAGTCGATCGGGGTCGAATACAAGATCGTCACCGAAAACACCTACAAGATCGTCAAGGACAAGATCCCCGAGGGCAAGACCACCTGTTCGCTGTGCTCGCGCCTGCGCCGGGGCATCATCTACCGCACTGCGAAGGAGCTTGGCGCCACCAAGATCGCCCTCGGCCACCATCGCGACGACATGATCGAAACCCTTTTCCTGAACATGTTCTTCGGCGGCAAGATGAAATCCATGCCACCCAAACTGGTCAGCGACGACGGTCAGAACGTGGTGATCCGTCCCCTCGCCTACTGCGCCGAGAAGGACATCGAACGCTTTGCCCGTGGCATGGAATATCCGATCATCCCGTGCAATCTGTGTGGCAGCCAGGAAAATGCCCAGCGCAAGCAGATCAAGGCCATGTTGCGTGACTGGGACAGCCGTTTCCCGGGCCGTATCGTCTCCATCTCTACGGCGCTCAAAAATGTCGTGCCATCCCATCTTGCCGATGGCAATCTATTCGACTTCCTCAATGTTTCGAGTGCGACGAAAGTGGAAGAGGGGGACATTGTTTTCGATGCGCCCGACCTGCCGGTTTCGCATGAAAACGCCTCAGCCATCCCGATCGGGATCTGGAGAACCTAGCATCCATGGACCCATCCCCCAGCCTTTCCCGAGAGCCCGCAGCGCATTCCGCGTTGGTGTCGTGCCTGCATTCGGCTTGCATCGGAGTCCGCGACAATGACTGAGCGTGTTTCCATCCGCTGCCTGCTGTTTGCGGACGTCGCCGGTGGCGTGCGGCTCGCAGTCAAGCTGGGCGAGGCCGAGGCGGGGTATGCCGTCGAGCGCTGCCTGAATCGCATGTCGCGCTGCGCCGAGGCGTATTCGGCCAGCGGGCTTGAGCTGCGTTCGGATGTGCTCGTGGCGCACTTTCCGGATGCCGACTCAGCCCTCCTGGCGGCCCGCGAAATGCGCGAGCGGGTGAGGGCGTTGCCACCGATGAGCGGCATCAAGCTGGTCCTGCGGGCCGGCGTGGTGCCCGACCCGGAAGGCGAGGAGATGGAGGAGGATCCCGAGAAGCTGGCGGCGCGACTGGTCGAGAGCCACAACCCCGATACGATCGCCGTCTCAGAAAACCTCAGCCCGCTGCTGTCGCCATCCATGCGTCGTTTGCTCGGCCGGCTTGACGGGTCGAGCAGTGCGGTGCCGTTCCCGGTACTCGAACTGGGCGATGCCCCGCCGCCGACGCCCGCCGAATTGCGCCTGGACGCGCTGCAGGCACAAAAGCGCTTGCGGGTGAGTTTTCGCGGGCAGACCTGGCTCATCGATGCGGCGCATCCAACCCTGCTTTTCGGGCGTGAAACCGGCAACGACATCGTCGTCTCCGATCCCCGTGTGTCGCGGCAGCATGCCCGCATCGAGCTGCGCGCCGGGCTGTTCTACCTTGCAGATTCGAGTACCAACGGCACCTACCTGCTGGAGGAAGGCTCTGCAGAACATTGCGTCAAGCGGGACGAGTTCGCGCTCTCGGAGAAGGGGCACATTGGTTGCGGCTTCTCGGTGGCCGACAACATGCTGGACGCTGTGGCTTTCGCCATCGATTGATCGAATCCGGATCCGCAAATTGAAAAGAGCCCCGCGGGGCTCTTTTCAATTTCTGCGGAGTGGAAGGGTTCAGCCTCCCTTCAGGCACTCGCTCATGAACTTCTTGCGATCGTCGCCCTTCAGCGCCTTTTCGCCGGCGTCCTTGTTACAGGACTTCATCTTCTCCTGCTGGGTCGTGCCCTTGGCGGCCGGTTTGGCGGACAGGCACTCCTTCATGAAGGCCTTGCGCTCGTCGCCCTTTTTGTCGGTGGCAGATGCGTTGCACTCCTTCATCTTGTTCTGCTGGGTGGTGGCCGCAAAGGCCGCGGGTGCCAGGCTGGCGGCAAATACGGACACGGCGACGCTCAGGATCAGTTTTTTCATCTGGCCACTCTCCTCGGATAGGCGATTTTTCGGAACTGCGACAGCATCATAAACGGTGCACGAGTCGATCCGTTGACGGCCGGGCCGCCTGAACGGCGTTCGGGGGCACTTTTCTACGGGATTTCTAGCCGCCGCCTTCTTCCATCGCACGCTGCTGGCGGTCGACGAAGTCCTGGGTCGAGTCGATGCCGCGCAGCAGCAGGATTGTCGAACGGACCGCGGCTTCGAGCAGCACGGCCAGGTTGCGCCCTGCCGCCACCGGCAGCACCACGCGCCGCAGGGACACGCCGAGGATCGACTGCTGCTCACCCTCCAGCGTCAGGCGGAGGGGGTCTTCCTGGCCCGGCTGGCGGCGCTGAAGGTGCACGACGAGCTTGAGCTTCATCTTCCGGCGGCAGGCCGTTTCGCCAAAGATGGTGCGGATGTTGAGGATGCCCAGGCCGCGCACCTCGATCACGTCCTGGAGCAGCGCCGGGCAGCGTCCTTCGAGGACGGTCGGGGCGATTCTGGAGAACTCGACGATGTCGTCGGCCACCAGCCCGTGGCCGCGGGAGATGAGTTCCAGAGCGAGCTCCGACTTGCCGGCGCCCGAGTCGCCGGTGATGAACACGCCAAGGCCCAGCACGTCCATCAGCACGCCGTGCAGCGCAACCCGTTCTGCCAGCTTGCGCGACAGGTAGCTGCGCAGCAGGTCGATGACGTTGGCAGCAGGCAGCGGGCTCGCGAACAGGGCCACATCTTCGTTGGCGCACAGGGTGCGCACCATGCTCGGGATGTCCTCGTCGTCGGCGATGATGATGGCCGGCGGGCCGTAGGACAGGATGTCGCGGATGTGGTGGATGACCTTTTCGCGGGTTTGGCGGCGTGCCCAGGCGAGTTCCGACGAGCCGAGGATCTGCAGGCGGTCGGGGTGGATCAGGTTGAGGTGGCCGACCATGTCGGCGGGCCAGATGCGGTCTTCCGAGACCGAAATGCGGGTCTCGAGGCTGCCGCAGATATGCCGCAGCCTCAGGCGTTCGAGGTTGTCGTCAAACAGCCGTGCTACTGTTGTCTGGCGCATCGCTGCCCCACTGGGCGAAAAGGGCATGGGCCGCCAAGGCGTCGGGCGCGTTCAGGAGCCGCTCGCGAAAAGCCCGGTCGCTGAACATCTGGGCGAGCTCGGAGAGCAGCTGCAAGTGGTGTTCGTTGGCTTGTTCGGGAACCAGCAGCACGAACAGCATCGACACCGGCTTGCCGTCGGGCGCGTCGAAGGGGACGGGTTCGGCCAGGCGGATGAAGGCGCCGAGGGCGTCCTTGAGGGTCTTGATGCGCCCGTGGGGGATGGCGATGCCCTGACCAAGGCCGGTGGAACCGAGCTTTTCGCGCGCGAACAGGCTGTCGAAAACCGTGCTGCGGGCGATGCCGTGATTGTTCTCGAACAGCAGGCCGGCTTGCTCGAAAGCGCGCTTCTTGCTGCTCGCCTCGAGTCCAACGACCACATTGGCCGCGGGTAATAATTTGGCGATGAGGTTCATGCGTGGACTCTCCTGCGCGCGATGGGGCGGAACAGGTTTCCGGTGAGGGGCAATGCGGGAAGATCCGGAGGCAGATGTCGCCGGGGCCGTTGTGTCAGTTGGGGCGCATTATAGCCACAACGGTCCCAGGGGAAACCGTATTACTTGTGCCGTCGATCAGGATTCGGCGAGGTGCTGCTTGAGCGAGTCATGGCCGTGATCGGAGGTCTTGTCCTTGTACTTGAGAACCTGACGGTCAAGCTTGTCGGTCAGTGCGTCGATGGCGGCGTACAGGTCGGCGTCTTCGCTTTCGACGTGGATATCCTTGCCGCGCACGTGCACGGTGACCTCAGCCTTCTGGCGCAGCTTTTCCACCGAGAGGATCACGCCAACGCTGGTGACGTTGTCGAAATGGCGGATCACGCGATCGAGCTTGGAGGAAATGTATTCGCGGATCGCCGGCGTAACTTCGACGTGATGTCCCGTGATGTTGAGGTTCATGATTCTTGCCTTTCTATCAGATGGATTTGCGCAGACTGACCGGCGGGATATCGAGGGACTCGCGGTACTTTGCGATCGTCCGTCGAGCGACAACGATACCCTGCAGGCCCAACAACTCGGCAATCCTCGCGTCGGACAAGGGTTTTTTCTTGTCTTCGGCGGCGACCAACTGGCGAATCAGCGCCCGAATCGCCGTTGAGGAAGCCGCCCCACCACTATCGGTGGCGACGTGACTGCCGAAAAAATGTTTGAACTCGAAAATGCCTCGTGGCGTGGCCATGTACTTTTGGGTGGTCACACGCGAGACGGTGGATTCGTGTAGTTCCAGCTGCTCGGCGATTTCCCGCAGGGTAAGCGGGCGCATTGCCACATCGCCATAATCGAAGAACTGGCGTTGGCGGTCAACGATCGCTTGCGAAACCCGCTGAATCGTGTCGAAGCGCTGCTGTACGTTCTTGATCAGCCAGCGTGCTTCCTGGAGATGGCTGGATAGGGAGCCGCTGGCGCCGCGGTTGTCACGGAGGATCTGGGCGTAGAGCTGGTTGATGCGCAGACGCGGCATCGCGTCGGGGTTCAGGTTGACCACCCAGGTGTTGCGGACCTTGCGTACCACCACGTCGGGCACCACGTAGCGGACGTCGGACTGGGAGAAGCGGGCGCCGGGCTTGGGGTTCAGGCCGAGGATCAGGGTGTGGGCCTCGCGCAGTTCGTCGTCGTTGCAGCGCAGGGCGCGCTTGAGCTTGAGGAAATCCCGCGCGGCCAGCAGTTCCAGGTGTTCTGCCACCAGGGCGAGGGCCAGTTCGCGCTCCCGGCTGGGGGGCAGGGGGCGCAGTTGCAGGGCCAGGCATTCGCTAACGGTGGTGGCGCCGATGCCGGACGGGTCGAGGCTCTGGATCTGACGCAGGGCGATGGTGAGATCGTCCAGGTCGACTTCGATCTCCGGTGGCAGCAGGGGAAGCAGCTCTTCGAGGGTCTGACTGAGATAGCCGTCGTCATCGAGGGCTTCGATCATGAAGCGGACCATGGCCCGGTCGCGATCGCTGAGTGGCGTGAGGGCGATCTGGCTGTCCAGATGGTCGCGCAGCGACGGAACGGAGGCCTGGATCTCCTGGAAGTCGGAGTCGTCATCGTCGTCGCGCTGGCCGCTGCCTGAGCCTTGCCAGTCACCGCCTTCGCTGCCGAGGTCGAAATCGCGGTCGGGCTCGCGCTCACGCTCGGATTCCCGTGCCTGCTCCTGCTCACGCTCCTGGGCGGCCTCGCTGCCCGCCTGCGCTACGGGGCCGGGAGCCTCGATGCGGCTGGAGCCGAGTTCTGCCTCGGGCTCGTCCCGTTCGATCATCGGATTCTCGAGCAGGACTTTTTCGATTTCCTGGTTGAGCTCGAGGGTCGACAGCTGGAGCAGCTTGATGGACTGCTGCAACTGCGGGGTGAGCGCGAGGTGCTGGGAGAGTTTGAGCTGGAGGCTGGGCTTCATGGGTCTGATGTTGCCTCAGAGCCGGAAGTGTTCGCCGAGGTAAACTTGACGAACCTGCTCATTGCGGACGATTTCGTCGGGCCGGCCGCTGGCCAGCACTTCGCCGGCATTGATGATGAAGGCGCGATCGCAGATGCCGAGGGTTTCGCGGACGTTATGGTCGGTGATCAGGACGCCGATGCCTTTTTCCTTGAGGAAACGGATGATTTTCTGGATGTCGATGACCGCGATAGGGTCGACACCGGCGAAAGGTTCGTCGAGGAGGATGAAGCGCGGATCGGTGGCCAGTGCCCGGGCGATTTCGCAGCGTCGGCGCTCGCCGCCGGACAGGGAAATGGCGGTGTTGTCGCGCAGGTGTTCGATGCCGAGCTCGCCGAGGAGCTCTTCGAGGCGTGCGGCGATCTGAACCTTGGTGAGGGTTTGCAACTCGAGCACGGCCTGGATGTTTTCGGCGACTGTGAGCTTGCGGAAAACGCTCATTTCCTGGGGCAGGTAGGACAGGCCGAGGCGGGCGCGCTGATGGATCGGACGATGGGTCAGCACCTGGTCGTCGAGGGTGATCTCGCCGCCGTCGGCAACCACCAGGCCGACGATCATGTAGAAGCAGGTGGTCTTGCCGGCGCCGTTGGGGCCGAGTAGTCCGACGACCTCGCCGCTGCCGACCTCGAAAGACACGTCGTGGACGACCGTGCGGGCCTTGTATTTTTTGCGCAGGTTGCTGACTTTAAGCAGGCTCATCGCCGGGATGTTCTTTCAGGACTTTACGTATGATTTCGGTCGCAAAGCCGCGACCTTGAAGGAATCTGGCCTGACGTGCCCATTCTCGCGCGTCCGCCGGTGCGGCGGCGAACTTTCGGCGGGCGATGTCGCGGGCACGTTCGAATTCGCTGTCGCTGCAGTTTTCTTCAATGGCAGAGACGATCTGCTCGGTGCCGACGCCGCGGCGGGACAGCTCGAGACGCAGGCGCGAGGCGCCGAAGCGGGCCGCCTTGGCCCGTACGTAGGCATCGGCAAAGCGTACGTCGGAGAGCAGTCCAAGCTCGGTGAGTCGATCGAGTTCGGCGTCGACTTCTTCTTCGCTGCCGAGCTTGCCCAGTTTGTGGGCCAGCTCGGTGCGGGAGTGCTCGCGCTGCGCGAGGCAGCGTAGCGCCCGCTCATGCAAGCTCATGGTCATGGGCTTTCGTTCGCGGGGGGATGCGTCAGCTGGCGGTTGCGCTTGAAGCAGCGACTGGAGCTGCGATCACCGCCATTTCGGGAAGGTTAACGGCAAGGCGGATCTTGTTTTCAATTTCGCGGGCAATGTGCGGATTGGTCTTGAGAAACTCGCGGGCATTGTCCTTGCCCTGGCCGATCTTCTCGCCGTTGTAGGCGTACCAGGCACCGGATTTGTCGACGAACTTGTGCTGCACGCCCAGGTCGATGATCTCGCCCTCGCGGGAGGTGCCTTCTCCGTAGAGGATGTCGAAGATGGTTTCGCGGAACGGCGGGGCGACCTTGTTCTTGACGACCTTGACCTTGGTTTCGGAGCCGATCACTTCGTCGTTCTTCTTGATCGTGCCGATGCGCCGGATGTCGAGGCGCACCGAGGCGTAGAACTTGAGGGCGTTGCCGCCGGTGGTGGTCTCGGGGCTGCCGAACATCACGCCGATCTTCATGCGGATCTGGTTGATGAAGATGACCAGGGTGTTGGTGCGCTTGATGTTGGCGGTGAGCTTGCGCAGCGCCTGGGACATCAGGCGGGCCTGCAGGCCGGGCAGCTGGTCGCCCATCTCGCCTTCGATTTCGGCCTTGGGGGTGAGGGCGGCGACGGAGTCGATGACGACCACGTCCACGCCGCCGGAACGCACCAGCATGTCGGCGATCTCGAGGGCTTGCTCGCCGGTGTCCGGCTGGGAGATCAGCAGCTCGCCGACGTTCACGCCGAGCTTCTGGGCGTAGGTGACGTCGAGGGCGTGTTCGGCGTCGATGAAGGCGGCGGTACCGCCGAGCTTCTGCATTTCGGCCACGACCTGCAGCGTGAGCGTGGTCTTGCCGGAGGATTCGGGGCCGTACACTTCGACGACCCGGCCGCGGGGCAGGCCGCCGATGCCCAGGGCGATATCGAGGCCCAACGAGCCCGTGGAGACGACCTGGATGTCGCTTTCGACCTCGCCGTCGCCGAGACGCATGATCGAGCCTTTGCCGAACTGCTTTTCGATCTGGGAAAGTGCGGCGGAGAGGGCCTTGGCCTTGTTGTCATCCATCTGTCGTGATCCTTTGAAAAAGGGTTTTGGAGATTATGGCACAGAGTTTGCGTGCAGGTGATCGCGTGTCGTGACGGCTCGTTTCGGAGCTGACGCGACATGGCGAGAGCTGTTATTTTATACAGCTCGCACGGCGAGTCCAGCAGAATCGCCAAGCCCTTGTTGCAAAAGGCGTTTCAGGTGTAGCGGCGGAGGAGTTCGGTGAGCGCGAAGAGGACTGCCTGGCGCCTTACGGCTTCCCGGTCGCCATCGAAATGGCAGGTCGCTGTCTGGGGTGTTTCACCGTTTCTGGCCCAGCCAAAGCACACGGTGCCGACCGGTTTGGACGGTGAGCCGCCGGTCGGGCCGGCGACGCCGGAGATGGACACGGCGAGGTCGGCTTCGGAGCGCTCGAGCGTGCCCCGGGCCATCGCTGCGGTGGTCTGTTCGCTGACGGCGCCGTAGCGTGCGAGGGTCATCGGCGAGACGCCGAGGAGGGCGCACTTGGCGTCGTTGGAGTAGGTGATGAAGCCGCAGTCGAACCAGCCGGAGCTGCCGGCAGTGGCGGTGACGACTTCGGCGACCCAGCCGCCGGTGCAGGATTCCGCCGTGGCGAGGCGCCAGCCACGGGCGGCAAGGTGCTCGCCGACCAGGCGCGAGAGCGTTGCGAATTCGATGTCCATCAAGCAGTCAGCCTCATGAGAATGGCCAGCACCACCAACGTATAGCCGGCAGCGAGGAGGTCGTCGAGCATGACGCCAAAGCCGCCCCGGGTGCGTTCGTCCACCCAGCCGATGGGGGGCGGCTTGACGATGTCGAAAAAACGGAAGACGACGAAGGCCGTGGCCTGCCAGGCCAGCGTGGCAGGCGTGAGCCACAGGACCAGCCAGATGGCGACGATTTCGTCCCACACCACGGCACCGTGATCGGCTACGCCGAGGGAACGACCGGTACGTTCGCAGGCGATGATGCCAAACAGGAAGCAGGCGACGAGCAGGGCGCCGAAGAGGGTGTCGGAAAGGGGCGCGTACACGAAGGGAAAGAGTATCCAGCCGAGCAGCGTGCCGGCGGTGCCAGGCCCCTTGGGAAACAGCCCGGATCCGAAGCCGAGGGCGACGAAATGGGTCGGGTCGGAGAGCAGGAAGCGGAGGTTGGGTTTCATGGGCGGCCGCCGAAGTGGTCGTAGCCGCTGGCCGAGAGAAGGCGGAGGCGGCCGTCCCGTTCGTGGAGCTGGAGGCCGTGCTCGGGGCTGGTGATGGCGCCGATGCGGTGCAGCGGCAGGGCGAGCCGGGCAGCCAGGGCGCCGATCTCGGTGCGGTGCTCGAGCGGGGCGGTAAACAGCAGTTCGTAGTCGTCGCCGCCCGCGGTACAGGCCCGGAAAGCACGTGCGGAGTCGCCGCAGGCCGCGATCAGCGGATCAAGCGGCAGGGCGGCTTCCTCGATCTGTGCGCCGACGCGGGATTGTTCGAGGATGTGATCGAGATCGCCGAGGAGGCCGTCGGAGACGTCGAGCATGGCGCTGGCCAGGCCGCGCAGGGCGAGGCCGAGTTCAACCCGCGGTTGCGGGCGGTGCAGGGCGGCGAGGCAGTCGTTGCGATCGGCGGGGGCGAGGCGGACTTCGCTGCGCAGGTGGGCAAGGCCCAGTGCGGCCCGGCCGGGCGAGCCTGACACCCACAGGTCGTCGCCCGGCCGGGCGCCCGCGCGGGTGATGGCCTGACCGACGGGCACTTCGCCGAAGATCGTCGGGCACAGGTTGAGGGGGCCGCGGGTGGTGTCTCCGCCGATGACATCGATCCCGAAGGCTTCGGAGCAGGCGAAGAAGCCGCTGGCGAAGGCGGCAATCCAGTTTTCGTCGGCGCCAGGCAGGCTGGCCGCAAGCACGACCCAGCGTGGTAGCGCGCCCATCGCGGCGAGGTCGGAGACGTTGACGGCGAGGGTCTTCCAGCCGAGGTCGGCCGGATCGGTGTCGGCGAAGAAATGCGTGCCGGCCACCAGCATGTCGGTGGAGATGGCCAGCTGCATGCCGGCAGCGGGCCGGATCAGTGCGGCGTCGTCGCCCACCGCGAGGTCGGTGTGACGCGCCGGCCGGGTGAAGTGGCGGCGGATCAGGGCGAACTCGGAGGGCATGACGCGACGCGTGTGCTGCGTGGAGTGAAGGCTCAGGCCGGCTTGTCGCCACCGCGGGCGGCACGGCGTTCGCGGGCGTTGGCCTCGACTTCCTCGGGGCGTAACCGCGCCGCCAGCTTGTCGAGCACGCCGTTCACGAACTTGTGGCCGTCGGTGCCGCCATAGCCTTTGGCGAGTTCGATGGCTTCGTTGATGATGACCCGGTAGGGGGTTTCGGGGCGATGCACCAGCTCGAAGGTGGAGATCAGCAGGATGCCGCGCTCGACCGGCGAGAGCTCCTTGAGCGGCCGTTCGATGTAGGGGGCGAACGCCACCTGGAGTTCGGCCGCATTGGTGACGGTGCCGCGCAGCAGACCGACGAAGAGGTCGCGGTCGCATTTGTCGAAGCCGCCGACCTCGGCCATCTGGCTTTCAATGGCGGTGAGGGCTGATTGGTTCAGGAGCCAGTGGTACACGCCCTGCAGGGCGAATTCGCGGGCGCGGCGGCGTGGGGACTTGGGGGTGCCGCTCATGCCAGTGCCTTCAGGAGGCGGGCCATCTCGACAGCGGCCTGGGCGCAGTCGGCACCCTTGACCTGCATGCGGGAGAGGGCCTGGTCGTCGTCTTCGGTGGTGAGAATGCCGTTGGCGATGGGCACGCCGGTGTCGAGGCTGACGCGATTGATGCCGGCGCCCTGCTCGTTGGAAACGAGTTCGAAGTGATAGGTTTCGCCGCGGATCACGGCGCCGAGGGCGACCAGTGCGTCGAAGCGGCCGCTTTTGGCCATGACCTGCAGCGTGAGCGGGGCTTCGAGGGCGCCGGGCACGGTGGCGATGGTGATCGCGTCGGCGGCAACACCGAGGCGCAGCAGTTCGGCGGTGCAGGCCGACAGCAGGCCTTCGCAGACGTCGAGGTTGAAGCGGCACATGACGACGCCGACCCTGAGGCCGGAGCCGTCCAGGTTCGGGGCGATTTCGGGAATGTTGTCGTAGCGGGGCATGGGGTTACCTGGGAAATATTGGGGCGGGCTTCAGGCTTTGGGCGCGGCGTGGCCGACGACCGTGAGGCCGAAACCGGTCATGCTGGGAATCTTGCGCGGGCTGGCCATGATCCGCATCTTGCCGACTTGCAGTTCGCGCAGGATTTGGGCGCCGATGCCGAAGAGGCGCGGATCCCATTTCTGGGCGGGTTTGGGAGCGGCGGTATCGCCGCCGCTGAGCTGGGCGAGGAGTTCCTGGCCGCTTTGCGGATGGTAGAGCAGCACGATGACGCCATGACCGTGTTCGACGATATGCTTGAGGGCCGCGTCGACCGGGAAGCTGTGGCGCCCGCTGGCGGGGTCGAGGAAGTCGAGCACCGAGACGGGCTCGTGGACGCGGACCAGGGTTTCGACTTCCGGGTTGATGTCGCCGTAAGCCATGGCCAGGTGCACGTCACCGGAAGTGGTGTCTTCGAAGGCCGACAGGCGGAAGTCGCCGTGCGGCGTGGCGACGGTTTTTTCGCTGACTTTTTCGACGAGTTTTTCGGTGCGGGCGCGGTATTCGATGAGGTCGCGGATGGCGCCGATCTTGAGGCCGTGGGTTTTGCTGAACTCGACGAGTTCGGGCAGACGCGACATGGTGCCGTCGTCGTTCATGATCTCGCAGATCACTGCGGCGGGTTCGAGCCCGGCGATGCCGGAGAGATCGCAGCCGGCTTCGGTGTGGCCGGCACGGATGAGCACACCGCCCGGCTTGGCCATGATGGGGAAGATGTGGCCGGGTTGGACGATGTCGGTGGCCCTGGCGTGGCGCGCCACGGCGGCCTGCACGGTGCGGGCGCGGTCGGCGGCCGAGATGCCGGTGGTGACGCCTTCGGCGGCTTCGATCGACACCGTGAAGGCTGTGCTGAACTGGCTGCGGTTGTCGCGTGCCATCTGGTTGATGCCGAGCTGGCGGCAGCGCTCTTCGGTGAGCGTGAGGCAGATCAGGCCGCGGGCGTGCTTGGCCATGAAGTTGATGGCTTCGGGCGTGATGTGCTCGGCGGCGATGACGATGTCGCCTTCGTTTTCGCGGTCTTCCTCGTCAACCAGCACGACCATTTTGCCGGCCTTGATGTCGGCGATGATTTCCTGGATCGGGGCCAGTGCGCTCATGCGGGGCTTCCTTCGTTGCGGGTGGCGTCGTTGCGCCAGGCCTGCATGCGCTCGACGTAGCGGGCGATGAGGTCGATTTCGAGGTTCACGGTGCTGTCGACGGCAAGGCGCTTGAGCGTGGTGACCTGGACGGTGTGAGGGATCAGGTTGATGGAGAAGTCGCGGCCGTCGACCCGGTTGACGGTGAGGCTGACGCCGTCGATGGTGACCGAGCCTTTGCGTGCAATGTAGCCGGCAAGCGCGGCGGGGGCGCGGATGACGAGTTCGTGGCTTTCGCCGATGGCGTCGAACTTCCGGACTTCGCCGATGCCGTCCACGTGGCCGGTGACCAGGTGGCCGCCGAGCCGGTCGGCCAGGCGCAGGGCCTTTTCGAGGTTGACCTCGCCGGGCTCGGCGAGGCCCACGGTGCAGTTGAGGGTTTCGCGCGAGACGTCGAAATGGACGGTGTTGCCCTCGCGCGCGATGACGGTGAGGCACACGCCGTTGTTGGCGATGCTGTCACCGAGCTGGACGTCGTCGAGATCAAGGGTGCCGACATCCACTGCGAGGCGCACACCGTCTTCGAGGGGCGTCACGCTCAGGATGCGGCCGGTGGCGGCAACGATTCCGGAGAACATGGGATGGGGGCTTATCGAGGGAAAACGCGATTTTAGGCGATTTCGGCCCGCGGCTGGCGGTTTGTGCGGGGTCGGCGGGCCGGTGCCGTAAAGCGGGAAAGCCCCGCGAGGGGGCTTTCCGTCGTGCTGTCGAGGCGGTGGATCAAAGAATTTCGGCGATGTGGTCGCGGTCCTCGAGTTCCTTTTCGAACTGCCGGATTTCAAGGCCGAGAGCGTTGCGCGCCGACACCATGCCGATCGGACGGCCGTCTTCCACCACCGGCACGTGGCGGAAGCCGCCCTCGAACATCATGTGCAGTGCATGCGCCAGGGGTTTGTCGGGGCTGGCAGTCTGCAGGTCTGCGGTCATGACGGCCGAGAGTCGCGTGCTGTCAGGGTCGAGGCCTTGGGCGACGACCCGGTTGAGCACGTCGCGCTCGGTGAACAGGCCGGCGAGCCGGCCCTGGTCGTCGACGACAACAATGGCCCCGATCTTGTGCCCGGCCATCGTGATGGCGGCAGCACGTACGGTGGTATCGGCCGGGGCGGAAATGAGGGTCTGGCCTTCAACGACCTGGCGCAGGGTTCTGTTGGGCATCGGTATCTCCTTGAGGTTTTTCTAATGGATGGAGCACAAAAGCGATCACTACACGGGCGCTGCAGCGCCCCTTCTTGTGGATCAGACGGCGGGCTTCGGGCTGGCTGGCTTGCTGATCTCCGGCTTGCCGTTCTTGGCTCCATTTTCACCACAGGCCTGGGCGCCTGCGGCGAAGCAGAGGGAAAGAGCGAAAACAAAAGCGATCCTGCGCATCATGGTGGTGTCTCCTTTATTCATGTTGTCCCTTCATCATGGAAACCCGCGACCCGTTTGGCAAGGGGTGCCAACGAAAATGTGCGCGCCATTCGATACCGTATTGTGGTTGTGGCGATACAAAGCGCGGGAAAACCGTGCCGCTTGGGCTTAACATCTTTCCCGTCGTTTATTGCATTTACGTATCTGCTGGATAGGTGATCGATTTGAAACCAAAAAGTGCCCGCGGCGGGGCTGCCGTGGTTGCGCTGGGCGGCTGGACGGGCGGCGACGGCCTGGCGGCCTTGCTGCAGAGCTTGGATGGCGGGACTTCGTTGGCCTTCGTGCTTGCCGAGGCGGTGCCGCCGGCGGCGTTTCCGCCTGAGACCGGGCTGGTCATCGTCACGGCGGCCGACGGGGACGTGCCGGTGCCGGGCCGCCTTTATGTCTGCCCACCGGGCCATGCGCTGCGGATCGGCGCTGCCGGGCTCGAGCTGCGGGCTGCCGCGGCCGGCGACGGAGACGGGGTGGAGGGGCTGTTCGAGTCGCTCGCCGCAGAGGCCGGTGCGGCAGCGGTTGGCGTGTTGCTGGGGGCCCGGGCAGATGTCGGCGCGGCGGGGTGCGATGCGATCCTTGCGGCGGGCGGATTGCTGCTGGCCTGCGCGGAAGGCGATCCGGAGGGTGCCGGCGAGGGCGATCTGCCCCGATTTTCGCCGGCCGACATTGCCGCCCGGCTGAACGACATCGGCGAAGGCCCGGCCGGGCTCGCAGCCGCCCGCGAGGCCCGCGACATCCAGGCTTTCCAGGCGATCCTGGCCCTGACCTCGCGCGCGAGCGGCGTCGATATGGGAGGCTACAAGGAAGGCACGCTGCGCCGCCAGGTCACCCGGCGCAGCTCTACGCTGGGTTTTCAGGCTCTCGACGCCTACCTTGCGCACCTGTGTGCCAATCCGGAGGAAATCGGGCGTCTGCACCAGAGCTTCATGATCTCGGTGTCGGCCTTCTTTCGCGATGCGGATGTCTTTGACGAGCTGGAGCGTGCGCTGCAGGAGCGGATTGCCTCCAAGCGGCCGGGCGATGTGTTGCGGGTGTGGGTGCCGGCCTGTGCAACGGGCGAGGAGGTCTACTCCATCGCGATCTTGCTGGCCGAGATTCTCGGTGAGCGGCTCGGCAGTTTCGACGTGCGGATCTTCGCTACCGACATCGATCAGGACGCCCTCGATTTTGCCCGCGCCGGCGTTTATGCGGCCACCGGGCTGGTCGGCTTGTCGGCCGGGCGGCTGGCGCGCTGGTTCCGGCCGGAAGGCCGTGGCTGGCGAATCAGCAAGGCGCTGCGCGAGCTGTGCGTGTTTTCGTTGCACGACCTGATTGGTCACCCGCCACTGGTGCGCATGGATCTGGTGAGTTGCCGCAATCTGCTGATCTACTTCAAGCCCGGTCAGCAGGCCGAGTTGCTGCGCAGTTTTCATTTCGCCCTCAATCCCGGCGGCTTGCTGCTGCTGGGCAAGGCGGAGTCCGCGGGGCTCGAAGGGGGCGGCTTCGAGCCCGTGGATTCGGCCGGCAAGCTTTATCGCAGCAGCGCGCTACCGGTGGCGCGGCCGACCCGCCTGGTGCGTTCTGCCGTGCAGCCCCGCCCGCCCTTGCCCAAGCCGGCGCCGCTGCGGCGCGAGCTGCTGGTGGAACAGAGCCGCAGGGTCATGATCGATGCCTACGGCCCGCCGGCGGTGCTCGTCGATGCGGGCTTCGAGCCGCTGCATTTCTTTGGCGCCTCGCGGCGCTATTTTGCCCTGCCGGCGGGCAGCGCCGATTTTTCGGTGTTTGCGTTGTGTCTGCCGGAGCTGCGCGGCGAGCTCAAGGCCCTGTGCTACCGCATGCGCCAGGAGCGCCTCGATACCCTGCAGGGGAGTGGCGCGCAGGTCCGCCTGGGGGATGAAACGCTCAAGGTGCGGCCGGTGCTGCGCCGCGTAGAGTGCGGCGGGAGCGGCGGGAGCGGCGGGAGCGAGCCCCAGTGGGCCGTGCTGATCGGCTTCGAAGAGTCGCCGGCGCTTGTTCCGCAGCGACCGCCGGGCGCGACGGAGGCTCTCCTGCCGGCCGAGGCGGCCGACGAGATTGCCCGCTTGCGCCAGGAGCTCGGCGACACCCGCGAGCATCTGCAGGCGGTGATCACACAGCTTGAAGCCTCCAACGACGAACTGCAGTCCTTGAACGAGGAGCTGCAATCGGCCGGGGAGGAGTTGCAGGCCGCCAACGAGGAGCTGCAGGCCTCGAACGAGGAACTCACCAGCCTCAACGACGAGCTGCAACTCAAGTCCGTCGAGTACGCCCAGCTCAACGTCACGCTTGGCAACATCCAGAATTCAGTCCGCACCAGCCTTGTGGTGGTCGATCGGGATGGTCGCGTGACGCGCTTCAATGCGCTGGCGGGGCGCATTTTCGGGCTGCTGCCCAGCGACGTCGGCCAGTTTCTCCACCGCGTGCCGTGCTATCTCGATCTCCCGCGCCTGAGCGAATGGGTAGACAGCGTGGTCCGCTGTGACGAGTCCCGGGTCGAGCACGTCCATCAGCGCAATTTTCATTACCTGATGCAGATCGACGCCTACCGCGACGAGCAGGGACGCAACACCGGGGCGGTGCTGACCTTCACCGACATCTCCGAGCTGCACCGCGCCGAGGAGGCCCAGGCGCGCAGCGAGGCACGCTTCCGCCAGATCTGGGATTCGAGTCTTGATGGCCTGGCCGTGGTGGCGGCCGACGGCCGCATGGTGCTGGTCAACCCGGCGCTCGAAAAAATGTTCGGTTACGCGCCGGGCGAGCTGGCCGGTGCGCCTGTCGATCTGCTGGTGCCGCAACGCCTGGGTGCCAACCATGCGATCCAGCGCGGCGTGTACCGCGATGAGCCCGGCGCGGCCCAGGCCTTGATGTCCCGCCGCAATCTTTTCGGGGCCTGCAAGGATGGCACCGAGCGGGCCGTCGAGCTCAGCCTGGCCAGTCTGTCGATGGAGGGGGTCAATCACGTTCTCGTGACCGTGTCCGACGTGACCGAACGCAGCCTCGCGGAAGCCCTGCTGCGAGCCGGCGAGCGCCGCCTGCGGCTGGCGCTGGATGCGGCGCGGGCGGGCTCCTGGGAGTGGTTCATCGACAGCAACAACCATTCCTGGTCGGACGAGCTGTGGGCGCTTTACGGCCTGCCGTGCGACGGGCCGATGCCGTCCTCCGAAACCTGGTGGCAGAGCATCGACCCGGATGATCTGGATCGCGTGGTGACCACCGTGACCGCCGCCCGCGACGAAGGCGTCGCCTTCGAGACCGAGTGGCGCGTGATGCTGCCGCCGGGCGCCCCGCCGCGCTGGCTGCTGTGCCGCGGCCAGCCGGTGACCGACAAGGCCGGCCGGCTCGTCAGCTATATCGGTATCGTGCTCGACGTGAGCGAGCGCCGCATTGGCGAGGAGCGTCGGCGCCAGAGCGAGGAAATGCTGGCTACCATTCTCGATAACGTGGCGGCCCACATCTACATCAAGGATCCCGACTACCGCTACACCTACGCCAATCGCGAGGTGTGCTCCCTGTTCGGGCGAAGTCGCGAGGACATCATCGGTAGCGCCGACGAGGCCTACTTCGACGCCGCCACCGCGAAGCAGCTGCGCCAGAATGACAGCCGCGTCCTCGAGGGCGGCGAACGTGTCGAGGTCGAGGAAATCAACGGCAGCAGCAGCTCCGGCGAGATCCGCAGCTTCCTCTCGGTCAAGCTCCCGCTGCGCCGGGAGGATGGCAGCATCTACGCCCTGTGCGGCATTTCCACCGACATCACCGAGCGCAAGTCTGCCGAGGAGCGTCTGCGCATGCTGTCCACCGCGGTCGAGCAAAACCCGGGCAGCATCGTGCTGACCGACCTCGACGCCCGCATCCTTTATGTCAATGCCGCCTTCGAGCGGATTTCCGGCTACCCGTTCGAGGAAGTGCGCGGCAAGAATCCCAGCCTGATGAAATCCGGCGAAACGTCGCCGGAAGTCTTTCGCCAGATGTGGCAAAGCCTCAGCCGGGGCGATGCCTGGCGCGGCGAACTCACCAACCGGCGCAAGAACGGCGAGATTTACATCGAGTCGGCGATGATCTCACCGGTGCGCCGGGCCGACGGCAGCATTTCCCACTACCTGGGCATCAAGCGCGACATCACCGAGGAGGCGCGCACCGAGCAGGAACTCGCCCGCCATCGCCACCAGCTTGAAAGCCTTGTCGATGCGCGTACCCGCGAACTGGCGCTGGCCAAGGATGCCGCCGAGAGCGCCAGCCGCGCCAAGAGCGCTTTTCTGGCCAACATGAGCCACGAGATCCGCACACCGCTCAACGCGGTGCTCGGCATGGCCCACATCATGCGTCGCGAGGGCGCCAGCCCGCAGCAGACCGAGCAGCTCGACAAGATCGACAGCGCCGCCCAGCACCTCCTGAGCGTCATCAACGACATCCTCGACCTGTCGAAGATCGAGGCCGAGAAATTCCTGCTTGAAGACAGCGAGTTCGCCCTCGCCGGTGTGGTTTCCGGGGTGGCTTCGATGCTCCATGAAAAGGCCAGCGCCAAGGGCCTGCGCCTGGAAGTGAATACCGAGAGCCTGCCCAGCCTGGTGCGCGGCGACGCCACCCGCTTCACGCAGGCCCTGCTCAACCTGGCCAGCAACGCGGTGAAATTTACCGAGGCCGGCAGTGTCGTTCTCGGTGTGCGGATCGTCGAGCGGCGTGACGGGCGGCTCAAGATTCGCGCCGAAGTGTGTGACAGCGGCGTCGGTGTGCCGCCCGAGATGCTGCCCAAGCTGTTCGGTGCCTTCGAGCAAGGCGATGCCTCCAATACGCGCAAGTACGGGGGCACCGGCCTCGGCTTGGCGATTACCCGGCGCCTGGCCGAACTGATGGGCGGCGAGGCCGGTGCCGCCAGCACCCTTGGCGTCGGCAGCACGTTCTGGTTTACCGCCTGGCTGGGCGTCGGGGGATCGATTCACGCATCGGCGCCCGCGCCGCAGGAACTCGGCCACGCCGATGCCGTGCTGCGCCGCGATTTTGCCGGTGCGCACGTGCTGCTGGTGGAGGATGAACCGGTCAATCAGGAAGTGGCCAGGCTCTTCCTGACCGACGTGGGGCTTGACGTGGCGATCGCCGGCAACGGTGTCGTGGCGGTGGACATGCTGCTCGCCAGCAGCTTCGACCTGATCCTGATGGACATGCAGATGCCCGAGATGGATGGCCTTGAGGCCACCGGCCGCATCCGCCTGATTCCCGGCCGGGAGCACATCCCGATTGTCGCGATGACCGCCAATGCTTTTGCGGAGGACCGCGCGCGCTGCATCGCGGCCGGCATGGACGATTTTTTGTCCAAGCCGGTGGAGCCGGAGAAGCTGTTCTCGACGATATTGAGGTGGTTGAGGCTGGGCCGGAACCACTGACGGGCGGGCCGCGTCAGCGGGGTGAAGGGATGAAGCGGTCCAGGCCGGCGCCGGCCTGGACCTTTGTTTGAGCGTTCAGCCCAGCTTCTTCTTCAGGATCTCATTGACCTGTGCCGGGTTGGCCTTGCCCTTCGAGGCCTTCATGCACTGGCCGACCAGGGCGTTGAAGGCCTTTTCCTTGCCGGCGCGGAATTCCTCGACCGACTTCTGGTTGGCGGCCAGCACTTCGTCGATGATCGCCTCGATGGCGCCGCTGTCGGTGACCTGCTTGAGGCCTCTCTGCTCGATCATCGCGTCGGCGGATTCTACCGTTCCTCCATGTGCTGAACGCCTTTGCCTCCGAACCTTTTGGCGATGGCGTCGGAGACTTGGCCGTTCATCGGCGATTGCGTTGCCACGAGCTCCGGACCAGCTGCACGGCGCTGACCGGCGAGGCGGTGATGTCCAGCTCGGCCTTGTTGAGGCGGCCAGCCAGATCGCCCATGACCCAGTTGGCGCAGGTTTTGGCGTTGGCGGTGCCGGCGGTGGCGACCACATCCAGGTAGAAGCGGGCCATGTCGCGGCTGGCGGTGAGGGTGGTGGCGTCGTAGGCCGACAGGCCGTATTCACCCTGGAAGCGCGCCGACAGCGCCACCGGCAGCTCGGGCAGCTCGCTCCGCACGCGTTCCACCCACTCGTCCGAAATCACCAGCGGCAGCAGGTCGGGGTCGGGGAAGTAGCGGTAGTCGTGGGCGTCTTCCTTGCTGCGCATGGCGCGGGTCTCGCCGCTGTCGGGGTCGAACAGCACGGTGGCCTGCTGAACCTTGCCGCCGTCCTCGATGAGGTCGATCTGCCACTGGATTTCGTAGTCGATGGCCTGCTGCAGGAAGCGGAAGCTGTTGAGGTTCTTGATCTCGCGGCGGGTGCCGAATTGTTCCTGGCCGCGGGGGCGCACGGACACGTTGGCGTCGCAGCGGAAGGAGCCTTCCTGCATGTTGCCATCGCAGATGTCGATCCAGCGCACCAGCGAATGCAGTTGCTTGGCGTAGGCCACGGCCTCGGCGGACGAGCGCATGTCGGGCTCGGAGACGATCTCGAGCAGCGGCGTGCCGGCGCGGTTGAGGTCGATGCCGGTCATGCCGTGGAAATCCTCGTGCAGGCTCTTGCCGGCGTCCTCTTCGAGGTGGGCGCGGGTGAGATTGACGCGTTTTTCGTAGGCGCCGCCCTTGCCGTCCGGCACCAGCAGGTTCAGCGCGCCGCCGACCACGACGGGCAGTTCGAACTGGCTGATCTGGTAGCCCTTGGGGAGGTCGGGGTAGAAGTAGTTCTTGCGGGCGAAGACGCTCTTCGGCGCGATGCTTGCACCCACCGAGAGGCCGAAGCGGATGGCCCGCTCGACGGCGCCCTTGTTGAGCACCGGCAGCACGCCGGGCAGCGCGATATCCACGCCGCAGGCCTGCACGTTGGGTTCGGCGCCGAAGGCGATGCTGGCGCTGGAGAAAATTTTGGATTGCGTATTGAGCTGGGTATGTACTTCCAGCCCGATGACGACTTCCCAGTCGGTTCTGCTCATGGTTGTTCTCTAGATGTTGTGGCGATCAGTCGCACTGGCCGGTGGTCTTGTCGATCAGCAGGGGCCAGAGGTAATCCTGGGCGCTGGCGGGGGAGCACAGATGGTGGCAGTTGGCGAAGGCTACGGTGATCTGCTCGCCCTGTTCCCACATGTGCACGCGGCAGTCGCGGGCGCCGGTGAGTTCGACGGACGGCAGGGCCTGGGTCTGGCGGAATTGGGCGAGATCAAAGCGGCAGGTGCCGCGCTTGGGCATGGTCAGCTCGGCCTTGAAGGCATTCACCTTCGAATTGACGACATCCACGGTGGCCGAACCGAAATTGCCGGTTTCGTCCTTGAAGCGGCACTGGGTGCTCAGCGAAAAGGTGCGCAGCGGCATGGGTTTGAGGCGGCCCCCCGGACTGCTGGCCGGGCTGCCGGCCGGGCGCTCGATGCTGCCGCCCTCGCGGGAGCCGGGGCGGATCGTGTCAACCACCGAACAGCCGGAAAGGGCGAGCAGCGTCGTGGCCAGGGCGATGCGAAGTACGTGCTTCATGGCGCTCAGAAGACCGGTGCCCGGCTGTGCCAGTCGGTGGCCTGCTGGAACTGGTGGGCGGTGTTCAGCAGGCGGGCTTCGGTGAAGTAGTTTCCGATGAGCTGCAGGCCGACCGGCAGGCCGTCCTTGCCGAAACCGGCCGGGTGCGACAGGCCGGGCAGGCCGGCGAGGTTCACCGCCACGGTGTAGATGTCACCCAGGTACATCTGGACCGGATCGCTGCTCTTTTCGCCGATGCCGTAGGCCACGGTCGGATTGGTCGGGCCGGCGATCACGTCGCATTGCTCGAGGGCGGCGGCAAAATCCTGGGCGATCAGGCGGCGCAATTTCTGGGCCTTGATGTAGTAGGCGTCGTAGTAGCCGTGGGAGAGCACGTAGGTGCCCACCAGGATGCGGCGCTGCACTTCGGCGCCGAAGCCCTGGCTGCGGCTCTTGCAGTACATGTCGATGAGGTCGGTGTATTCGGCGGCGCGATGGCCGTAGCGCACGCCGTCGAAGCGGCTGAGGTTGGAACTGGCCTCGGCCGGGGCGATCACATAGTAGGCGGGAATCGCCAGCCGGGCGTTGGGCAGGCTGACTTCGACGGTGGTGGCGCCGAGCTTGCGGTATTCGGCAAGGGCCGCTTCCACGGCAAGGCGCACGTCGCCTTCCATGCCTTCGGCGAAAAACTCCTTCGGCAGACCGATGCGCAGGCCGGTCAGCGGGCGGGCGAGATCCGCGCCGTAGTGGTCGTAGCTGCGCTCGAGGCTGGTGGAGTCGCGCGGATCGTGGCCGGTCATGGCCGAGAGCAGCTGCGCGCAGTCTGCGGCCGTGCGGGCAAAGGCGCCGCCCTGGTCGAGGGACGAGGCGTAGGCGATCATGCCAAAGCGCGACACCGTGCCATAAGTGGGTTTGATGCCCGTGATGCCGCACAACGATGCCGGCTGGCGCACCGAGCCGCCGGTATCGGAGCCGGTGGCGATCGGCACCATGCGCGCGGCCACCGCGGCCGCCGAGCCGCCGGACGAGCCGCCGGGCACCTTGGCGGTGTTCCAGGGGTTGCGGGTCGGGCCTGAATGGGAGCTTTCGTTGGAGGAGCCCATCGCGAACTCGTCCATGTTGGTCTTGCCGACCATCACCGCGCCGGCGTTCTTGAGCAGGCTGACCACGTGGGCGTCGTAGGGGCTCACAAAATTGGCGAGCATCTTCGAGCCACAGGTGGTGAGCACGCCTTCGGTGCAGAACACGTCCTTGTGGGCCAGCGGAATGCCGGTGAGCGGACCGGCCTTGCCGGCGGCGATGGAGGCGTCGGCGGCGCGGGCGGCGGCCAGGGCGCCATCGTGGTCGACGGTGACGAAGGCGTTGATCCTGGGGTTGCCGGCTTCGATGCGGGCCAGGCTCTCGGTGGCGAGTTCGACGGCGGAGACGGTTTTCGCGCGGAGGGCGGCAGCGATGTCTTTAAGGCTGGAGTCGATCATGGTGCAGGAGGCGAATTGAGCGGGACGGAGGCGCCCGCCAGGGCCGGCGCCGGAATGGCAAAGCGCGGGTTGCGGTTTATTCGATGACCTTGGGGACGAGGTACAAGCCGGCTTCGGTCTGCGGGGCGACGGCCTGGTAGGCGGCGCGGCGGTTGGTTTCGCCGACCACGTCGACGCGCAGGCGCTGGGCGAGTTCCTGGGGGTGGCTCATCGGCTCGACCCCGTCGGTATCGACCGCCTGCATTTCTTCGATCAGGCCGAAAATTCCGTTGAGTTTGGCCAGTGTTGCCTCGGCCTCTCCGTCGGCGAGTTCGAGGCGGGCGAGCTTGGCGATATGGCGGACTTCGTCGAGGGAAAGTGACATGGCAATTTACAAAGTTGCTTAAACGACAAAGGTTTGTAGGTTATCATAAGCGATTCTCTTGCCCCAATTCCCAACCCCTCAAACGGTTTTTCCGGGACTTTTTCTCCGATGTTTGGTTCTCTGCGCTCCTATTTTTCGAACGATCTCGCCATCGATCTTGGCACCGCCAACACCCTGATCTACGTCCGGGGCAAAGGCATCGTTCTCGATGAACCGTCCGTGGTGGCGATTCGCACCGAAGGCGGCCCGAACGCCAAGAAAACCATCCTCGCCGTCGGCATGTCGGCCAAGCAGATGCTTGGCAAAACACCGGGCAACATCACGGCCATCCGTCCGATGAAAGACGGCGTCATCGCCGACTTCACCGTGACCGAGCAGATGCTCAAGCAGTTCATCAAGAAGGTTCACGACACCCGCCTGTTCTCGCCCAGCCCGCGCATCATCATCTGCGTGCCCTGTGGTTCGACCCAGGTGGAGCGCCGGGCGATTCGCGAATCCGCCCTCGGTGCCGGCGCCAGCAACGTCTACCTGATCGAAGAGCCCATGGCTGCGGCGATCGGTGCCGGCATGCCGGTGGCCGACGCAACCGGTTCGATGGTCGTCGACATCGGCGGCGGTACCACCGAGGTGGGTGTGATCTCGCTGGGCGGCATGGTCTATGCGGGTTCGATCCGCGTGGGTGGCGACAAGTTCGACGAAGCCATCGTCAATTACATCCGTCGCAACTACGGCATGCTGATCGGCGAAACCACCGCCGAATCCATCAAGAAAGGCATCGGTTCGGCCTTCCCGGGTTCCGAAGTGCAGGAAATGGAAGTCAAGGGCCGCAACCTGGCCGAAGGCATTCCGCGCGCCTTCACGATTTCGTCCAACGAAATCCTCGAAGCCCTCACCGAGCCGCTCAACCAGATCGTTTCCGCGGTCAAGATTGCCCTTGAGCAAACCCCGCCCGAACTCGGCGCCGACATCGCCGAACGTGGCATGGTGCTCACCGGCGGCGGCGCACTGCTGCGTGACCTCGATCGCCTGCTGATGGAAGAAACCGGCCTGCCGGTTATCGTTGCCGACGACCCCCTTACCTGTGTGGTACGTGGTTCCGGCATGGCCCTCGAAAAGATGGACCAGCTCGGTTCCATCTTCACCAGCGAATAAGCATCGGCTTTACGGCCAGGGCGCACGCGTTGAACCTTCCGTTCCATCGCGTACGCCAGCGACCCGGGCTTGCCCCGGGCGTCGCCGTTTGCCATAGCTGATCGGCGCGCCAATGGTCGGCCATTCGACTCCCCCCTTCTTCAAACGCGGGCCTGCGCCGCTGGCCAAGCTCGTCTTTTTCGTCATCGTCTCCCTCGGGCTGCTGGTGAGCGACCTGAACCTGCGCTACCTGGATGCCTTTCGCCAGGGCCTGTCGGTGCTTGCCTATCCGCTGCAAATGGCGGCTGCCACGCCGGCGGATTTCGTTCGCAACGCGTCCAACTACTTTGCTTCGCTGGTCCGCCTGCAGATCGAGAACAAGGATCTCAAGGCCCGCCAGCTCCAGGGCGCCGAGCGCCTGCTGCGCCTCGACCAGATCGAGCAGGAGAACCGTCACCTGCGTGCGCTGCTCGGAGCGCGGGAGCGGCAGGCGGTGAAGTCGGTGGTGGCCGAAATCATGTACACCGCCAAGGATCCGTTTTCGCGCACGGTTATCCTCGACAAGGGCGCCCAGGCCGGCATCGAGGCCGGACAGGCGGTGGTGGATGATGCCGGCGTGATCGGCCAGATCACCCGGGTCTTCCCGATGCAGGCCGAGCTGACCCTCCTGACCGACAAGGACCAGGCCATTCCGGTGATGATCGTGCGAAGCGGCCTGCGGGCGGTGCTGTTCGGCTCCGGCAACGGCCTGATGGAGTTGCGTTATCTCGCGGCCAACGCCGACATCCAGCCCGGCGACAAGGTCGTCACCTCCGGCCTCGATGGCGTCTTCCTGGCGGGCCTGCCGGTGGCGACCGTGGCCCGGGTGGAGCGCGACCAGGCTCAGACCTTCGCCCGCATCCCCTGCCTGCCTGCCGCGGGTGTCGAGCAGTTCAGCCACGTGCTGGTGCTGGGGCAGCGGGAGAGCCTGCCGCCGCGGCCGCCCGAGCCCGAGCTGATCAACAAGGGCAAGTCGGGCAAGGGCCGCAAGGCCAGAGCCGGCAAGGAGTAAGCCATGCAACCGACCAACCGCTCGAGCCGCATCCTGCTCCCGGTGAAGATGTGGTTTGTTTACCTGACCCTCTTCGTCGCCCTGTTCCTGAACTACATTCCTACCGGCCACCTGCCGGCGGTGCCTGATTTCGTCGCCCTCGTGCTGGCCTTCTGGTGCGTGCGCGAGCCGCTCAAGATCGGTATCGGCGCGGGCTTCGTGTTCGGGCTGCTGGTCGATATCGGCGTCGGTGCGGCGATGGGGCAGCATGCTTTTGCCTATGTGCTGCTCACTTATGCGGCCAACGAACTGTCGCGTCGGGTAATGTGGTTCACCCCGGTCGAGCAGGCGCTCCACGTGCTGCCCTTGCTCTTCATGTCCCAGGTGCTGATGGTTGTCGTGCGCCTGATGGCCGGGGCCGAGTTTCCCGGCTGGTGGATGTTCTTCGGATGCTTCGTCGCAGCGCTGCTGTGGATTCCGCTGCATTACGTGCTGCTGCTGCCCCAGTACCGGCCCGTGGAGCGGGACGAGAACAGGCCGATCTAGTGAGCGGCGAAGGGTGTTCGTTGAGGGCTGACTCGTTCGTGCCCGTGCTCAAGCCTTGCGGGCCCGTTTCGACGTGCCTTGTGGTGCATCAGTCCTGCCCCTCCATGCTTCGCGCTTCAGCCCTCAACCGGTCATGAGCGTCATTCGTACTCCCGAGCAGGAACTTGCCCGTTTCCGCGGCCGGCTGGCGGTGGCGGGCGCTGTTGCGCTGGTGTGTTTCGGTCTGCTGGCGGCGCGGTTTTTCTATCTTCAGGTGCTGCGCTACGATTATTACTCGACGCGCGCCGAGGACAACCGCATCTCGCTGGTGCCCATCGTGCCCAACCGCGGCCTGATCATGGACCGCAACGGCACGGTGCTGGCACGCAATTACTCGGCCTACACGCTCGAAATCACCCCTTCGCGGGTGGCCGATCTCGAAGCCACGATCGAAGGGCTGGCGACGCTGGTGGATATCCAGCCCAAGGACCGCAAGCGTCTCAAGAAGCTCATGGACGAGAGCAAGAGCTTCGAGTCGCTGCCGATCCGCAACCGGCTCTCCGACGAGGAAGTTGCCCGCTTCATCGCCCAGCGCTACCGCTTTCCCGGCGTGGAACTCAAGGCGCGGCTGTTTCGTGACTATCCGATGGGCAGCTTCGGCTCCCACATCATCGGTTACATCGGCCGCATCAACGATCGCGACCTCGAGCGTATCGAGGAAAACGAAGACTCCGCCAATTACCGCGGCACCGACCACATCGGCAAGGCCGGCCTCGAAAAGAGCTACGAGCGTGAGCTCCACGGCCTGACCGGCTTCGAAGAGGTCGAGGTGGACTCCGGCGGCCGCGCCGTGCGGGCCCTGCGCCGCACCCCGGCCACGCCCGGCAACAACCTTGTGCTGACCATCGACCTCAAGCTGCAGGAGGTCGTCGAGAAGGCCTTTGGCAACCGTCGCGGTGCCCTGGTGGCCATCGAACCGGGGAGCGGCGGCGTGCTGGCGCTGGTGTCGCTGCCCACCTTCGACCCCAACCTGTTCGTCGATGGCATTGCCCCCCAGGATTGGGACGAGCTCAACACCTCGCCCGATCACCCGATGGTGAACCGCGCCCTCAACGGCGCCTATCCGCCGGGCTCCACCTTCAAGCCCTTCATGGCGTTGGCGGCACTGATGAGCGGCAAGCGCACGCCCGGGCAGGCGATCTCCGATCCAGGCTTCTTTGATTTCGGCGGCCACCACTTCCGCGACGACAAGGCCGGTGGCCACGGTACCGTGGACATGTACAAGTCCATCGTGCAGTCGTGCGATACCTACTATTACCGCCTTGCCAACGACATGGGGATCGACCTGATCGCGTCGACGATGGGCATGTTCGGCTTTGGCAGCCGGACCGGCATCGACATCGAAGGCGAAAGTTCCGGCGTGCTGCCCTCGCCCGAATGGAAGAAGCGCCGCTTCAAGAAGCCCGAGCAGCAAAAATGGTTTGGCGGCGAAACCATCTCCATCGGCATCGGCCAGGGCTACAACGCCTACACCATGCTCCAGCTCGCCCACGCCACGGCAACCGTGGCTGCCGGCGGCGTGATGTTCAAGCCGCACCTGGTGAAATACATCGAGAGCGCAAAGGACGGCAGTCGGCGAATGATCGAACCTCAGCCGGTCAAGACCATCGCGATCAAGTCTGAACACCTGGAAACCATCCGCCGCGGAATGATCGGTGTGAACCGGGAAGGTACCGGAGCCCGCGCCTTTGCGGGCGCTCCTACACGTCTCGGCCGGCAAGACCGGTACGGCTCAGGTGTACTCCCTGAAGGGCGCAAAATATTCGGCAAAGATCGCCGAGCGCCTGCGCGACCACGCGCTCTTCATTGCCTTTGCGCCGGCCGACAAGCCCACCATCGCGCTGGCCGTGCTCGTCGAAAACGGCGGCTTTGGCGCCCAGTCGGCCGCGCCGATCGCCCGCCAGGTGCTGGACTACTATCTTCTCGGCAAGTTGCCGGCCGGTGTCGCGCCGGAAGACCCGGGCGCCGAAGGCCCGGTGGAGGAGGGCGCTGGTGACTAATTCCCGCTTCGATCCACGCAAGTGGGTGGCCTACATCCTGGCCCCGCTGGATGGGCCGCTGATGCTGATCGTTCTCGGCATCCTTGGCTTTGCCACGGTGGTCATGGTGAGCGCTTCCCCCGAACGCCTGGGTACCCTCGGGCTTAACATCGCCGTGGCCTTTGTGGTGATGTGGATTGCCGCCAGCCTTCCGCCCCAGCGGATGATGAGCATTGCGCTGCCGATTTATATCCTGGGGGTGCTGCTGCTCGTTGGCGTGGCCCTGTTTGGCGACGTGTCGAAGGGCGCCCGGCGCTGGCTCAACATCGGGGTGGCGCGAATCCAGCCGTCCGAACTGATGAAGATCGCCATGCCGCTGATGCTCGCCTGGTACTTCCAGTGCCGTGAGGGCATGCTCCGGGTGCGTGATTTCTTGGTTGCCGCCGGTTTGCTGCTGGTGCCGGTCGGGCTCATCGCCAAGCAGCCCGACCTCGGCACCGCCGTCCTCGTGGCCGCGGCGGGCTTCTACGTGCTGTTCTTTGCCGGCCTCGCCTGGCGCCTCATCCTGCCTTTTGCGGTGGTCGGGATCGTCGGTATCGTGACCATCGTGGCCATGGGCGACACCATCTGCCAGCCCGGCGTAGAGTGGCCAGGCATGCGGGAGTACCAGAAACACCGGGTGTGCACCCTGCTCGACCCGACCTCCGACCCGCTCGGCAAGGGCTTTCACATCATCCAGTCGACCATCGCCATCGGCTCCGGAGGCATCCTTGGCAAGGGCTGGGGCAGCGGCACCCAGACCCATCTGGACTTCCTCCCCGAGCGACACACCGACTTCATCTTTGCGGTGCTGACCGAGGAATTCGGGCTGGTCGGCGCCCTGTTTCTTGTGGTAATGTATATCCTGTTGATTTTTCGCGGCCTTTTTATTGCCGCTGGTGCCCCGACCCTGTTCTCGCGCCTTCTTGCTGGCGCCCTCACGCTGATCTTCTTTACCTACGCGTTTGTGAACATGGGCATGGTGAGCGGAATCCTCCCCGTTGTCGGGGTGCCCTTACCCTTCGTCAGTTACGGCGGCACTGCACTCGTCACCCTATGTCTTGGTGTCGGCATGCTCATGAGCATCCAGCGCCATCGACGTCGGGTAGGTACCTGAACCCGCGCGCCTGGCGCGCGCCCGAACAGGAAAGAGCGTCATGACCCCTGTAGCGATCTTCCGTCGCGCCCGCTTGTTGCTGGCGCCTCTCTGTAGCACTCTCCTGCTGGCCGGCCCTGTCCATGCGGCCCCGGATCAGTCGATCGAAGGCGCATCCGACGCAGGGCCCCGCACCGGCCTCAAGGCTGCCTTGCCCGCCCGTTTCAAGGGCGGCGCTTTCAAGTTCGATACCCAGTCCGACGAATCTTCCGCCAATGCGGACGACGAGGCTGTCGCTACGCCGCGCGTCGACAAGAACGATTATTCCCTCCAGGGCAGCATGTCGTCCGGCGGTGGGCTTACCCTCGAGAAGGGCGTGGCCAGCTGGTACGGCAAGATGTTCCACGGCCGCAAGACCTCCAGCGGCGATCCCTACGACATGTACGCGATGACGGCAGCGCATCCGACCCTGCCGATTCCAAGCTACGTGCGGGTGACCAATCTGGCCAACGGCCGCTCCGCGGTGGTACGCGTGAACGATCGCGGCCCTTTCCATCCGGGGCGCATCATCGATCTGTCGTATGCGGCGGCCTACAAGCTCGGCTATGCAGACCAGGGGCACGCCAGGGTTGAAGTGGCGCTGGTGCTGCCGGAAGAAGTGGCGCTGGTCCGGCCGGGCCGCCCGGTTCCGCCCGTCCGCAGGATGAAGGCTCCCGAGTCTGCGCCCGTCGTGGTGGCGGCACGTCCGGGTTGTCGCGCCGGTGTTGCCGCAGGGTGCGGCGGTGGCATCAGTCTCCCGGTCCGCCGAAAAGGTGGCCGAGCGTGTGGTCGATAACAAGGCGGCCGGCGAGGTTTTCCTGCAGCTCGGTGCCTTTGCCACTTTCGTGACGGCCGAGCAGTTCAAGGGCATGGTGGAGCACGAACTCAAGTGGCTCAAGGAATCGGTGTCGGTGCTGGCCTCGGAAGGCAAATACCGCCTCCACGTGGGCCCGTTCGCGTCGGCAATCGAGGCCCGGTCGATTGCCGAGCGGATTGCCGGCACGCTGAAGCTCAGGCCCTTTGTGGTCCAGCGCTGAGGCTGCCGGGCTCGATTCCTGAGGGTTTTTTCGGAGTGAGGTGCCCGTTGCTGCGCCACCAAAATGTTGCGCACGAGCAACGCGCCTAAAACCCTGCTGCTATCAAGGAAATTTTTCTCCCTTTGTCTATACTCAGTACAGACAAAAGGAGAAAAATCATGAGCATCATCGATTCGCCCATCAGCAGTTGCAATGCCGTTCGCGAAATGGTTCTGACTGACCAGACACAACGTGAATGTGCCCTTGAACATGGCTGCCCGTCGGGCCGTAGTTGCCCGCTGGATGGCTGCTTCGCAGAGATTTCCGGTATCACCGAAGAGGCTACGCTGGAGCAGCTTGCTGCTGCCGAAGCCGCTCATCACCGAGACTGAAGTCGTGGCGAACCGCACGCTGGGGACACGCCAGAAACTAGTGTTCCGCGGGCCGCCAAAAGGGCCGGGCGGTGGCGTTGCGAAGGCTCCACGGAATCCGTTTGTGGTGCCTCTGCTGCAGCGCAAGGCCGGCCCGCATGAAAAAACGCCGGGTGGAAAGCGACAGGACGAGAGGCGGGAAACCGCCCGGTTGCTGCAAAAGCTTCCGGGCGTGTCGCCGAAAAACGCTTAACGGAGCTTTTCCAGCAAGCCGTCCAGTTGATCGAGGTCACCAAACTGGATCGTGACCGCTCCGGCGCCTTTCTTGTTGGCCCTGATTTTCACCGTTGCGCCGAGGCGGTCGGCGATTTCCTCTTCAAGACGCAGGATGTCCCGGTCGGGCTGGGGTGCGGGCAGGTGTGTCTTCGGGCTGAGTTCCTGGTGGACGAGGCGCTCAGCCTCGCGCACTGAAAGCCCGCGGGCAGCGATCAGGTTGGCGAGGCCGACCTGGGCGGCGCCATCGAGGGGCAGCAGCGCGCGCGCGTGGCCCATGTCGATGTCACCGGCCATGAGCAGTTCCTGCACCTGCGGGGCCAGTTGCAGCAGGCGAAGCAGGTTGGACGCCGCCGGGCGGGAGCGCCCCACGGCGTCGGCTGCTGCCTGGTGGGTCATGCCGAATTCGTCGATGAGCCGCTGGATGCCGGCGGCTTCTTCAAGCGGATTCAGGTCTTCGCGCTGGATGTTCTCGATGAGCGACATCGCCAGCGCGGCTTCGTCCGGAATCTCCCGCACAAGGCAGGGTACCTGGCTCAGGCCGGCGATCTGGGCGGCGCGCCAGCGTCGTTCGCCGGCGATGATCTCATAGCGTTTGGCGTCGAACAGGCCGCCGATCTGGCGCACGAGAATCGGCTGCATGACGCCCTGTGACTTGATCGAGGCGGCCAGTTCTTCCAGCGAGCCCGGGTCCATGCGCGTGCGCGGCTGATATTTTCCGGGCTGCAGTTCGCTGGCCGGCAGTTGCTGGAGTTCGCCTTCGTTCTTGTCGGCGTCGTCGGTGTTGGCGGCGAGGAGGGCATCGAGGCCGCGGCCGAGGCCTTTGAGTTTGGGAGTTGCCATGGTGTATCTCTCAGGGAATCGCCGGGCCGCCCCAAGATGCCTTGAGGCCCCCCCGGGGGCACGATCGCTGAAAGGCGGCGATCGCGGGGGCGGTTATGACTCAGAGGGTCTTGACGCGCTCGATCATTTCTTTGGCGAAGGACAGGTAGGCCTGGGCGCCCTTGGCGCTGCGGTCGAAGACGACGCCGGGGATGCCGTGGCTGGGGGCTTCGGCAAGGCGCACGTTGCGCGGCACGACAGCCTTGAAAACCTTGTCACCGAAGTGGGCTTCGAGTTGGGCGGAAACCTGCTGCTGGAGGGTGACGCGCGGGTCGAACATGACCCGCAGGAGACCGATGATGGAAAGGTCGCGGTTGAGGTTGGCGTGCACCTTCTTGATCGAGTTGACCAGGTCGGAGAGGCCTTCCAGCGCGTAGTACTCGCACTGCATCGGGATGATCACGCCGTGGGCGACGCACAGGCCGTTGAGCGTGAGCAGCGACAGGGACGGCGGGCAGTCGATGAGGATGAAATCGTATTCTTCGGTGTGCAGCGCGAGGGCGTCGCGCATGCGGTTTTCGCGGCGTTCGAGGCCGACCAGTTCGACTTCGGCACCGGCCAGATCGCGGTTGGCGGGGATGACATCGTACTTGCCGGTTTCGGAGTGGACGCGGGCTTCGGCCACCGTGCACAGGCCAACCAGCAGGTGATAGACCGACTTGCCAAGGGTGCGCTTGTCGATGCCGCTGCCCATCGTGGCGTTGCCCTGGGGGTCGAGGTCGATCAGCAGCACGCGCTGGCCGGATGCCGCGAGGCCGGCGGCGAGGTTGACACAGGTGGTCGTCTTGCCGACGCCGCCCTTCTGGTTTGCAATACAGAAAATGCGGGCCATTAGTTTTTGCTTCGTTTCACGATGATGAGGTGACGTTCGGCGTCAAGGCCGGGCACCGTCAGGGGGGTGCTGCGCTCCAGCGCGAAGCCGGCCGGAATGCGGGCGATCTCGTCGGCAGGATAGACGCCTTTCATGGCAAGGATGCGAGTCTCGGGGCCGGCGAGGTGGGCGCTGAGATTGACGAAGTCGGCCAGGTCGGCAAAGGCGCGCGAGACGATGCCGTCCACCGGCTGCTCGGCAAAATAGGCGGGCTGCCAGTTTTCGATGCGGGCGTGGTGGGCGCGGAAGTTGGCGAGCTTGAGTTCGATGCGTGCCTGGTTCTGGAACGCGGCCTTCTTTTGCACCGTTTCGACCGAATCCACCTGCAGTTCGGGCCGGCAGATGGCCAGCACGACGCCGGGCAGGCCGCCGCCTGAGCCCACATCCACCAGCCGCTTGATGCCTGCCAGCTGCGGCAGCACCGACAGCGAATCGAGCAGGTGGTGGGTGACGACCTGGGCCTCGTCGCGGATGGCGGTGAGGTTGTACACCTTGTTCCACTTGATCAGCAGCCGGGCGAAGGCAAGGAGTTTTTCCTGCGCTTCTGCGGGCAGGTCGAGGCCGAGGGCGGCGCTGCCCTTTGCGAGGGTGGCAGCCATGCTCATGCGGATTTCTCCTCGCGGCCGCGGGCCAGTTCGCCGCGCTTGAGCCACACCAGCAGCAGCGAAATGGCGGCCGGCGTGATGCCCTGGATGCGGCTGGCCTGGCCGATGGTTTCGGGCTTGTGCTGGTTGAGGCGGCCCTGCACTTCCTTCGAAAGGCCACGCACGCTGGTGTAGTCGAGATCGGGCGGCAGGCGGGTGCTTTCGGCGCCGGCCTGGCGGGCGACTTCATCGAGCTGGCGGTCGATGTAGCCCTGGTATTTGGCCGCGATCTCGAGTTGCTCGACCACCTGCGGGTCGGTTTCCGGGGCTTCGGGCGCACATGGCAGGGTCATCAGCGCAGCGTAGCTCACCGCCGGGCGGCGCAGGAGTTCGAAAAAACTGTACTCGCGTTCGATGGCCTTGCCGAGCACGGCTTCGGCCGCTTCGGCCGGCACCTTGGCCGGCGTGGCCCAGGTGGCGCGCAGGCGGGCGCTTGCGCGTTCGATGGCTTCGCGCTTGGCATTGAAGGCGGCCCAGCGGATGTCGTCCACCAGGCCCAGCTTGCGGCCGGCCTCGGTGAGGCGCAGGTCGGCGTTGTCCTCGCGCAGGCTGAGGCGGAACTCGGCGCGGGAGGTAAACATGCGGTAGGGCTCGGTGACGCCGCGGGTGATCAGGTCGTCCACAAGCACGCCCAGATAGGCCTCGTCGCGGCGCGGGCACCAGGCATCCTGGCCCTTGACCTGCAGCGCGGCGTTGAGGCCCGCCAGCAAGCCCTGCGCGGCGGCTTCTTCGTAGCCGGTGGTGCCGTTGATCTGGCCGGCGAAGAACAGCCCGCCGATGGACTTGGTTTCGAGGCTGGACTTGAGGTTGCGCGGATCGAAGTAGTCGTACTCGATGGCGTAGCCGGGACGCAGGATGTGGCAGTTTTCGAGGCCGCGGATCGAGCGGACGATCTCCAGCTGCACGTCGAAGGGCAGGCTGGTGGAGATTCCGTTGGGGTAAATCTCGTGAGTGTCCAGGCCTTCGGGTTCGAGAAAGACGTGGTGGCTGTCCTTGTCGGCGAAGCGGTGGATCTTGTCTTCGATGCTCGGGCAGTAGCGCGGGCCCACGCCTTCGATCACGCCGGAGTACATCGGCGAGCGGTCGAGGTTGGCGCGGATGATGTCGTGGGTGCGGCTGTTGGTGTTGGTGATCCAGCACGGCAGCTGGCGCGGGTGCTGGGCCGCGTTGCCGAGGAAGCTGAACACCGGCACCGGGTCGTCGCCGGGCTGCTCCTGCATCACCGAAAAATCGATCGTGCGGGCGTCGAGTCGCGGCGGCGTGCCGGTTTTGAGGCGGCCCTGGGGCAGGGCGAGTTCCTTGAGGCGCTGGCCGAGGCTGATGGCCGGCGGGTCACCGGCGCGGCCGGCGGCGTAATTCTGCATGCCCACGTGGATCAGGCCGTTGAGGAAGGTGCCGGCGGTGAGCACCACGGCGGGCGCTTCGAAGCGCAGACCGATCTGGGTGACCACGCCGGTGACGCGGTCGCCGACCACGGTGAGATCGTCCACGGCCTGCTGGAACAGCCACAGATTGGGCTGGTTTTCGAGGCGCTGGCGGATCGCGGCCTTGTAGAGCACCCGGTCGGCCTGGGCGCGGGTGGCGCGCACGGCCGGGCCCTTGCTGGCGTTGAGGATGCGGAACTGGATGCCGCTTTCGTCGGTGGCCGCCGCCATGGCGCCGCCGAGGGCGTCCACTTCCTTGACCAGGTGACCCTTGCCAATGCCGCCGATGGACGGGTTGCAGCTCATCTGGCCGAGGGTTTCGATGTTGTGGGTGAGCAGCAGCGTGGCGCACCCGGCCCGTGCCGCGGCCAGCGCGGCTTCGGTGCCGGCATGACCGCCGCCGACAACGATCACGTCGAATCGGGTGGGATGAAGCATTGGGAGGCCGGAGGAAGGTGAATCGGGGGAGCAGAATGATACGACCTTGCGCTGCAAAAATACAGCGCCGCAATCCTGGTGGGCGGCGAAAAGCGGCGGATTTACAACGGCTTATCCGCAAAGTTCGAATCGTTCGGATGGCCGGATCGACACTTTCGCCACCCGGCGGCCGAATGGGGCCCGGCACGCTGGATAGCAGGGCGCGCAGGCCTGGCGGTGAGGTGGGCCGGGCCGAGTCGGACAATAGGATTTTTCGATTGTTGCATTGAACAATTTTCGGCTGCGGTTTCTCAAGTTCGAATAGGGAGGGCCGTAAAGCCTTGCAATACAAAGGCTCCATGTTTTGGGCGGCAGTTGCATCCGTCGCGTTTTTCGGGAGCTTCAGCAATTCAGCCATGTTGTCGGCCCCGGTTTGAAAGGCTTTCTGCTCGGGGTCTGGAGTCGAAAATTGAAAACCATCATGCTGGTGGATGATTCCGCCACCGTACTGCTTTCCATCTCGGGCATCCTGGTCAAGGCCGGTTTCAATGTGGTGACCGCCAACAGTGCCGAAGACGGGCAGCGGAAACTTGCTGCGGGCACCAAGCCCGACCTGCTCATCACCGATCTGAACATGCCGGGCATGAACGGTATCGAGTTCATCAAGGTGGTCAGGCAGCGGGCCGAGCTGCGTTTCATGCCCATCCTGTTTCTCACCACCGAATCCCAGCAGAGCAAGCGTGCCGAGGCGAAGGCCGCGGGTGCTTCCGGCTGGATCGTCAAGCCCGCAACTGCGGAGACCCTGCTCAGCACGATCAAGCTTGTGGTGCGTTGAGTCATGACGGCCATCTGGGATAAATCGCGCCGCCGCCAGCTTTTGTTGGCTTGCGTGACGGCCGTGGGCGCCTTTGTCGTCGTTTATTTCGCCAATGCGACCTACCACGAGCTGTTGCTCGACAAGGTGGGGTTGAGTCAGGCGCTGGTCGATGCGCTGGGTGCGGCGGCTGCGGTGCTGGTGAGCTTCCTGGCCCAGCAGGTGCTGTCCGTCGCCCGCTACCGCGACGCCACTTACGGTGCCGAAAACGCCTTGCAGCGTGCTCGTGGCGAGACCGCCAGGCAGCTGGAGGTGACCACCGAAGTGAGTCACTCCCTGGCCCAGGTGCCGCACCTCAACAACATTCTCGTCGGCCAGCTCAGCGCCGTCACCACCCAGACCGAAAGCGCGGCCTTCAGCATGGTGGAGCGCCTGCAGGCCGTCGATTCCGTGGTGCAGGGTCTTGACCGCTGTGTCCAGACTTTTTCGCAGGAGTCCGGCGAGATCGTCGAGGCGGCCAGTGCCCGCGCCGTTCGCAACCAGCAAACGCTGGTGGCGTTGCAGGGCTACATTCATCGCCGTCTCGAAAACCTGGGCGAAGACCGGCAGCACGTGATGTCGGCCCTGGACGAGGCCAAGTCGCTGGGCCAGTTCGTCAAGCTGGTGCATGACATTTCCAGCCAGACCAACCTGCTGGCCCTCAACGCCGCCATCGAGGCCGCCCGGGCCGGCGAGGCCGGACGCGGTTTCGCGGTGGTGGCCGACGAAGTCCGCAAGCTGGCCGGGCAGACCGACCAGGCCGTGCTGAAGATCAGCGAAGGCATCGGTCGGGTGGTGAGCACCATCGAAGCCCAGTTCCGCGAACAGCTCGACCAGTCGAGTTCCGACGCGGAAGACAAGGCCCTGCGTACCGTGGCCGACGAATTCGACGAGGTGAGCCAGAGCTATACCCAGCTCATCGAGCATGAGAGCCGGATTCTCGCGGCGTTCCGGGAGTCCAGCTCCACGCTCACCGAGATGTTCATGGAAACCATGGCCAGCGTGCAGTTTCAGGATGTGACCCGTCAGCAGATCGGCCATGTCATCGAAGCGCTGCAACGCCTCGACGAACACGTGCTCAAGCTCGCCGACTGCCTGATCGGCAAGGCCGCGGTGGCCGATGTTCCGGCCATGACCGAGCAGATCGACCGCCTGTTTGAAAGTTACGTGATGCAGAGCCAGCGTGACGAGCACGTCCGCTACAGCGGCCAGCGCGCCCCGGCGGCCCCGGGCGCAGGCAACGGCCCGGCCGTCGAGCTGTTCTGAGTAGCAGGAGAACCGAATGAGCGCGATCCGCCGAGCCTTTACCGAGGATTTCACGATTTACCGGGCGGCCGAACTCAAGCTGGCCCTGCTCGCCGTGATTCAGGAGGGCGAGCACATCGAGCTGGACCTGTCCGGTGTCGAGCACATGGATTCGGCCGGCTGCCAGTTGCTGATCTTCGCCAAGCGCGAGGCCGGCGCTGCCGGCAAGACGCTGGCGATCGTCGCTCACAGCCGGGCCGTGCAATCCCTGATCGAGTTCTACAACCTGGCGGCCTGGTTCGGCGATCCCCTCGTCGTGCCCGCGGCATAGCTCCGGCAAATCCATCATGGACGAACTGAAACAAGTTTTCTTGCAGGAGAGCTTCGAGCAGCTCGATGCCCTCGAGTCCCTGCTCCTCGAGCTGGAAAACCGGCCCGACGACGAAACCACGCTCAACGGCATCTTCCGCGCCGCACATACCATCAAGGGCGCGGCGGGGATGGTCGAGTGCACGGCCGTCGAATCCTTTGCCCACGTGGTCGAGAACGTGCTCGACCGCCTGCGCAACCACGAAATCGCGGTCAGCACCAAGCTGGCGGCCCTGATGCTCGGCTGCACCGACCACCTCCGGGTGCTGGTTGCCAACGAGGCCGGGGTGGCGCAGATGGCCGGCGAAGAGATCGAGGCACAGGGCGCCCGCCTGCTCATCCAGCTGGGCGAATACGGCCCGGGCGGGCAGGTATTCGCCAGCCCCAAGACCGTCGAATCCGGTGTCGAGCGGATTCCCCAAAGCAGTTCGGCCCAGAACTGCTGGCACATTTCCGTGCGCTTCGGGCGTGAAGTGCTGCGCCAGGGCATGGACCCGGAAAATTTTTTGCGTTTCCTGGGAACCCTGGGCGATATCCGGCACCTGGAAACCCTGGCCGACGCCATACCGGCGGCAGCCGAGATGGACCCGGAAGTGTGCTACCTGGGTTTTGAGATCACCCTGGAATCCAGCGCCGACAAGCAGGCCATCGAAGACATCTTCGCCTTCGTTCGCGACGAATGCCGGCTGGCCATCCTGCCCCCCAACAGCAAGGTCGCGGATTACCTCGACCTGATCCGGAATTTGCCCGAGGACTCCCTGCGGCTCGGCGAAATTCTGGTGCGGGTGGGCGCGCTGACCGCCGACGAACTGGCCGAAGGGCTGCGGACCCAAGCGGTTCCCGCCGATGAACCGGAGCCGGAGGCCAGGCAGATCGGCGAAATCCTGGTCGCCCAGCAGGTCGTCCAGCCGGAGCTGGTCGTGGCCGCGGTGGCCAAGCAGGCCCAGGTCAGCGAGAAAAAGGCCCAGGACGCCAAACTGATCCGGGTGCCGGCCGACAAGCTCGACCACCTCATCAACCTGGTCGGCGAGCTGGTGATTGCCGGCGCGGCCACCAGCCTGCTCGCCCACACCCGCCGCGACGGTGAACTGATCGAAGCGTCGTCCCTGCTGACCCGGCTGGTGGAGGAAATCCGCGATGCCTCGCTGCAGCTGCGCACGGTGCAGATCGGCGAAACCTTCAACCGTTTCCACCGCCTGGTGCGCGATGCCTGCAAGGATCTGGGCAAGGATGTGCAGCTCGTGATCAACGGCGGCGAGACCGAGCTCGACAAGTCCATCGTCGAGAAGATCGGCGATCCGCTGATGCACCTGGTGCGCAACTCCCTCGACCACGGCATCGAAGCCCCGGCCGTGCGCGAGGCCGCCGGCAAGGCGCCGCAGGGCACGCTCTTTCTCAATGCCTTCCACGACGCCGGCAATATCGTCATCGAAGTGGGCGACGACGGCGCCGGCCTCAACCGCAACAAGATTCTTGCCAAGGCCATCGAGCGCGGCCTGGTGGACGCCGAGGCTCATCTTTCCGACCGGGAGGTGTTCGACCTGATCTTTGCGCCCGGCCTGTCCACCGCCGATCAGGTGACCAACCTCTCGGGCCGCGGCGTGGGCATGGACGTGGTGCGACGCAACCTGCAGGCGCTGCGCGGCACCATCAACGTGGACAGCCAGTCCGGCCAGGGCACCCGCCTGACCTTGCGGCTGCCGCTTACGCTGGCGATCATCGACGGCTTCCTGGTCGTCTCGGGCAACCGCTCCTACGTGATTCCCCTCGATGCCGTGGTGGAGTGCATCGAGCGGCCCGAATCCGAGCACGAGCGCAATTACTTCAACCTGCGCGGCCAGGTTCTGCCGGCCGTCTGCCTGCGCGAGATCTTCAACCTGCCGGGCGAACGTCCGGCCCGCGAAAGCGTGGTTGTCGTGCAGTACGCCGGGCAGCGTGCCGGCATCGTGGTGGACCGTCTGGCGGGCGAACTGCAGGCGGTGATCAAGCCCCTCGGGGCGATCTTCCGCCACCTGCAGGGCATCGGCGGCTCAACCATTCTTGGCAGCGGCGAAGTGGCCCTGATCCTGGATATCTCCGCACTCATCAAGATTTCGGGTCAGCTCGAACAGCGCCTGATCGCACGTCCCGAACTACGTAACGCCTGACCCTATTTGTTTTACCGGGAGATGAACATGCTCAACAACTTCAAGATCGGCGCACGGCTCGGCATCGGGTTTGCGGCCACCCTCATTTTTCTGATGACGATTGCGGCGATCGGCGTTTTTCGCCTCCAGGCGGTCAATTCCGAGCTGAACACCTTGTTGAAAGACCGCTTCCCGAAGACCGTCATGGTCAACAGCATCAATGACAACATCAACGTGGTAGCCCGGGCCCTGCGCAACATGCTGCTCGAACGCACCGAAGATGCCCAGCAAAAAGAGCTTGCCCGCATCGTCGAAGCACGCAAGGTGGTCAGCGAAAATGTCGACAAACTCGACAAGACCGTCGCCAGCACGGAAGGAAGGGCCATCCTGCAGCTCATGAAGGATCGTCGCACCGTCTTCCTGCAATCTCAGGAGAAGGTGATTGCCGCTGCGCTGAGTGGAAAGCGTGACGAGGGGATCACCGAGCTGCTCACCAATACGCGCAAGCTGCAGGCCGATTATCTGGGCTCAGTCAAGGAAATGCTTGTCCTTCAAACCCGGCTGATGGAAGAGTCGGGAAAGCAGGCCGATGAACTGGTTGCCGCGTCGCGCAATCTCATGATTTTGCTGGCTGCAATAGCCACGGCCGTTGCAGCGTTGTTGGCCTTCATCATCACCCGGGGCATTACCGGCCCGGTTGCCAGCACGGTGGCTGCAGCAAACCAGATGGCGGCAGGCGACTTTTCAAGCAAGCTCGACACCGACCGCAAGGACGAGCTCGGCCAGCTGGCGGTTGCAATGACGACCATGCAGGCTGCCGTCAAGGCGATGGCGGACGATGCTGGCGCCCTGGCCAAGGCTGCCGTCGAAGGCCGTCTCGCCACCCGCGCCGATGCCAGCAAGCATCAGGGCGACTTCCGCAAGATCGTGCAAGGCGTCAATCAGACCCTCGACGCGGTGATCGGCCCGCTCAACGTGGCCGCCAACTACGTCGACCGCATCTCCAAGGGCGACATCCCGGCCAAGATCACCGACACCTACAACGGCGACTTCAACACCATCAAGAACAACCTCAACACCTGTATCGATGCAGTGAACAAGCTGGTGGCCGATGCCGTGGTGCTGTCGAAGGCGGCCGTGGATGGGCGTCTCGCCACCCGTGCCGACGCGACCCAGCACCAGGGCGATTTCCGCAAGGTGGTCGAAGGGGTGAACCAGACCCTCGACTCCGTGATCGGCCCGCTCAACGTGGCCGCCAATTACGTCGACCGCATCTCCAAGGGCGACATCCCGACCAAGATCACCGACACCTACAACGGCGACTTCAACACCATCAAGAACAACCTCAACACCTGTATCGAAGCAGTGAACAAGCTGGTGGCCGATGCAAACCTGCTGTCCGCTGCCGCCATTGCCGGCCGGCTCGAAACCCGTGCCGACGGCAGCCAGCACCAGGGCGATTTCCGCAAGATCGTGGATGGTGTCAATGGCACGCTGGACGCCATCGTCGGCCCGATCAACGAGGTGCGCCGGATCATGACCTCGATCGAGCAGGGCGACCTGACCCAGAACATCACCAACGACTACCAGGGCGATTTCAAGGCCCTGAAGGAAGCGGTGAACAACACCGTCGGCAAGCTCTCCGACACCATCACCCAGGTGCGTACCGCCGCCGATGCGCTGACCAACGC
Source organism: Zoogloea sp. (assembly GCA_016720685.1). GTDB lineage: Bacteria > Pseudomonadota > Gammaproteobacteria > Burkholderiales > Rhodocyclaceae > Zoogloea. The sequence continues at coordinate 69,100 of JADKKC010000006.1, forward strand.
CTCCGGCCAGGTTTCGGCCACCGCCCAGTCCCTGTCCCAGTCTTCGTCGGAACAGGCTGCCAGCGTGGAAGAGTCGTCGGCCTCGGTCGAAGAAATGTCGGCTTCCATCAACCAGAACGCCGAGAACGCCAAGGTGACCGACAACCTCGCCTCCAAGACCGCGGTGGAAGCCACCGAGGGCGGCGGTGCGGTGAAGAACACCGTCGATGCGATGAAGAAGATCGCCCAGAAGATCGGGATCATCGACGATATCGCCTACCAGACCAACCTGCTGGCGCTTAACGCAGCCATCGAGGCTGCCCGTGCCGGCGAGCACGGCAAGGGCTTCGCGGTGGTGGCGGCCGAAGTGCGCAAGCTGGCCGAACGCTCGCAGGTGGCGGCCCAGGAGATCGGCGGCCTGGCCGGCGATTCGGTGGGCCTGGCCGAGCGTGCCGGTCACCTGCTCGACGAGATCGTGCCGTCAATCCGCAAGACCTCCGACCTGGTTCAGGAAATTGCGTCGGCATCCCAGGAGCAGTCGTCCGGCGTGGCCCAGATCAACAACGCCATGAACCAGCTCAACCAGGCCACCCAGCAAAACGCTTCGGCTTCCGAAGAACTCGCCGCGACCGCCGAAGAACTGGGCGGCCAGGCTGAACAGCTCCAGCAGTTGATGCAGTTCTTCACCATCGACGAGCGCAACATGAGGCGCGGCATGGCTCGTGCCGCCCCGGTGGCGGCCACGCGTAGCACTGCCGGCAGCAGGCCGCAGGCGGGTGCGCGGGTGGCGGGCTTCGCGTTCAACGAGAATGACTTCGAGAAGTTCTGAGCGGCGAAAGGAGCATGAACATGTCCCCGCAGCCCGCTTCGCCGGCCAGCTTTTCCGTTGCCGGGGCCAAGGCCCCGGTGGCGGTCGAGTCCAGTCCGGCCCAGTACCTCACCTTTCTCCTCGGCGGCGAGATGTTCGCCGTCGGCATTCTCAACATCAAGGAGATCATCGAGTACGGCGCCGTAACCGAGATCCCGATGGTGCCGCCCTTCATCCGGGGGGTGATCAACCTGCGCGGCGCGGTGGTGCCGGTGATCGACCTGGCCAGCCGCTTCGGCGGCAAGCGCTCCGAGATTTCGCGGCGCACCTGCATCGTCATCATCGAACTCACCGAGAACGACGAGCGCCAGGATATCGGCGTGGTGGTGGACGCGGTGTCGGAAGTGCTGGAAATCCCGGCCGCCGAAATCGAGCCGCCGCCGTCCTTCGGTGCCCGCATCCGGGCCGACTTCATCAAGGGTATGGGCAAGGTGAATGGCAAGTTCGTCATCCTCCTCGAAGTGGACAAGGTGCTGTCGGTGGATGAAATCGCTTCCTTGTCTCACCTGACTACCGAAGGCGCCGTGGACCTTACGGCCGGAGGCACTCCGTCGGTCTGAGCGCCGCAAACGGGGTGATCGCCATGGACTACGCCAGCCTGCCCGCCCGCGAGATCGAGCGGCTGTCCCGCAACGTGGCGCCCGGCGCGTGGGCGGTGGAGCGGGAGCGGCCCCTCTCCACGCTGCTGGGGTCCTGCGTGGCGGTGTGCATGTTCGACACCCAGGCGCGGGTTGGCGGCATCAACCATTTCATGCTGCCCAACATGCAGCGCAGCGCCAACAGCGAGGTGGATTCGCTGCTTTCAGGCGACTACGCGATGGAGGCGCTGCTCAATGCGCTGCTGGCCCAGGGCGCCCGCAAGGCGCGTATCCAGGCCAAGGCATTCGGGGGCGGCACCATCATCGAAAGCTCGGGGCAGTCGCTTGCCATCGGCCAGCGCAACGCCAAGTTTGCGCGGGACTGGCTGCAGCGGGAGGGCATCCCGATCATCGCCTCGGATTTTCTCGGCCCCTGGTCGCGCAAGGTGCTTTTTGTACCGGGCAACGGTGACGCCTGGTGCAAGCGCATCGTGACCTCCCACGCCACCGCCGAGGTGATCGCCCGGGAAGAGTGCGCCTACGCTGCCACGCTCGCCGCGTCCAAGCCGCCGGCCAACAACGTCGAACTGTTCTGAGGCTGTCATGAACCACCGGGCCCGCGCCGCCGCCGGAAGCTCAATGGATTCCGCGATCACCGATCAGGAGTTCGCCCTCTTCCAGCGCCTGATCTACAAGATTGCCGGCATCAGCCTCTCCGATGCCAAGAAGGTGCTGCTCGTCGGGCGCCTGGCCAAGCGGCTCAAACACTACAACTTCGACACCTTCTCCCAGTACTACCGCATGCTGGCGGGGGGGCACCAGCCCGAGGAAATGCAGGTGATGGTGGATTTGCTGACCACCAACGAAACCTATTTTTTCCGCGAGCCGGGCCACTTTCATTTTCTGCGCGACGAGATCCTCAAACCGCGGCGCAGTCCCGCGCCCTTCCGGGTGTGGAGCGCGGCCTGCTCCAGCGGCGAGGAGGTCTACACCCTCGCCATGCTGCTCGACGACACCCTGTCCAATTCACCCTGGGAGGTGGTCGGCTCGGACATCAGCACCCAGGTGCTGGCCAAGGCCGAGGCCGGCCATTACCCACTCGGCCGCCACGAGGGCATTCCGCCGGCCTACCTGAGCAAGTATTGCCTCAAGGGGGTGCGCTCCCACAGCGGCAGTTTCCTCATCACGCCGGAACTCAAGCGCCGGACGCGCTTCCACCAGGTCAACCTGACCCTGCCGGTGGATACGAGCCTGGGTGAGTTCGAGGTCATCTTCCTGCGCAACGTGATGATTTATTTCGACACGGAAACCAAGCGCAAGGTGGTCGGCAACCTGCTGCCGCGGCTCAAGCCGGGCGGGCACCTGATCATCGGCCACTCGGAAACCCTCAACGGCATCCAGCAGGGCCTGGAGCCGGTGCGGGCGACCATCTACCGCAAGCCATGATCGACTTCGGCGATGACATCCTTGACGTGTTCCTGCAGCCGGGTGATTTCCATTTCGGCGCCGGGCGCACGCGGATATCCACGCTGCTGGGTTCCTGCATTTCGATCACCCTCTGGCACCCGGCCCGGCTGATCGGCGGCATGTGTCACTTCATGCTGCCTTCCCGCGGCCTGCCCGCCGGCGTGCCCCTCGACGGACGCTATGCCGACGAGGCCCTGGCCATGTTCGACCAGGCGGTGGCCGCGGCGCTCAGTCGGCCGGCCGACTATCAGGTCAAGGTTTTTGGCGGGGGCAACATGCTGAGCCGCCCAGGTGAAGGCTCCGAATTCATGAACATTGCAACCCGTAACGTGGATTCCGCCTACACCCTGCTGGCCCGCCACGGCTATCAGCCGAGGGTGGCCCACTGCGGCGGGCAGGGCCATCGCAAGCTGTTCTTCGACCTGTGGACGGGGCACGTGTGGCTGGCCCACCGACCTTCGCGCGAGGTGGCCTGATCATGGCAGCGCCGATCCGCGTGATGATCGTCGACGACTCGGCCATCGTGCGTCAGGTTGCCAGCGCCGCCATTGCCGCCCAGCCCGACATGGAGGTGATCGCGACGGCCGTGGACCCGCTGTTCGCAATCGAAAAGATGCGCCGCGAGTGGCCGGACGTGATCGTCCTCGACATCGAGATGCCGCGCATGGACGGGCTGACCTTCCTGCGCAAGCTGATGGCCGAGCGGCCGACGCCGGTGGTGATCTGCTCGTCGCTGGTGGATCGGGGCGCCAAGGCCAGCTTCGACGCGCTGGCGGCCGGGGCGGTGAGCCTGGTGACCAAGCCCAAGGTGGGCGTCAAACAGTTTTTGCAGGATGAAAGCGACAACCTGGTTGCGGCCGTTCGGGCTGCTGCCGGCGCCCGTCTGCGCACCCGGCAGCAGGCGGCGCCACCGCGTCCCAAGATCACCCTCGACAGCCTGCCGCGCGGGCCGAACGTGCCCGCGGCGGGTGACCTCACCCGGGTGGTGGCGATCGGCACCTCCACCGGCGGCACCCAGGCCCTGGAGGTCGTGCTCACCGCGCTGCCTGCGGATGTTCCGGGCATCGTGGTGGTTCAGCACATGCCGGCCGGCTTTACCGACATGTTTGCCCGCCGGCTCGACGGCCTTGCCAGCATTCGCGTGCGCGAGGCGAAGCACGGCGACCGGGTCGAGCCTGGCCTGGCCCTGATCGCACCGGGCGGGCTCCACCTGCAGCTGGCCCGCGACGGGCGGGGCTATTTCGTGGGCGTGGTCGATGGCCCGCCGATCAACCGCCACAAGCCTTCGGTGGATGTGCTGTTCCGCTCGGTGGCCCGCATGGCCGGCCGCAATGCGCTCGGCATCATCATGACCGGCATGGGGGACGACGGTGCCCTCGGCCTGAAGGAAATGCGCGACGCCGGCGCCTCGACCCTCGCCGAGGCGGAGGAGACCTGCGTGGTCTTCGGCATGCCCAAGGAGGCGATCCAGCGCGGTGCGGTTGAAAACGTGCTGCCCCTCCACGACATCGCGGCGGGCCTCGTGAGCTGGAGCCGGGCGTCGCGGCACCTGGCCTGAGCCGGAAGCCCCTCGCCCTAAGTGGGGTTGCCGTGGAAGTAGCTGAGCCGGCGCCGCGGCGCGAGGTAGGCGAGCGCGGCGGGGTCCACCTCGGTCGGGCGCACTACGGCATCCACCTTCACGTCCCTTTCTGTCGCCAGGTCGACGATCAGGGCCTCGTTGCGGGGCACCGCGGGGTCGAAGATCATCACCGACGGGCGCAGCAGGTCGGCGTGGTCCACCGCCACCACCAGGCCCAGGTTGCCATTGGAGAGCTGCACCAGCGAGCCCGGCGGATACACCCCGAGGGCGCGTACGAAACGTTGCAGCAGATCCGGATCCCAATGCGCCTGTTCGCTCTTGAACATCAGCGTCATCGCCTCGGCGGGGGTAACCGCCTTGTCCTGGCGGAGCGGATTGCACAGGTTGTCGTAGCGGTTGGTGATCGCCACGATGCGCGCGGCCAGTGAAATCTGGCGTCCGCCCAGGTGGTTTGGATAGCCCTTGCCATCCATGGTTTCGTGATGGCTCAGGATGACCTCGATGACGGCCGGGCCGAGCACCTGCAATTCGCGGCCGATATCCGCCCCGTAGAGCGTGTGGAGCCGGAAAAACTCTTCTTCGTGGCGGTTGCGCTGGGGGTTGCGGAGCACCGCGTCCGGTACGCGGGTCTTGCCGATGTCGTGGAACAGGGCCCCTTCGCCCAGGGTGCGCAGTTCGTCCGGTGACAGGCCGAGGGAGCGGCCCACCAGCAGCGACAGGATCATCACGTTGAGCGAGTGGAAGTAGGCATTGTCGTCGGCCACCTTGTCGCCCATCAGATGGATGATCAGCCCGGCCTCGGCGGCAAAGGATTCCATCACGCTGTCCACCAGTTCGCGGGCCGCCACCACCGAGCGGGAGGGGGCGGCAAATACGTTGCGCATCACGTCGCGGATTTGCTGGGCTGCGCTCTGGTAGCGCTTTTCGCATTTGGCGATGAGCTGCCGCTGCGCGGCGGCCCGCTCGGCCCGCTGGCGTTTTTCTTCCAGCGCGCTCTGCTGCGCCGGGCTGGGTGCGGCGGGCGGCGGCGGCGGGCGGGCCGTCTCGGGGGCGCGGGGCAAGGCCTGGGTCGAACTGCGCTCGGGCAGGTATTGCACTGTCTTGAGGCCGAGCTTCTGGATGACCTCGACCTGGTCCGTGCTGTGAATCCGGAACTGGTTGAACAGAAAGGGGTGATTCATCCAGCCCGACGGCAGGCGGATGAACAATCCCGGTCGCAGCTGAGACGGGTCGATTTCGACGACTCGCTCGCTGGGGGCGGAAAACGGCACGCTGGTCTCCTTGCTCGTACGCGTCCGTTAACGGCAGCGCGAGGCGGCGATTGAGTGTGCCCCGCGTCTCCGCGATTAAAGTTTGGAGCCGGATCGCCGTTGAACTTCAACACCGGACGAGTGCCCCGCCCGCGCAGTCAGCCCCGCAGTCAGCCCGATTCAACGCGCCTTGTCCGGACAAGCCATGGTCCAGTCGTTTCCCTCTTTCCCCATCCGCCGCCGGCTCAAGGGCCGCGAGGTGGCCTCGCTGATCCGCGATCCGGTGTTTCTGCTCGCCCCGGATCGCCGCATCCTGCACTGGAATCTGGCCGCCGCCCGCGCGCTGAGCGTCGAGGGCTTGCCGGCGGGGGATGCAACCGTTGCCGAGTCTCCGCGCCTGGCGCGCCTGGCCGAGCTTCTTTCCCACGTGGATGGGCCGTTCATGCTGACGCTGGATGCGCCCGACGGCGAGCGGACCTACCTGGCCGATCTGCATGAGGAGGGTTCCGACGAGGACGCGCCGACGAGCCTGATCTTGCTGCTGCACGACCATACCGAGCTGATCCATCTGCAGAAGGCGCTGCGCGAAAGCGAAAACCGCCTGCGGGCCATTACCGGCGCGGCGATGGAGGCGATCATCGCGATGGATAACAAGGGGCGCATCCAGCAGTGGAATCCGGCCGCCGAGCGCATGTTCGGCTGGACGGCCAGCGAGGCCGTCGGCCGCAGCCTGCATGCCACGCTGGCCGGGCCGGCGGAGCGCGCGCGCTTTAACGCGGCGCCGGGTGCTGCCGCGTGGTCCCAGGAGGGCGAGGGGCGCAGCTATTGTTCCGTGTTGTGCGTGCCCGCGCTGCGCAAGGATGGCAGCAGCCTCGAAGTCGAGGTTTCGATCAGCACCTATCGCATGGAAGGCCATTGGCAGGCGCTCGGGATCGTGCGCGACGTGACCGAGCGGGCCCGCGCCGAAGCCCGCCTCAAGGCCGCCGAGGCGCGCTGGCAGTTTGCGCTGGAGGGGGGCGGCGACGCCGTGTGGGACTGGAACGTGGTGAGCGGTGAAGCCTATTTCGCACCGCGTTACTACGCCATGCTGGGTTACGAGGAGAACGCCTTCGAGCCCAGTTTCGAGTCCTTCCGCACGTTGGTGCACCCGGACGACTGGTTCCGGGTGGCGAACGCCTTGCGCACCGCCTTCGAGCCGGAGGGGCCGATTTTCGAGTGCGAGTTCCGGATGCGCACGCCGGACGACACCTACCGCTGGATCAGCTCCCGCGCCCTGATCACCGAGCGCAATCCTGACGGCCAGCCCCTGCGCATGGTCGGCACCCTGCGGGACGTGCATGAGCGCCATGAGGCCGAAGCCGCCCTCCTGGGGCAGCTTGCCGAGACCCAGCGCCTCAACGCCGAACTCGAGGAGGCGCAGGTGCAGCTTGTGCAGAGCGAGAAGATGGCCTCCATCGGCCAGCTTTCCGCGGGGGTCGCCCATGAGATGAACACCCCGCTGGGCTTCGTGAAGTCAAATATCGGCACCCTGGAAAACTACGTGGGAACGCTTCTCGAGCTGCTCGCCGGCTACCAGCAGGCCACGGCCGGCATGGCCGGGGTGGCGGCGCTGGACGAGGTGCGCCAGCAACTCGCGCGTGCCGAGCTGGACTACCTGCGCAGCGACATCCCCGAATTGTTCTCGGAAACCCGGGACGGCATCCAGCGGGTGCAGCGCATCGTCAGCGACCTCAAGGATTTTTCCCACCTGGGCGGCGAGGGCTGGGGCTATGCCGACATCCATCGCGGCCTGGATTCGTCGCTCAACATCCTGCGTAACGAGATCAAGCACCGGGCCGACGTCGTGCGTGAATACGCCAGCCTGCCCGAGCTCTGGTGCCAGGCCTCCCAGCTCAACCAGGTCTTCCTCAACCTCCTGGCCAACGCCGCCCACGCCATTGAGGAGAGGGGGCGGATCACGGTGCGCACGCGGGGCGAGGGCGAATTCGTGGTGGTTGAGATCGAGGACTCCGGCTGCGGCATTCCGCCGGAAAACCTCAAGCGCATCTTCGATGCCTTCTTTACCACCAAGCCGGTCGGCAAGGGGACGGGGCTGGGCTTGTCCATCAGCTACGGCATCATCCGCAAGCACTCGGGGCGCATCGACGTGTCCAGCCGGCCGGGGCATGGCAGCACCTTTCAGGTTTTCCTGCCCCTGCATGGCAGCGCCCCGGGCGTCACCGACGAGTCTGGCTTGCCCGGTGAGGGCGAGAGCCCTGAATAAGGGGGCGCGCTTGTGACGATGATCGCCCGATACCCTCAATCCCCCGTTTGCACCGCCGTTAGAACGTTTGTGCGAGAGCAGTGGCTGCGCACTCTTTCGTCGGTTCTGGACGTTTTTTGCGGTACCGCCTGGCAAGCTCACAAGGTTTATGTCTCATGTCTTTTTCGTCGGATGCTCTGAGCGGCAGACCGGAGCATCGCCTTCTGAAGGCGATGTGTCTCCCGGTCGATACCGTCTCCCGGGATTGCCCCGTTGCCGAGGCGGCCCGGCGCATTGTGTCGGGGTCTGCGCCCTGGCTGATGGTCGTCGACGGGCGTAAGCCGGTGGGCAGCTTTACCGGGCAGGATGGACTGCGCGCATTTCTCGAGGCCGATGGGGGCCGGGTCAGCGTGGGGGCGGTGATGTCTTCGCCCTGCCTGTGCGTGCCGCTGGGCGAAACCTTGCGCAGCGTCCACGCCCGGGTGCGTCAGTGCCCCGTTTCGCATCCGGTTGCGGTGGTGGATGCGGCCGGTGATCTGGTGGGCGCGCTGGACCGGGAGCAGGTGGCCGGCTTGCTGCAGGACGCGCCCCGTGCGGAGCGTGAGCGGCTGGCCGTGGCGGCGATCCGGACTTTGCCCGACCTGATGTGGCTCAAGGATGCCGACGGTTTCTACCTGGCCTGCAATCCCCGTTTCGAACGGTTTTTCGGCGCGCCGGAGGCTTCGATCGTCGGCAGGACCGACTACGACTTCGTGGCCCGGGATCTGGCGGACCGTTTTCGCAGCGACGACCTGGCCGCCATCCATGCCGGCCGGGCCCTGAGACACGAGGAGGAGGTCCGTTTTGCCGATGACGGACACCAGGAACTGCTCGAAGTCATCAAAACCCCCATGTTCGACCAGGACGGCCGGCTGGTCGGCGTGCTGGGCATGGGGCGGGACGTCACCGACGCGAAGCGGGCCCGCGAGGCGCTGCGCGACCGTGCCGAGCGCGACCTCGCCCAGCAGAAAGAACAGCACACCGAGCGCCAGCTGCGCCACATGGTCGAGGCGAGCCCGACCATCCTGTACGCCTTGCAACTGGTCGACGGCGAGGCGGTTCCGGATACGGTCGGGGATAACCTCCTGCGCATTGTCGGTTACACGCGCGAGGAGGCGCTCGATCCGGGGTGGTGGCGCCGCGGTGTGCATCCCGATGACGTGGAGGCGGCCGTCGCGGCGAAACGCGGGCTTCTTCGCCTCGGCCAGGGCTCCGTCGAATATCGGTTTGCCCACCGGGACGGGCATTACCTGTGGTTGCGCGACGAAGCGCGCCTCGAACGTGACGGCGAGTCGGGCGTGCCTGAAATCGTCGGTGTGCTGACCGATGTCACGGCCCGCAAGCACATCGAGCAATCGCTCGAGAACCAGCGGCGCGTGCTTGAGATGGTGGTGTCGGGCGCTCCCCTTCCGGCAACCCTGAACACCCTTGTTCAAGGCGTCGAGGCCCTTGTGCCGCACGTGCGGGCGTCGGTCCTGCTGCTCGACCGGGACGGCCGCCTACGCAACGGCGCAGCCCCGAGCCTGCCCGAGAACTACATCCGCGCCATCGACGGAATGGCCGCCGGGGAAGGCGTCGGCTCCTGCGGCACTGCGGCGTGGCGCGGTGCGCCGGTGGTCGTCGAAGACATCTCCACCGATCCCCTGTGGGTACCGTATCGGGGCCTGGCGGAGGCAAACGGACTGGTGGCCTGCTGGTCGTCGCCGATCATGAGCCGGGAGGGCCGCGTACTCGGAACGTTCGCCGTGTATCCCGAGGAGAAGTCCCGTCCGGGCGCGCGCGAGCTCGATCTGGTGGCGCTGGCGACGGATCTGGCCGCCGTGGCGATCGCCCGGTATCAAGAGGAGTCGGCGCTACGCGAAAGCGAGGCGCGTTTCCGGCAGCTTTTTGAAGTGGCTCCGCTGCCGCTGTGCCTGATCAATGCCGACGGCGGCCTGGGTGGCCTGAACCGCAGCTACAGCGAGACTTTCGGCTACCGCCATGAAGATGTTCCAAACCTGTCGGTCATGTGGCCGCTTGCCTTTCCTGATCCCGACTACCGTGGCTGGGTGATCCGGGCCTGGAGCGCCGCGGTGGGCAAGGCCAATGCCACCCATTCCGCCATCGAGCCCCTGGAGGTGCGCTTTACCTGCAAGAACGGCGAGGTGCGCACGGCGGTGGCCTCCGGAGCCGCGGTGGGGGATGGCACCCTGGTGACCTTCTTCGACATTACCGAAATGCGCCAGCTGGATGCCCAGCTCGATCACTATCGGCATCATCTCGAGGACCTGGTGGACCAGCGCACCGCCCAACTGGCCGAAGCCAGCCAGCGCGCCGAGGCGGCCAACCGGGCCAAGAGCGTCTTTCTGGCCAACATGAGCCACGAGATCCGCACGCCGATGAATGCCATCCTCGGCCAGGCCCGGCTGCTCGAGCGCAGCGCCGTCAACGTTCAGCAGGAGGATCGCCTGTCGCGCATCCACCATGCCGGCACCCATCTGCTGTCGCTCATCAACGACATTCTCGACCTCTCCAAGATCGAGGCCGGCAAGCTCCACCTCGAAATGGCGGACTTCTCGCCGGAGAGCCTCTTCAATCAGGTCCACTCGCTGGTCCACGACCGCCTGGCGGCCCGTCAGCTAGGCTTCGAGGCCGATACCGACGCCTTGCCGCCGGTGTTGTGCGGCGATGTCACGCGCCTGCGTCAGGCGCTGCTCAACTATCTCAGCAATGCCGTCAAATTTACCGAGCACGGCGGCATCACCCTCAGGGCCAGGGTTGTTTCCGACGAAGCCGACACCTTGCTGGTGCGTTTCGAGGTAAGCGATACCGGCATCGGCATCGCGGCCGAGCAGTTGCCGCGGATGTTCCAGTCCTTCGAGCAGGCCGACGCCTCGACGACCCGCAAATACGGCGGTACGGGCCTCGGGCTGGCCCTGACCCGTCACCTGGCCGGGCTGATGGGTGGCGAGGCGGGTGTCGAGAGCGAGCCGGGGCGCGGCAGTACCTTCTGGTTCACCGCCCGCCTGGGCAAGCGGTCCGGCCGAAGTTTGCCGGTCATCGTTTCCGATGCACCGGAAATGGGTGAAATGGCGGCCGCCCGCTACCTGCACGGAGCCCGTGTGCTGCTCGTCGAGGACAATCTGCTTAACCAGGAGGTCGCGGTCGACATGCTTGCCGGGCTGGGCCTCAGTATCGACCGGGCGGTCAACGGGCAGGACGCCGTCGAGCTGGCTGACGTGACCGACTATGACCTGATCCTGATGGACATGCAGATGCCGGTGATGGACGGCCTCGAGGCCACGCGCCGCATCCGGCAACTGCCCGGACGGTCGCACACGCCGATTCTCGCCATGACCGCCAATGCCTTCGATGAAGACCAGGAGGCCTGCTTTGCCGCCGGCATGAACGCCTTCATCGCCAAGCCGGTGGAACCGGAAGCCCTGCGCCGGATGGTCCTGAAATGGCTGAGGCCGGAGCAGGGCCGTAGTTCGTCGGCGGCGGCGCCTCCCGTCGCCGGGGACGACTGGGCTGCGCGGATGCGCGACATCGAGGGCCTCGATACCGAGCGTGGCCTGCACATGGTGCGGGGCAAGTGGTCCAGCTACCTGCGCATCCTGCGCATCTTCGTGAGCACCAATTCCGACATCGTGGATCGCCTGCAGGCCGCACTGGCCGCCGGCGATCTTGCCGGACTCGAACGCCAGGCCCACGGACTCAAGGGCTCGGCCGGCAATATCGGGGCCAGCCGCGTGTTCGAGCTGGCCGCCGCCGTTTGTAACGCCGTGCGGGACGGGCAGGGCGCCGAAGCCCTGGTGCGCCCCGTGGCCAGCCTGGCCCGAGTGCTGCAACCCCTGCTGGTCACACTGCACCTGCGCCTGCCGGATGAAGGAGAGAAAACCTGATGAGTCATGCTCCGGCCTTTGCCCCGTTTGTCTGGGCAGATTATTTCGAAACCGGCTTCGGCGAGGTGGACAGCCAGCACCACCGCCTGGTCGACCTGGTCAATGTGCTCGCCCAGCGTGCCGCCAGCGGGGCAGAAATCGAGCCGGCCGAACTCGCCCATGTGCTCGACGGCCTGGGACGCTACGCGCTTCACCACTTTGCCACCGAAGAGGCGCTGATGGAGCAAGGCGGTCTCGACCCCCGGCACCTGCGCATGCACCGGCAGCTGCACGCGGATTTCGTGGCCCAGGTGGAGGCCATGCGCCATACCGCCGACCCCACCCGCGTCGTGCCGGTGCTCTACAACTTCGTCACCAGCTGGCTCACCTTTCACATTCTCGATACCGACAAGGGCATGGCGCGCCAGCTGCGGGCGATCCAGGCCGGCGCCACGCCCGCCGAGGCGTTCGAGGCCGAGGCCGGGCAGGGTCGCGATCCCGGCAATGTCGCCCTCATCGGTGCGGTGCGCCGCCTGCTGGGGCTGGTGGCCGAGCGCAACAACGAACTGGCGCTGATCAATGCCAGCCTTGAGCAGCGGGTTGCCGAGCGCACCGCAGAACTCAGCGCCGCCAACCTCGACCTGCGCCAGGCGCAACAGCGCCTCGTCGAGGCCGACAAGATGGCGGCGGTGGGCCAGCTTGCCGCGGGCGTAGCCCACGAGATCAACAATCCCGTCGGCTTCGTCACCTCCAACCTCAGTACGCTGCGCTGTTACGCGGAGCGCCTGCTGGCCCTTGCCGAAACGGCCGATCGCCTGGCCGGCACCGCGGCCAGCAGCGACGACTGGCAGGCCGCCCGGGCGGCGGCCGACTTCGACTTCATCCGGGAGGATCTCCCCGCGCTGCTCGACGAATCCACCCGCGGCCTCGTCAGGGTCGCCGAAATCGTCCAGGCCCTACAGGGCTTTGCCCAGGCGGCGCCGGTCGAGACGAGCCGGGTCTCGCTGGCGAAGCTCCTCGACGCGGCCATCGCCGCCACCGCCGGCAGCCGCCGTCCAGGCCAGCAAGTGACGCGCAACTACGGCGAAATGCCGGCATTGCCGGTCAATCCAACGCTTATCGGCGAAGCCTTCAAGGCCCTCATCGACAACGCCGGGCAGGCGCTGGGCGGCTCGGACGGCCAGGTCAGCATACGTGCGGGGCGGCGCGGCGGCGAACTGCAGGTGGAAGTGGAAGATACCGGTTGCGGTATGGACGAGGCGACCCGCAGCCGCATCTTCGATCCCTACTTCACGACCCGTCCGGTCGGGCAGGGGCGAGGGCTGGGCCTGTCGTCCACCTACCGCATCATCCACCAGCACGGCGGACGCATCGAGGTGGACAGCGTGCCCGGCAAGGGCAGTTGCTTCCGGGTGGTGCTGCCGCTGGGCTGAAACTCTCGGTCTGAATCATGAAGAACCCGGCGCCAGGCCGGGTTCTTCATGTGGAGGCGGGCTGGAACTCAGCGTCGCTGGGGCATTGCGCGCAGCTTGGCAACGCGCTCCTCGGTGGCCGGGTGGGTGCTGAACAGGCCGCGCAGGCCGCCGCCGGAGAGCGGGTTCATGATCATCATCTGGCCGGTTTCGGGGTGTGCCTCGGCGGTCGGCATCGGAATGCCGCGGGCGAAGGCGTCGATCTTCAGCAAGGCATCGGCCAGCGCGTGGGGGTCGCCGGCAATTTCGGCGCCGCCGCGGTCGGCCTCGAACTCGCGCGAGCGGCTGATCGCCATCTGGATCAGGCTGGCCGCCAGGCGCCAGCAGGGCCACGGCGATGGAGGCGATCGGGTTGGACGGACGGCCTTCCGAATCGCGGCCGCTGAAGAACATCGCAAAGTTGGCCAGGGACGAGATCGCACCGGCCATGGTGGCCGAGATGGTCGACAGCAGGATGTCCCGGTGCTTCACGTGGGCCAGCTCGTGGGCCATCACGCCGCGCAGTTCGCGCTCGCTGAGCATCTGCAGGATGCCCGAGGTGGCGGCTACGGCGGCGTGTTCGGGGTTGCGGCCGGTGGCGAAGGCGTTGGGCTGGTCCTCGTGGATGATGTAAACCTTGGGCATCGGCAGCTGGGCGCGGGCGGCCAGTTCGCGAACCATGTTGTAGAGGTAGGGCGAGCTGGTTTCATCCACCGGCTGTGCGTTGTACATGCGCAGCACCATCTTGTCGGAGAACCAGTACGAGAAAATATTCATCGCGCCACCGAACAGCAGCGCGAGGAGCATTCCCGACTGGCCGCCGATCATGGCGCCGATCGCCCCGAAGAGGGCGATGATTCCAGCCATCAGGATCGAGGTCTTGAGCCAGTTGCCTAGCATTGCGTGTATCCGTCCTTTCGAGATTCGGGGGGTAAGCGAATGCTTAGATGGGGGAGGTGGCCGAAAATTCAATCGGCGCGCCGGGGCCTGTGCGTTCACGCAGGCCCGGCGGGCGGGTTTGATCCCGCAATGACGTGCTGGCGGGGAGGGGTGTTATTGCGCTGGGCAGTCGAAGTGCGCGCCGACGGCGATGGGCATGCCGCGCAGGAAGTTGGCCGCCGACAGGCGCTTGCCGCCGGGCTTTTGCAGCTCGGTGATGCACAGCGCGCCTTCGCCGCAGGCGATGATGACGCCGGCGGGTTCGGCCAGCAGCACTTCGCCGGGCGCGCCGACGGCGTCAATGGCGCGGGCACGCCAAAGCTTGATCGGGGCGCCCTCCAGTGTGGCCAGCGCGCCGGGGAAGGGGTTGAACGCGCGGACATCGCGTGCGATCTCGGTGGCCGGGCGAGACCAGTCGACAGTGGCCTCGGCCTTGCCGATCTTGGCGGCGTAGGTGGCGCCTTCGGCCGGCTGGGGTGTGGCGACGAGGCTGTCGGGTGCGGTTTTGAGGGCGTCGAGCGCTTCCACGATCAGTTCGGAGCCGATCCACGCGAGGCGGTCGTGGAGGCTGCCGGTGGTGTCGTCGTCCTGGATCGCTTCGACGCGCTTCAGCAACATCGGCCCGGTGTCGAGGCCGGCGTCCATCTGCATGATGGTGATGCCGGTTTCGCTGTCACCGGCCTGGATCGCCCGGTGGATGGGCGCCGCGCCGCGCCAGCGCGGCAGCAGCGAGGCGTGGATGTTGAGGCAGCCAAGGCGCGGCATGTCGAGCACGGCCTGGGGCAGGATGATGCCGTAGGCGGCCACCACCAGCACATCCACCTGCGCGTCGGCGAGCGGGGCTTGCTGCTCGGGCGTGCGCAGTTTTTCGGGCTGATGCACCGGAATGCCGGCCGCCAGCGCAACCTGCTTGACCGGGCTGGGCTGCAGCTGCATGCCGCGGCCGGCCGGGCGGTCGGGCTGGGTGAACACGAAGGGCACCTCGAAGCCGGCGGCGAGAATCGCCTCCAGCGCCGCGGCGGCGAATTCGGGGGTTCCGGCGAAGGCGACTTTCATCAGGCGGTGATCCTGGCTTTTTTGGCGAGCTTGTCCTTGATGCGGGTCTGCTTGAGCTTCGACAGGTATTCGACGAAGACCTTGCCGTCCAGGTGGTCGAGTTCGTGCTGGATGCACACCGCGAGCAGGCCTTCGGCGTCGAGCTCGAAGGTTTCACCCTTCTGGTTCAGGGCGCGCACGCGAACTTGTTCGGCCCGGGTGACCTTGTCGTAGATGCCGGGCACCGACAGACACCCTTCCTCACAGACCTGTTCGCCCGAGCGGGAGATGATTTCGGGGTTGACCAGCGCCAGCAGCGCCGAGTTGTCTTCCGACACATCGATCACCACGACGCGCTGATGGACGTTCACCTGCGTGGCGGCAAGCCCGATGCCGGGCGCTTCGTACATGGTTTCGGCCATGTCGGCGACGAGTTTGCGGATGCTGTCATCCACTTTGAGCACGGGCGCAGCGCGCGTGTGCAGGCGAGGATCGGGGTAGCGGAGGATGGGTAGCAGGGCCATAAATATTGCCGGATGAAGACTTTACGTGCAGAATTTTGAGTCAAATCTGGAATGCTCGCGTTGTATCGAGGCAAGCATCGGGCTTCGCCAGACAGATCGCCGAAACGCCGAAACAGACCACAGAAACAAGCCGCAGAAACAGACCGCCCCAACAAGCCGCCTACAGCGCGGCGAAGCTATCCGCCGAAAGCGAGTGGAAATCCAATGAAGCGCATTATATCCGCCCTCCTCATCGGCGTCGCGGCCCTGGTTCCGGTGGGAGCGGGTGCTGCCGCGCCTGTCCGCCTGGCCGACGACGCACCCGACAGCCATGTCGTTGTGACCGGCGACACCCTGTGGGGTATCTCCGGGAAGTTCCTGAAGGAACCGTGGCGCTGGCCGGAAGTCTGGCGTCTCAACCGCGAGCAGATCAGCAATCCGCACCTCATCTACCCGGGCCAGATCATCGTCCTCGACCGCAGCGGCCCGACGCCCGTGCTCAAGTTCGGCCGGCGTATCGGCCAGGGCGGCAGCGATCGGGCGCTCTACGAAAAACGCTTCCCGCAGGTGTATTCCGAATCGGCTACTGCCGCCATCCAGAGCATTCCGCTGCGCGTCATCAAGCCCTTCCTGTCCGAACCGCTGGTGGTGAATGACGAGCAGGAAACCGAGGCCGGCATCGTCGTGGCCACCCAGGAAGGCCGCGTCTTCACCGGGCCGGGCGACACGATTTTCGCCACCCGCATCCTGCCGGGCGTCTTCGACTGGAACGTCTATCGCAAGGCCAAGCCGCTCAAGGAGCCCGTCACCGGCGAGATTCTCGGCTACGAAGCGGTTTATCTCGGCCGCGCGCGGGTCAGCTCGGAGGCCGGTGCCGACACGCCCGCATCGGTGATCACGGCCCAGACCCAGGCGAAGGATCCGCTGCAGATTCCGGCCAGCCTGGTCCTCCTCGCAACCAAGCAGGAAGTCGGCAAGGGCGACCGCCTGCTGCCGGCCGGCCAGCCCGAGTTGCTGAGCTATGTGCCCCACGCCCCCGCGCAGGACATGAACGGACGGGTCGTGTCGATCTACAACGGGGTTGCCGAAGCCGGGCGCTACAACGTCGTTTCGCTCAGCCTCGGCAAGCGCGAAGGCGTCGAGATCGGCCATGTCCTGTCGCTGCACCGGAATCGCGGCGAAACGGTCTACCGCGAGGATAACGTCGGTGCGCCGCAGCGCTTTCAGTTGCCCGAGCAACGTTATGGCCTGGTCTTCGTGTTCCGGGTTTTTGATCGTATCGCCTACGCCCTGGTGATGGAAAACAACGGCCCGGTTTCAGTGGCTGACAGCGTCCGCAAGCCCTGAGCATCTGAATGACGCGGCAGCGGCGGGGTGCGATGTCTGCCCCCGCCCGTCACGATTTGGTCAACCGCCCGCCTCCATCCTCGACGTCGTGTCAAACGCCCACCCCCTCGCCCCCTGGCTGCGCCTGACCCTCACGCCCGGCGTGGGGCCGTCGGTCCAGCGCCAGCTGCTGGCCGCCTTCGGCTTGCCCGGGCGCATCTACGAGGCCGGGCACAGCGCCATCGCGGGTGTCATCGGTGCGCCTGCCGCCCGCACGCTGCTCGATTACGACAGCGCCGCAGCCGTCGAAGCGGCCCTCGAATGGGGCGACCAGCCCGGCAACACCATCCTGACCCTCGGCGATGCGGCCTATCCGGCCCTGCTCCTCGAGATTCCCGATCCGCCGGTCACGCTTTATGTAAAGGGCGATCCGCTTCTTCTGGCGCGCCAGTCGGCTTGCCGTCGTCGGTGCGCGCAGCGCCACGCCCCAGGGCGAGGCCAACGCCGAAGCCTTTGCCACCAGCCTGTCCCGGGCCGCACTGTGCATCGTCAGCGGGCTGGCGCTGGGCATCGACGCTGCGGCCCACCGGGGTGGTCTGGCCGGGCCGGGCAGCACGGTGGCGGTGATCGGCACCGGCGCCGACCGCATCTATCCGGCGCGCAACGCGGCGCTGGCCCGCCGTATCGCCGAGGCCGGCGCCATCGTCAGCGAGTTTCCCCTCGGCACTGCGCCGCTGGCCCACAATTTTCCGCGCCGCAACCGGCTTATTGCCGGCCTGGCGAGTGGCGTGCTGGTTGTCGAGGCGGCGCTCAAGAGCGGCTCGCTGATTACCGCCCGGCTCGCCACCGACTGCGGACGCGACGTATTTGCGATTCCCGGCTCCATTCACTCGCCGCTTGCACGGGGATGCCATCGTCTTATTCGCGACGGCGCCAAGCTCGTCGAAGCCGCTTCCGACATCCTCGAAGAGCTCCGCCTTGCACCTCCAGAGGCCGCCGCCGCCGTTGATTCCGCCCTTCCGGCCGTGGCGGGCGACGAAGCCCGGGTTTTTGCGGCGCTTGGTCATGATCCTGTGGACATGGACACGCTGGTGCACCGCACCAGCTTGACGCCGGAAGCGCTCTACGCCATTCTGCTTGCGCTGGAACTCGACGGGCGCGTGTCACGCCTGCCCGGAGGGCGTCTCCAGCGCCTCTGAAAAAACGACCGGCCTCAGGCCCACGCGCCATGTTCGATATCCTCGTGTACCTCTTCGAGAACTACGTTCACGCCGACGCGTGCCCCGAACCCGCGCAACTGGCCCGCAAACTTACCGCAGCCGGTTTCGAGGAAGAAGAAATCGCCGAAGCCCTCGACTGGCTGTCAGGCCTGCGCCAACTGTCCGACGGCGAAGGCCCGGCCCAGTGCGCACGGCCCGGATCGCTGCGCATCTACGCCGACGACGAGCTCGTCCGGCTGGGTGTCGAGTGCCGCGGTTTCCTGCTGTTTCTCGAGAACGCAGGCATCCTGGATGCCGAATGCCGCGAGATGATTGTCGAGCGGGCTCTGGCGCTTGGCGAAACCGAGATCGAACTCGACAATCTCAAGGTCATCGTGCTGATGGTGCTGTGGCAGCAGGATCGCCCGATCAATGGCCTGATCCTCGACGAACTGCTCAACGAGTCCGACGAAGACGAAGAAGAGACGGCTTCATACGCGCTGCACTGATCGGCGGGCTGCTTGCATGCCCGGCGCAGGCTTCCGTATGATGCGCCGCTCCCCCAATAACCTGAGTCAGGCGTTGCAAAACGCACTACAGGCATGAGCAAGCAGCTGATCATCGCGGAAAAACCTTCGGTTGCGGCGGACATCGCCCGCTCCCTCGGCGGCTTCA
The DNA here is from genome assembly GCA_016720685.1 of Zoogloea sp. Classification (GTDB taxonomy): domain Bacteria; phylum Pseudomonadota; class Gammaproteobacteria; order Burkholderiales; family Rhodocyclaceae; genus Zoogloea. The sequence continues at coordinate 88,093 of JADKKC010000006.1, forward strand.
CCAAGGAAAAGGACTACTTCGAGTCCGAGCATTACGTGCTTTCCTCTGCCGTCGGCCATTTGCTCGAGCTGACCGTGCCGGAGGAATTCGAGATCAAGCGCGGCAAGTGGTCCTTTGCCCACCTGCCGGTCATCCCGCCGCACTTCGCACTGAACCCCATCGAGAAGACCGAGGACCGCCTCAAGCTCCTCACCCGTCTCATCAAGCGCAAGGATGTCACCGGCCTGATCAACGCCTGTGACGCGGGCCGCGAGGGGGAGCTGATCTTCAGTTTCATCGCCCAGCATGCCGGCACCAACAAGCCGGTGCAGCGCCTGTGGCTGCAGTCGATGACGGCCGGCGCGATCCGTGACGGTTTCGCCCAGCTGCGCCCCGCCTCGGACGTGGAAGGCCTGCGCGAAGCGGCCGTGTGCCGCGCCGAGAGCGACTGGCTGATCGGCATCAACGGCACCCGGGCGATGACCGCCTTCAACTCCAAGACCGGCGGTTTCCACCTGACCACGGTCGGCCGGGTGCAGACGCCGACGCTCGCCATCATGGTCGAGCGGGAAGAAAAGATCCGTGCCTTTCGCCCCACCGATTACTGGGAGCTGGAAGCCAGCTTCGGCTGCCAGGCTGGCGCCTATGCCGGCCGCTGGTTCGACGAGGGCTTCCGGAAGCCCGAAGAGAATGCTCCGCTGGCCGAGCACGCCACCGCTTTCCGGCTGTGGGAGAAATCCCGCGCCGAAGCGATCAAGGCCAAGTGCGAAGGCAAGCCGGGCATCGTCGAAGAGGAATCCAAGCCCACCACCCAGCTCTCGCCGCTGCTTTTCGACCTGACCTCGCTGCAGCGCGAAGCCAACGGCCGCTTCGGCCTGTCGGCCCGCACCACGCTGCAGATCGCCCAGGCCCTCTACGAAAAGCACAAGGTGCTGACCTACCCGCGTACCGACGCCCGTGCGCTGCCGGAAGACTACGTCGGCCAGGTCCAGGGCATTCTCACTGGCCTGCCGGACGTCTTTGCGCCGTTTGCCAACGAGATCGTCAAGCACGGCTGGGTCAAGCCCAACAAGCGCATCTTCAACAACACCAAGATTTCCGACCACTTCGCGATCATCCCCACCGGCACCGCTCCCAAGAGCCTGTCGGAAGTGGAAGCCAAGATCTACGACCTGGTCACCCGGCGTTTCCTGGCCGTGTTCTACCCGGCGGCCGAATACCGCATCACGACCCGCATCACCCGCGTCGAGGGCGAAGCCTTCAAGACCGAAGGCAAGATCCTCGTCAATCCGGGCTGGCTGGCCGTGTATGGCAAGGCCGCCGCGGTGAGCGAGGATGAAGGCGGTGCGCCGCAACTGGTGGCGGTCGAGGCTGCCGAGACCGTCAGCACCGACGAGATCCTCGTCAAGGCGCTGGTCACCAAGCCGCCCGCACGCTTCAACGAAGCAACGCTGCTGTCGGCCATGGAAGGCGCCGGCAAGATGGTCGACGACGAGGAGCTCCGCGCCGCGATGGCCGGCCGCGGCCTCGGCACGCCGGCCACCCGCGCCCAGATCATCGAAAACCTGATCGGTGAAATCTACGTCATTCGCGACGGCAAGGAGCTTATCCCGACCGCCAAGGCGTTTTCCCTGATCACCCTGCTGCGGGGGCTCGGCACCAACGAGCTGACCTCGCCCGAACTGACCGGCGAATGGGAACACAAGCTCGGCCAGATGGAGCGCGGCGCCCTGAGTCGCGCCGAGTTCATGGAGCACATCAAGTCCATGACCCGCGACATCGTCGAGCGCGCCAAGCGCTACGAATCCGATACCGTGCCCGGTGATTTCGCAACGCTGGCCACGCCCTGCCCGAAGTGTGGCGGCCAGGTGAAGGAAAATTACAAGAAGTTCGCCTGCCAGGCGTGCGACTGGCAGGCCTGGAAGATCGTGGCCGGACGCCAGTTCGAGATTCCCGAAATCGAAACCTTGTTGTCCACCGGCCGGGTCGGGCCGCTGCTGGGTTTCCGTAACAAGATGGGGCGGCTTTTCAACGCCGAGATCCGCCTCAACGACGATCACTTGCCCGAGTTTGACTTTGGCCAGCCGAAAGAGGATGAAGCGGCCGAACCGGTGGACTTCTCCGGCCAGGATTCCATGGGGCAGTGCCCCAAGTGCAGTGCTCAGGTGTATGAACACGGCCTGTCCTACGTCTGCGAGAAATCCGTGGGCCCTGAAAAATCCTGCGATTTCCGCTCTGGCAAGATCATCCTGCAGCAGCCGATCGAACGGGAGCAGATGCACAAGCTGCTCGACACCGGCAGGACCGATCTGCTCAAGGGTTTCGTGTCGAGCCGCACCAAGCGCAAGTTCTCTGCTTTTCTGGTGCGCGGTGACGACGGCAAGGTCGGCTTCGAGTTCGAGAAGAAAGAGCCCAAGACGCCGGCCGGCAAGGCGGCTGCGGCCAAGGCCGAGCTTGCAAAGGATGCCGCCGAGAAGAAGCCCGCCGAAAAGAAGGAAGCTGCCGTCAAGAAGCCGGCGACCCGCAAGAAGGCTGCTGCCGGGTAGGGTTTGGCAGGTGCTTGCCGCAATGCAAATGCCCGCCTTTCCGGCGGGCATTTGCATTGCGGAGTGCGTCGGTGTTTCAGCTCAACGCGGCGGCGACGATGTCGCGGTATTCGTCGAGATCGACCTCGGAGGTGCCGAGGAAGGCCATCGCATCTTCGAAGGGGCGGCCTTTGACCGGCTCGGCGTCTTTGGCGAATTCGGCGACGACGTGCTCGGCGATGATGGTCACGGCAATCAGTGCCAGGGCGTCGGAAGGTAGTTCCTTCTCGGGCAGGATGTAGAGTTCCGGATCGTGGTGGTAGCGGATCGCCGAGGCGATCATGGCGGGCAGGCCCCAGTTGCGGGCAAGCAGCCATCCGGTCACCGCATGGTCGCAGCGGTAGTGCTCCTGCTCCTGGCGGACGAAGGGCGCGCCGTGGTCGGTGGCGCTGGCGTACAGGGCCGCGTAATCGGGGAAGTTGATCATCAGGACCGGCACCGCGGCGTCGTGGAACAGCGCGTAGGTGTAGGCGCTCTCCGGGGAGATGCCGACATGCTTGCGAGCCAGCACCCCGGCGGCGAGGGCGAGGGTGGCGGCGCGCGACCAGAAGCTGTCCATCAACTCGGCGGGCAGGCCGCTGTTGGTATTGCGCAGGGCCACCGCAATCACCACGCTGAGGATGTTGCTGATGCCGAGCCGGGCAACCGCCTGCTGGATGCTTTTGACCTTTGCGCCAGATCCGAACATCGGCGAGTTGGCGAGTTTGATGGCCATCGCCGACATCCCCACGTCGGACGCCAGGATGCGGGTCAGCACCTTGATCGAGGGCTCGTCCCGCTGGGCTTCGCGCATGACTTCCGTGACGATGGCCGGGCAGGGGGGGATGCGCACCGCGGCAAGTGTGTCGTTCAGTTCTTCGTGAGTAAGCGGGCGAGGTGTCGTGCCTGTATTCATAACGATGTGTGCCTGCAGCGCTAAAGTTTTAATATTTAAACGAAAAAAACATTTTTATCGTTTTTAAGTTTCATTTTTGGCGATAACTGCTTCAGCCTCCGGTGGAAAGGAATGGGCATGAACGTCTCTTCGCGTCTTCCGGTCGTCCTTGCGGTGCTCGTCTTTGCGTTGTCACAGGGCTATCTGGTGCAGCTGCTCAATCAATTACGGCCGAATATTTTGTTTCTGCAGTTCACTTTTGACCCGGTGCGTTACTGGGCGATTCTGGAGGCCTGGGGCTCCGACGGCGAGCGCGCTTACCGCGAGCACTTTGCCTACGATTTTTTCCACTTGTTCATCTACGCGGCATGCGGTCGCATCGTCGCGACCCGTGGTGCCCTATTTGCGCCGGAAGCGTGCCGGTTGGCCTCGATCACGGCCTGGCTGCTGCCGCTGGCGGCGGTCTTCGATTTTGCCGAAAACCTGCTGCAACTGCATGTGCTGGCGGGCCCGGTCGCCGCGCGCAGCCTTGAGATTCCACTGTCGGCCCTGTGCTCGACGCTCAAATGGGGGCTGGCAACGGGGTTCGCCGGTGTGATCGGGTGGCGCCTGGCCCGTAAATGGGCTCGAATCGGGCGTCTGTCACGGTGAAACGGAAGGGGGCTGTGTATAAAACTGGATTGATACACTCCCCGCTCTCCCTTCATGCCCAAGTCGTCCCCTTCACGCGCTGCCCCGGCAGGCTCGCTCCTTACCCGGAGTCGGGAGGGTT
>JADKKC010000007.1 GCA_016720685.1 Zoogloea sp.
TAGCGCCCGTATCACGGGCAACATGCTCAGGGTTGAGCGAGCCATCGGGGCGGGAGTGAAATGAGTCACGCTGTTGCCAGGCAGTTCCAGCCGCAACTCTGAAATAAATGTTGTCCCCACAACTTTGCTTCCGGCTGCCATTGCGGTACGGCTTCTTAGACTCAAACCGTGGGTCTCGGCCGTACTCGTCAAATGTCATTGCCTCGGTGACCCGCATCGCATAGACCAGGTGCCCACCGCGTCGAACACTTCGATCATTGCTTCCGCTGCCAACCACCCAATCACCAATGTTAGCGCTTCTTCGGATACTGGGTTTGCAAGTCGCGAGCGTGCAGTAGCTGTAGAAGGGGTTGGGCGCAAAACCACTGTCGTACCGCACGACATAGGAGAGTGAATGCGTGTCATCAGCAGGGATGCCGCTTGAGTGGAACCGGATCGCAGGCACCGCCGTCCGGCTTTTCCCACGAATCTTTTCCGTTGATCGCGTCAATGATTGAATCACCGTTCCACCCAACCAAGGCATCCGCATGTTCTTTCAGCGCATCCGGCAGGTCGCATTCCTTTTCGCCGTGCTCCCAAACACCAACTATGCGCTTGCCTTGTTTGGCCGCATATTCGATTTCCCAATTGACCCAATCGCTGTTCCTGGTTTGGGGGGAGACATAGCAGATGAACACCCCAGCCCAATTGATGGCAGGCGCAAGGATCTGCGTCTTGATGTAGTGCTCATCAGTGGCATTGTTGAACTTTCCGGTGTGGATGGAGGAATCCCGGACTTCCACCCCTTTCGGAGCCAACAAATCCTTTAGCTTCTGAAGCCCATGATCGTCCTTATGGACATGGCTGATGAATACGTTCCTTTTTTCTGCCACCTGACACCTCCATGGTTTCGCATGTTTTGAAGATCCTAACCGGGTTTACCGCATTGCGTTCTACAAAACTCATCCAGCATACCTGGCTTCGATGACGGGGAGTGCCTGAATCACCGTGCGAATGTAAGCGTTAAGCCTGCGGCGTGATTGCCGGCTATTTTCCGATGTTGTAGAGGTCGGAACGAAGCGGGTTGGCGGCGAAGTGGGTCTTCCACAGCCTGGGGGTGAGCAGGTGGACGTCGGCAGCGGGGTGTTGGCCGACGCGCTGAAGCACATCGACCAGGTAGTCGTAAGGATCGACGCCGTGCAGGCGGCAGGTGACGATGAGGCTCTGGACGATGCCGATATGCTTGGCGCCGAGTTCTGTCCAGGCGAACATCCATGCCTTCCGCCCCATTGGAATTGCCCTCAGCGCCCGCTCGAGGTGATTGGTGTCGATGGGGACATCCGGATCGGTGAGGAAGACTTCCAGTCCGTTTCGTCGGTTTCGGGCGTAGGCCAGGGCCTTGGTGAACGGGCTGCTCGGTAGCAAGCCCTGGTTTTCAAACTGGCGGGCCACCCACTGGAAGAACATTTCGACCCGCGGTTTTGCGTGCGTCAGGCGGTAGTCGCGCTTCTTCTCGCCGGTGAGCTTCTTGTCGCGGATGTCGGCTTCGATGGCATAGAGCGCGCCGATGTGATCGAGCCCCTCGGCCACTGCGGTCGGCTCGGCATCCTTCGCTTCAAATAGCTCTCGCCTGGCATGCGCCCAGCATTGGGCGTGGGTCAATCCGGTCTTCCTGGCGTAGTTCTCGTAGGCGCTGTAGCCGTCGGAGAGCAGCACCGCACTTTGGGCCGGAGTGAGGCCGAGGGTCTTGACCACGCTGTCGGCGCGGCGGTTGTCGAAGAACGGGAAGCACACTTCGTCGAGTTCGCCATAGACGGGCCAGAAGTAGCCTTGCTTCATCTTGCCCGGGCCGTTCTGGCCGGCCTTGATCGGCGTCTCGTCCATGGCGATGACGCGCGAGGCGCGGATCGAGGCGAGCTGTGCGTCGTAGATCGGTTCGAGAGCAGGAGGACGCCTGCTGGCCCAGCTGAGTGAGCCAGGGCCGGCTCACCTGAAGCCGGCATCCAGGAGGCGTTGGTGCACCCGATGGAACGGCAGGTGATAGGCCATCTTGTCCAGCAACAGGCCGGCGACGAAGCTCACGTCGGCGCGGCTGCCCTCGATCACGCCCACCGGCGCCGCCGGGCAGCTGATGAGTTGGGTGGCGACGCGCTTGACGATCGGGCGGACATACTTGATGACCACGTAGCTGCCCGGCCGCTGGGCGAGCCGGAAGCTTTCCTTGGTGCCGATGATTTCGTACTGCTCGGGGGTGAGCCCGGCGACCTCCGGGCTCGCCAGCTCGATCACCTCGATCGGGACGCGGGCTTCATCGAAGAAGCTGACCGACTCGGCCTTGGCATCCGGCGCCTTGGGCGAGTTCTTGCGGGAATGGGCGGCGACGCTGCGCTCAGGGGCATCCGGCGGCGTGCCGGTCTGCGCCAGCGAGAGCAGTTCCCCCAGGCTCATCTGCTCGGCAGGAGCGAGGACACTGCGCTTCTCGCTCTTCTGGCCGAAGATCTGACGCCGGAACCAGTCCACTTGGTGCTCAAGGCCGGCGATCTTCTGCTGCAATTGCCCCACATCCCGCGCGAGGGTGGCCCGATCGAGCGCCAGTTCGACCACCTGCGCGGGGCTGAAGCCGGCCGCTTCATCGAGCGTCGGGAGGGCTTGGCGGGGCATGGAGGACATGCCGCCATTATATTTCAAGCGGCTGTTGCTTATGGGTTTTGCGGCGTACTGGGAGGATGTTTGTAGCGCTTTCTGACGCACTTCGGCTCGATGCCTTCGAGCATCAGCTTGAGGCCGGTGTAGTCCATTTCGCGGCTCGCGACCTGGCGCCAGTCGGACAGGAAGCGGCCGGATTCGAGCCTCTTGGCCCAGATGCAAAAACCGGTGCGATCCCAGTACAGAACTTTTATGTGTGACGCTCGCCGGTTGATAAACGCGAACAGATGGCCGGACAGCGGATCCTGCTGCAGGCCATGGCGTGCCAGTGCATACAGACCGTTGAAGGATTTACGCATATCGACCGGCTGGCCATACAGATGGACCCGAACCTGCCCTTCGGGGAAGAACATCAGCCGCGCACCAGATGCAGCACCACGCCGCCACCCAGATCGAGCGTCAGTTCAAGCCGCCCGGTGGGCACGGCGGTCTCATCCACTTCGCCTGCCGGCCTCAAGAGTCCCAGGTCGACAAAGTCCGACGTCGACTCCCGCGGCAGCGCCTGCTCGAGGCCGCCGCCCAGCAGGCGACGCCAGCGATAAAAGCTTGCGGTGCTGATCGACTCCCGCCGACAGAAATCCGCCACGCTCAGGCCGCTGCCGGCCTGGCGCCCGATCAACGCCTGCCACTGCCCTGCATCACGCTGGCGCCAGCGCTCCGTTCCGCCTTTCCTGCCATTTCCAGGCCTCCCATGATCAATTGAAGATGGAAGGAATTCTCCGGAACGGAATGCGCGGGGGAAGAACGCTGCTGGCTTAACGCTTACGTGCGAATCTTCTGCAGCCCAAGCCAGATGCTCTTGACGCCCGGCTCGCCGTCGCCCTTGCGCCCGATGAAGCCGCCGAGCATGGCGATCAGGCGCAGGACCTGATTAAACTTGGGTTTGGGCGGTGGGCGTTTGCCGTGCAGCGCGTAAGCGACGCGAATCTCGTCGGCCTCGAACCAGGGCAATCGCACCTGGACGTCATGATGCGCTTGCCGCATTAAACGCTCGAAAGTAAGTATCCCCCGGCAAAGCCGGGGGCTTTAGTTTGTTAGCCCCTCAAAGGGGCAGCCAAGTGCGCCGCCTGAAGGCGGCCGTCACATGCCCAACTTCAGTTGGTCGTAATGCTCGTCTTCCTTCTCTTGATGCCGGATGTAGGCCCGAACCATCTCCTCGTCCAGCCCAACCGTTGGAAACAAAGTACCCTCTGGCCCAGAAGTTCTCACCCCCGAAGTTCCGGCTTCGCCCATTGAACCGACGCGCGATCGAGATCGCGCTCTTCTATGATGTAACCCACCACGTTTGCCACCGAGTATTTCGGTGGAATGCTGATACACATGTGAATGTGGTCACTCATCAGGTGTCCTTCCAAAATCCTGCATTCCTTCTGACCAGCCAACTCATGCAGTACCTCACCGAGGTGCTTGCGAATCGCCCCGAAGATCAGCTTCTTCCTCTTCTTCGGGATGAATACCACGTGATACTTGCAGTCCCATTTCGTGTGGCTCAGGCTCTGATAATCTTGCACCGGAAACTCCTATCTCTTGGTCGAGACAGAAGCTTCTAGGTCACCGTGTCACACGGTCAAACCTCGTGAGTCCCCCGGCAAAGCCGGGGGATTACCGGGTTTATTTAGGCAAAATTGCCGGTTTCGGTCTGCTACAGGTGCGCTTGTCGGTTGTTGAAAGAGGCCAGTACATCCCCAGGGGGCTCTTTGTTGCCTAAAAATTAAGCAGTTTTGTGGCCGCACCGTGATCTATGACATTAAGGTGCGATTACCCTGGCGAGTCCATACGCACGCGCAATACGAGCAGCCAAGTCTGTAGCAGTAACATCTCCAAGCCTCAGCGTCTTTGGGTCGATGGAGTCATCGGCCCTCAGTGCATCTAGAAAACGCGAGAGGTCATCGGCGATTCGTGCGGTCACCTCGATGCGCGTGTCTTGCGCCAGCAGTTGCGACAGGCGAAGCACATCGTTGAGGTGCTTCCGCACGTCTTTCGAGTCGACGGCTTCCCCCTCCTCTTTCCTAGCGGAAAGCTCCAGCCAGGCGACGGCCTTCAACGGGATCAGGCGATCCTCTCCAACCCATGGCAGACCCGCCACGACGCGTCGCCCTCCCATGATGAAGTCGTAGTAGTCAGTATCCAACAGGATCGCGGACAGACTGGACACCGCCTCATCCAGAGGGATCGGCGTCAACTGGCTACCCTCGGCGATTTCGAGTCCATCAGGTGTTCGCGCAAACAGTTCCACCATGAAAGGAAAGCTCGAGTCAGCCGGCTTCTGGAATCGATAGAAGACCGGCTTGCCCGTATCGCTCGCCTGACGGATGCCGTACCCACCGGCTTCAACAAAGCGCCAGAACGTCTGCCCAAACTGAGGCGTCAGCGCCTCCACGTGCAACACAATGTCGAGATCTTTGGTCGCACGAAAATCCAACCCCGCGTCTTCCATGGTGAGACTTGCCGCGGTCCCTCCAATCAACACGTACTGATCAACGTAGTCCGCGAACCAGCTCTGGAACACGTCCAGTCCCTTCACCATGGCAGGGTCTCCATCAATTCATCGAGCGCCGACTGAACCCGTTCATCGCTCGTGGCTTGCAAACTGAGCCATAGCGACAATGGGTCGACGTAAGGGCTGCTTTCCAGAACGCCTGGGTTGTAGGCCCATATTTGCATCTCGCTTGCGCCGGCATCAGGCCCTGGGAGTTCCTTCCATCCACTTTGAAGCGCGGCCTTCCACCCAGCCAGGTCGAAGGCAAAGCAGGTGGTCCGAGGTGCAGTTAACATGGATTGTGCGGCCAACGCGCTCAGCCCCGCCCGCCTGACCGAGGGGGCTTGCTCAGGCACAGGCGACAACGCCCATACCGTGCGCTTGATCGGCGACCGGAGTCTGGGACGAATGCGTTCCCAGGTTTCTCGTGGCCCGTGAATGAACTTCAGTTGTCGCGAACGGCCAGCGACCTGAACATCGGCAATGCCAGTACCCGCGATCTCTCTGGTGGCTCGTGACCATGTCATCGCGGTATAGCCTAGCCCCCTCGCCAATCCCGGTGCTTCACATTCATCACGCCACGGGTGCTGCATCAAGGTTGCTATCACGATGGCCTGCGCTGATGGGCTCAGGGCATCTTGACCCACCGGGCGCGGCTTACGGAAGTGCTCCCGGAGATCAAGACCCAAGTCCGGCAAATAGAGCTGATTGCCCGGAACAAGAAAAGGCACGTGATGCTCGATCAAGCGTTTGCGCTCATAAGAAGCCATCGCGGAAGCAACGTAGACCACTGGTAACCCAGTGATCGCCTCCATTTTGAAGCTGCGTTCGCACGTTTGCAAGAGGAAGCTTTTCATCTGCGCGCTGAATTGCCATCAACAAGCGCGTGCCTCGCGGGCCAAGCTCTCGGACGTCGTAAGCATCTCTAAGAAAGTAAGGGCAGCGACTCCACTCCGGCGTAAGGGCGAATCTCCACCTCCCGGATGGGTAGGACCTCGGTCAGATACTCCTTAACGGCGATGTTGAGCTGTTCCATACGATATTTATAACACAATTACGCACGATAACAACGCAACAGTTATCGTACCATGTCTGGTTATAAAAGGTGGTGATGATCGAGCACCACACATCGTTCCATTATTTTGGAACTTGACTTTATGACCTCAGCCATCCGAATACTCCGTTGGGTGTAGGGCCCGCAGTTGGCGGCGGCGACGATCAAACGCGTATGCAGTGTGCTGAGATGGAATCGGCGGTTGAATCGATAAGCAAAAGCCGCGAGGTACGGGCCTGCGTACTTTCGGAAAGCGAATGCGTGGTAACTCCCGCTCAGGCTGGTCTTGAGGTTACCCAGCACGGTGTTGATCCACTTGAAAGGGCAGCTTGCTTTGCGCCGACGAGGGGGGGGGGCGGGCATCGGGCCGGCCGGCTGGTAAAGCAGGCCAGCCCGTCGGAAAACACGGTACACCCCGGCGCCAGGCTGGACTGGGCCCACTGCCCGATGGCCTTGAGGCTGAAGCCGGAGACGGGGGTGAGTTTAATGCGCAGCGGATGGCCGTCATCGCTGAGCGAGACGGCGGCGACGAAAGGGACCTTGTTCTCCGAGCCACGACCGACCTTGCCGCCGCTACGCTCACCGCCCAGGTAGGCATCATCGACCTGTACCTGGCCTTCGAGAACATACCGCGCCTCGCGTTGTGCCATCGCGCACATCAACTTGTGGTGGATCAACCAGGCCGTCGGGTAGCTCACCCCCAGTTGTCGCATGAGCGCGAGCGCCGACAGCCCGGTCTTGGCCTGGCTGATAAGGTAGATCGCGAGAAACCAGACGGTCAGGGCCAGTTTGCTGCTCTGCATCACGGTGCCCGCGATCAGCGAGGTCTGATGCCGACAGGCTTGGCACTGAAAAAGCGGATGGGTTCGCCCGCGCACCCTGCTGTAGGCGGCCCCATCGCAGCGCGGACAACGAAACCCGGTCGGCCAGCGCGCGTGCTCCAAGGCCGCCGCGCACTGAGACTCGGTACCGTAGCGCTTGAGAAATGCGGGCATCGACAGGCCGGGCTGAAACTGAATTCGGTTCATTGCCATGGTTCCACCTCACGTCAGGTTGGCTGTATTTATTTACACCGTAGACCGTGAAGCCAGGGTTGACCAGCTTGGCTGAGCATTGTTGCTAATCAAGAGAGGGATTGAAGCCGCATGGCCGTGACGGCAAAGGCTGCTCGGGGCGTAGCCCGAATGCCCGGCGGCGTGCGCCGACACACCCTGGCCGTTTCTCGCTTATCGATTGGTCTCTGCGATGCGCCTACGGCCGCGCAATACGGAAGGCTGAGTTCGCCCCCCAGGTGGCCACCGTCAAACTGCCATCGGGTGCGAGCGCCAGCCCCACCGGACTGCTCAGGCCATCGACAATCACCGTCCGCCGGCCATTGCGATCCATTCTGCTGACAGTCGTACCTCCGTAGTCCACGACATAGGCTGAATCAGCACCTGCTCGCACGATACCGGGTCCGGGGTTTCCCAAGTCGGTATTGATGGTGCGGGCCTTGACACCGCCTGAGACCAGCGAAATACCTCCGGCGATATTGCTCACCAGCAGATCCCCGTTAGGAAGTTCGACTGCGCCCACTGGTGTTTGCAATCCTTCGGCTGCCACGTCGATTTTTCCATCTGGATGCGCGGCCAGAATTTGGTTGGTTCGCCGGTTGGCGATTAACAACCGCCCCCTCGCATCAAAGGACAAACCAGCAGGTGTCGCCAGTCCCCGCACAAAAACGCTTCGCTCTCCACGCGGCGTGAAGCGCCAGACCAAATCCTCGCTGTAGGACGCCACGTAGATGTCGCCCGTCGGCGAGATAGCCAAGCCCGACGGCCCGCTCAAACCCTCGGCAAAAACGCTGCGCTGCCCACCTGGCGCGAATTTCAGCACCGTACCGCCCGACCAATTGGCGACGTACAAATTGCCGCTGGCGTCGTAGGCCATGCCGACGGGCGAACTCAACCCATCATGGAGGAGAGTAGGCCGCTGCCGTTCCATACCTTGGGTGATGGGAGCTGCATCCGCGTGTGCGACGCTTGCGGGAATAGCGGCACCGGCAACACACAGCGTCAAGCCCGCACAGGAAATGATCCGCTTCATCGGCCATCTCCTTGCACAAACACTTCCTTGGCGGCCAACAGTCCATTCAAGGCGGCCGGGAAACCCGCGTAGACGGCCATCTGCATGATGGTCTCGACGACTTCCGTTCGCGTCACGCCGACATTGAGCGCGCCCTGAATATGCACCTTGAGCTGTGGCGCCGCGTTGCCCAGCGCGGTCAGCGCGGCGACGACAGCGATTTCGCGGCTTTTCAGGTCGAGGCCGGGGCGGGAATACACGTCGCCGAAGGGAAACTCGATCAGGTAGCGCGCAAAGTCCGGGGCGATGTCTTCCAGGCTTTGCACAACGCGCTCGCCGGCCTCGCCGTCTATCTCACGCAGTTTGGCGAGTCCGCGTTCGTAACGGTTCTCGATGTTCATTAGCATGTCCTTCATCAGAAATTGAATCCGACGCCAAGGACTGCTCCAACGAGCGGTAATGCTCGATCTTCGCTTGCAAAGCTTCTGCGGATTGGCGCATCGCTTCGATTTCCGCAAGAACATCCGTCAAATGTTCTTCCAGCATTTGGCGACGATCCGGCACCGTCGAGTCCCCAGCGCCACGTAGCTTCGCAAACGCCTGCATCTTGCCAATAGGCATATGCGTCGTTCGTAAGCGCAGCAGGAATTCAATCCAAGTCATGTCCGATGCCGCATAGCGGCGTTGCCCCCCGGCCGCACGACCGACAGGGGCAATCAGCCCAATGCGTTCGTAGTAGCGGAGGGTGTAGGCCGTCAGGCCCGTGCGCTTGGCGACTTCATCAATGCTCAGTTGAGATTCCATAGGGTGATCCTAGAAGTTGGAGTGCGCTCTAAGTCAACAACTATATGCGTACATCGACGCCTGAGCCGCTGCGACGGTGACGGCGCTCTGATTCGGCTGTTGGCCTTCGACACCGGGCGGAACGCACTGGGGCCGGTGCTGGCTTGCTCATTCCTTGGTCTCGATGATCCACCACATGACACGCGGCAAGGCGCGGCCCGTGCCGAAGGCATAGACCGCCGCCATGCGCGGGCGGCCGGTGGTGTGGGTCATGGCATTTTTCCTGTCAGGCGAAACGCCCCTGTTAAAACCGGGGCGCTTGCTTCCGGCGCAGGTCAAGTTCGCGGAAGATGATGCGGGCGTGTACCTCAACGATGCCGCGCTGGTGCATCGCATGGTGCAGACCGTCATGCAGGGCAACCACTACGACCACGACTTGCCGCTGGGCGTGCGCCTCACGGTGCAAGACCGGCTGGAAGGCGTGGCCCCGGACTGGCCGGAATCGTCCACTGCCTTGGCGCTGCGCGAACTGCAGCAGGCATGGGGCGGCAAGCTGCCCGAGGACAGCGCCGAATTATTCTCCGTGTTGCTGGCGATGGAGCAAGGCGAACTGGTCAAGCTGCTGGCTGTGTGTGTAGCTTCGACGGTGGATGTAGTGACGCCTCGCGCCACGCCGCACCAGCCCGACGAGGAACTGGCGCAGGCCGTGAGCCTCGACATGGCCGCATGGTGGCATGCCGACCGTCGAGGGGTATTTCCGGCATGTGCCGAAGGCCGCGATTTTGCAAGCCGTGGGCGAGTACGCGCCGGAGCATGTCACACGGCTGGCGATCCAGCGAGGCCGAACGGTTGCCCTCGGCGTCGCAGTGCTAGCAGGTCGTGGTTTCAAAACGCGTCATGGTGTGTTTCCGGGCGATTCTCCAGAGAGAATAGCGTCATGGCGATGAGGTGGATCGTGGGTCGCGCGTAAGCACCTCGTCTCATCTGGCACCAACGATCCGAGCCAGCGTTTCTTCCAGCAGGCCCCGATCCGTCGCACGCTTGGCGTCGGTGCGCTGGGCCAGGTTGTGTAGCTTGCGCCGCACAGCCGGCAAATCGGCCGCATGTGGAAGTCCGATCAGATCGAAGTCCGGCTGCTGGTCCTAAATGGATCGTAGGAACGCACACGACGGCCCATACCGTCCAATGGTCAGCGTTTCACGCCGGCCGTTGAGACGGTAATCGTAGCGGAAGGTGACGGTACCGGCGGGCGATACCGTCACGTACATGCCGTCTCGGTCCGAAGCCTTATAAATCTTGGACTTAGGCTTCAGATTGCGCAGTGCGGTGTCGGTAAGCATCGAGGTCTTTCCTCCTGTTCGTGACGGCTTTTACCGTCAGGGGTCAGGAGACCTGCTGATGCTCGGAAAGCCGCATGAAACAAGCTTTCCCGAGGAGTGTTTTACCGTCAAAGACCGGTTTGGTCTGGATAGTAAACGGGAGAGTCTTAATCCGGCCCCTGGGATCTACCGTCACCTTTACCGCCAACTTGCTCCGCTTGCTGGCGATAGGTCACGATAGTCCCCGAAGGACCTGATTTCACTCCCACTCGATCGTTGCCGGCGGCTTGCCGCTGATGTCGTAAACAACGCGGTTGATACCCCGGACTTCATTGATGATGCGGTTGCTCACCTTGCCCAGCAGGCTGTGCGGCAGCTCGGCCCAGTGGGCGGTCATGAAGTCGGCGGTTTGCACGGCGCGCAGGGCCACCACGTATTCGTAGGTGCGGCCGTCGCCCATCACGCCAACGCTCTTTACCGGCAGGAAGACCGCAAAGGCCTGGCTGGTCTTGTCGTACCAGTCGGCGGCACGCAGTTCGTCGATGAAGATCGCGTCGGCGCGGCGCAGCAGGTCGGCAAAATCCTGGCGGACTTCGCCGAGGATGCGCACGCCCAGGCCCGGGCCCGGGAAGGGGTGGCGGTAGACCATTTCCCGCGGCAGGCCGAGCGCCACGCCCAGTTCGCGGACTTCATCCTTGAACAGCTCGCGCAGCGGCTCGAGCAGCTTGAGGTTGAGGGTATCCGGCAGGCCGCCCACGTTGTGGTGGCTCTTGATGGCGTGGGCCTTGCCGGTCTTGGCGCCGGCAGATTCGATCACGTCCGGGTAGATGGTGCCCTGGGCCAGCCACTTGGCGTTGGGCAGCTTGGCCGCTTCGGCCTGGAAGACTTCGACGAACTCGCGGCCGATGATCTTGCGCTTGGCTTCCGGGTCGGACACGCCGGCCAGGTGGCCCATGAACTGCGCAGTGGCATCCACGTGGATCACCTTGACCCCCAGGTTGCGCGCAAACATCTCCATGACCATCTCGCCCTCGTTGAGGCGCAAGAGGCCGTTGTCCACGAACACGCAGGTCAGCTGGTCGCCAATCGCCTTGTGCAGCAGGGCGGCAACCACGGAAGAATCGACACCGCCGGACAGGCCGAGGATCACCTCGTCGCTGCCCACCTGGGCGCGGACCTTCTCGATGGCTTCGTTCACGTAGTCGGGCATGTTCCAGTCGTGCTGGCAGCCGCAGATGTCGTGGACGAAACGGGCAATCATCTCCCTGCCCTTGATGGTGTGGGTGACTTCCGGGTGGAACTGCACCGCGTAGAACTTGCGCGCCTCGTCGGCCATGGCGGCCAGCGGGGTGGATTCGTTGGAGGCGATGACCTTGAAGCCCGGGGGCAGCTCGGTGACCTTGTCGCCGTGGCTCATCCACACATCGAGCAGGCCGTGGCCATCGATGTTGGTCCGGTCCTGGATGTTGCGGAACAGGGCCGAGTGGCCGCGGGCGCGGATTTCGGCGTAACCGAACTCGCGTTTGCCGGAGCTTTCCACCTTGCCGCCCAACTGGGCCGCCATGGTTTGCATGCCGTAGCAGATGCCCAGCACCGGCACGCCGATCTCAAAAACAGCCTGGGGTGCCTTGACCTCTTCGGCGGCATAAACCGAGTTGGGCCCGCCGGACAGGATGATCCCCTGGGGCGCAAAGTTGCGGACGAATTCGTCCGACACGTCGTAGGGGTGGATTTCGCAGTACACCTGCTGCTCGCGCACGCGGCGGGCGATGAGCTGGGTGACCTGGGAGCCGAAATCGAGGATCAGGATTTTCTTGTGCACGGCGGGTTCCGTAGGGTGAAGACGGGAAACCGATAATTATACCGTCACGGGCGCACGGGTGCCCGTTGGCGCGACTTCAGCGTGGGTCTTCAGGGCGGGGTGGCGACCGATTGATGCGTGCTCAACTCGGTGCTCGACGCGCGCCGGCTGGGCTACGAAGTCGTGCTGCTGCGTGCCGTGCGTGCACTCAATGCCCAGGCGGGCGACGGTGAGCGGGCGGTGGCAAGGATGCGTGCAGCAGGCGCCCTGGTCTGCGAAGACTGATCATGGGCCTGAATGCCGAATCCGTTCTGCTGACGGATCTCTACCAGCTCACCATGCTCCAGGCCTACTACGACCAGGACATGAACGACACCGCGGGGCTTCTGGCCGGCGACACGCTCACGCTCGAAGGCGACCCCCAGCCCGGGCTCCCGCTTCTGGAACCCGTGATGGCCGCCGGCCGCCGCCTGGCGCCCGCGCCATCGCTGGCCGAAATCCGCGAGCGGCTCGTCGCGCAACTGGCCGGACTTTCGCCGGCGCAACGCGCTCTGCCCCCGTCCCGCCGTATTCCGTCGAAGTGTGCCCCGCCCTGCACGACCTCGCCTGGCAGGTGGACCAGCGACGGCTAGCGCCCGTCACAGCGGAACAAACGCTATCTACAGCACATCCCGGCTCTTGATCGAACCCTCGGCGCATTTTTCCTCTACCTTCAACACTAGGTAAAAATCCGCCACACCAGCCGCAATGCCCTGCCACGCGCCCGGTTTCCGCTGCGCTACCCGTGGTAGCGACATATGCGGTGCGATCTTGCCGTAGCTCGTGACGCCTCGCCCCGGTAAACTCGCGCCCTACCCCAGAATTGCCGCCCGCTCCGCACCGGCACAAGGACTGAACCGCCCACCGACGCCCGGCCAACCAAGTTATTCTCAAGACTTTAGGTAATAGATTGATCTCAAAAGAAAAAGCGGGTGCTTCGGAAGAGCTGGAAGCGCGCCTCCAGGGCCACACCCCCATGATGCAGCAGTACCTCCGCATCAAACACGACCACCCCGACACCCTGCTCTTCTACCGCATGGGCGACTTCTACGAGCTGTTCTTCGAGGACGCCGAGAAGGCCGCGCGCTTGATGGACATCACGCTGACCACCCGCGGTTCGTCCAACGGGCAGCCGATCAAGATGGCCGGGGTGCCGCACCACGCGGTCGAGCAATACCTGGCGCGACTGGTCAAGCTGGGCGAATCCGTGGTGATTGCCGAGCAGGTGGGCGACCCGGGCGCCACCAAGGGGCCGATGGAACGCGCCGTGGCGCGCATCGTCACGCCGGGCACGCTCACCGACGCCGCGCTGCTCGACGACAAGGCCGACGCGCCGTTGCTGGCGATAAACCTTCACCGCGGCGTGCTGGGCCTGGCCTGGCTCAACCTCGCCAATGGTGACTTCCGGGTCATGGAATGCGACGCGCCGCAGCTCGCCGCCCAGTTCGAACGGCTGCGTCCGGCCGAGGTGCTGATTCCCGACGGCCTGCGTCTGCCGCTGCTCGAACAACTCTCGCCCACCCTGCGCCGCCTGGCCGACTGGCAGTTCGATGCCGAAACCGCCCGCCGCCTGCTGACCACCCACTTTGGCACCCGCGACCTGGCCGGCTTTGGCGCTGACGACATGCCGGTGGCGCTGGCGGCTGCGGCCGCACTTTTCGACTACGCGCGCTCCACCCAGCGCCAGGCCCTGGCCCACATCACGGCGCTCACCACCGAGCGCGACAGCGCCTTCCTGCGCCTGGATGCGGCCACCCGGCGCAACCTCGAAATCACCGAAACCCTGCGCGGCGAGGCCGCACCCACCCTGCTCTCGCTGCTCGACACCTGCGCGACCAGCATGGGCACGCGCTGGCTGCGCCACGCGCTGCACCATCCCCTGTGCGATCGCAGCGCCGCGGGCCATCGCCATGCCGCCGTCGGCGAACTGATGGAAGGTGCGGCGGAAACCGCCCGTCGCGTGCTGCGCGGCGTGTCCGACATCGAGCGCATCACCGCCCGCGTCGCACTGCGCAGCGCCCGCCCGCGGGATCTCTCCGCCCTGCGCGACAGCATCGGCCGCCTCGCCGAACTGCGCGCGGCCCTCGGCACGCCGCAGGCACCGCTGCTGGTGCGCATGCTCGAAGAGCTTGCCACGCCCGAGGAATCCCTGGATTTGCTGGTCCGCGCCATCGCCCCCGAACCCTCCACGGTGCTGCGCGACGGCGGCGTGATCGCCGGGGGTTTCGATGCCGACCTCGACGAGCTGCGCGGCATCCAGACCAACTGCGGCGCTTTCCTGCTGGAGCTTGAAGCGCGCGAACGCGAACGCACCGGCATCGCCAACCTGAAGGTCGAGTTCAACCGGGTGCATGGCTTCTACATCGAGATCAGTGCCGCCAACGCCGCCAAGGGCGATCTGCCCGACGACTACCGCCGCCGGCAAACCCTTAAAAACGCCGAGCGCTTCATCACGCCCGAACTCAAGACTTTCGAGGACAAGGCCCTGTCGGCGCAGGAGCGCGCCCTCGCCCGCGAAAAGCTGCTTTACGAGGAGGTGCTCGAGCGCCTCGCCAGCGACATCCAGCGCTTCCAGCGCATCGCCCGCGCCTGTGCCGTGCTCGACGGCCTTGCCGCCTTTGCCGAGGCGGCCGCCCGCTTTGGCTATGCGATGCCGAATTTCAGTGACCAGCCCGGCATCGACATCGTGGCGGGGCGTCACCCGGTGGTTGAGCGCCAGGTGGAAAACTTCATCGCCAACGATTGCCGCCTCGACCCCACGCGCCGCATGCTGCTGATTACCGGCCCCAACATGGGCGGTAAATCCACCACCATGCGCCAGGTTGCGCTGATCGTGCTGCTCGCCCACGTGGGCTGCTTCGTGCCGGCCACGGCCGCACGCATCGGGCCCATCGACGCCATCTTCACCCGCATCGGCGCATCGGACGATCTTGCCTCCGGACGCTCCACCTTCATGGTCGAGATGACCGAAGCCGCCGCCATCCTGCACGGCGCCACCGACCAGAGCCTGGTGCTGATGGACGAAATCGGCCGCGGCACCTCCACCTTCGACGGCGTGGCGCTCGCGGTGGCCATTGCGCGCCATCTGCTCGACAAGAACCGCTGCTGGACGCTGTTCGCCACCCATTATTTCGAGCTCACCCGCCTCGCCCAGGATTACCCCGAGTGCGCCAACGTGCACCTCGACGCCGTCGAGCACAACCACGGCATCGTTTTTCTGCACGCCCTGGAAGAAGGCCCGGCCAGCCAGAGCTACGGGATCGAAGTGGCCGCGCTGGCCGGCATCCCGGCGGCGGTGGTGCGCGACGCCAAGCGCCGCCTGCGGGCGCTGGAAAACCGCGAAGTGAGCGCCGGCCCCCAGGCCGACCTGTTTGCCAGCTTGCCGCCGGACGAACCGGAAGCCCCGTCGCACCCGGTGCTGGGCGCACTTTCCGGCATTGATCCTGACGCGCTGACCCCGCGCGAAGCGCTTGAAGCACTTTATGAACTAAAGCGTCTAAGCAATTGATTTTTTAATGCTTAAAAACATCATCGTCTGCTCCACGGCCGTTCTGGCCCTCGTAGCTGTCGCGGCCCAGGCGGCGGAGCCGTTCAGCTTCGGCGTCTTCGGCGACACGCCCTACAACGGCTTCGAGCGTCGCCACCTGCCGGCGCTCATCGCCGAAATGGACGCCGAGCCGCTGAAGGTGGTGATCCACGACGGCGATCTCAAGAGTGGCGGCGAGCGCTGCGACGACGCGCTCTTCGACGAGCGCCTGGCGGTGTTCCAGACCAGCCAGCATCCCTTTGTGTTCGTTCCCGGTGACAACGACTGGACCGACTGCCACAGGAGCAGCAACGGCGCCTACGACCCGCTCGAACGGTTGGACCGACTGCGCAAGCTGTTCTTCGCCAAGCCGCGGCAAACCCTGGGCCGCTACCCGCTGGCCGTCGAAACCCAGGCCGACGATCCGGCCTTTTCGGGCTGGCCCGAACACCAGCGCTGGCAGATCGGCCCGCTGCTGTTCCTTACCCTCAACGTACCGGGCAGCAACAATAATTTTGGCAAGGGCCGCACGCCGGGCGAGGAGTTTTTGCAGCGCAGTGCAGCCGTCAAAGCCTGGATCGCCGCCGCCTTCACGCGGGCCCGGGCGCTCAGGCTCGAAGGCATCGTGATAATCATGCAGGCCAACCCGGACATCGAGGATTTCAGCGCCGGGCGGCCGCGCCGGGGCTATTACGAACTGCTCACGCAACTGCTGACCGAAACGAAGCGCTTCGATGGTCAGGTGCTGCTGGTGCACGGCGACAGCCACTTCCACCGCGTCGACACGCCCCTGCGCGAGCCTTCCGGCGGGCAGCGGGTGGCAAACTTCACCCGCCTTGAAACCTGGGGCTCACCCTTCATGGGCTGGGTGAAGGTGGAGGTGACGCCGGGCGAGAAACCGCTGTTCCGTTTCTGGCCCAGGGATTATTCGCCCCGGCAAGGCGATTGAAACCGAATTTATTGCTGCTTGGGACGCATGCGCTCACGCACGCTTTGCAGCGCCAGCCGAACGCTTTCGGCCGCAGCCTCGACACCGTCGGTGGCAACGGCTTCATGGACCACGTGGTAATGCAGCACCAGCAGGCCACGCAGCTTTTCCCAGGCAATCGGATTGCTGGTGTGGCACAGGCTGCTGTCGCCGCGCAGCACCGCCTCGGCAACACCCGGCTCAAGCATGTTGATACCGCACAATTGCGCCAGCCGGGCGATCTCCATATCGATGGAAGCCAGTTCCTGGTTGAAGTTCTCGAAGGTCGACATCGCTCTTTTCCTTGAAATTCACGTTTTTCATGCCGGGTTGCAGGCCTGAAAAATCCATTTATTGCATCGCAGCATACACCGTTACATCATGACCACACCGATCGACATCAGCGAAGAATCCGGCGTCCGCTATCTGCATTTCGGGTCCGAATGGGTTCAGGGCGCCATGCGCATCAGGAAACCCGACGCCCTCGAACTCGACTACACCCGCGAGATGATGGCGGGCCTCCTGCTGCGCGATGCGCCCTGGCCGCGCCGGGTGCTGTTGATCGGGCTGGGCGCCGGTTCGCTTACCAAGTTCGTCCATCGTCACCTGCCCGATGCACACACCACGGTCGTCGAGATTGCACCGGAAGTGCATGCTGTTGCCCACCAGTTCTTCAAGCTGCCCGACGAAGACGAGCGGCTCGAAATCGTGATTGGCGACGGCGCCGAGTTTATTGCTAACGACACCGCCCGCTGGGACTTGATCGCGGTGGACGGGTTTGATCGCAATGCCCGCGCCGGCGCACTCGCCAGCCAGGTCTTTTACGAAGCCTGCCGGGCTCGCCTGTCGGAACAGGGCCTGCTGGTGGCCAACCTGTTCGGCCAGTTGCGCGGCTACAAAACCCAGCTCCAGCGCCTCGGCAAGGCCTTCGACGGCCGGGTGCTGGCCCTGGCGCCGGTTGCCAGCGGCAACGTGGTGGCCTTTGCTGCGGCCGGCGAGCCGGTCGAGAGCAGCCTGATCGAACTGCGCCAACAGGCCGCGGCGCTGAAGGCTGCAACGGGGCTCGACCTTGCCCCGACGCTCAAGCGGCTGGAAAAAGCCGGCCTCGCGCCGGCCGGCAACATCAGGTTTTGAAACGAAGCATCAGCCGGCGGACGCCGGGGCCGGCTCTGGCGGCATCCACAGGCAATGGCCCTTGGTCGCCTTGGCAATCTCGCCGAGCACCTTGTCGTGGCCGGCCAGTTCATCGTCCGTCGCCCGCAGCACACGCAGCGGCGGGCGTTCGAGCATGGCGCCGCCTTCGCCGTCGTCCACCTGCGGCGCCGGCTCCTCGAGCAGCATCATGAGGCTCTCCTGGCCGCGGGTCATGGCCAGGTAAACATCGGCCAGCAGTTCCGCGTCCAGCAGCGCGCCGTGCAGCGTGCGGTGGGTGTTGTCGATCTCGTAGAACGAGCACAGCGCGTTGAGAGACGCCTTCTTGCCGGGGTTCTGTTCCTTGGCGAGCTTGAGCGTGTCGATCACGTTCGGGCAGATGGCCGAAAGCAGCGGCCGGCCCAGCAGGCCCAGCTCGTAATTCAGAAAACCCACGTCGAACGTTGCGTTGTGAATCACCAGTTCGCCGTCGGCGACGAACTCTTCAAACTCCGCCGCCACGTCCTTGAACACGGGTTTATCCACCAGAAACTCGTTGGTGATGCCGTGCACCGCCATGGCGCCCGGGTCGATGGCCCGCTGGGGATTGATGTAGACGTGGTAATGCCGGCCGGTGAGCTTGCGATCCACCAGTTCGACGCAACCGATTTCGATGACCCGGTCGCCGCTCTTCCAGTCGAGGCCGGTGGTTTCGGTATCCAGAACGATCTGTCTCATGAATCTGCGTCTCCTGCCTCGACAACTTTGCCGGTTTTCTTGACCGCGTCCACGCCGCGCCGGGCCAGCGCGTCGGCCCGCTCGTTGTCCACGTGGCCGGCGTGCCCCTTTACCCACAGCCATTTGATCCGGTGACGCGCGGCCTCTGAATCGAGCGCCCGCCACAGGTCTTCATTCTTGACCGGGGCCTTGGAGGCGGTTTTCCAGCCACGCGCCTTCCAGCCGTGAATCCACTCGGAAATGCCCTTCTGTACGTACTGCGAGTCGGTGTGCACCCGCGCCGAGACCGGACGCTTGAGCGCCTCGAGGGCGCGGATCACGGCCAGCAGCTCCATGCGGTTGTTGGTGGTGGCCGGCTCGCCGCCCCACAGTTCTTTCTCGTGCGGGCCGGCGCGCAGGATCGCGCCCCAGCCGCCGGGCCCCGGATTGCCCGAGCAGGCACCGTCGGTAAAAATATCAATCTCGTCCAAAATTTCTCTCGTCGCTTGTTTTCTGCGAGGGCCCCTTGGCCGGGCCACCCGTTTTCTGAATCAATGGTGCCAGCGACCGCGCCCTGGCCTTGCGATCCCATTTCGGCATGATCAGCCGCATGCTGTGCACCCGCTTGATGGCGTGGATGATGTAGACCCCGCCGCCAATCGGCCACCAGCGCTCGCCTGCCTGGTCAAGACAGCCCAGGCGGTCGATCCAGGTTTGCTGCGCCAGCACCGGCACGAAACAGCCGGACGCCTGGCTAGCAGTATCAAAACTGAGCAGCGCCAGCCAGTCCTTGAGGCGGCGCGTGGACAGGTATTGACCGTGCCACGGATAGCCGCTGTCTTCGCCGGCCAGCATGCGCTTGAGGCCGAAAAGGCTCACCGGATTGAAACCGGCAATCACCACATGCCCCTCGGGCACCAGCACGCGCTCCACTTCACGCAAAACCTGATGGGGATTGGCCGCAAATTCCAGCACATGCGGCAGCACCACCAGATCGACGCTGCCCGCCGCAAAAGGCAAGGCCGCGTAATCGGCTTCGACCGACACGTCGCCCGTTCCGGCCCGAAAGCGGAACGGCATTCGGTTGGCCCGCAGGAGGTCGAGCTCCGGCACGCCCAGCTGCACCGCGTTGTAGCCAAAGATATCCGCCACCAGCACATCGAAACGCGCCGCCTCCCAGTTCATCACGTAACGCCCCAGCGGCGTATCGAGCCAGGCATGGAGACCGGGAAAGGATTCGGGCTGGGTCATCAGGAGAAACGGGGGCGCAAGATGGCACTCGGGCTACAATTACCGGATGACGATTATCCCTCTTCCCGCGTTTCGCGATAACTATATCTGGCTGCTGCGTGCCGGCACGTGTGCCGTGGTTGTAGACCCGGGCGAAGCCGCCCCGGTGCTGCGCTACCTCGCTGACGAAGGCCTGACGCTCGCCGCCATTCTCATCACCCATCACCACCCCGACCACGTCGGCGGCGTGGCCGAACTGCTGGCCCAGGCGCCGGTTCCGGTCCATGGCCCGGCGCTGGAGGCCATTGCCGGCATCGACCATCCGGTTGGCGAAGGCGATGTGGTGTGCCTGCCCGGGCTGGGCGTTGAACTCCGCGTGTTCGACATTCCCGGCCACACCGCCGGCCACGTCGGCTACTACGGCGATTCGGCGCTGTTTTGCGGTGACACCCTGTTTGCCGCCGGCTGCGGACGGCTCTTCGAGGGCACTCCGGCCCAGATGTTCGATTCGCTGCAAAAACTGGCGGCCCTGCCCGGCGACACGCGGGTGTATTGCACCCACGAGTACACGCTGTCGAACCTGGCCTTTGCCGCGGCGGTCGAACCCGCCAACGGGGCGATCAGCGAACGCATCGCCGCAAGCGAGGCCATGCGTGCGGCAAACCAGCCGACCGTGCCCTTTCCGCTGTCTGGCGAAATGCTGACCAATCCCTTCCTTCGCGTCCACGAGCCGGCCGTCATCTATCAGGCCGAAACCCAGGCCGGACGCGGCCTTGCGTCGCCCGTAGAGGTTTTTGCCGCGCTGCGCGAATGGAAAAACCGTTTCTGATCAGTCGATTGCCGAAACCACCGCAGCCGCAATGCGGTTGCGCCCGGCTTGCTTGGCCCGATAGAGCGCATCGTCGGCGCGCTTGAGCAGGACGCTTGAATCGGAGCCGCTGCGCAAAGGCGTTGTCGACGCCACGCCGATGCTGATCGTCACCACGTTGCCGCCTTTTGAATAGCTATGGGTGATGCTCAGCCCTTCCACGGCTGAACGCATGGCCTCGGCAACCTGCAGGGCGCCGGTGATTTCGGTGTCCGGCAGGATGGCCGCGAACTCCTCGCCACCGTAGCGGGCCACCTGGTCGGCCGGGCGGCGCAGCGTGTCTTTCAGGGTGCGCGCCACGGCCTTGAGGCATTCATCGCCCACCTGGTGACCGTAGCTGTCATTGAACTGCTTGAAGCAATCCACGTCACACAACAGCATCGACAGGGGCCGGCCCTGGCGGCCCAGGCGGCGCCACTCGCGCAACAGGGTTTCGTCGAACTGCCGGCGATTGGCAATGCCCGTCAGCCCGTCGAGGGAGGACAGGCGGATGAGTTCCTGGTTGGCATCGTCGAGCTTGCGGGTCAGCACCAGCAGCGAAAAACGCATCTGGGCGATGCGCTGCATGGCCCTCACCTTGGCAGCCAGCACGGTTCCGGAAACCGGCTTGATCAGGTAGTCGTCGCCACCCACGCTGATCGCCCTTTCGAGGTCGGCATCGCTGGTGCGGGCGGTCAGAAAGATGATCGGTGTCCATTCGCCAAACTGCTCCAGCTGACGAATGCGTCGGGCCACCTCAAAACCATCCATGCCGGGCATGATGATGTCCAAAAGGATGAGGTCGGGGCGTTCCTGCTGGTAAAGCTCGATGCCCGTTTCACCGTTTCGGGCAACGATCGGCTCGATCCCGATCTTGCGCAGCTGATGAGACACCAGGGTGGCACTTGTCAGGGTGTCCTCTATCAGCAGTGCTTTCACGGAAGGGATCTCGAATGGTTTTCCTGGTTACTCGGTGCAAACCCTCGGTGCAAACCTTTGCCCGGCGCGGGTGCCTTGTCGGCTCGGCGCGTACTTTAACGGATTCCGGCCATGTTTGTAGCATGGGTTTCATAGTTGGCCTGCATGGTTGTACGTTTGACCCCTCCAGCTGCAGGCGGATAAAATCCCGCCTTTGCTTTTCGCGCGACCAAACCTGATGTTTCCGAGAGTTATCGCGCTGCTTCTGTCTCTTCTGGGCGCCAGCCCGCTGATGGCCCAGAGTCCCGACAGCCCTGCCGGCGAAGACACTGCGCCACGGCTCCTGCAAGCTAGCTCACTGTTCGACGATCCTGCCGTTTCGCCGCCTCAGGCCTTCGAAATCAAGGAGCAGCATGTCAAGGTTCCCACCATCGACCTGACGATCGAGCCCGACGATCTGTGGGAACGCATGCGGCGCGGCTTCTCGATGCCTGATCTGAACACCGACCTGGTCACCGACCGTCAGATTTATTACATCAACCGCCCCGGGGCCCTGCGGCAAATCTTCACCCGCGGCCAGCGCTACCTTTACCACATCGTCGAGGAGCTCGAGCGCCGCGGCATGCCCACCGAACTGGCCCTGCTGCCGATGGTCGAGAGCGCCTTCAATCCGATGGCCCTGTCCTCCGCGCAGGCGTCCGGCCTGTGGCAGTTCATTCCCTCCACCGGCAAGAGCTACCGCCTGGAGCAAAACTGGTGGGTGGACGAGCGGCGCGACGTGATCGCCTCGACCAATGCGGCCCTCGATTACCTGCAGACCATCTACGAAATGCATGGCGACTGGCACCTGGCGCTGGCCTCCTACAACTGGGGTGAAGGCGCGGTTGGCCGCGCGGTGGCCAAGAACCGCGCCGCCGGGCTGTCCGCCGAATACCAGCACCTCAACATGCCGGGCGAAACGCGCTACTACGTGCCCAAGCTGCAGGCACTGAAAAACATCGTCGCCCAGCCCGAGCTTTTCGGCATCAATCTTCCGGCAATTCCCAACCGCCCCTATTTCGTCACCGTCGAAAGCCGTACGCCCCTCGACCTGGCGACCGCAGCCCGACTGGCCGAAACAGCGGTGGAAGAAATCCTGGCGCTCAATCCTGGCTACAAGCGTCCCATCCTGCCAAACGGCGGCTCCATGTCGCTGGTGATCCCGGCCGACAAGGTCGAGGCCTTCCTCATCAATCTGCAAAGACATGATCCGGCCAGCGCCAGCTGGAAAACCTACGAACTGCGCGAAGGCGAAGGGCTGGAAGGCGTGGCCGACCGCCTGGGCATTTCCGCCAGCCGGCTGCGTCAGGTGAACGGCCTGTCACCCCGGGCGCGCATCGGCACGGGCTACACGCTGATTGTGCCCTCCGAAAGCGAGGGCGAGCGTATCAGCCTGTCCAGCCTGATGCCCAGCCGGCCCCAGGCGGGCGCCGTCGAACCGCCCCCTCCTCCCCACCGTGCCCTGATCCAGCGCACCGTGGTTCGTGGCAAGGGCGGACGGCTGCATGTCGTCGAGCGCAAGCTGCCGGTCAGTGCCGCACCTGCGCCTGCTCGCGGCAAGGCTGCGGAAAAAGCGCCGGCAAAGACGCCAGCAAAGGCAACACCCAAGGCAGCACCAAGGCAAGGCAGCACCCAGCGCCCCAAGGAAACATCGCTGAAATTCAAAAAGAAGGCCGCTTAAAAGGCGGCCTTCTTCATGAGTACCCGAGGTGTGACTTAAACCAGATGGCAGCGCACGACGCGAGTCGTCGACAAGCGCGTCTCGTCCGGATATTCAGTCCGGCACCGGTCTATCGCTTCGCTGCAACGCGGGTGAAAGTGGCAGCCGGGCGGCGGATTCAGGGGTGAAGGCATGTCCCCCCGGGTAACGCCTGCAACTTCGCCCTCAATTCTCATCGGAGATTTTGGCGCACCCGGCACATCAACCCTCGGCACGGCCGCCAGCAGCATGCGCGTGTAGGGGTGGCGCGGGTTGCGTAGCACCTCCTCGACACTTCCCCGCTCGACGATTCGTCCCAGGTACATCACCGCCACATGGTGGGCCAGGTAATCCACCACGGCCAGGTTGTGGGTGATGAACAGGTAAGACAGCCCGTACTCGGCCTGCAAATCACGCAGCAGGTTGAGGATCTGGGCCTGCACCGACACATCGAGGGCACTGGTCGGCTCGTCGCAGATGATCAGCTTGGGCGACACGGCCAGGGCGCGGGCGATGGCGATGCGCTGACGCTGGCCGCCGGAGAACTCATGGGGAAAACGATTGCGCATCGCCAGATCGAGGCCCACCCGGCGCAGCAGGGTATCGATTTTTTCCGACCTGACAGCGGCGTTCGCCTCGACGGCGAGGGATAGCATGCCCTCCTCCAGGATTTCGCCGATCCGCATGCGCGGATTGAGCGAGCTGAAGGGATCCTGAAAAATCATCTGCAGATCGCGCCGCAGCGGCTGCCACTGGCGTGGCGACAGCGCCAGCAGTTCGTGATCGCCGTAACGGGCGCTGCCGCCGCTGGCCGGAACCAGATTGAGCAAGGCCTTGCCGGCGGTGGTCTTGCCGCAACCGGATTCGCCCACCAGGGCCAGAGTCTGGCCTGCCGGCACGTGGAGCGAAACGCCATCGACAGCCTTCACATGCCCCACCACCCGGCGGAACAAGCCCTTGCGAACCGGAAAGTGGACTTCCAGGGCCTCGACATCGAGCGCGATGCCGCTGTTTGACTGGCGTGATTGGGGCGCGGACAGATTTGGCGGCGACACCACCCAGCCCATGCGCCCGGCCGGATCATAAATGTGGCAGCGGACGGCCTGATCCCCGACCTGGAACATGGCCGGTGCCGCGCTGCGACACACGTCCTGAACCTGCGGGCAGCGCTCGGCAAAGCGGCAACCGGCCTGCTGCGCGCCAAGGCGCGGAACCTGGCCGACCAGTGTTTCCAGCGCCCGGCCGCGCTGGGCGGAGGTGGGCAGCGCCGCAAAAAGCTTGCGGGAATACGGATGCAGGGGAGCACGGAAAAAATCTTCGCGCTCGCCGGTTTCGACCAGTTCGCCCGCGTACATCACGCCCACCCGGTGCGCCATGCGCGACACCACGCCAAGGTCGTGGGTGATCAGGAGCATGCCCATGCCGCGGCCGAGCTGGAGTTCGGCCAGCAAATCGAGCACCTGGGCCTGGATCGTCACGTCGAGGGCCGTGGTCGGCTCGTCGGCGATCAGCACCTTGGGGTCTCCGGCCAGGGCAATGGCAATCATCACCCGCTGCTTCATGCCGCCGGACAGCTGGAAAGGGTATTCGGACAAGCGGCGCAGCGGATCGGGAATGCCGACCGCGGCGAGCAGGCGCTCCGCTTCGTCCCAGGCCGGCTGACCGTGCAGGCCGCGGTGACGCACCAGCACCTCGCCGATCTGGTCGCCCACGGTCATCACGGGATTGAGGCTGCTGGCCGGCTCCTGGAAGATCATGGCCAGATCGTTGCCGCGAATCTCGCGCATGCGCGTTTCGGGCAGATCCTGCAGGGCCTCGCCACCCAGGGTGACCGAGCCGCCGGCAATGCGCCCTCCGGCCGGCAGCAAACGCATGCAGGCCAGAGCCGTCATCGACTTGCCGCAGCCCGACTCGCCCACCAGCGCAAGCGTGCGTCCGGCCGGAACCTCGAAGCTGATGCCATCGACGGGGCGCACGGACTTGCCGCGAGGCCCCAACTCCACCCGCAACTGCTCGACCTTAAGCATTGCCGGGCCCTGCTTTTCCAGTCTGTTCATATCAAAGAAAACGGACCGCAATGCGGTCCGCTCAAGTCAGTGGCTTGGAGCGGCTGGTGAGCCAGCCTGCAAGCCGTCGAGAGCTTGTGAAGAAATCCTGGCAGGCGGGCCCGAACTCACAACAGAAAACAAGGTTGCACAATCGGGACGCGCAGCAGATTCATTCAAGCACGCTCAGTGGTGATGACCGCCTGCGCCGTGCACGTGTCCATGGCCCACTTCTTCGGCACTGGCAGTGCGCACTTCCTTTACCGTGAGGTCGAAAATCAGCGCGGTACCGGCCAGGGGATGGTTGCCATCCACGACCACCTTGCCATCGGCAATGTCGGTGATGCGATAGACAATTTCCTCCTCGCCTTCTTCGGCGACGCGTTCGAAGGACATGCCCACTTCGATGTTGTCCGGGAACATCGAAGCATCTTCCACCAGCACCAACTCTTCGTCGAATTCACCGAAGGCATCTTCGGGAAGCAGCTTGACCTTGAGGTTGTCACCGACCTTCTTGCCCTGCAGCGCCTCTTCGATCACCGCGAAGATGCCGTCGTAGCCGCCATGCAGATACACCAGCGGATGGTGGCCATCATCGATCAGGCTGCCCTCCGGATCCTTGACCGTGTAATCAAGCGTGACGACCGTGTTTTTGGTGATTTCCATTTACATTCCTTGAGTTGAGTTGCTTTACCAGCTGAAATACTTCTGCGGCGTGGCCCCGCGGATTCACATCATGCATCACGTGCCGGAGCACACCGTCACGGGAAATGATGAAGGTCGAGCGGCGCACGCTGCGCTTCGTCACACCCTCCACCTGCCCCGACAGCCACACCCCGAACAGCTTGCACACATCGCCATCTTCGTCGGCGAGCAGCTCGACCGACAGGCCGTGCTGATCACGAAACTCGGCGTGAGTCAGGCAATCGTCCGGGCTTATGCCGGCCACAATGCATTTTTCCTTTGCGAAATCGGCATCGTGATCGGAAAAATCGATCGCCTGACGGGTGCAGGCGGGGGTGTTGTCACGGGGGTAGAAATACAGGACCACGTGGTGAGAACCCAGCACCGATGCCAGATCGAACATTTCCATGTCGGCATCGGGCAGGGAAAAGAGCGGGACGGACTGACCCTCGGAAAGGGCCAGCGCTTCGGCGGGGGATTCTAACCGAGCCGCTTTGAGAACTCTACCCGAAGCGTGTTGGGGGCTGACATGCATGAAAAACTCCTCCGCGGGGTGTGGCTCCGAGCTACGAAACCAGACTGATTGGGCTATCACTCGTACTACGTGTTGTTCTTTTTTTATTTGTGCGCTGCTGCCTGCTTTGCTGCACGCCCCTGCCAGTGCAAAAAAGGGGCGCGCCCTTGAAGAAATAGTCCACCGGAGACGGGCTCTCAAGTGTTTTGTCATCCCGACTTGACGTTTGTCACGACGCCCCGACTTCGCGCTGCGACAATCAGCAGCTTGCCAGACTCGATTGACTGTATATAATTACACAAGACTAAAGGAGTACTCATGTCCGACCAGCTCACCGCCCGCCAGCAGGAAATCCTGCAACTCATCCGCGACACCGTCGAACACGAAGGTCGTCCGCCCACCCGGGCCGAAATCTGTACTTTCTTCGGTTTTCGTTCCCCCAATGCAGCGGAAACCCACCTGCGCGCCCTCGCCGCCAAGGGCGTCATCACCCTTGAAGAAGGCCGGGCACGGGGCATCCGCCTGATGGAAGCCCTCGGCCTGCCGCTCATCGGCCGGGTTGCCGCCGGCAGCCCCATTCTTGCCGCCGAACACATGCAGGGCCGCTACCAGGTCGATCCTGGCCTGTTTTCTCCGCGGGCCGATTACCTGCTCAAGGTTCGCGGCCAAAGCATGCGCGACGCCGGCATCCTCGATGGCGACCTGCTCGCAGTGCATCGCACCACCGAAGTCCGCGACGGCCAGATCGTCGTCGCCCGCGTCGAGGACGACGTCACCGTCAAGCGCCTGTCGCGCAAGGGCCCCATCGTCGAACTGCTGCCCGCCAACCCCGACTTCAAGCCCATCGTGGTGGACACCCGCAATTCACCACTGGAAATCGAAGGCCTCGCTGTTGGCCTGATCCGCAGCGAAAGTCTTTGAGGCCTGTCGAAGAGCACTACCGGCTCAAGACTCAACTCAAGGCTCAACTCAAGACTCTAATTTCCACCGCCCCCATTCTGTCCAACCGGGTCATCCCATGGCAGCCCTGGCCACCCTTGCATCCCATGCCCCTTCCAGCCTCGATCACCTGATCTGGCGGGGTGACCGGCTGGCGACGGCCACTGCCCCCGGTCTGCCCACCGGCCACGCGCTACTCGATGCAGCCCTGCCCGGCGGCGGCTGGCCGGTCGGCGCACTCACCGAACTGCTCGTTCCCCATGCCGGCGTGGGCGAACTCGGCCTGCTCCTGCCGGTATTGGCCCGGACTCCTGCCGGGCGCTGGGCCGTCTGCATCGCGCCCCCCGGCCAGCCCTACGCACCAGCCCTGGCCGCCGCCGGCGTACCCCTCGAACGACTGCTCATGGTCCAGGCCGAAAGCCCTGCCCACGCCCGCTGGGCAGCCCGCCAGGCATTGAACTCGCACAGTTGCGGGGTCATCCTGCTATGGCTTGCCGACGCCGACATGGGCGCCCTGCGCCGCCTGCAACTGGCCGCAGAAGAAAGCGCCACCACCCTGATCCTGATTCGCCCCGCCAGTGCAGCCTCCCAGCCCTCACCGGCCGTGCTGCGCGTAGCCCTGGCTTCGTGCAGCGGCGGGCTTGAGCTGCGCATCCTGAAACGCCGCGGGCCGCAACTTGCCGGCCCACTCGGCATCGACCTGCCCTGGCCGGGTGGTGCGCCACGCCCCGGTCGCGCGACACACCCGCCACGGCCGACCGCCGCTTCTCCCCAATCGTCCATCCATGCTCTGGTGCGCCCTCTACCTGCCCGACCTGGCCCTGCAAGTCTTCACGCGGGGGCGCAGTGACAGCCCGCCACTGGCCGTCCTCGGCCCCCGGCCGCGCCAACGGGTGGTGGCGGTGGATGCGGCGGCAATGGCGCGCGGCGTGGCGGCAGGGCACAGCCGCGCCGGTGCTCTGGCTTTAGCGCCTGATCTCTGCCTGATCGAGCGGGATCTCCGCCAGGAGCTCGCCACCCTCACCGATATCGCCAGCTGGGCGGGTTGTTTTACCCCCTCCATCAGCCTCGATCCACCTGACACCCTGCTGCTCGAAATCGAGGCCAGCCTGCGCCTTTTTGG
Organism: Zoogloea sp.; assembly: GCA_016720685.1. Lineage (GTDB taxonomy): Bacteria > Pseudomonadota > Gammaproteobacteria > Burkholderiales > Rhodocyclaceae > Zoogloea. Next base: position 28,604 of record JADKKC010000007.1, read on the forward strand.
CGGGCTGGCGCCCCTCTGCGATGCCATCCGCGCCGGTCTCGACGAACTCGGCTTCACCGCGCAGCTGGCCGTCGCCCCCACGCCACTGGCAGCCCGCTGGCTGGCCCGCGGCGCCGCAGGCAGCTTGCTGCAAACCCCGGCCGGGCTGCCTGACGCCCTCGCCCCTTTGCCGCTCGGTCTCCTCGCTCACGAAAACACGGTGGGCGCCGACAGCCTCGAGCTGCTCGCCGGCATCGGAGCCCGCTGCATGGCAGACGTCCGCCGCCTGCCGCGCAGCGGGCTGGCCCGGCGTCAGGCCGGGGCCGTCATCACGCTGCTCGACCGTGCCTATGGAGTGCTTCCCGACCCACGCCCCTGGTTCGTTCCGCCGGAGCACTACAGCAGCCGTCTTCCCCTGCCCGCGCCCAGCGACCAGACGGACATCCTGCTGTTCGGCCTGCGCCGCCTCCTCGCCGGACTTTCCGGCTGGCTGGATGCCCGCCAGGCCGGTCTTGAACGCTTCACCCTGGTGCTGGAATTCGAGCGCCTCGGCAGCATCCACCGTGGCCATGAAGCGGAAAGCCGCATCGAGATCGTCCTCGGCGCCCTCTCCCAGGACATGGCTCGCTTCCAGCTGCTGACCCGCGAGCACCTGAGCCGCAAGGCGCTACCCGCGCCGGTGGAAGCCCTGCGCCTCGAGGCCGACGCCCCCCGGCCGATGGCGCCGCCGCGCACCGATTTCTTCGATGTCCAGGCCAGCGAAGACAACGATCCAGGCCTGCTCCTCGCCACCCTGCGCGCCCGCTTGGGCAACGCCGCCGTGCACTGCCTCGCCCCCCATCCGGATCACCGCCCCGAACACGCCTGGCGCCAGACCGATCCGCAAGCCTCCGCACTGCAGCCCGGCGCGGCGCTGCGCACTGCAGCCTTACCCAGCGCACCGCGCCCCCTGTGGCTTCTGCCCGAACCCCGCCCGATCGCCTGCCCCGCGCCGCAAAACATCCTCGCCGGCCCCGAGCGCATCGAATCCGGCTGGTGGGACGGCAACGACGGCGAGATCTGCCGCGACTACTTCGTCGCCAGACGCCAGGATCACAGCCTGGTATGGGTTTTTCGCGACTCGAAAGCGCCCCACGGCTGGTTTCTGCACGGCTATTTTTCATGATGCCGCGCTACACTACGCCCCGCCCATGAAGCCCCAGCCCCACGCCCAATCCCTCTCCCACCGCATCGTCGAACTCGCCTGGCCGGTACTCATCGCCCAGCTCTCGTCGATGACGCAAATGGTCAGCGACACGGTGCTCGCCGGCCGCTACGGCACGGAAGACCTGGCCGCGGTGGCCGTCGCCAGCGGCATCTACATTTCAATCGTGATGTTGATGGTCGGCATTCTGCAGGCAGTGGCACCCACCGTTGCCCACCACGTCGGCGCCGGCCGCACCAATGAAATCGGCCCGTCCGTGCAGCAGGGTTTCTGGCTGGCCCTGGCCCTCACCGTTCCCGCCGTGCTCTTCATGCGCCAGCCCGACTGGCTGATGCAGCTCAGCGACATGAGCCCCGCCGTCGAAAACCGTGCCCGCGACTACCTCACCACCGTCGCCTGGGGCCTGCCGGCGGTACTGCTGTACCGCACCTTCTATGCCTTCACCAACGCCCTCGGGCGTACCCGCGTGCTGATGTTCATCAGCCTTGCGGCCACCGCGGTGCACATCCCCCTTTCGTGGGCCCTGATCAACGGCAAGCTCGGCTTCGCGCCTCTTGGCGGCACCGGCTGCGCGGTTTCCAGCGCGTGCATCGCCTGGCTGGCCTTTTTTGCCGCGCTGCTGCACGTAAGCCGAACACCGGCCTACGCGCCCTATCACCTGTTCTCCCGCTGGCAGCCTCCGCATTTCAAAACCCTTGCCGAATTGCTGCGCCTGGGTTTGCCGATGGGTTTTTCCAGCTTCGTCGAAATCACCGCCTTCACCCTCATCGCTCTGCTGGTGGCCCGGCTGGGCGCCGGCGTGGTGGCCGGACACCGCATCGTCGGCAATCTTTCGGCGCTGATCTACATGCTGCCGCTGGCCCTGGCCATCGCCACGCTGGTGCTGGTCGGGCAGGCCGTGGGCGGGCGCGACGGCCTGGGCGCCCGGCGTGCGGCCAAGGTCGGCATCGTGCTCGCCACGGGTTTATCGACGCTGGTCAGCATCGTCATGTGGTTTGCCCGCGATCCGGTCATGGCTGCCTACACTGCCGACCCGGCCGTGCGCGAGCTGGCCAGCTCGCTGGTGATCTACATCTGCCTGTACCAGTTCTTCGACGCCATCCAGACCGTTGCGGCCCACGCCCTGCGCGGCTACAAGATCACCGTCGGGCCGATGCTCATCCACACCCTGTGCTTCTGGGGCATCGGCCTTGGCGGCGGCTACAGGCTGGCCTTTTCCGGAATGGGCGCGCTGCTGCCGCCGCAGGGCGTGGCCGGCTTCTGGCAGGCTGCGGTGCTCAGCAACATGGCCGCCGCCGCGCTGTTCGGCGGCTACCTGCACCTGGCCTCAAAAAAACACGCGGCCAGGCCCGCCTGACCAGCACAGCCCGCTCAAGGCACACGCATCAGCCCTTCAGCCAGCCCTCGCGCAAGGCCAGTGCAGGCGCCGGGGCGTCCTCGGTGAAGCTCAGTCTGGCGGTGTCTTTTGGCGCGGCCTTGAGCTCCACGTCAAAGCGCATCAACTCGTCGCGGCGGAAGACGTGAATTTCCACGCTGTCGCCGGCAATGCGGCGGGCCAGCAGTTTGTCGAAATTGCCGGCGCCAAGCTTCAGCCCGTCCAGCGCCACCAGCACATCGCCCGCCGACAGCCCGGCCGCCTGGGCCGGGCCGCCGTCGTAAACGTTGGCCAGCTTCAGCACGTCGCCGTCGGCACTGGTGCGCACGCCCATTCCCGGCGCCTCGCCGGAGGCCTCCCACACCAGGGCCATGCCGGCGCGTGCAAGCCCGCTTTCCAGCGGCAATTCGGCGGTTCCCTCGACAAGCTCGCGCAGCCAGCGGCCCACCTCCGCGCCGCCGATTTCGCTCGCCAGTTGAAAGATGCCGTCCTCCGCCACGCCAGCGCCACTGAGCCCGTGACGCTGCCACAGGGCGCGCATCAGATCGTCGAGGCTGGTGGCGCCCTTGCTCCCGGCCCGCAGGCGCAGGTCGAGCAGCAGCGCCACCAGCGCGCCCTTGGTGTAATAGCTGACGATGGCGTTGGGGCTGTTCTCGTCCTGGCGGTAATACTTGGTCCACGCCTCGAAGGATGATTCGGCCACGCTCTGCTTGTGGCGGCCGCTGCCCTTGTGAACCTGGCTGATGGTCTTGCCCAGCAGCGCCAGGTAATCCTTCTCGGTGATCCGGCCGGTGCGCAGCAGCATCAGGTCATCGTAATAGGACGTAAAGCCCTCGAAGGCCCACAGCAGCCGGGTGTAGTTTTCCTGCGTCAGGTCGTAGGGCACGAAGGCTGCGGGCTTGATGCGCTTGACGTTCCATGTATGGAAATACTCGTGGCTGCACAGGCCGAGAAACTGGCGATAGCCCTCCGACTGCGCCTCCATGCCGGCCCAGGGCAGGTCGGCGCGGCTGCACAACAACGCGGTGGACGCCCGGTGCTCCAGGCCACCGTAGCCATCGCCCACCGCCATCACCAGAAACACGTAGCGATCCATCGGCGCCGGCTCGCCAAACAGGCGAATCTGCGCTTCGCAGACCGGCTTGAGGTCGTCCACCAGACGCGTCATGTCGCAATCGTGGCGACCGGTGATCGCCACCGCGTGGGGCACGCCGCAGGCATCGAACTCGGCCAGCGCAAAGTTGCCCATCTCAACCGGATGATCGATCAGCGCGTCGTAGTTTTGCGCCTGGTACAGCCCGAAACCATAGCGCTCCGCGGCGCCCTTCTCCCCCAGCGCCTCCGGCAGGCTCGTCGCCACGCGCCAGCCCGCGTCCTCCAGGCCTTCTGGCGGGCGGATGTCCACCCGCTGCGGCGCGTTTTCGTGGCCGTGGGCACACAGGAAAACGCTGGTTCCATTGAAGAAGCCGTGGGTCGGATCCAGGTGGGCGGTGCGCACCGACAAATCCCACGCGTACACCGTGTAGGTCAGGGTGAGCGGGCCTTCGATACCCGCCGGCAACTGCCAGCTGTGCTTGTCGCGCTTGGTCACCGGCACGGCCTTGCCACCGGCCCGGGCCGACAGGCTGACGATGTTCTTCGCAAACTCGCGAATCATGTAGCTGCCGGGAATCCACGCCGGCAGGCTGAACACCTGCCCGGCCGGATCCGGCCGGATCAAGCTCAGCGTCACTTCGAAAAGATGGGCGGCCGGCTGGGTGGCCTGGATGGTGTAGCGGACGGGAGCGGTCATCAGGGCGGCGCGGGCAAATTGAAGAAGGCGCCGATTTTACTGCGCCGCCCAAAACACGGCCTGCCTCATTTTTAGGCAACAATAAAAAAGCCTTATGGCTTAGGGCCTTGTCGGCCAATCTCACAGTTTTTCCACACCTTTGCCCACCTGCGATGGGGAAAACTCGGACATTTCAACAGCTCAAAAAACCTGCACCATTTTGAGGCATCAATATTAATCTCTTTAATTTCATAAGCCTGAGAGCTTTCCACACAGCTTATCCACAGCTTATCCCCGGTTTTGTGTGCATAGACAAAAACTATTCAAAACCTCAAAACAACAACGTTGCTCTATTTTTAGGCAGCCGGAAAAAACCCTTTTGTTTCCGCGGCATGACAGTGCCCCTCACAGTTTATCCACAGCCTTGCCCACCCTGAATGTGGGTTATCCAGGGCCTGTGAATCATGGAATGAAAGGCAGTTCTATCAGGTCGCTGCGCGCCACGCCGGCGGTCATCTTGCGGCACAGGGCGACGAACTCGCGCATGCCGGCCGTCACGTACTTGCGTCGGTGGGTCACAAACTGAAACTGGCGCCGCAGATCCAGATCCGGCGTGTGCACCTCGGCCAGGCTGCCCCGCCGAAAAGCCTCGCGCAGGGCAAGCCGCGAGATGCAGCCAATGCCAAGGCCGCTCTCCACCGCGCGCTTGATCGCCTCGGTGTGCTCCAGCTCGAGGCGTACCTTGAGATTGCCAGTGAAGTGGCGCAGGGCCTGATCGAAGGTTTCCCGCGTGCCTGAGCCCTGCTCGCGCAGGATCCAGTCCTGGCCGGCCAGCTCAAGCATGCTCACCGGCCTGCCGTGGGCCAGCGGGTGAGCCGGCGCGCAAAACACCACCAGTTCGTCCTCGACCCACGGCTCGACGACCAGGTCCGGGTGACGGCAACTGCCTTCGATCAGCCCCAGGTCCAGCTCGTAATGAGTGAGCTGCTGGACGATGGTGGCGGAATTGTGAACCGAAAGCCTCACTTGCGCGCTCGGATGAAGGCGCAGGAAATCGGCCGCAATCAGGGTGGCCAGATAGTTGCCCACGGTAAGGGTGGCGCCGATTTTCAGCGGGCCGAAGTCGGTCTTTCTGGCCAGCAGGGTCTCGATTTCACTGGCGTGCTCGATCAACTGCACCGCGTGGGGCTGCAAGACCTGCCCTAGTTCATTCAGGCGCAACGTCTTGCCGATGCGGTCGAAAAGCTGGGTGTCGAACTGGCGTTCGAGTTCGCCCAACGCCGTGCTGGTGGCCGACTGCGACAGGGCCAGCTCATCGGCGGCCCGCGAAACGCTCTCATGACGGGCCACGGCCACAAAGATTTCAAGCTGACGAAGGGTGTATTTCATAGGTGCGTATATCTAAAAAACAGAATATTGATATCAATACAATCCATTTTACAGATTTACTCTGCTCGCTAGAATTGCTGCAACACAACAAACGATACAGGCGCAGCCATGAGCAAACTGAGTACGCAAACCGTCCTTGATGTCCGTCACTGGAACGACTCCCTGTTCAGCTTCAAGGTAACCCGCGATGCCGGGCTGCGCTTCGAGAATGGCCAGTTCGTGATGATCGGCCTGGAAGTGGACGGCCGCCCGCTGACCCGCGCCTACAGCATCGCCAGCCCCAACTACGAAGAACACCTGGAATTCTTCAGCATCAAGGTGCAGAACGGCCCGCTCACCTCGCGCCTGCAACACCTGCAGCCGGGCGACCCGATCATCATCAGCAAGAAGCCCACCGGCACCCTGGTGCTGCACGACCTGCTGCCCGGCCGCAACCTCTACCTGTTTGCCACCGGCACCGGCCTGGCGCCGTTCATGAGCGTGATCCAGGATCCGGAAACCTACGAGCGCTTCGAAAAGGTGGTGCTGCTCCACGGCGTGCGCTATGTGTCCGAACTGGCCTACAGCGAGTTCATCGAACAAGCCCTGCCCGGGAACGAGTTCTTTGGCGAGGACGTGGCGAACAAGCTGGTGTATTACCCCACCGTGACCCGCGAGGAATTCCGCAACCAGGGCCGCGTCACCGACCTGATCACCACCGGCAAGTTCTTCGCGGACACCGGCCTGCCGCCCCTCGATCCGGCGCGCGATCGGGCGATGATCTGCGGCAGCCCGGCCATGCTCGACGACACCTGCAAGATGCTCGATGCGCGCGGCTTCAAGATTTCACCGCATATCGGCGCCCCGGGCGACTACGTCATCGAACGGGCTTTTGTCGAGAAGTGAACGCCTGGCGAGGGGCAAGCCCCCTCGCCCCGTACTCCCGCCCCTTTTTACTGCTCAAGCCCTTCGGCCAGCCGGGCGACCATCTTTCGCACCGCGACCATCTGCGGGGCGTTGCGGGTGGCGTAGTCCACCGCGCTGTAACCCCACCAGTCCCAACAGCCCTTGGGGTTGTAGATCCAGCGCATCGACCCCGCCGCCAGCCCGCTGCGCGCCACGGCCTGCGGATACAGCACGACCAGCCGGTTCGTTTCGGCCCAGGCGTTGTAGCCGGCACCTTCGACAAAGCGCCGGCCGACCTGGTCCTCGCCCTGCCTGCAGCCATGAAAGGCCACGTGCACCCGGCACCCCCCCGCCCTGCAGCTTGCCGGTATGTAGGCAAAGCCCTGCTCGTCCATGCTGATGTCCGCCGGCAGGCCGCCGGTAAAGGGCCGCTGATCGAAGGTGACAAGATGGCCCGGCTCGGGAACGGACTTCGGCTTGAGCTTGCCGAGCAGATGGCCGAGCAGCTCGCCGGGCGCATCGAAATCGCCGCAGCGATTGATATACGGCGGCTCGGACGTATCGCAGGCGTTGGGCTTGGAATCGGCCACCGAAATCATCGCGTGGCCGGCGTCAGGCAGCGTCACCAGCCGGATCGATTCGGCCGGCACCCACGCCTTGTAGAAGCCCACCAGCGCATCCACCACCGGCCGCTCGACCGTGTGGTCGGCTCCGCCGGTGAGCACCCACACCTTGTCGTCGGCAAGCGCCGCCGGCGGGTCGATCAGATCGAGCCGCGCGCGGGATTCCATGCGCGCCTTGACGTCACCCGGCGCAGGAGGCGGCGCCCAGCGGGTTGGCGCCATGCAGTTGGACAGCGCTCGCACGGCGCTGCCCTCGGCGCAATCGTAGGGCCCTGCCGCGATGATTCCCGCGCCCTTGACCAGTTTTGAGTAGGCCACCTGAAACTGCACCGCCATGTAACCGCCCGACGAAATGCCGGAAACCGTTACCGCCGAGCTGTCCGACCCCAGCGCCGGCAAGGCTGGCGCCGCCAGTCCGATGGACGGGAGGCCTGCGCCAAGCACAACCCAAAGTACCCGCATCTTCATCATCACGCCCCCAGCAAACGCCACAGCACGCCACCGCCCGCCGCCAGCCCCATGGCCCCGAAGGCCAGCGCGGCAAGCGTAAAACCCCGCTCCCGCAGCGCCGGCTCCTTTGCGTAAGCAATCGCATACCAGACGCGCCCGACCAGCCACACGGCGCCCAGCCCGGCAGCGACGCCATCGCTCACGTAGGCCGCGCAAATCCACAGACAGGGCAGGCACATGGCCGCCCATTCGAGGGTGTTCATCTGCACCCGGTACAGGCGCTCGAAAGTCGGGTGGCCCCGTCACAGACGGCGCCTTGACGCCGTAGCGGTGGCGGCCCTTGCCCACGGCAAAACAGGTGCCGAACATCAAAAGGACGATCAACAGCGTGACCCCGGCCGTCAGGGGAGAAGAAGACAGCATGGCGAGAGGATTTCCAGAAGACAGAAGCGCCTAGCTTACCGCCCCTCCCCCATACTTCGCATTACATCTCCCCACGGCCCGGCCACCCCATGCTTCGCACCCTGCTCCAGTTTCTCGCCCCTTACCGCCGCCGCGTCCTCGTTGCCGTCATTGCGCTCGTGCTGGCCGCCGGTGCCATGCTGGCCGTGGGGCAAGGCCTCAGGGCCGTCATCGACAAGGGTTTTTCAGCCGGCGACCCGGCCTGGCTCGACCGCACGCTGGCCACGATGGGCGGCCTCATCCTGGTGCTCGCGGCGGCGACCTATCTGCGCTTCTACAACGTTTCATGGCTCGGCGAGCGGGTTACCGCCGACATCCGGCGCCGCGTTTTCGACCACCTGCTGTGCCTGCCGCCGGCCTGGTTCGAGGCTGGTCGCACCGGCGAAGTGATCTCGCGCCTCACCGCCGACACCACGCAGATCGAAAACGTCATCGGCTCCAGCCTTTCCATCGCGCTGCGCAACGCGCTGCTGCTGGTCGGCGGGCTGGTGATGCTGTTCACCACCAGCCTCAAGCTCAGCCTGCTCACCGTTGGCGGTGTTCCGCTGGTTGTGGTGCCCATCGTGCTGTACGGCCGCCGGGTGCGCAAACTCGCCCGCGAAAGCCAGGATCGCATCGCCGAACTGGGCAACCGCATCGACGAAACCATCCACGAAATCCGCATCGTCCAGGCCTATGGCCACGAAGACGCCGACCGCCGCGACTTCGGGCGCCTGGTGGAAGCCAGCTTCGACACCGCCCGCAACCGTGTCGCCAACCGGGCGCGGCTGGTGGCGGCCGTGATGGTGCTGGTCTTTGGCGCGATCGCCTTCATCCTGTGGGTTGGCGGTCACGACGTGCTGGCCGGCACGCTCACGGCCGGCGAGCTTTCCGCCTTCGTGTTCTACGCGGCGCTGGTGGCCGGCAGTGTCGGCGCGCTGTCCGAAGTCTGGGGCGATCTGCAGCGCGCCGCCGGTGCCACCGAAAGATTGATGGAAACCCTCCACGCCACGCCGGCCATCCTTGCCCCCGCAGCGCCGCGGGCCTTGCCCGAGCCCGCCCGCGGCGCCATCGCCTTCGAGAAGGTGAGCTTTTACTACCCGAGCCGGCCCGACACGCCCGCCCTGGCCGATTTCAGCCTCGCGATAGAACCGGGCGAAACCGTCGCCCTCGTCGGGCCTTCCGGCTCCGGAAAAAGCACGGTGTTTCAGCTGCTGCTGCGCTTCTACGATCCGCAGGCGGGCCACCTCACCCTCGATGGCGTGAAGCTCACCGACACCAATCCCGTCGACCTGCGCCGCCGCATCGCGCTGGTGCCGCAAGACGCCGTGATCTTCGCCACCAGCGTGCTGGAGAACGTGCGCTACGCCCGCCCCGACGCCACCCTCGACGAAGTACACGCCGCCAGCGTGGCCGCCTTTGCCGACGAATTCATCGCCGGCCTGCCCGACGGCTACGCCACCGACCTTGGCGAGCGCGGCGTGCGGCTGTCCGGCGGCCAGCGCCAGCGCATCGCCATCGCCCGCGCCATCCTCGCCGATCGGCCGATCCTGCTGCTCGACGAAGCCACTTCGGCCCTCGACGCCGAAAGCGAACGCATGGTGCAAACCGCCCTCGACGGGCTGATGCGCCGGCACACCACGCTGGTCATCGCCCACCGCCTCGCCACCGTGCAAAAGGCCGACCGCATCATCGTGCTCGACGCCGGGCGCATCGTTCAGCAGGGCCGTCACGCCGAACTCGTCGCCGGGGACGGACTGTATGCCCGCCTCGCGCGGCTCCAGTTCGTCGCCTGAACACAACCCGCGCCCGCCAACTCGGGTAAAGTTGCGCCTTCGTTTTTTGCATCTCCGAAGGTACCCCGATGGCTCAATACGTCATATCCATGCTGCGGGTCAGCAAGATCGTCCCGCCCAAGCGTCAGATCATCAAGGACATCTCCCTGTCCTTCTTCCCCGGCGCCAAGATCGGCCTGCTCGGCCTCAACGGCTCGGGCAAATCCACCGTGCTGCGCATCATGGCCGGCGCCGACAAGGAATACGACGGCGAAGTGCAATGGCAGCCCAACATGTCCATCGGCTACCTGCCCCAGGAGCCGCAGCTCGACGCCGACAAGACCGTTCGCGAAGAAGTGGAATCCGGCCTCGGCGAAGTGATGCAGGCCAAGCAGAAGCTCGAAGAGGTGTACGCCGCCTACGCCGAGCCCGACGCCGACTTCGACAAGCTGGCCGAACTCCAGGCCAAGTACGAAAACATCATCGCCACCAGCGGCGCCGACGTGGAAACCCAGCTTGAAATTGCCGCCGACGCCCTGCGCCTGCCGCCCTGGGACGCCAGGATCGGCCCCCTCTCGGGCGGTGAAAAGCGCCGCGTTGCGCTGTGCAAGCTGCTGCTGTCGCGCCCCGACATGCTGCTGCTCGACGAACCCACCAACCACCTCGACGCCGAATCCGTCGAATGGCTGGAACAGTTCCTGGTGCGCTTCCCGGGCACCGTGGTGGCCGTCACCCACGACCGTTACTTCCTCGACAACGCCGCCGAATGGATTCTTGAACTCGACCGCGGCCACGGCATCCCCTGGAAGGGCAACTATTCCAGCTGGCTCGAGCAGAAGGAAGCCCGCCTGGAGCAGGAATCCAAGCAGGAAGGCGCCCGCATGAAGGCCATGAAGCAGGAGCTCGAATGGGTGCGTTCCAACCCCAAGGCCCGCCAGGCCAAGAGCAAATCCCGCCTGGCCCGCTACGAGGAAATGGCCAGCGTCGAGTACCAGAAGCGCAACGAAACCCAGGAAATCTTCATCCCCGTGGGCGAGCGCCTCGGCGACAAGGTGATCGAGTTTACCGACGTCTCCAAGGGCTTCGGCGACAAGCTGCTGATGGACAAGGTCAACTTCAGCATTCCGGCAGGCGCCATCGTCGGCATCATCGGCCCCAACGGCGCCGGTAAATCCACGCTGTTCAAGATGATCACCGGCCAGGACAAGCCGGACACGGGCGACGTGGTGATCGGACCCACGGTCAAGATCGCCTACGTGGACCAGTCCCGCGACTGCCTCGACGGCAGCAAGACCGTGTTCGAAGAGCTTGCCGGCGGTGCCGACATCCTCACCATCGGCAAGTATGAAATGCCCAGCCGCGCCTACATCGGCCGCTTCAACTTCAAGGGCGGCGACCAGCAAAAGCTCGTCGGCAACCTCTCCGGTGGCGAACGCGGCCGCCTGCACCTGGCCAAGACGCTGATGGATGGCGGCAACGTGCTGCTGCTCGACGAACCGTCAAACGACCTTGACGTGGAAACCCTCCGCGCCCTGGAAGACGCCCTGCTGGAATTTGCCGGCTGCGCGCTGATCATCTCCCACGACCGCTGGTTCCTGGACCGCATCTGTACCCACATCCTGGCGGCAGAAGGCGATTCCCAATGGACCTTCTTCGCCGGCAACTACCAGGAATACGAAGAGGACAAGAGAAAGCGCCTGGGCGAGGAAGGCGCCAAGCCCAAGCGTATCCGCTACAAGCCGATCGCACGCTGACTCCTGGCGCAAACGTGACTGCCCAATGAAAACGCCCCCCGGTTCACACCGGGGGGCGTTTTCATTGATACGACAAACCAGCTTACGGCAAGGCGACGATGTAGGTTGCGCCGAGGTAAGTCACGCGCTTTGACTTGGCCTGAGCGTAACCGTGGAGTTGTCGGAATACACAAACGGCGTTCCGTTGTAACCCCAGGTCCATTCGTTGAGTTTGGTTTGCTGGTGGATCAGGTCCATGCGCACCGCCGAGGTCTTGTCCAGAGCGTACCTGCCGAACAGCTTCAGCGTGAATTGCTGGAAGGTGACGTCGGGAAGGCCGCCAAGACGGGACAAGAGCGTGCTGTTGGCCGTCGACCCACCTCTTTGCTTGTACTCGTCCCTGTCATCGATGAGCAGCAGATCGCCACCGACCTGGAGGCGACTCGTGGGCTTGCCGATCACACCGAACCCGTAACTGTCGCTGAGATTGCGCAGCGCGGCCAGGTAACCCGTGCTGTGATCCACGTGCATGGTCTGATCACCGCGAGACCAGTAGCCCGTGAGCTTCCAGTCTTCAGACAAGGCATAGGCGGCATCCACACCATAGAAGCCCATGTAGCTGCTTCTCAGGCCCTTGGTGCCCGGAGAGCTGAAATTATCCTGCCCCCACTCGGCCATGAACTGCAGCGACAGCTGGTCGGTGGCAGCCCAGTCGGCACTCATCTTGATCTTGTCCCGCTGCCGGTCAGTCATCGAAGAGGGGAAGATGCTATTGACCCCATAGATGCCGTTGTTGAAGGTGGCACATGCGGTGACCGAGGTCAGGGATGGATCTCCCACGATGACACCCCGGCCTGCGTCAGACAAGCCCCCCAGGCCGGTACAACTCAGGGACAGCGGCTTGAGCCAGGCCGATCCGCTGCGATGGCTGCTGGAATAGCCGATCGCACCGGTCAGGGTTTCGCTCATTGAACGGCGCAACTCCATTCTGTAGCCGGTTTCCTCACTCTTCTGGCGCAGGCCACTCAAACCGGCAACGGAGTTTGTGCTGACAAAAGTGCCACGATCAAGCGACTCGTAATTGAACCCCAGCGTCGCCCGATAGCCGTCAGGCAGCTGATAAGTGCCTTCAAGCTTGCCGTTCAGGCGCTTTGGTGAATAGTTGCCGTTGGTGAACGCTGTAGTCGCCGGATTGCCTTCGACGTTGTAGTAGGCGATAGGCGTCTTGTCGTTGCGGTCTTCGTAGCGGACATTGGCCAGCAGCGACAGCTTGGAGATCGGCCGCGACGTCAGGCCAAGCTGATACAGGCTGGTGTCGACCTTCGCGCCAAGATCGCTGCGGCCTCCGGGAGCCCCGCCGAACACGGAGAAATTGTCGGTCTGCGCGGCGTGGGTGTAGGCGTACTTGAAGTTGGCCTTGGTGGTCGGTGTGAACGCGTAATTGCCCGTCAGGTAAAACTGGTGCGCCTGACTATCCGGCGGCAGCGCAATGGGATTTTGCAACATGCCCCGCAAACCGGCGCCCAGCGCAGGCCCGTTGCCGGGGAGTCCCATCTGGTTTCCCAGCGGATTACTGAGCTCACCGTTGATGCTTGCTGCCATCGACTGATACTGGTTGCTGTAGAACGAGCCATAGTAGCCCCCCGACAGCATCAGCTTGTCGCTCGCGTAGTTGAGCTTCGCGTCGAACTGCTGGGTGCTCGAGTTGATCGGCTCGGGCAGCATGAGCTGCGCCCATTGGGTTACGCCGGTAGTACACAAGGGGGACGGCGCAGAGCCCGAGGGGCAGGCCATGCCGTTGCCGAACATCCGGGCACCGTTCTTGTCCTCGTTCCGGAAGCTGGCCTCGAACTGCAGCGAGGAACTCAGCCATTTTTCCAGGGCGATGGTGGTGTTCTTGCGCTTCAGCTCGAGGTTTACGTCAGAACCGCTACCTGCCGTAGCCAGCCGGGAGACCACCGGCGCGGTGCTGCCTGCGCCGACAAGGCTGGTGTTGATGGTGCGCGGATCACGCCGGATCATCTCGTCGTATTCGAAGGAATACTTCCAGTCGCCCTGCTTTTGCTGGCCGAAGCGAATTTCCCGGGTGTCCAGCCCGAGGTTGCGCCCCTGGAGGGTGGTCCAGGTGCCGGTGGCGTCGTCGCGCTTGATGACGTCGAGGTCGAGCAGAAGATAGGCGTCCTGGCGGCGCAGGCCGTTGTATTGGCCAAAAATGCTGCGCTCGTTCTCGGCACCCGTCACCCCGGCAGCGCCGATGGAAACACTGCTGTCGGGACGGATCAGGGCGGCGATCTCGTCATCGGCCGCATGGGCCGAACCAAAGGCGGCAAGGAGGGCCAGCGCAACAATCTTGAGGCTGAAACCCGGGCGTGTTTGCAAGGTTCTCATGATGATTTCCCCTCGTCGATCAACGCAGGTTGAACTGCGGAGTCGGATTCGTTGCGCTTGGGTTGTTGCTGCCGTGCACCTGGGTGTGGCAATTCACGCAACCCCGCGCCTGGGTGTAGTTGATGCCGGACTTGCCGCTCGAGTTGATGGTCGGCTGGGTCGGCAACTGGCCCCGCAACTGGGCGATCTGGCCACCATGCGGCGTGTGGCACTGATGGCACAGGAAGGGCGGCCGGGCTTTGAGCAGGCTTTCGGCAACGGTGCCGTGGGGGTTGTGGCAATTGCCGCAATCCTCGTTGACCGGCTCGTGGCTGTGTACGAAGGGGCCGCGCTTTTCCATGTGGCAGGTGTAGCAGGTCTCGACGACGCTATCGCGCTTGACCAGCTTGGGACCGATGGAGCCATGGGAGTTGTGGCAATCCGAGCAGGCAACCTTGCCTTCCATCACCGGGTGGTGGGAGGGCTTCATGACCTGGGCGCGCTGTTCCTTGTGGCAGGTGAAGCACACTTCGGGCTGGGTGCGCTTGTCGGCAACCTTGTCCTTGGCGGTGTGCAACTGGTGGCAGGAAGTGCAGGCCACGTCGGCACGCTGGTGGGCGCTGCCTTCCCAGTGCGAACGCTTGGCATCCTTCTTGTGGCAGGAGATGCAGGATTCGTTGCGGGCCTCGACCGGCGTTTTGGAGTTCTTGCCAAAACTGCGGTCGGTGGCCGGGCGCTCTTTGAGCTTGGCCGGATTGTTGGTGTGCAGGTCGCTGTCGCCGTGGCAATTGGTGCAGCTGGGCGTACGCCCGTCGGCCACGGTGCCATGCTTGGTCTTGCCGATGTGCAGGAGCTTGGGCTCGTCCGCCTCATCGTGGCAGGTGGTGCACTTGGCGTCGCCCTTGAGGACCAGATCCTTGGCGGGCGGCTTGGCGCCTGGCGAGGATGGGGCATCGGCAGCCACGGCGGCCGTGGTGCCGACTAGCGCCCCGAGCAAGGCGCACGAGGCCAACAACTGTCGCAGGAATTTCATTTTTTATCTCCCTTTTACTGACATCGCTTGTCGAAGCGCCCTGCAAGTCGGGCGCTCCGTTACTGAACGGCTTACTTGCCGAGGGACAGGATCCAGTCGGTCAGATTCTTGATCGCGGCCTTGTCCTTGGTCTTGATGACCTTGTGCTCCTCTTCCTTGCCGTCATCGAACTTCACCATTTCACCCGACGTGAGGTGATGGAGCAGTTTGGCTTCGGCATCGGCCTTGCCCTTGAGCGACTTGGAAATCTCGGTCAGGGACTTGGCTTCCTTCTTCTTGTCCACGGCGTGGCACTTGAGGCAGCCTTCCTTCTTGGCCAGGGCCTGCGCTTCATCGGCGTCGAAGGCCAGCGCATTGGCGGACAGCAGCAGCCCTGAGGCACAGAGGCCGGAAATCAGGGGGGTAATCACGCGGAACTTCATGTGGGGTTTCTCCTTGAGGACAACGTACGACTTATTGGTTTGGGGAACGTGAATCAGTGCTCGTACCAGCCGGTGAGCATCATCTTGAACAGGCTGGAAACCTTGGGCCCGACCGTGCCCAGGTAGATGTGGCTCACCATGAACAACAGGATCACCGCCGCGCCGATGTAATGCAGCATCGCGATGGGCAGGAGCCCGTCGAGCCCGAAGAGCTTGTCGGGGGCGAACTGGGGATAGAGGAAGACCAGCCCGGTCAGGATCACCACCGGAAGCACCATGTACATGATCGACCAGTAAGTGAGAGCCTGCAGGACGTTGAAATTGACCTCGGGGTCGGCGGATAGGGCTCGGGCTCGCCCTTGAAGATGCCGCTGCCGTAGTACTTCATCTGCGTCAGGCAACGCTTGATGATGCCGGGCGGCTTCGGGATGTACTGCCACCAGTTGCCGGTGACGATGTTGCCGGTCATGAAGACCACCCACAGCCCGGCGAGGATGACGCCGGCCACGTTATGGATGCGCGCCGCCAGCGAAAACTCCACCAGCGGAAGGTTCGGATCGGAAAAGTGCAGGCTGATGCCGGTGATCGACAGGGCGATGATCGCCAGGGCATTGCCCCAGTGCCACAGCCTGATCCACAGGTGAAGGATGCAAACGCGATTAGTCATGGTTTTTACTCCGGCGCAGACGGGTCATGATGACGCGCACGAGGCCGTGGCCGATCACGCCCGCCAGCGTGGCGACAAACAGGCCGATCAGGATCATGTCGAGGGTGGGGCTGCGGGTAGCACCCACCACATAGGAGTTGCTCAGGATCACGCTGTTGAGGAAGCCGTACTTGTTCTGCTCCTCGGTGGCCAGATGGCGATACAAGCGCGCATTGAGCGAGCTGTTGGCGCTGTGGCAGGTGGCGCACTTCTTCTCGGCCTTGTCCTTGTTCTGGATCTCGTGGGAGAGGGAGAGCTTGTCTTCGGTGGGCGTGTGGCACTCGATGCAGCGCACGGCCTTCCAGTGCAGGCGGGTGTTGGGCAGCCAGTCATGGATGTCGTCGATGGGCGGCCGCTTTTTCTTGTCCGGCGCCATCTTCGCAAAGGCCAGATCCGAATCGTGGCAATCGAGACAGATCTTGTTGTCCTGGGCCACGATCTTGTGCGGATCGCGCAACTTGGCGGCCAGGGTCATGGAGTGCGCGTCGTGGCAGGTGACGCAGGTGAAGGTTTCGCTGAGGTTCTCGGCGTGCACCGACTTGTCGAACTGGCGTTCGATGCGCATCGCCTTGCGGGCGTGGCAGTCCTGGCATTCACTCAGGCTGTCCTTGGCGTCGGCCTCGTGGGGGTGTTCGTCGTAGCCGTCGCCGTGGCACTTGGTACAGGCCATCTGGCCGTGGTCGGACGCCGTGTAGGTGTCCAGATGAACCAGGTGGCTACGCAGCTTCTTGAGATCCAGCCCTTCCTTCGGGGGCTTCTTGAGCCCTGCTTCCGAGTGGCAGGCCAGGCATTTTCCGTTGGCTGCCTGGATTTTTACGAGTTCTTCGGGGACGGTGGGGGTTCGTCGGCGAAGGCCGGCGGCGCGGCCATCAGGGCCAGCAGTGCCAACGCTCCACGCAGTTTTCTACTTATCTTGCTAAACACATCAACTCCTCGGGCTACTAACCCGGCGGATTATCGACTTCCCTCTTTATTTCCAAATGTATCAGTACCCAAAACTGACATTCTCTTGATCAAGATCAACCAAAAATAGCCCTTGTGACGTTTTTCCGGAACACCGAAATGGCGGTTCCCGCCCCACCCGGGAAGTCAAGCAACACGCCACACCACAAAGGTAACTGACACCTTCTAAGACGCCAGCACCTCGACTTCCATCCCCACTCGCAGCTCCCCGACCCCTTCCGCAATCACGTTCTGCCCGAAAATCACCCCTTCCGGGGTCTTGCGGTATTTGGCGAGGGTGCGCAGGGGCTCCTGATCGAGACTCTTGCTGCCGGATTGCGGATCGACGGTGGTAAACACGCAGCGCTCGCAGGGCTTGGTGAGGCGAAAAGTGATGCCGCCGATGCGGATGCGCTTCCAGGCGTCTTCGGCAAAGGCCTCCGCGCCGGACACCACCAGGTTGGTACGGAAGCGCTCCATCGTCATCGGGCGGCCGATTCTGGCCGACAGGTCGTCCAGCGAGGCCTGCCCGATCAGAAGCAGCGGAAAGCCGTCGGCGAAGCCAAGAGGCACCGCGGGATCGGCCTTGACGCGGCGGGCCGTCTTGGCGCCGGTCCATAGAAACCTGAGGCGGGTGCCGATGCAGGCCGAAATCCAGGCGTCAGCTTCAAGGGCGCCCTCCCAGGCACAAAAAATGTCGCCCCACACCTTGGTTTCAAGGGGCCGGGTGAAGGCGCGGTTGGGCACGAAAAGTTCGGCACAGCCCGGGGCGGAGAGGCTGACGCCATCGGCAGAGGGCCTTGCGCTGATCGTGACCAGTTTTGGCCAGGTTCGACCGGTCACAAAATGGCCATTTGGATCAGCCACCATCCAGTCGCGGTCGAAAGGCAGGCCTTGCGGGCTCACCGGGCTCACGTCGAGACTCTGCCCATGCATGGATTTGACCGGGTAGCGATAGAGGGCGGACAGGACGGGCGGGGTGCGCATTGGAGGCCTCGAAGGACGTAAACAAAGGGTTTGCAGAACGGCGGCAGAACGACTCGAGAAACGAAAGATCGCAAAAGCCATTATCCTTGCGACTTGAGAAGCGGGGCAAATCCGGCCCCGCATTGCACTGGATGCACCATGACTTACGAAGAACACCTGGACGAAGTAACAACCCTGATTTTCGAGCGCTTCGGGCTGAGCGAAGCGGCGGCCATCAAGCTGGTGATGCGCGCCCAGGCCGACGGCTATTTCAGCGAACACGACGACGATCCCACCCTGTGCACCCAGCTGCGCGCCGAGCAGGACGCCAAACGGGTGTTCAAGCAGTACAGCAAGCCGGTCGATGAGGCACCCGCCAAGTCGCGCCGCCCCGGCCCGCCGCGCTGAGCCCCCGCTCCCGATGACAAAAACCGGCTGGCTGGCGCTCGTCGCAGCCGTGCTGCTCGGCGCCCCGGCCTGCGCCGGAACCGGGCAGCCGACGCACCCACTCCAGGTAATCATCGGCTTTGCCGACCCCACCGACGGCGCCGCGCCCGCCACCCTCGCGGCGCTCAAAAAAACGAGCGGCGCCAGGGTGAACTTCGTATCGTCGATCTCCGAGCGCAGCCACGCCTACCAGCTGCTTTGTGCTGCCGGCGACCCGGCCTGCAGCAAGGCCATTGCGGCGCTCAGGGCAGACCCTTCCATCCGGCAGCTGGATCTCGATCAAAAAAAGGATTTGCGATGAAAACCGTTCTCACACTTTGCACAGCCCTGCTGGGGCTGGGCGCGCTGCTCGCCGGCCCTGCCGCAGCCGAGGAGGCCCCCGAGGCGCGGGTCATCGTCAAGCTCAAGCCAGGGTCACCGCTCAAGCAGATCCAGGCCACCAGCCGGATGAAAAGCCTGGGAGAACGCATCGGCATCACGGCAAAAATGCTCGGCCAGCCCTCGCCCGAACTCCAGGTGATGCGCGCCAGCGGCATCAGCTCCGAGGCCCTGGCAAGCAGGCTATCCAGAGAATACGACGTGGAATACGCGGTGCCCGACCGCATCAAGCGGATCAAGGCCCTGCCCAATGATCCGCTGTTCAGCCACCAGTGGTACCTGCAGGCAGCCAGCCCCACCCAGCTCGCCGCCACCAACGCCCAGGCGGCGTGGGACATCACCTCCGGCACCAGCAACGTGGTGGTTGCGGTGGTGGATACCGGTGTGCGCTTCGAGCACGAGGACCTGACCGCCAAGCTCTTGCCAGGCTACGACTTCGTGCTCGACGACCTTAACTCCGGCGACGGCCAGCCCGGCCGTGACACCGACGCCTCGGACCCCGGCGACTACCTGTCCACCTCCGATGTCGCCAACGCCACCCTGCGCGCCATGTGCGGCGGCAGCTTTGCAACCCACAACAGCTCGTGGCACGGCACCCAGGTTGCCGGCATCGTCGCGGCAGAAGCCAACAATTCCCGCGGCATCGCCGGCATTGGCGGCGCCACCCGCATCCTGCCGATTCGCGCGCTCGGCAAATGTGGCGGCTACGACTCGGACATCATCGCCGGCATGCGCTGGGCCGCCGGCCTTGCGGTGCCGGGCCTCCCCGCCAACCCGAATCCAGCCCGGATCATCAACCTGAGCCTGGCCGGTGAAGGCACTTGCAGCTCCGCTTACGCCAGCGTCGTCGCCGAAATCAGGGCGGTGGGCGCCTTGATCGTGGCGGCCGCCGGCAACGAAACCAGCCCGGTCGAAGAGCCCGCCAACTGCGCCGGCGTCCTCGGCGTGGCCGGCATCCGCCACATGGGCACCAAGGTGGGCTATTCGAGCTACGGCCCCGAAGTCGGCATCAGCGCCCCGGCCGGCAACTGCGTCAACATTCTTACCGGCCAGCCCTGCCTGTTTCCCTTCGTCAATACCATCAACCTGGGCCTGAACGGCCCGCTCGGCAACGGCTACACCGGCGTCAACGACGTAACGATCGGCACCAGCTTTGCCGTGCCGCTGGTGTCGGGCACGGCCGCGCTGATGCTGGCGGCCAATCCCCTGCTCGGCGAATCCGAGCTGATGGCGCGCATCAAGCGCGCAGCCACGGCCTTTCCCGTCGATGCCACCCTGCCCACCTGCCCCGCCGTAACGGCTGACGGCCAGTGCAACTGCACCACCACCACCTGCGGCGCCGGCATGCTCGATACCGCCGCCGCCGTGGCGCTGGCCCTCGAACCCACAGCCGGCATCACGGTATCCGCAGCGCCCGTCGTCAACACGGCAATCACCCTGACCGCAGCCTCCAACGTGTCGCCCGTGAGCTGGCAATGGATCCAGATCAGCGGCCCAGCCACTGGCAGCTTCGGCTCGCCTGCGGCAGCAAGCACCACCTTCACCGCCACGTCGGCCGGCAGCTACACGATCCGCCTGACGATCACAGACGCGATCGGGCGCACGACCAGCGCCGACGCCAGCCTCACCGTTGCATCCGCCCCGTCCTCGGGCGGCGGCGGAGGGGGCGGCGCCACCGATCTCGCCAGCCTCACCGGCATCCTCGCGCTGGCGCTCTTCGCGGCAAACCGGCGCAACCGGGCCTGACCATCCGGCGCGGAGCACGCCACGCTCCGCGCCACACCCACTTTACTTTCCCCCTTCCACTTTCACCCTTCCGCGGGCTTGCCTGAAAGACTGTTTATTTATACAGTCAACGCATGTCCGCTGATCCGCGTCCTCCTGCACCCGGTTTTGCCGAGCTCTACGCCCGATCCTGCTTCAGCTTTCTCACCGGCGCATCCCACCCGGAAGAACTGCTCGAGCAGGCGGCAAGCCTGGGCTACAGCGCCCTGGCCATTACCGACGAATGTTCGCTGGCCGGCGTGGTGCGGGCCTACGCGGCCTGGCGCCATACGCCGGACGCCCCAAAGCTGATCATCGGCAGCAGCATCCGGTTTGAAAACGGGCCAACGCTGGTGCTTCTAGCCACCGACCGCGCCGCCTACGGGCAGCTCTCAAGCCTCGTCACCCGCGGGCGGCGGGCGGCCGACAAGGGCAACTACCGCCTCACCCGCCTCGACCTCGCCCGTGGCCTGCCCGGCTGCCTGGCGCTGCTGGTGCCGCCGGATCTCATCGATCCCGATCCGCACACCCTCGCCACCGACGCCCGCTGGCTGGCCGAGCGCTTTCCCGACGCCTGCTGGCTCGCCGCCCCGCTCCACCTGGGGCCGGACGACGCCACCCGGCGCCGCGGGATCAAAGCCGCGGCACAATCCGCCGGCATCCCGGTTGCCGCCACCTGCGCGCCGCTGATGCACACGGCCTCGCGCAGGCGCCTGGCCGATGTCCTCACCGCCCTGCGCCACCGGGTCACCCTCGACGAGGCCGGCTACCTGCTCGCCGCCAACGGCGAACAGCGCCTGCAGCCCCGCGAAATCCTCGCCCGTCGCCACCCGCCCGAATGGCTCGCCCAAACCCTCGCCATCGCCGAGCGCTGCCATTTCTCGCTGGCCGAGCTGCGCTACGAATACCCTCAGGAGATCGTGCCGCCCAAGGCCACGCCGGCCTCCCACCTGCGGGCACTGGTCGGCCACGGGCTGCGCCACCGTTATCCGCCCGGCCCCGACGGGCACCCGCAGGTGCCCTCAAGCGTCCTGACCCAGGTGGAAAAGGAACTCGCCCTGATTGCAGAGCTAGGCTACGAAGCCTTCTTCCTCACCGTCGAAGACATCGTCCGTTTTGCCCGCAGCCGGGGCATCCTGTGCCAGGGCCGCGGCTCGGCGGCCAACTCGGTGGTGTGCTATGCGCTGGGTGTAACGGAAGTCGACCCCGGCGAAGCCAGCCTGCTCTTCGAGCGCTTCATCTCCCGGGAGCGCAACGAGCCACCCGATATCGACGTGGATTTCGAACACGACCGGCGCGAAGAAGTCATCCAGTACATCTACACCAAATACGGCCGCGACCGCGCCGCGCTGGCCGCCACGGTGATCCGCTACCGCCCCAGGAGCGCCCTGCGCGACGTGGGCCGGGCGCTGGGCTTCGACGTCGGCCAGCTCGATCAGCTCACCCGGCGCCTCGCCTGGTGGGACGGCCGCCAGGTGGCCCCCGAGCGCGTCCGCGAAGCGGGCCTCGACCCGGACAGCCCGCGGGTGCGCCTGCTGCTTGAACTGGCCAACGAAATCGTCGGTTTTCCCCGCCATCTTTCCCAACACGTGGGCGGCTTTGTGATCTCACGCGGGCCGCTGGCCGAACTGGTGCCCGTCGAAAACGCCGCAATGGAAGGCCGCACGGTCATCCAGTGGGACAAGGACGACATCGAAACCCTGGGCCTGCTCAAGGTGGACGTGCTGGCCCTCGGCATGCTGTCGGCGATCCGCCGCAGCCTGCAACTCGTCTCCCGCTGGCGCGGCCAGCCTTTCGCGGTGGCCGACATTCCCCGCGAAGTACCGGCGGTGTACGACATGCTCTGCGCCGCCGACGCGATGGGCGTCTTTCAGGTGGAATCCCGCGCCCAGATGAGCATGCTGCCGCGCCTCAGGCCGCGCTGCTATTACGATCTGGTGGTGGAGGTGGCCATCGTGCGACCGGGGCCGATCCAGGGCGGCATGGTCCATCCCTACCTCGGCGCCCGCGAAAAAATCGCCCGCCACGAACCCATCGTCTATCCCCGCCCGGAGATCGAGCCCGTGCTGCGGCGCACCCACGGCGTGCCGATCTTCCAGGAACAGGTGATGCAGCTGGCCATGGTGGCCGCCGGCTTCAGCGCCGGCGAGGCCGACCAGTTGCGCCGTGCCATGGGCGCCTGGGGCCGCAAGGGAGATTTGCTGCGCTACCAGGAAAAACTCACCGCCGGCATGCTCGATCGCGGCTACGAGCGGGATTTTGCCGAGGCCCTGTGCCGCCAGATCCAGGGTTTCGGCAGCTACGGATTTCCGGAATCCCACGCGGCCAGCTTTGCATTGCTGGTGTATGTGTCCGCCTGGCTCAAGTGCTTCGAGCCGGCGGCGTTTCTGTGCGGGCTGCTCAACAGCCAGCCGATGGGCTTTTACGGCCCGTCGCAACTCATCCAGGATGCCCGTCGCCACGGCGTCGATGTCTTGCCCGTGGACGTGCAGGCCAGCGACTGGGCCTGCGGGCTTACGCCCGCGCCAGCCGCTGCCGCTCGCCCCGCGGCCCGCCTCGGCCTGCGGCTGGTCAAGGGCTTCAACCCGCAGGCCGCCGAACGCATTGCCCAAGCGCGCCGGCATGGCCCCTTTGGGTCGGTCGATGAACTGGCCCGCCGCGCCGGGCTATCCACCACCGAGCTGCGCGTGCTGGCCGTGGCCGGTGCGCTGTCCAGCCTGGCCGGGCACCGGCGCCAGGCCCTGTGGGCCGCAGCCGGCAGCCAGGCCGCGCCCGGCATGCTCCACGATGCGCCGATTCCCGACACGCCTCCGGCCCTTGCCGCGCCGGCCGAAACCCAGGATCTCCTTGCCGACTACGCCCGCCTGGGCTTCAGCCTCGGTCGGCATCCCCTCAGCTTTCTGCGCGGCCTGCTTGTGGCCGAACGTTTTTTGAGTGCGGCCGAGATTGCCGACTGCCCCGACCGCAAACTGGCCCGCTGTGCCGGCATCGTCACCTGCCGCCAGCGCCCCGGCACCGCCAAGGGCACAATGTTCGTCACCCTCGAAGATGAAACCGGCTGGGTCAACGTCATCGTGCGGCCCGAACTCCTTGAAGCCGAACGACGCATCCTGCTTGGCGCCACCCTGCTCGGCATCTACGGCCAGATCACCCGCCAGGGCAGCGTGGTGCACCTGCACGCCAAACGGGTGGTCGACCGCTCCGCCCTGCTCGGCCACCTCGCCACCCGCAGCCGGGATTTTCACTGATCCATGCTCTTCGAAACCGGAATCCACATCTCGAAAACATTGCTCTGCACCCCGGCTCGCCCTTCGATGTCACCGCCGTGGGCCCGCGCAATCGAGCGGGTGATCGCAAGACCAAGCCCCGCACCGTCACCGGAACTCCGGCGGGCTGCATCCACGCGGTAAAAGCGGTCGAAAAGCCGCGCAAGGTGGGCCGGCGGAATCGGCTCACCGGTGTTTTCAATGGAGAGGCGCGCCGTGGTGGCGCCCGCATCATCGTGAACAAGGCGGGCCGTCGCGACGATTTCGCCCCCTGCCGGCGTGTAGCGCAGCGCGTTGGACAGCAGGTTGCCGATGGCGCGGCGCAGCATGAGCCGGTCGGCCACCAGCGGCGCCGAACCCGCCTGGCGCAGGCTGACACCGTTTTCTTCGGCGAGCGCGCCATAAAAATCGAACAGGGCCGCCACCTCGTCGGCAAGATCGAAGCTTTCGCGGCCAGGCACGATCAGGCCGTTGTCGGCCTTGGCCAGAAAAAGCATGTCGGAAATCATGCGCGACAAACGCTCGAATTCCTCGGCATTGGATTCGAGCACGTCACGGTAAGCCTCCGCCGTGCGGTTGCGGGAGAGCGCAACCTGGGTCTGGGTCATCAGGTTGCTGACCGGCGTGCGCAGTTCGTGGGCCAGATCGGATGAAAAATCCGACAGCCGCCGGAAGGATTCCTCCAGCCGGGCCAGCATGTCGTTGAGCGATTCGGCCAGCTCGGCCAGCTCCACCGGTACGGCCTCCACCGACAGGCGCTGGTCGAGGCGCTGGGCGCTGACCTCGCCGGCCTTGCGGCGCATGTCGCGCAGCGGCGCCAGCCCCCGCCGGGCCACAAACCAGCCGAGCAGGCCGGTTGCCAGCGAGGCCGCCAGAACGACCAACCACAGCGTGCGCATGAACGCATCCATGAAGCTGCGGTGGTGGGAAATGTCGATGGCCACCGCCACGAAGGCCGGCGGCGCGTTGGCCATGCCGGTGCGCGCCTCACCGACGATGCCGCGAAAATCCACGTTGTCGTCCGAACGCCACACCTGCGGCCGGCCGGCAGGCCCGGCCCGCTCGATCAGCGGTGGCGTAAACGACACCCCGTGGGCCGCGAACAGCATCTGGCCGTCCGGCCCGCGCACCGCAATCGCCATGCCGTGATGGCCGATCAGCGCATCGTCGAGCAGTTGCGGCAGCCCATCCCATTCGCCCGCCGAGCGAACACGCTCCAGCAGATGGCGGGTCAGCTCGAGCTTGCCGCCAAGCTCGGCCATGTCCTGCTCCTCGAAATGCCCCTCCACCGATCGGACGACTATCTGACCGAGGATCAGCAGCACCACCGTGGACGCCGCCGCAAACAGCAGCGTCAGCCGGAAGGTAAGCGACTGGCGGCGCACTAAGGACACGCCGGATCCTCCAGCACATAGCCCATGCCCCGCACGGTGCGGATCAGGCGCGGCTCGAAGCCGTCGTCGATCTTGGCGCGCAGGCGCCGCACGGCCACTTCGATCACGTTGGTGTCGCTGTCGAAGTTCATGTCCCACACCTGGGATGCGATCAGCGAACGCGGCAGCACCTCGCCGTGCCGGCGCAGCAAGAGTTCAAGAAGGGCGAACTCCTTGGCCGTCAGGTCGATCCTCCGGCCGGCCCGGGTCACCCGTCGGCGCAGCAGGTCCAGCTCCAGATCGGCCACCTGCAGGGCATCCAGTTCCTTGCTCCGGGTGCCCCGGCGCAGCAGCGTGCGCACCCTGGCCAGCAGCTCCGAAAAGGCGAAGGGCTTGACGAGGTAATCGTCAGCGCCGAGTTCCAGCCCCTTGACCCGGTCGTCCACGCTGTCCCTGGCGGTCAGGAACAGCACCGGCATCTCCTTGCCGGCCTTGCGCAGGGCCTGAAGCACGCGCCAGCCGTCGAGCCCCGGCAACATCACGTCGAGCACGATCAGATCGTAGGCTTCGGTCATGCCGAGATGCAGCCCGTCCATGCCATCACGCACAAGATCCACGCTGAAACCCGCCTCGACGAGACCCTGCTTGAGGTAATCCCCGGTTTTGGGTTCGTCCTCGACAATCAAAATCTTCATCACGGCCTCTCTGCGCCCGGAATCACGGGCACAAGTGTCGCCCAAACCCTTCCCGCGCCCAAAAAGATTACAAAAAAGTAATCTTCACGACAGCTTCCTGTCGAGGGGCGACGGCCAGAATGGGCTATCCCGATCCAACGAGGAGTCGCCACGAAGCTACGCCCCCTTGTCCTGACGTCCCTGCTGATCGGCGCCAACGGCTCCAGCAGCGTATTTGCCCGTCACTGAATCCCGATCAATCCCTCCAGAAAGAGCACACTCATGCGCGTCCCTCTCGCACCGGTTTTGGCCGCGATAATCGCCACCGTTTCCGCTTCCGCCTTTGCCGCCCGTTGCCGCCAACGACCACACCGGTCACGCTAAAACGCACGCAGCGCAGGGCGAAGCCTCCATGCAGATGGCCGACGGCATCGTCAAGAAGGTGGACAAGCCCACCGGCCGCATTACCGTCTCCCACGGCCCCCTGCCCAACGGAATGCCGGCGATGACCATGGCCTTCCGCGTCAAGGATGCAGCCTGGATCGACAAACTCAAGGAAGGCGACAAGATCCGCTTCATGGCTGAACAGATAAACGGTGCCATGACGCTGGTGCACATCGAACGCCCCTGATCCGGGCATCACAGGCACGCGGGGTAAATCATGAAGAAATACCTGAAATGCGGAGCCCTGGCAGTGCTCGGAGCCTGGTGTGTGCTGGCCCGGGCCCAGGACCCGGCCCTTGGCGCAAACGTCGAATCGCTGCTCGATTACGCCCGCAGCCGCAACCCGGAATACGCCGCGATGCGCTTCGAGGCCGACGCCGCCGCCGAGCGCGTGGTGCCGGCCGGCGCCCTGCCCGACCCCAGGCTGCGCACCGAACTGCGCGACATCACGCGCATGGGCGAACAAAACGCCACCCTGCTGCCAGCCCGCGTGGGCAGCACCCGCTATCTCGTCATGCAGGATCTGCCCTGGCTCGGCAAGCGCGAGCTGAAGCAGGAGATTGCCGAACTCGAAGCCCGCGGCGCCGAAGGCCGGGCCAGTGGAAGCTGGGCCGAACTCGCCGCCCGCATCAAGGCCGCCCATGCCCGGTTCCAGTACGTTTACCGCAGCGAACAGCTGGCGCGGGAAATCCTCGACCTGATGGTGCGCCTCGAGAAAATCGCGCAGGTACGCTACGCCGGCGGCCTCGCGGCCCAGCAGGACGTGATCCGCGCCCAGGTGGAGCAAACCGGCATGCGCGGCGAACTCATCGCCCTCGACGCCGAAAGCCGGCAGTTGCAGGCACGCATCAACGCCCTCCTTGCCCGCCCTGCCGCCGCGCCCCTGGATGCACCAGGCCTGCTGCGCCCCCTGCCGGCGCCGGCCAGCCTCGAGCCCGCCGCACTGGAAGACCGGGTGCGCTCGCGTAACCCCCAGCTTTTCGCCGACGAGGCCCGCCTGCGTTCCGCCGAAAAAACGCGCGAGCTGACTTACAAAAACCGCTACCCGGATTTCACCCTCGGCGTGTCGCCCATCCAGTACCAGGGCTCGGTAAAGGAATGGGAGCTGATGCTGGAACTCAACCTGCCGCTGCAGCAAGGCACCCGCCGGGCGCAGGAGCGCGAAGCGGAAGCCATGCTGTCGGCCGCCCGGTCCCGCCGCGATGCGACCGCCAACCAGGTGCTGGGCGAGCTGTCCGGCAATCTCTCGGCCTTCAATGCGGCCCGACGCACCGAAACCCTTACCACCAGCAGCCTGCTCCCCCAGACCGAGCTTGCCTTCCGGGCGGCCCTCGCGGGCTACGAAACGGGCAAGGTCGATTTCGCCACCCTGCTCGACGCACAGCGTCAAATCCGCCTGGCGCGCCAGGCCAGCCTCAAGGCCCAGGCCGAAGCCCGGATGAGCCTGGCCGAAATCGAACGCATCCTCGGAGAAGACCTATGAAACCCGCCGCAGCCCTGGCCGCCGGCCTTGCCCTCGCCGTGGCCGGCGCAGCCGGCGGATACTGGCTCGGCCAGCACCCGGCCCAGGAGCACACGGCTGCCACCACTCAGACCGATGGCGGCAAGCCGGCGCCCAAACTACTGTATTACCGCAACCCCATGGGCCTGGCGGATACATCGCCAACACCCAAGAAAGACCCGATGGGGATGGACTACATCCCGGTGTACGAAGGCGAAACCAGCGAAGAACCCGCGGCGGCCGGCACCTTGCGCATCAGCACCGAAAAAATCCAGAAACTCGGCGTGCGCACCGAAAAGGCCGAACTGCGCAGCCTCGACAAGCAGGTGCGCGCCACCGGCCGCGTCGAGCCCGACGAGCAGCGCATCTACACCATCACGCCCAAGTTCGAAGGCTATGTGGAACGCCTGCACGTGAACATCACCGGCCAGCCGGTTGCCAAAGGCCAGGCGCTGTTTGACGTTTACAGCCCGGAACTCGTCTCTGCCCAACGGGAATACGCGATCGCCGCCGAAGGCGTCGCCGCGCTTAAGAATGCCGGAAACGAGGCGCAGGCCGGCATGAAGCAACTCGCCGAATCCGCCCTGACGCGCCTTCGCAACTGGGATGTCCCGGAAGAACAGATCCGCGCACTGGCCAGGTCCGGGGCCACGCGACGCACGCTCGGCTTCCGCTCGCCGGTGGCCGGCATCGTGACCGAAAAGAAAGCCCTGCAAGGCATGCGCTTCATGCCCGGCGAAAGCCTTTACCAGATTGCCGACCTCTCCCGCGTGTGGGTTGTGGCGGATGTTGTCGAACAGGACATCGGCCTTGTGCACAGCGGCGCCACCGCCCGCGTGCGCATCGACGCCTATCCGGACAAGGTGTTCGAGGGCCGCATCGGCTATGTGTATCCCACCCTCAACGCCGAAACCCGCACGGTAGCGGTGCGCATCGAACTGGCCAATCCGGGCCTGCTGCTCAAGCCGGCGATGTTCGCCCGGGTCGACATTCCGGTGGGTGGCAAGGGGCAGGTGGTGACGGTGCCGACATCCGCAGTGATCGACAGCGGCACACGCCGGATCGTGCTCGTCGCGCTGGGCGAAGGCCGCTTCGCGCCGCGGGAGGTCAAGCTCGGCGCCCGCGACGACAATCACGTGCAAGTTCTCGAAGGCGTACAGGCCGGCGAGGACGTCGTCGTTACAGCCAACTTCCTGATCGACGCCGAGAGCAATCTGAAAGCCGCGCTCGGCAGCTTCGAAGCTCCCGGCCAGACGCCTCCCGTGGCTAAAGGCGCCGGACACCGGGCGGACGCCACCGTCGAAAGTCTCGACACCCAGGCCGGCACGGTGATGCTCGAACACGGCCCGGTAGCCAGCCTCAAATGGCCGGCCATGAGCATGGAGTTCAAGCTGGTCAACCCGGCCCAGCAAAGCAGCCTTGCGCCCGGCGCAAAGGTGACGGTGGAGTTCGTCGAGCGCCAGCCGGGCGAATGGGTCATCACCTCGGTCAGCCCGCGCAGCGCTGCACCCACGCCGCATGCCGGCCACTGACGGAGCACCGCAATGCTCGCCAAGCTGATCGACTGGTCAGGCAGGAACCGCTTCCTTGTCCTGCTGGCCACCCTCTTCGTCATCATCGCCGGCATCATCGCCGTGCTGCGCACCCCGATCGACGCGCTGCCGGATCTCTCCGACGTGCAGGTCATCGTCTACACCGAATACCCCGGCCAGGCGCCGCAGGTGGTGGAAGACCAGGTGACTTACCCGCTCACCACGGCGATGCTGGCGGTACCCAAATCCCGGGTGGTGCGCGGCTTCTCGTTTTTCGGCGCGTCCTTCGTCTATGTGATTTTCGAGGACGGAACAGACATCTACTGGGCCCGTTCGCGGGTGCTGGAATACCTCAACTTCGCCTCCGGCCGCATGCCCAAAGGCGTCACACCGCAGATCGGGCCGGACGCCACCGGCGTGGGCTGGGTGTACCAGTACGCCCTCATCGCCAAAGACAAAACCCTTGCCGAGCTGCGCACGCTCCAGGACTGGTACGTGCGCTACCCGCTCACCAAAACCCACGGCGTTGCCGAAGTGGCCTCCATCGGCGGCTTTGTCCAGACTTACCAGGTCACCGTCGATCCGGCCAAGCTGCGCGCCTACGGCATTCCGCTGATGAAGGTCGCCCAGGTCATCCGCGACTCCAACCGCGACGTGGGCGGCCGCGTGGTGGAAATGGCCGAAACCGAATACATGGTGCGCGGCAAGGGCTACCTGCGCGGCCGGGACGACATCGAACTGCTGGTGGTGAAGGCCGAGCGCGGCACGCCGGTGCTGATACGCGACATCGCGCGGGTCGAGCTGGCGCCGGACGAGCGCCGCGGGCTGACCGAACTGAACGGAGAAGGCGAAGTGGTCTCCGGCATCGCCATGGCCCGCTACGGCGAAAACGCACTGGAAGTCATCCACAAGCTCAAAACCCGGATCGAGGAAATCGGCCCCGGCCTGCCGCCGGGCGTCACGGTGCAAACGGTTTACGACCGCTCCGAACTCATCCACCGGGCCATCGAAACCCTCAAGGCCACCCTGATCGAAGAGTCGATCATCGTCGCGCTGGTGTGCGTGGTCTTTCTGATGCATGTGCGAAGCGCGCTGGTGGCGATCCTGATGCTGCCGGTCGGCGTCCTGATGGCGTTCATCGCCATGCGCCTGCTGGGCATGAGCTCCAACCTGATGAGCCTGGGCGGCATCGCGATCGCCATCGGCGCCATGATAGACGCCGCCATCGTGATGATAGAAAACGCCCACAAGCACCTCGAACGCCTGCCCGAGTCGCACTCATCCGGGGATCGCCTGGACGCCATGCTGACCGCCTGCCGGGAAGTGGGCCCGGCGCTGTTCTTCTCGCTCCTGATCATCACCGTCTCCTTCATGCCGGTCTTTGCGCTCGAAGGCCAGGAAGGTCGCCTGTTCTCGCCGCTGGCCTGGACAAAAACCTTCTCCATGGCCGGCGCCGCGATCCTGTCGGTCACGCTGGTTCCGGTGCTGATGATGCTGTTCATCCGCGGCCGGATCATGCCGGAAGCCCGCAACCCGGTGAATCGCGTGCTGATCCGGCTCTACCGGCCCATCATCGCCGCGGTGATGCGCTGGAAAAAACTCACCATCATGCTGGCCGTGCTGGCGCTGCTCGCGTCGATCTACCCGGCCTCACGCCTGGGCTCGGAGTTCATGCCGACCCTCAACGAAGGCACCCTGCTCTACATGCCCACGTCCCTGCCCGGCATGTCGATGACCAAGGCGGCCGAACTGATGCAGACCCAGGACAAGATCATCAAGAGTTTCCCGGAAGTCGCATCGGTTCTGGGCAAGGCCGGCCGCGCCAACACGGCCACCGACCCGGCACCGACCGAGATGTTCGAAACCACCATCAACCTCAAGCCCCAAGAGGAATGGCGCCCGGGCATGACGACCGACACGCTCATCGCAGAACTCGACAAGGCACTGCAGTTTCCCGGCGTAGCCAACGCCTGGACGATGCCGATCAAGGCCCGCACCGACATGCTGTCCACCGGCATCCGCACACCGATCGGCATCAAGGTTTTCGGCAAGGATCTGGATGAGATGGAAAAACTTGCCCGGGAGATCGAAGCCGTCGTCAAAACGGTGCCGGGCACCAGCAGCGCCTTCGCCGAGCGCATCACCGGCGGCTTCTATCTGAACATCGAACCCGAGCGCAGCCAGCTGGCCCGCTACGGCCTGACGGTTGGCGAAGTTCAGGACGTGATCGGCAGCGCCCTCGGCGGCGAGATGGTGACCACCACCGTCCAAGGCCGCGAGCGCTTCGGCGTCAGCGTGCGCTACCCGCGCGAACTGCGCGCCAGCCCCGAACAGATCGCCCGCGAAGTGCTGGTGCCTGTCATGGGCGGCGCCATGCTGCCCCTTGGGCAACTGGCCAAGGTCGAGGTCGCCAAAGGCACGCCGGGCATCCGCACCGAGAACGCGCAGCTCGCAGCCTACATCTACGTGGATATCCGCGGCCGCGACATCGGCGGCTACGTGGCCGAAGCCAAAAAGGCAGTGGCCGATAAGGTGAAGTTTCCGCCGGGTTACTACGTGAGCTGGAGCGGCCAGTTCGAGTTCATGGAGCGCGCCGCTGCAAAGATGAAGATCGTCATCCCGATCACCCTGCTCACCATCTTCCTGCTGCTCTATCTCAATTTCCGGCGTCTCACCGAAACCCTGATCGTGATGCTCTCGGTGCCCTTTGCGCTGGTGGGCGGAATCTGGCTGATGTGGCTGCTGGACTACAACCTGTCGGTTGCGGTGGCGGTCGGCTTCATCGCGCTGGCAGGCGTGGCGGCTGAAACCGGCGTGGTCATGCTGATTTATCTCGACCACGCCTGGGCCGCCACCAGGGCAAAGTGCCTGGCCAGCGGACGCGCGCCCGGCCCTGCCGATCTCTACCTGGCGGTGATGGAAGGCGCCGTCGAACGGGTCCGCCCGAAGATGATGACCGTCGTCGCAATCACCGCCGGACTGCTGCCCATCATGTGGGGAACCGGCACCGGCTCCGAAGTCATGAGCCGCATCGCCGCCCCGATGGTTGGCGGAATGATCTCGTCGACCCTCCTGACCCTCGCCGTCATCCCGGCGATCTACGCGCTGACCAAACAATGGCAACTGCAACGCAGCACAAAAGGCGGCACGGCCTGAAGCTGCGGACATCGTCACAAAGTGACCGAAGCAAAGCCTTCAGGGCTTCAGCCAGCAACGTGTCGATACAGGATTTTTATACCCGGACGGCCTTGATGGTGACTCTGCGCCAGCCGCGAACCCCTGGACGCCGATGACGGAGGCATGAGCCCTGAGGGGATTCCGGCGATTGCCGGAATGGAAGGACCAACGGCAAGGCGCCGCTGAGTGTCACACGCCAACAGAACCGGATCCTGACTGCCCGGCCACGCCGCTGCAACCAGGATCCGTACGCTGTCTTACTTGTCTTTCGAGACTTCAAGCGCCGCCGCATTCACCTTGACGTCGTAGCGCTTGCGCAGCATGGAGAGATATGCCGAGAAATCCTGCTCGGCGAGCACCCGCGTGTATTGCTGCTTGATCGCGCCCAGACGCGGATCGCCTTCCTTGGCAAGCGGGCGAGTCAGCTTCTCGATGCGGAACAGGCCATAGCCGCCACCCGGAATCCGCGCGCCGGCATAACTCGGCAACTTGTCTCCCGCAGCACGGAAAACTGCGCGAACAGCCTCGCGCGGCAGGCTCTGGTCGCCGCGCTGCATCGAACGCGGCGCACTCCACGGCAGATTGACAGCCTCGCCCTTGACCAACAGGGCCAGCTTGGCTTCGCCATCCTTTTCAGCAAGACTTACCGCTTCGTCAGTGACCAGGCCCTTTTCGATGACCGCCTTGACTTCCTCAAACGGGCGAAGCGTCGCCGGCTTGAATTCACTCACCCGCGCCGACACCAGTGTGCCGTTGCCAACGTCGATCGCAGCGGTATTGCGCTTGTTTTTTACGGCGTCGTCCGAAAACAGCTCGGAGACAAGCTTTTCATTGTCGAAAGGCGCGGGCGCCTTGCCGCTGCGGCCAGAGCTTGATGATGTGAAAACCGAAGTCGGACTGGATGACATCGGAAACTTCGCCTTCCCGGGACAGACCGAAAGCCGTGTCTTCAAGCGCCTTGACCATCGCGCCACGCGGGAAAAAGCCAAGATCGCCCCCCTTCTCCGTAGAGCCCGGATCCTGCGAATTCTCCTTGGCCAGCTTCGCGAAATCGGCTGGGTTTGCCTTGATCTGCTTGAGAACCGCCTCCGCCTTTTCACGCGCAGATTTGATCACCGCATCTCCGGCACCCTTGTCGGCCTGGATCAGGATATGGCTCGCCCGCCGTTCCTCAGCCTGACGAAAGCGCTCCGGATGCGCGTCGTACTCCTTGCGAATATCCGCGTCGCCCACCACAAGCTGATCGGCAACGGCCTCCTTGCTGAGAACAATGTACTCAGCACGAACCTGGGCCGGCAACTCGAACCGCTTGCGATTCGTCTCGTAGTATTTCTGTGCGGCGTCGTCCGGCAGCTTCACGGCAGATGCAAACTGCTGCGCGGCCAGCTGGACTTCACTCACGACCCGCTCTTCGAACTGAACAGCGTAAACCTGCTCTACCGACGCACGTGGAACCATGACCCCCTCAGCGACCGCGCCAAGCACCTGCTGCAGCGCAAGATCGCGACGCAGGCTTGACTCAAAGACCTGGGGCACCATGCCTTGCGACTTGAGGACCGCCTCATAACGCGGCTGTGAAAAGTGGCCGTTGTCCTGGAAAGCAGGGATGCCAACGATCGTGTCACGGACGCGCTCGTCGGAAACCGCGAGGTGCATTTTGGAGGCGTCGATTGCAAGCAGGCGCTGGTTAACCAGGTTTTCGAGGACAGCCCTCCGTGCCTCGGTGGTTTCCATCATCGCAGGGTTGAAGTTCTCCCCCAGCGAGCCGCGCAGCCTCTCCTGCTGCTCACGCAGCGCCTGTTGAAATTCGGCCTGCTGAATCGGCGTGCCGGCGACAGTGGCAAGATCTTCACCTCCCGACATATTCTTGACGTACGAATCCACCCCCCAGAACGCGAAGGGAAGTGTGATCAATAGCAGGAATCCCTGGACGATCTTCTTGTTGTTGCGTACGGCGTCGAACATGCTGAATCCTCAGTTGCTGCTGACAGGCTGGCGATTTACTGGTTGAAAACGCAAAAAAGGCGAACTCTCGTTCGCCTCTCGTCGTTTGCTAGTGTAAAGGCAAAGCTGAGCTCTGCGATACAGGCCGGATCAACTCGTTTGCGTTGCTCTAGCGGCTCGAATCAGATCAATGTAGACCCCACATCAGGCTCTTGGAAGTCTACATGCAGGAAAGGCTTGAAACAAGCCTTCCACACTCCATCCGGACAGTAATGAACTTGTTCAAAACAAAAAAGCCACCGAAGTGGCTTTTTTTCGTTGCAACTACCGATTCACAACGTAATGTTGGCGGAGTGGACGGGACTCGAACCCGCGACCCCCGGCGTGACAGGCCGGTATTCTAACCAACTGAACTACCACTCCAAGGTACAGCTCACTTCTCACGGATGTGGTGGGTGCTGACGGGGTCGAACCGCCGACATTCGCCTTGTAAGGGCGACGCTCTACCGACTGAGCTAAGCACCCGTCCGATCGCTCGAAACACTACGCGATAAAGAGACAATTAGTTTAGCGCATCTTTTAATGCTTTGCCAGGTCTAAATTTCGGAATCTTGGCTGACTTGATCTTGATCGCCGCGCCAGTCCTCGGGTTTCTGCCCGTTCGAGCTTCCCGCCTGCCCACATGGAATGTCCCAAAGCCAACCAATGTCACGCTGCCGCCACTCGTCAGAGTCTGCGTCACAGCAGAGATGGCCGCATCCAGCACCCTAACTGCAACAGTCTTGGAAATTTCAGCGTCAGCAGCTATATGGTCAATCAATTCAGATTTGTTCACACTCGCCCCCTCGTCACGGAAATTAACAAACAGAAAATTCCGGCATCCAGCACTGGCGCGGCGGCATTTTGACAACTCTGCAGGCACCGCTACCTGTTAAATATATAACGCGCGAAAAATCGCAGTGTCAAGAAGGATTGACCGGCACATCTCGAAACCCGTCACGAAACAAGCTTGATTCATGTTGGCCAGCCCCAAACTCGATCAATGGGAAGGACTTAAGGCGATCAAGCGTGAGGCAGTCGCCAAGCCACCAGGCCACTTCCCCTGCCACACCACCCGGCACATAGATCCGGGCTATAGACAAGCATGCCCATGCTCGCCACAAAACAAAAAAGGACCGCAACGCGATCCTTTTTTAAACCAACGCAAGAGCTCTATCTGAGCTCCTTCGCCTGGTTAGTGCAACTTAGGCAGCAACAGCTGCGCCCATCGCCTTGATAGCGGAGGACAGACGGCTCTTGTGGCGTGCGGCCTTGTTCTTGTGAATAATTTTCTTGTCAGCAATGCTGTCGATCGTGCGCTGAGAAGAGACAAACACCTGCTGAGCCACTTGCTTGTCACCAACGCCGATCGCCTTGCGGACGGCCTTGATGGCGGTACGCAGACGCGAACGCAGGCTCATGTTGAGGGCGCGGGCCTTAACAGCTTGACGGGCGCGCTTACGGGCTTGTGCCGAATTGGCCATCTTGTAGTAATCCTGAAATAAATGCAGTGAAGCCTTGGATTGTATTGGAAAACACACCCACCTGGCAAGCCATTTATATGGTCTTCATCTCGCCATTCACGCGCGCTCAAATCCAGGCATCGACCCGGCATTACCGGCAGAGCCGCCGCCCCCGATGCATGTTCAAAACCATGCCGTAGCCTTATCACTGACCAGGGCAGCTTTTGAACCCTACCCGACACGCTCTACAGGAAATGCTCAACGCGCTATCGCCACAGCGCGGCCGTAGCGGTTCTGTCCCGATGCCCGCCTCCGTACTCACGTGCACATCCGGAGTTGCAGCAAGGCTTCGGGATCGTCAGCACCCAGCCCTTTCAGCCATCGTTAAACCCGAATGGCGCCAACCGGGCCGCAGCCGTTTGTATCCATCAAGAGGAGATCCCACGTCAGCGCACCCAGCCGGCCATCTGGCGGCCACGCGATCATCCGCGCAGCACTCAAACCCTCGACGAAAGACATAAAAAAACCGGAACCTGTTTAGGGTTCCGGATTCTTTAACTGAGCACCAGGGCAGCAACGAAACCTTAAACGGACTTCGTTGCTGCCTTGGTGCGGATCTTTCATGCGAATGAATCAGATGCGTTCGAAGATGGTTGCGATGCCTTGCCCGCCACCAATACACATCGTCACCAAGGCATAACGACCGCCGGTGCGTTGCAACTCGTAAATAGCCTTGGTGGCAATGAACGCGCCCGAGCAACCAACAGGATGGCCGAGAGCAATGGCCCCACCGTTCGTATTGGTCTTGGCCGGATCCAGGCCCAGAACCTTGGAAACCGTCAGAGCCTGGGATGCAAATGCTTCGTTGGACTCGATCACATCGATTTGATCGAGGGTCAAACCAGCCTTTTTAAGGGCCAGGATCGTCGCCGGGATCGGACCTTCGCCCATGATCTCGTTAGGTACGCCGGCAATGGCGTACGAAACCAGACGAGCCATGGGCTTGTAGCCGGAATTCACGGCCGTTGTAGCGTCCGCCAACACGAAAAATGCCGCAGCATCATTGATGCCGGAAGCATTTCCGGCGGTAACCGTACCATCCTTCTTGAAGGCCGGCTTCATCTTGGCCAGGGTCTCCATGGTCGTACCGCGCTTCACGTGCTCATCGGTGTCAAACACAACTTCGCCCTTGCGGGTCTGCTTGACGATCGGAACAATCTGGGACTTGAAGCGGCCTTCGTCGATGGCAACAGCTGCGCGGCGCTGAGACTCGACTGCTAAAGCATCCTGCTGTTCACGGGTAAAGCCGTGTTTGACAGCCAGATTTTCCGCAGTCATACCCATATGGCCAACGCCGAACGGGTCAGTCAGAACGGCAACCATGCTGTCGATGGCCTTGGTGTCACCCATGCGGGCACCGTTGC
The DNA here is from genome assembly GCA_016720685.1 of Zoogloea sp. Lineage (GTDB taxonomy): Bacteria > Pseudomonadota > Gammaproteobacteria > Burkholderiales > Rhodocyclaceae > Zoogloea. The sequence continues at coordinate 66,091 of JADKKC010000007.1, forward strand.
GCAGCGAAGGCATCAAGTAGGCAGCCTTGGACATCACCTCCACGCCACCGCCGATACCGTAGTCTGCGTCGCCCAACAGAATGTTTTGGGCCGTGGTCACGATAGCTTGAAGGCCGGATGAGCACAGACGGCTAACCTGCATCGCTACGGACTCCATCGGCAGGCCGGCCTGAATGGACGCAACGCGGGACACATAGGCGTAGCGACCGTCAGTTGGCATACAGTTGCCGACGGTAACATAGTTGATCAACTGAGGATCGACGCCGGAACGGACAACCGACTCCTTCATCACGATCCCGGCCAGCTCACTGGCTTCGAAATCGGCCAGGGAGCCACCAAAGGCACCGACAGCGGAACGAACTGCGCTCAAAACCACAACGTCACGACTAGCCATCTGTATTCCTCCTCTCAATTGCTACGAAATTACCGACCCCACCCTGCTACACCGAACAGCGCCAGCAACATAAAAGCCAGCACAAGCGTACGCCAGACAAGGCCGATAGTGCTCTGCATAAAATCGGCATCAGCTTCATCGCCAACACCCATCTCAGGACGTTCAACCACTTCGCCCGATTCAAAAATCGGCATTCCGAGCTTTACGCCCAAGGCACCGCCACCACTGGCGAGCAGTATACCGGAAGCCTTATCCTTCCATTGATTTGCCTGCGCACGCCAGCAATAAACACCGTCCTCAAAATCCCCGACGATCGAAAATGCTGCCGCCGTCAGGCGTACAGGGATCCAATCCAGAGCGAAAAACGCCTTTTTAGCGAATGAACCGAAATCGCCAAAATCCGGCCTACCCGCCAGACGAACGCCCCACTCATCATCAAAGAAGCGGGCAAGCCGGTAGAGAACGGCACCGCTTGGCCCAGGCAACACAATGAACCAGAGAATAACTCCGAAGACGTTGCGATGTGCGGCTACCAAAGCCTCTTCGATGGCCAGCCGGGCAACTTCGCTGGAGCTGGAGTCCTCGTGGGAACGACCGCGCCATTCACCGATCAACTGACGGGCACGGGCAAGCTCGCCCATCTGCAGCGCCAGCTGGATATCGGTAAAAAAATGACTCACCTGTCGAAATCCTGTGGTCAGGTAGAGCACAAGGATATTAAAGACCAGGGCAAAGGCGGGATGGAGATGCCACAGTACAAAATAAATCAGAGCCGACACGAAGCAAGCCGACAGGATCGCCACCCACCAGGCGACTGCGCCGTGGCGCGCCTCGCCGTCATTGAAGCGATCTTCGAGAAAACGCGCAAAGACGCGTAACGGCGCCTGGACGAAACGCTCAACGGGAAGCGGGCGAAGTTGCTCTATGAGCAGTGCGACGATCAGCGAAAACAGGGTCATGCGTCAGGGGGCTTTGGGAGCCCTCGTAGTTCAGGCCTATTGGGGACGGTCCAAGATACCACCAAACGGATCCAACACAAATGGCGTTCGCTCAACGACACAGGAAGCGATGAAGACTGACCAGCATGCCCGCCGTTGCTCCCCATATAAAGTAGTCCCCGTAAGGCATTGCGTAATATTCCCGGCGGACTCCCTGCACATCCACGGAATGACGCTGGTGGTTCATGGTGTTGAGCAGAAATGAAAGCGGAACCTCAAACGCTTCCGCCACTTCGAACGCATCCAGGGCAAGCTCGAATGGCGGAGTGACGAGACCGACTACCGGCGTGATCTCGAAGCCGGTAATGGTTCGATAGCAGGGGAGGCAGCCGAGAAGCTCAATGTGACCGCGCCTGAGCGATATCTCCTCTTCCGTTTCCCGCAGCGCGGTCTCTACAGGCGAACGATCTTGCGCCTCGACCCGGCCACCCGGAAAGCTGACCTGCCCTGGATGATGGTGAAGATGATCCGTGCGCCGGGTTAATAGAACCGTAGGTTCGGGCTCGTGCAAAACAATCGGAACCAAGACAGCTGCCGGAATCAGCGGGCCGGCCGGAACGCCCTCCTCCTGCGGCGAGTCACCGACAGGCTGCGCAGCAAAGCGCTTTCTCAGCCATTCTGCAGTGGGAACCCTATATGTCGAAGCTGCAGTTTTCATGGATTTGATCTATCAATAACGCTGCTTCAGCAGAAGGGATGAACCATCACGACGCATTTCCATACGATTGAGAAAGCTCATTCCGAGCAGTGCAATGGGCATGTCGTTGGCGTGAACAACTCCGTCGACATTGCGAAGAGTGACATCGCCGATCCGAACGGTGTCCAGCGAAACGCGCCAGGCGCGAACCACCCCGTTGGCTGTTTGCATCAAGGCCGGCTCGCCCTTCGTAAAATCGACCCCAGCCTTAAGCGCATCGCTGCGTCCGAGGGAAACGAAAGTCGCTCCCGTATCAACGAGGAAGAGCATTGATGCACCATTCACGGCGCCCGTTGATCTGTACTGACCGCGCCCATCAGACTGAATGGTAACCACGGGCGCGCCACCTGTCGCCCCGGCGCTGCTGATGATGTTAACCGCACGCTCGCCGACAAAAAGCCTGTGACGGCGACCGTCGAAGTCGACCGTCGCGCCATCCCCTTCCACGGCAACAATTCGAACGCCTTCCTGTGTTGTAGTTCCCACATTGACCGCCCGGGGTGCGCCACCGTTGACGACAATCAGCGCCTTCCCGGGAAAAACCCCTGCCAACGCGACATCGGTCGCCGCGGAGCCACCAGACAGGCAAGCCATTATCAAGCCGCAACAGCAGCGTTGAAAGGCAAGGTCTGAACGTTGAATCAAACCGTGAAGTGAAGTCGCCATTTGCCTGGACAGGTAGGAGGACGCTCACGTATTTTGCCATAGCCGGCCCTCTTCCCCGCCGCCCTCAGAATGAAGACGCGCAGCCATGAAAAAACCAGCCCTCGAGCTGGTTTTTCATGGCGAACAGAGACACGCTCAAGCGTAGGTATTGATCGTCCTGCCTACCGTCGCAGCGGGATCTGGCGTTTGTGCGGGCTGCGGGAGCCCAGCGATCATCTGCGCGGCGCTGGCCTGCTGCTGGTCCAGCACCTTGCGCAGCATTGCGACCGACACAGCATCCTTGGTGTGAACTTGGGATGTCGAAGCGACAGATGCGAGGTTCATGGTCGGAAATCAATCCCTGAAGTTGCCGTACTGCAAAGGATAGTCGGTGATTTCCTTGCGCACCAGGGCGATACAGTCTTGCAGGAGATCGCGCTTAGCACCGGTGACGCGCACGGCTTCACCCTGGATGCTGGCCTGAACCTTGAGCTTGCTGTCCTTGATGAGTTTGACGATTGCCTTGGACTGCTCCTGCTCGATACCGACACGCACCGTGAGTTCCTGCTTGACCTTGTTGCCGCCAACCTTCTGCACGTCGCCATGCTTGAGACAGCGCACATCGATCTTCTTGCCGGTCATCTCGGGCAGCAACAAGGCCAGCATCTGCTCAAGCTGAAAATCGCTGTCGCCGAAAAGGGTCAGCAACTTTTCGCTTTGGTCGACACGGGCGTCGCTACCCTTGAAGTCGTAGCGGCCGGCAATCTTGCGATTGGTGCCTTCAACAGCATTTCTCAGAGCAACCTGATCGACTTCGGAGGTGATATCGAAAGACGGCATCGCGCGGCTCCCGCTCAGCCGAAGTAACAGACGTAATGGTAGGGCTCGCCAATCACTTCGATGTCGAAGCTGGAATTTCCCGGCACCTTGAAGCTCTCCCCGGCGGCCGAGGTTGTCCACTCGGTTTCACCCTTGAGGCGGTAGCGACAGGCGCCGGCGACGGTTTCCATCACCTCAGGCTCCCCGGTATTGAAGGTCAGGCTAGCGGGCAGGACGACACCAATGGTCTTCTTGCTGCCATCGGCAAACAGCACGGTGTGACTGACGCACTTGCCATCGAAGTAAACGTTGGCTTGCTTGACGACGGACACGCCGTCGAATTGGGTCGATTGGGTCATTTTTTCAGTTCTGGTCAAAAGTCATTCGATGCCAAGCAGTCTCTGGATGATGCTTTTGGCCGCGAAGCCGATGAACCCGACTCCAAGACCAACAAACATCCAGATTGCGCCGTACTTGCCCGCCTTGGACTCAAAGGCGAGCTGGCCAATGATGAAAATCATGTAAGCGATCAACCCTCCCACGCAGAGCTTGAGGGAAATGTCCTCGAACTCTGCGACGGTAAGCCCGAAGAGCAGCGGTGCGCTGGGATCCATAATTTCCTGGATCAGCCCCGTTTGGATTTCGCGTTGGAGGCGATGCGCATGCGCAGCGCGTTCAGCCGGATGAAGCCGTGAGCATCCTTCTGGTTGTAGGCGCCTTGGTCGTCTTCGAAGGTAGCGATAGTCGGATCGAACAGGGAGTCGGTCTTTTCATCTTCGTGCCGTTGATGGACACGAGATCACCCTTCTCGAACTCCAGGTCCAGGTATTCAGCAGCATCCGGCGCCGCTTCGGGCGACACGGTCCAGCGCCACATGGACTCCTCGGCTTCGGCCGACGGGTCTTCCAGGTGACGGCCTTCCAAAGGAGATATGGAGCAGATTGGCGTCCATGGAGTACGGAGATCCGCCCTGCTTGTGCTTCATTTCGATGGGGATGCCGTTCTTCTCTGCGTAAGCCAGCAGTTTTTCGCGGGACAGCAGATCCCACTCGCGCCACGGGGCAATCACCTTGACGCCCGGCATCAGCGCGTAGTAACCGAGTTCGAAGCGAACCTGGTCGTTGCCCTTGCCCGTAGCGCCGTGGGAAACCGCTTCGGCGCCGGTGGCACGGGCGATTTCGATCTGGCGCTTGGCAATCAGCGGGCGTGCAATGGAGGTGCCGAGCAGGTACTCGCCCTCATAAACCGTGTTGCAGCGGAACATCGGGAACACGAAATCACGGACGAACTCTTCGCGGAGATCGTCGATGAAGATGTTTTCCGGCTTGATACCGAACTGCAGAGCCTTGGCACGGGCCGGCTCCAGCTCTTCGCCCTGACCGAGGTCGGCCGTGAAGGTAACCACTTCACATTGATAGGTATCCTGCAGCCACTTGAGGATAACCGACGTATCCAGCCCGCCCGAGTACGCCAGTACAACCTTATTTACTTCGCTCATGTCCTGCTTTCTGCTAATGAGTAGATGAGTCTTGAATTGATTGCTGCGCCTCAGGCGCAGTCACCTTCGATCTTGCCAATCAGGAGAAATTCCATCAGCGCCTTCTGCGCGTGCAGACGGTTTTCCGCCTCGTCCCACACCACCGATTGAGGGCCGTCGATCACTTCCGCGGAAACCTCTTCACCCCGGTGAGCGGGCAGACAATGCATGAAGACGGCGCCAGGATTGGCAACCTTCATCATGTCCTCGTCCACTTGCCAATCGGCAAAGTCGCGCATCCGCTCTTCGTTCTCCGCTTCGAAACCCATGCTGGTCCATACATCGGTAGTCACCAGGTCTGCCCCCCGACAGGCTTCCATCGGATCGTCGAAATGGGCGAAGTGTCCCGTACCGATCAGCCCTGCCCGCTCGGGCTCGACTTCGTAGCCTGGCGGAGTTGACACGCGCACCTGGAAATCCAGCACTTCGGCGGCTTGCAGCCAGGTGTTGCAGACATTGTTGGAATCCCCGACCCACGCCACCGTCTTGCCCTGGATCGGGCCGCGGTGTTCGATAAAGGTGAAGATGTCCGCCAGGATCTGGCACGGGTGGTATTCGTTCGTCAGGCCATTGATCACCGGCACGCGGGAATATTCGGCGAAACGCTCGATGATCGACTGCTCGAAGGTGCGGATCATCACAATGTCGCTCATCCGGGAGATCACCTGGGCGGCATCCTCGACGGGCTCACCGCGCCCGAGCTGCGAGTCGCGGGTATTCAGGTAGATGGCCGAGCCACCCAACTGCTGCATGCCTGCCTCGAAAGAAAGGCGCGTCCGCGTGCTCGCCTTCTCGAAAATCATCACCAGCGTACGGTCGAACAACGGGTGATGAGGCTCGTACCGCTTGAACCTGTCCTTGATCCACCGCGTGCGGGAAAAAAGGTAGTCGTACTCGGCGCGAGAAAAATCTTTGAACTGTAAGTAGTGTCTCGGTGCGTTCATGGCACTCGTTCTTGGTTATGGTTCTGTCGGACCCGATGAGGCCTGGTCTGACATACCGCGCGCCACGCCCGGAACTCGAAAAGCCCCGTCGGCAAAAAGGCGAAACGGCAGCTCACGCCGCCGTTTTAGATCCCGTATTAGACGCATGATCCTAATTCAAAACAGGCCTCTTGTACAGTCGTAGCCCGCTCGGCACGGGAGGCAGGTGAAGCGCCGGCGACGGCAACCCTTGCGGAGCATACGGCAGCACTTCAGCGGTCACTGAAGTAATTCACAAATGTGGTTACATGACCGTGCCAACATCATGATCATTTGCTACCCTTCGCGGGCCCTCAAAATGGGGCTCGCGGGACGTATTTTGCGCGCTTGCTGTATCCGGCGGCAATGTATTCAGCCCTTAACCAAGTCGGCTCAAGATACCTCGCCAGCCTGGCAGATCGTTTCCGGCAAACAACCGCCCGCGCGCCGACAATTATGTCCGCGCCGGCGTTTTCTGGAGCGACTACCCTTGTCCGAACCTCAATCAACACGCCGGACGCGGCATCAGCTTTTTCCGATCGCTCGGCCCAACTCCTCCGAAGGCGCTGCATACCCATGATTCGCGGCTTTATTGATTTCGACAATCTCGACCGGACCCTGGTCTTCGATCGCCTCCCCCTGGATCAGGGCATCTCGCTGCCCGGGCTCAAGCTTGAACTGGGCGGCACCGGTATCGGTGTGTTTGCCCGCAACCATCAGGCCCTGCTCGTCCTGGGCCAGCCCCGCATCCGTGATGCAGGCCTCGCCGGCCTCGTGGAACGCGACGGCTGGGCCGCGTCGATTCCGCAGCTGTGCGACGCCCCCGATGAATTCCTCGGCAAGCTCGCAGGACGTTTTGCCCTGCTCTGGCTGGATACGGCAAAGGGAAAGATCGGCTTTGCTTCCGACCGCTTCAATACTTACGGCTTCTGCTATGCAAGCGAAGGCCGCCGCCTCAGCTTTGCCGACAGGGCCAACGAAGTGCCAGCCCTTGAGCGGGAACTCGACCCCCAAAGTATTTTCGACTACCTCTACTTCCACACCATTCCAGCGCCCGGCACCATTTTCAAGGGTGTGTTCCGGCTGGAGCCGGGCGCGCGCCTGGTGGCCGACCGGGAGCGCACCCAGCTTGCGGCGTGGTGGCAGCCGCGCTTCGACGAGCCTTCCGACGCCGACTTCAAGACCAGCGTCGACTCGTTCAAGAGTCTGATCAAGACGGCCATCGAACGCGAGCTGGATGGCACCCCGGTGGGCGCCTTCCTCTCCGGCGGCACCGACAGCTCCACCGTCGTCGGCATGCTCAGCCGCAGCGGCAACCCTGTCACCGCCTATTCGATCGGCTTTGAAGCCGAAGGCTACGACGAGATGGAGTTCGCCCGGATCGCCGCCAAGCATTTCGGCGTCACGCACCGACCCTATTACATTACTTCGGACGACCTCGTCGCCAACATTCCGGCAGTCGCCGCGTCCTACGACCAGCCTTTCGGCAACTCGTCGGTACTTCCGGCCTACCTGTGCGCCAAGCTCGCCCACGACGACGGCTTTGGAAAAATGTTTGCCGGTGACGGCGGCGACGAACTGTTCGGCGGCAACACCCGCTACGCCAAGCAGCGCGTGTTCGGGTACTACGAAAAGGTACCCGGCCTTATCAAGGGCGGCCTGCTTGAACCGGTCATCATGCAGACGCCGCTGGGCAAGCTGCCCCTGATGCGCAAGGCCGCCAGCTACATCGAGCAGGCCAACACCCCGCTTCCCGACCGAACCGCACAGTACAACCTGCTCTACCGATTGGGCATTGAAAACATTTTTCCCGCCACGCTGCTTGCGGGCGTGGATACCGAAGCACCGATCCGTCTCCAGCGACGCGTCTGGCAGGGTGTCAATGCCCACGCACTCGTCAACAAGATGCTCGGCTTCGACTGGCGCTTCACGCTGGCCGACAACGATCTTCCCAAGGTCATCGGCAGCGCCCGACTCGCCGGCATCAACGCCATCTTCCCGCTGATCGACGACGACCTCCTGGATTTCTCGCTCAAGCTGCCGCCGGAATACAAGCTCAAGGGTCTGCAGCTACGCTGGTTCTTCAAGGAAGCGCTGAAGGATTTCCTGCCGCCGGAAATCATCACCAAGAAGAAACAGGGCTTCGGCCTGCCCTTCGGGCACTGGGTATTGAAGAATCCGGCCCTCGAAAAGCTCGCACGCGAATCCGTCGACATTCTGGTCGAGCGCAACATTCTGCGCAGGGAGTTCGTTTCCGAGCTATTCACCACTCACCTGCCGGCCTTCCCGGGTTATTACGGCGAAATGGTGTGGATTTCGATGATGCTGGGGCAGTGGCTGTCCCAGCACGCGCCTTCCGCAAAGGCATCATCCTGACAGACGAGCTTGCCGCGAGCGCAGATGCCGCGGCAAGCTCGCGTCGTGCATTTCAGGCCATCTGTTTCTTCAGCGCCGCAAGCTCCACCAGCGTCTCGGCAAGCGCCGATTCGGCCCGCTGGGCGCGAGCGGTTTCGGCAAGACGAACTTCCTCCACGGCGCGGGCCCGCGCCTCGGCCGCGGCAACGGCAGACTCCTTGCCGTGGGCAGCCTCGCTGGCCGTCTTCAACTGAACCTGCAGACGTTCGATGCGCCCCTCGGCGGCGGCGAGCGAGGTCTCGATCTGGCGCGTACGGGACACCGCTTCGCGCAAGGCCGCACGTGCCTCCTCGGTTTGCTCGCGCTGGCGAGTCTCCCGCTCTTCCCGGTTGGCCAGTTGCTGGCGCATGGCGATGATGTCGGACAGTTTCTCCTGGCGCGCCAGGTCAACCTGCTTCAGCAACATTTCGCGTTCCTGGGCGCTACGGTCCTGCTCCTCTTTCAAGGATGCACCGTAGCGATCGCGGTCGGTTTGCAGGAGCCGGGTCAGCCGCTCGGATTCCGCTGCAAATTTCTGCTCGCGCACTTCGGCCGCGTCTTCAAGCTGCTTGAGCCGGTTCTCCAGCCCCTCCAGCTGACGCAGAAACTCCAGCGCCTGGCTGCGCAAGTCGGCGATGGTGCTGTCGCGGCTGAGCACAGCCTGCTCGAAGGATTTGACCTGCTGTGAGGCAGCGCCCGCCTCCACCTCAAGCTGCAGGATTCGATCCTGAGCCTGCCTGAGCTGGGCGCGAAAAGCTTCACGCTCCTGCTCCAGATCCTGACGCTGGGTCGCAAATATTTGATCGGCGTGCTGCAGCGACAGGGACCACACCTTGCCCATGAAGACATCCGCAGCCGAAACCAGCTCGTCCGGCATGCCCGGAATGCTCCGCTGGCGAAAGAAGGCCTCGCCGGTTTCGCGACGCCACTGATCGATGTAGCGCTGGACGATCTCGCTCGAGCCCTTGTTGCCAAGCTCGGCGTACACAAGGTTGAACGAAGGATTCTCTCCCTGGGAGAGCAACTGGAAGCAAATCTGCTCGACCGCCTCGAAAGAAACACTGCTGCTGCGCGCCATGATGCGATCCTCTGTTACACAATTGCAAAATACTGCAACATGAGGACATTAACATACGTATACGCCCGGAAAACGTAATATTCATGACGTTTTGTCGATTCCTTGGTCTTTCCGGAAATATGTCTTGAAAACAGGGCGGCTTACTTTTGCCCAACCCACGGGAGGCGCTGCTTTTGCGCTTCGTCGTGCCAGCGTTCTTCTTCTTCGTGGATATAACGTTGAGTCGTGCGAGCATCGGTATGCCGCGCATCCTTCTGCACAAAGCGCTCGTCAATACCGCTGTCGAGCTTGGCAGTGATGCCAGTGTGACGCCCCCAGTGGGCTGACGCCGCGCGCAGCTTTTCCTTCTTGTGTTCCGCGTCCGGCGGCAACAAATCAGCGGCCGCGCTAAAAATTTTCTTGAGAATCTGGTTCAGCCGGCGGGCCGTGATCGGGCTGCCATCCTTTACCGAAACAAGAATGGGCGTCGTGTCGTCACGCCGGGGCACAGCGCTAAGGCCAAGGTATTTACGGTAGCGGATCAGCGCCTGCAGCATGTCATCGGCGACCGGCACCTTTGCCTTCTTGCCACCTTTGCCCACCACGTGCCACCACCACAGCCCCCGCTCTTCGCGAAAGCTGTTCATGCGGTGAGTCTCCAGCTCGCCGGCGCGGGGCGCCAGCATGTAGAGCGTTGCAGCAAGGAAGCGCGCCCGCTCGTATTCGTCGCGCCCCCGTTCGGCATCACGCGGCATGGCCTCAATGGCGGAGGTCACGGCATCCCACATCTGCTGGTCGAGAAAACGCTCGATCTTGTCGACTTCATCAGTGCTGACCACGGCGCGCAATGCCCCGGACGCCTCGGCAGACATCTTGCGGCGACGCTGACGGATCAGCCCGAGGGGATTGCCGAGCAGGTAGCCCGCATCCACGAGATAGCGCATCAACGAATTGATCGCCGCCATGGCGGTCAATACGGCGCTCTCCACTCAGCGGCCCCACAAAGGGGCGCCACCTTTCGGTCGCCCTCTCGGCCTTGGGGCCGCACCACAGTGCAGCCGGCTGGGGGTCGGCAAGAAAGTTGAGATAACCCTCGAAATCCTGGCGGTTGAGACTGGAAAAGGGTTTGCCGCAGTCGATCAAAGACCACAGCAGAAGGCGCTCGCACTCCCGCTGGTAAATGCGCAAGGTACCGGGTGAGCGGTCGTACTCGACGAGAAAACAACGGATCGCATCGACGTCGCAGACGGCGGCAATCTGCAGCCGGGCAGGATCAGCCCGATTGTCACCGGCGCGCCCATCGAGTTCCGGTGGAATCGTCAACTCGTCAAGGGGCCGCAGGGGAACAGGCATTGCAACACGGGTTTGCGGAATGGCAGGCGACGTTTTCATGGCGCTGAGTTTACCCCGGCAGCCGCGAACGACAGCTGACGGCCGCAGCTTGTCCGACGAAGATCTTGCATCCGGGTGAATACTGTATATAATAACAGCTATCGAGAACGCAATGACAGCATCGGCCACCGGCCAACATCATGAGGCGTTCAGTCTTCTGCCCTGCCGGGCACCAACACCTTTGCGAAGGAGTCGATGATGGAAACCCTGATCTGCCGGATGCTGATGTTGAGTGGAGTGCTTGTGGGCGTGTTGCTGGCCAGCGACCAGGGTGAGCAATCCCTGGTGCCGGCGCTACTGGCGCTGGTCGGCGCCGCCGTACTGCGCCAGGTAGCGCCCTCGCTCCCGTGGCGCCTCAGTCATGGCAATGGCCGCTACGGCTCCCGCTATCCGCGCTATTGATTACCGCCGGGCAGCACGCGCCTTGCGCTCGGCCTGGATCATTCCGGCAATGTCGGTGTTGCGGTATTTAACGGCCCAGCTTTCGGCGGTTTCTTTCTGATCGTTTGCCAGATCAAGGTTTGCACCGGCCTTGAGCAGGCGTGCCACCACCTCGCCATGTCCGTTGCGCGCGGCGAACATCAGCGGAGTGCTCCTGTTGGGAGCCAGCGTATCGATGTTTGCGCCCTTGTCGAGCAAGAGGCCGACAATCGCCGCGCGCCCTTCGAAGGCAGCGTAGAGCAGCGGGTTCCAGCCCTCATGGTCAAAGGCGGCACCAGCTTTCAGCAGTTGATCGACGACTCCGGCATGGCCCCGCAAGCTGGCCAGCATCAGGGCGCTGTCGCCCGCAGCGTTTCGGGCATCCAGCTTGATGCCGCGCTGCTTCACCAGCTCGGCCACCACCGCGGGCTGATCTTCCCGGGCAGCCAGAATCAGCAGCGTGTTGCCGCTCTGGTCGGTGGAGTTCGGATCCATGCCGCGAGCGACCAGCTGAGCCACTTCAGCGGAATCGCCAAGCTTGGCTGCATTAAGCAGATCATCCAGCGAGACGGCTGCAGCAGGCAGAGCCAGATGCAGGCTGACAAGCGCCACGGCGAGGGCACGCACAGAAACAGCAGGAAAGACGGAGCGAATGCGAGCGACAGGTTTCATGACGGTTTTGCGTCCTTGAAAAGCTGGAAGAAATTGCGGGTGGTGATCTCGGCGATCGCCTCGAGGCTTTCGCCGCGGGCATTGGCCACCGCTTCGGCTACATGGCGAACATAGGCCGGCTGGTTGGTTTTTCCTCGAAAAGGCACGGGGGTCAGATAAGGCGCGTCCGTTTCCACAAGCAAGCGATCGGCAGGTACAAAACGGGCTACCTCTCGCAGGGATTCAGCTGTTTTGAAGCTGACGATACCCGAGAAAGAGATGTAGAAGCCCAGGTCAAGGGCCTGCTCGGCGACCTCTCGGGTCTCGGTGAAACAGTGCATCACGCCGCCCGGCTCTCCCGCCCCCTCCTCGCGCATCAGGCGCAGGGTGTCAGCGGCGGAGTCGCGGGTATGGATGATCAGCGGCTTGCGGCAACGACGGGCAGCACGAATGTGGGTGCGAAAGCGCGCCCGCTGCCACTCCGGAGCATCCTTGTGCCAGTAGTAGTCGAGCCCGGTTTCGCCAATGGCCACAACCTTGGGGTGAGCCGCCAGTTCAAGCAGACGGGCTTCGTCGGGCTCTTCGCAGTCGGCGTTGTCCGGATGAACGCCCACTGAAGCAAACAGGTTCGCATGGCGCTCGGCAAGACCGATGATGCCGGGCAATGTTTCGAGCTTCACACTCACGCACAGCGCGTGGGTGACGCCTTTGTCGGCCATGAGGGCCAGCACGGCGGCTTCGTTTTCGATCAGCTCTGGAAAATCCAGATGGCAGTGGGAGTCGACAAGCATTGCGGGCTTACGAGGCAAGGAAAGACTTTTGACGTTCGGGCGCAAGCCGCAGATCAAGGGTCAAAGGGTGTGGGTGGGACGGGATGAGCCAAGATGGCCGGCCAGAATCTGCTCGATACGATTGCGCAATACCTGGCCAGCGTCGTCCCCGGCAAACTGGACACCGATGCCCTGGGTTTTGTTCCCCTGGGCACCGGGCGGCGTAATCCACGCGATGGTGCCGGCCACCGGATGCTTGGTCGGGTCGTCCATGATCTGCAACAACATGAAAATCTCGTCACCCAGCTTGTAATCGCGGCTGGTCGGCAGAAAGATTCCGCCATTCTTGAGAAAGGGCATGTAGGCCGCGTAGAGCGCCGACTTGGAGCTGATGTTGAGCGACAGGACACTTGGCCGTGCCTGTACGGGGCGCTTAATGGAATCGTTCATTTACGCATCGCCGGGGCAGTGGCCTGGAGACATCGGGCATACCGCAAAAGCATGTCCTCGAGAAAAAGCCGCGCGTTGAGCGGATGCTGCGAAACCCGGCGCGACTGGGTCATTTCATTGTAGCAGCCGAGTGCAGCATCGACAGACAGGCGCCCGGAAAGCCCGTGCAGGATGCCATGTTGCCCGGGAAAGAAGCGCGCCGGCCCGCCAAGGCGAACGCTCACCAGGTCGGATACCCAGCGCTGCAGCCAGACTACGAGGGTGGGCATGTCGAAACCGCTGGCCAGTGAGTCCTTGCTCTTGAGCCAGCTTTCCCACTCGCTGGCAAGCCGCAATGGCGCCTTGCCAGGCAGGCTGGCAATGTCATCCACAAAACGTTTGCAGGCCGCCGCCCCGCCGCCCTCGGCAAGATCAGCCGCCGCGAGAGGCATGCCACCCGAAAAAGCCAGCAGCGCAGCGGCGTCGGGCACTTTGCGCTCGGCCAGCCAACGGGCGGCGGCCTCAGCCGGCGGACGCGGGAATGCCCAGGTCTGGCAGCGGCTTCGGATCGTTGGAAGAAGACGTTTTGGCGAAGATGAAACCAGTAAAAACAGTACGTTGGTTGTTGGTTCTTCAAGTAATTTAAGAAGTGCGTTGGCGGTAAAGAGGTTCATCGCCTCGGCCGGGTCTACAATGGCCACCCGCTGCCCACCGCGATGGCCGCCGGTGGTCAGGGTTTGTTGCAGATCGCGAATCTGCTCAATGACGATCTGCCGGCTGGCAGCCTTGCCGCCTTCGGGCTTGTCACCCGCCGTGTCGTCACGATCCTCCCGGTCGGCTTCCGGAATCACCCTGATCAGGTCTGGATGATTGCCCGAAAGGCGCCACACGCAGTCTTCGCAAACCCCACATGCGTAAGCATCGGGGCCCGGTTGACGGCACAGCACGCGGGCTGCCAGGGTTTCGGCGAAGGCCCGTTTGCCGCCGCCTGCCGGGCCGGCCAGAAGCAGTGCGTGCGGCATGCGGCCGGCGCTGTCGATTACGCGCCTCCAGAGCCCGGCTTGCCATTCAAAAACCATTAAAAACAAACCTTTGAAATTATTTGTTCGAGCTGATTCCGGATCTCGTCCGGAGTCTGGCTGGCGTCGATGACCCTCACCCGACCGGGGTCGGCGACGGCCCTGCGCAGATAGGCGGCGCGAACACGTTCGAAGAAATCGGTTTTTTCCCGCTCGAAACGGTCGGGCGCGTTGCCGGTTCCGGCGAGACGCCGGGCGGCGACGGCGGGGTCGAGATCGAAGATCAGCGTGAGATCGGGTTGCAGGCGGGGATGAACCCATTGCTCAAGCGCCGCAAAACGCGCTTCGTCCAGCCCGCGGCCACCAACCTGATAGGCATAGGTGGCGTCGGTGAAACGGTCGGAAACCACCCATTTACCAGCGGCGAGTGCCGGTTCGATTAGCGCGGCCAGATGCTCGCGACGGGCCGCGAACATCAGCATGGCCTCGGTTTCAAGGTGCATCGGTTCGTGAAGCAGCAGCTCGCGCAGTTTTTCGCCAAGGGGCGTGCCGCCTGGCTCGCGGGTTTGCACGACCTCGATGCCTTTGGATTCGATCAGGGCCACGGCGGCAGCGATCTGGCTGCTTTTGCCTGCGCCGTCGATGCCTTCAAAGGTGATGAAGCGGGATTTCACGGCTGGCGTTTCCGGATGTAGCGGGCAACTGCCCGGTTATGTTCGTCGAGATTGCGCGAGAAGGCGCTGGAACCATCGCCCCGGGCAACAAAATAAAGATAATCGGTGACCGGCGGATTGAGCGCCGCGCGCAGTGCTGCGGTGCCGGGCATGGCGATGGGCGTTGGCGGCAGGCCACGCCGGATGTAGGTGTTGTAAGGGGTGTCGGCGAGCAGGTCGCGCTTCTTGATGTCGCCGTCAAAGTCGGCGCCGAGGCCGTAGATCACGGTGGGGTCGGTTTGCAGCAGCATGCCGCTGCGCAGGCGATTGACGAACACCGAGGCGACCATCGGGCGGTCGGCGGCCTGGCCGGTTTCCTTTTCGACGATCGACGCCATGATCAGCGCCTCGTAGGGGTCCCGGTAGGGCAGTCCTTCGCTGCGGCGGGTCCATTCCCGGGTCAGCAGGTTCTGCTGGTTATGGTAGGCGCGGCGCAGCACATCGAGATCGCTGGAGCGCCTTGCAAAAAGATAGGTATCGGGGAAGAACAGACCCTCCGGATGGGAGGCGGTGACGCCGAGGCGCTGGAGAATTTCGGCGTCGGAAAGGCCGACGGTGTCGTGGCGCAAATCAGGATGGCGGTCGAGCGCAGCGCGAAACTGGCGGAAGTTCCAGCCTTCGATCAGGGCCAGTTCGGCCTGGGTGACATCGCCGCGGGTGAGCTTGGCGAGCAGCGCCAGCGGCGTGAGGCCCGCCTCCACCTCGTAGCTGCCGGCCTTGATCCAGTTGGCCTGACGCGTCACACGGGCCAGCATGACCAGCGCAAAGGGCTGCACATCGATACCGGCGTCCACCACCTGGCGGGCCACCTGTTTCATCGTCGAGCCGGGCTCGATGGTGAAGTCGAGCGGACTCTCCCGGAGGGCGATCGGCTGCCAGGCAAACCACGCCAGCGCGCCGGCAAGACAGGCGATGCCAAGGAGGGCCAGGATGAACAAACGGGAAAACAGGCGCTTCATCAGGGAACTTGGCGCGTCCGGAACGAACGAATGGGGTGAAAGAAGACGGGTAAATCTGCCGCTACAATGCAGCCCTGGCCAGATGGGTCGATCACCCCCCGGCGAGCCGGCAAGGCCGCGGCAGCACAGCCCCTTATAATAACGCAAACCGCTTTTGGACTCGTTTTTGCGACAGGACCCCGACCACAGATGAATGCAACCTGGCAATCCCTTCTCGCCGACCAAGGCGCACTTTTTACGGATGGCGCTTCGCTGAAGTTCCATGATGACGCACGGCAGGATGTCGTCCGCGCCGCGCAGGGCACCGTGGTGGTCCCGCTTGTGCACCTCGGCGCGATCCGCGCCACCGGCGAGGATGCCGGCGCGCTCCTGCACAACCTGTTTTCCAACGACGTGAAGAAGCTCGGCCCCAACGAGGCCCAGCTCACCAGCTTCAACAGCCCCAAGGGCCGCATGCTGGCCAGCATCCTGCTGTGGCGCGAAGGTGCCGACTACCTGCTCACGCTGTCGGCCGATGTGCACCTGGCGATGCTCAAGAAACTCTCGATGTACATCCTGCGCTCCAAGGCCAGGCTGATGGACGACAGCGCCGACAGCGTGCTGATCGGCCTTGCCGGCCCGCAGGCTGGCGCAGCGCTCGAAGCCGCCGGGCTCCACATTCCGGGCGCCGAGCGGGCGACGGCAGGTGGCGTCGCGACTGTCGTGCGCCTTGATGGCGCCCGTTTCATTGTGTCGGCCCCGCTTTCCGAAGCCGCCTCGCTGTGGGAAAAATTCGTCGCCGCCGGCGCGCTTCCGGCCGGCACCAGCGCATGGCAGTGGCTGGACATCACGGCGGGCCTGCCGGGCGTCACATTGCCGGTGCAGGAGGAGTTCGTCGCCCAGATGCTCAACTTCGATCTCGTCGGCGGCGTCAGCTTCAACAAGGGCTGCTACCCGGGCCAGGAAATCGTTGCCCGCACCCATTACCTGGGCAAGCTCAAGAAGCGCATGTACCGGGTGCACGTGGATGTGGACACCCCGCCCGCCGTCGGCTCCGACGTGTTCGCCCCCGACTTCGGCGAGCAGTCTGCCGGCAAGGTGGTGAGTGTCGCGCCGGCGCCCGAGGGCGGTTTTGACGCCCTCGTCGTGCTGCAAACCTCCAGCGCCGACGCTGCCCAGGCCCACCTCGGCTCGCCCGCCGGCCCGGCCCTCGGCTTCCTGCCCTTGCCCTATGCACTCGGCTGAGCGTGCGACGTGACACTGTCCCACTATTACATCTACTACCCCGTGCGGATCGGCCTCGAGGCCGATCTGGCCCGGACGCTGCATAACCTGCAGGCCGACGTGGGCGAGCAAACCGGCATCGCCGGGCGCTTCCTGCGCAAGGCGGACGATCCGTGGACGTGGATGGAAATCTACGAGAACGTCGTCGACGTGCCGGCTTTCGATGCGGCCCTCGAACAGGCGATCGCCAGGCACGGCGTCTTGCGCTTCATCGACGAAGGTGCCAGCCGCCACACCGAACGCTTCGTCGCATGTGCCTGATTCTCGTCGCCTGGCGGGTTCATCCGGACTACCCGCTGGTGGTGGCCGCCAACCGGGACGAGTTCTTCGCCCGGCCGGCGGCCGAAGCCGCCTGGTGGAAAGACGCAAAAAACGTTTTTGCCGGTCGTGATCTCGAAGCCGGTGGCACCTGGCTCGGCCTCGGCCGCGATGGCCGCTTCGCCGGGCTGACCAACTTTCGCGATCCCCCGCGCAACCGCAACGATGCGCCGTCACGGGGGGCGCTGGTGGCGGATTTTCTCACCGGTAACGAAAGCACCGCCGCGGCCCTCGCCCGGCTGCAAGCACAAGGCCCGCGCTACAACGCCTTCAACCTGTTTGTTTCGGATGGCGACAGCCTCGGCATCTACGAAAGCGCCAGCGGCAGCGCGCGCATCCTCGAGCCCGGCATCTACGCCCTCTCCAATCATCTGCTCGACACACCCTGGCCCAAGGTCACGGCCGGCAAATCCCGCCTTGCCCGCGCGCTGCGGGCCCTGCCCGACGACACGCCACTGCGCGAACTCCTGCGCGACGACCGCCCCGCCCCCGACGCAGCGCTGCCTCGCACCGGCGTCAGCCTTGCCTGGGAACGCATGCTCTCCAGCGCCTTCATCCGCGCCCCCGGCTACGGCACCCGCTGCTCCACGGTCATCACCCGCGACCGCTACGGCTGGATGCACGTCACCGAATCCACCTGGAGCGATGTCGGCCTTGAAACCGGCCGCGTCGTCGAACGCTTTCAAGTAGACCGGGCCTGATCCCCCGGCGCCTTATAATCCGCCCCTTGTTTCTCCTGCAGCACGCGCCCGCATGACCGCCTCCAGCCCGCTTCGCTCCCAGTTGTCAGCCCTCCTCCCGTCCCTCGACGTCTTCGGCCAGGCCAAGCCAGGCCAGCGCCTTGACCTGCCGGCCTTTTCCGGATCGAGTGACGCCCTGGCCATTGCCCGGCTGGCCGGCGGCGGACGCATGCTGGTCGTCATCACCGCCAACCCGCTCGACGCCCAGCGCCTGTCGGACGAAATCGCCTGGCTCGCACCGGACCTCTCCACCCACCTGCTGCCCGACTGGGAAACCCTGCCCTACGACAGCTTCTCCCCGCACCAGGATCTGATCTCCGAGCGCCTCTCCACGCTCTACGCGATCACCCGCGGCGAAGCCGACATTGCCCTCGTGCCGGCGTCCACGGCGCTCTACCGGCTGGCCCCGCCGTCCTTCCTGGCCGCCTACACCTTCTTCCTCAAGCAAGGCGCAAAGCTCGACGTGGACGGCCTGCGCATGCAGATGACCGTGGCCGGCTACGCCCACGTCACCCAGGTCATGACGCCCGGCGAATACAGCGTGCGCGGCGGGCTGGTCGATCTCTTTCCGATGGGCGCCGCGCTGCCCTACCGCATCGATCTCTTCGACAACGAAATCGAAAGCATCAAGACATTCGACCCCGACACCCAGCGCACCGTGTTCCCGGTAAAGGAAGTACGCCTCCTGCCGGCCCGCGAATTTCCGATGGACGAGCCTGGCCGCACGCGCTTTCGCGGGCGCTTCCGCGAAAAATTCGAAGGCGACCCATCGCGCTGCATGGTGTACAAAGACGTCTCCAACGGTATCGCCCCGGCCGGCATCGAGTACTACCTGCCGCTGTTCTTCGAAGAAACCGCCACCCTCTTCGACTACCTGCCCGAAAGCGCCGCCATCTTTTTGCACCGTGACGTGCCCGGCGCCATCGAAGCCTTCGGCAAGGATGCCCGCAGCCGCCACAAGCTGCTCGGCGGCGACAAGACACGCCCGATCATGGCGCCGGACGAACTCTTTTTGTCCGAAGAAGCCTTTTTCATCGCCCTGAAAGACCGCGCCCGCCTGGCCCTGCCCGCAGGCGGCAGCGAAGGCCCGGCCGTGGCGCTCCCCGACATCTCCGTCGAGCGCAAGGCCAGCGATCCGCTGCACCGCTTCAAGGCCTTCTGCAGCGGCTTCCCCGGCCGCGTGCTGGTGCTGGCCGAATCCGCCGGCCGCCAGCAAACCATCGCCGAATACTTCGCCGAATACGCCCTCAAGCCCACCGCCAACGCCGATTTCGCGAGCTTTGTCGGCGGCGACGCACGCCTCGCCCTGGGCACCGGGCCGCTTGGCGCCGGCTTCGTGCTTGCCGAAGCCGGCATCGCGATCGTCACCGAATCCGAGCTTTACGCCGCCACCGCCCGCACCCGAACGCGCCGCGACAGCCGCAAGGCCGCGACGATGGAAGGCTGGCTGCGCGATCTCTCCGAACTCAAGCCCGGCGACCCGGTGGTGCACTCCAGCCACGGCATCGGCCGCTACATGGGCCTCGTGCACATGGATCTCGGCGAAGGCGAAACCGAATTCCTGAACCTCGAATACGCCAACGGCGACAAGCTCTACGTGCCGGTGTCACAGCTGCACGTCATCACCCGCTACGCCGGCGCCGACCCGGAAGCCGTGCACCTGCACACCCTGGGCTCCGGCCAGTGGGAAAAAGCCAAAAAGAAAGCCGCCCAGCAGGTGCGCGACACCGCCGCCGAACTGCTGTCGCTGTACGCCCAGCGCGCTGCGCGCAAGGGCCACATGTTCGACTTCAAGCAACACGATCTCGAAGCCTTCGCCGACGGCTTCGGCTTCGAGGAAACCCCCGACCAGATGGCCGCCATCGACGCCGTGGTCGCCGACATGAAATCCGGCCGGCCGATGGACCGCCTGGTGTGCGGCGACGTGGGCTTCGGCAAGACCGAAGTCGCCCTGCGCGCCGCCTTCATCGCGGTGGCCGACGGCAAACAGGTGGTTGTGCTGTGCCCCACCACGCTCCTGGCCGAACAGCACTACCAGACCTTCGCCGACCGCTTTGCCGACTGGCCGATCAAGGTTGCCGAACTCTCCCGCTTCAAGAACGCCAAGGAGCAGGCCGAGGCCATCCAGCAACTGGGCGAAGGCAAGGTGGACATCCTCATCGGCACCCACCGCCTGCTGCAAAAAGACGTCACCTTCAAGCGCCTCGGCCTGGTGATCATCGACGAGGAACACCGTTTTGGCGTCCGCCAGAAGGAAACCCTCAAGGCGCTGAGGAGCGAAGTGGACATCCTCACCCTCACCGCCACGCCCATCCCGCGCACCCTCGGCCTGGCGCTGGAAGGCCTGCGCGAGTTTTCGGTGATCGCCACCGCACCGCAAAAGCGCCTCGCCATCAAGACCTTCGTGCAGCGCTTCAGCAAGGGCATCATCCGCGAGGCGGTGATCCGCGAGTTCAAGCGCGGCGGGCAGGTGTACTTCCTGCACAACGAAGTCGACACCATCGAAAACATGCGGGAATCGCTGGAAGAACTGCTGCCCGAAGCACGCATCGTCATCGGCCACGGCCAGCTGCCCGAACGTGAGCTGGAACGCGTGATGCGCGACTTCACCACGCAGAAGGCCAACCTGCTGCTGTGCACCACGATCATCGAGACCGGCATCAACATCCAGACCGCCAACACCATCCTGATCAACCGGGCCGACCGCTTCGGCCTTGCCCAGCTCCACCAGCTGCGCGGCCGCGTCGGGCGCTCGCACCACCAGGCCTACGCCTACCTGCTCACCGACGCCAACGCCAAGCCCACCGCCCAGGCCCAGAAACGCCTCGAAGCCATCACCATGATGGAAGAGCTGGGTTCCGGCTTTTACCTGGCGATGCAGGATCTGGAAATTCGCGGCGCCGGCGAAGTGCTCGGCGAAAATCAATCCGGCGAAATCCAGCAGGTCGGCGTCAGCCTCTACACCGAAATGCTCAAGCGCGCCGTGCATGACCTGCAGCAAGGCAAGGAGCCCGATCTCAGCCAGCCGCTGGAAGTGGTGTCGGAAATCAACCTCCACGCCCCCGCGCTGCTGCCCAACGACTACTGCAGCGACGTGCAGGAACGCCTCACCCTCTACAAGCGCCTTGCCAACTGCGAAGGCGAAGAAGACCTGCGCGACATTCAGGAAGAACTCATCGACCGCTTCGGCGAAATGCCGGCACAAACCAGAACGCTGCTCGAAACCCACCGCCTGCGCATGCTGGTCAAGCCCTACGGCGTCGCCAAGATGGACGCCTCCGAAAGCCAGATCAGCGTCCAGTTCGGGCCCAACGCCAGCATCGACCCGGTGAAGGTCATCATGCTGATCCAGAAGGACCGGAACACGAAGATGTCCGGCCCGGACAAGCTGGTGCGCAAGATCGCCACTCCGGATCTGAAGATGCGCGTGTCAGCGGTGAAGGATTTGCTCGAAGCCGTGAAGGCCTGAAGCGCATGAAGCCATGCGCTCAAACAGCGCGAGGCGGCTTGCGCTAAGCCTTTGCGCCAGCCTGGGCGAGGCCTCGTTTGGCGAGGACCGCCCGCGCCACCTTCGAGGCCGGGGCGCGGCCCAGGCGTTCGCTGATCCAGCCCGCGGTATCCACCAGCGCATCCAGATCGATGCCGGTTTCGATGCCGAGGCCGTCGAGCATGTATACCACGTCCTCGGTCGCCACGTTACCCGAGGCGCCCGCCGCGTAAGGGCAGCCGCCAAGGCCCGCCACCGCGGCGTCGAACACCGCCACGCCGGCTTCCAGCGAGGCGTAGATGTTGGCCATGGCCTGGCCGTAGGTGTCGTGGTAATGCCCGGCAAGCTTGTCGATGGGCACCCGGCGGGCCACGGTGTCGAGCATGCGCCGGGTTTTGCCGGGCGTGCCGGTGCCGATGGTGTCGCCCAGGCTCACCTCGAAACAGCCCATTTCAAACAGCGTGGCGGCCACGCCGGCCACCGCTTCGGGGGCGATCTCGCCCTCGTAGGGGCAGCCGAGCACGCACGACACGTAGCCGCGCACCCGCACGCCGGCGGCCTTGGCGGCCAGCATCACCGGCTCGAAGCGGGTCAGCGATTCGGCAATGCTGCAGTTGATGTTCTTGCGGCTGAAGGACTCGGAGGCCGCACCAAACACCGCCACTTCGGTGGCCCCCGCCGCCAGCGCGGCCTCGAAACCCTGCAGGTTGGGCGTGAGCACCGGGTAGGCCACGCCCGGCAGGCGCCGGATGCGGGCCATCACCTCGGCGTTGTCGCCCATCTGCGGCACCCACCGGGGCGATACGAAGGAGGTGGCCTCGATGACCTTGAGCCCGGCCGCACCCAGGCGCGCAATCAGCTCGACCTTGGTTTCGGTGTCGACAAGCTGCTTCTCGTTCTGCAGGCCGTCGCGCGGGCCCATCTCGGCAATGCGGACCAGCTTCGGCATGTGTGCAAACGGATTCATCGCTCCACCCTCCTTCATGCGCTTGCGACATCCCGAAGCCCGAGCGATTGCTTCATCTGCTCGCGGATCTGGAACTTCTGGATCTTGCCGGTCACCGTCATCGGAAAACTCTCCACGAAGCGGATGTAGCGCGGAATCTTGTAGTGGGCGATCTGCCCCTGGCAGAAGTCGCGCACCTCGCCCTCGGTGAGGCGCGCACCCTCGCGCAGGATGATCCACGCACACAGCTCCTCGCCGTATTTCTCGTCGGGAATGCCGACCACCTGCACATCCAGCACCTTGGGATGGCGGTACAGGAACTCCTCGACTTCCCGCGGGTAGATGTTCTCGCCGCCACGAATCACCATATCCTTGATTCGCCCGACGATGTTGCAGAAGCCGTCATCGTCAAGGGTCGCCAGATCCCCGGTGTGCATCCAGCCGCCGCGGCCGATCGCTTCGGCCGTTTTGGCCTCGTCGCCCCAGTAGCCGAGCATCACCGAATAGCCGCGGGTGCACAGCTCGCCCGTCATGCCGCGGGGCACGATGCGGCCTTCGTTGTCGATGATCTTCACTTCGCAGTGCGGCTGCACCCGGCCCACGGTGGACACGCGCCGCTCGATGGAATCGTCGGTGCCGCTCTGGAAGCTGACCGGCGAGGTTTCCGTCATGCCGTAGGCGATGGTCACCTCGCCCATGTTCATCTTGTCGATGACACGCTTCATCACCTCGGTCGGACACGGGCTGCCGGCCATGATGCCGGTGCGCAGGCTGGAGAGATCAAAGCCGGCAAAATCCGGGTGGTCGAGCATCGCGATGAACATCGTCGGCACGCCGTAGGTGGCGGTGCAGCGCTCGGCGGCTATGGTCTGGAGCACCGCCAGCGGCTCGAAGGCCTCGGCCGGATAGACCATTGTCGCGCCGTGGGTCAGGCAACCCAGGTTGCCCATCACCATGCCAAAGCAGTGATACAGCGGCACCGGAATGCACACCCGGTCGCCCTCCCGCAGGCGAATCGCCTCGCCCACAAAAAAGCCGTTGTTGAGAATGTTGTGGTGCGACAGCGTGGCACCCTTGGGATTGCCGGTGGTGCCGGACGTGAACTGGATATTGATCGGGTCGTCGAACTGCAGGCGCTCGCCCAGGAGTTCAAGCTCGTCGAGTTCATCCCGGTTGGGCGACACGAAAAGGTCGTCGAAATTGAGCATTCCCGACGTGTGCCCGGCGCCCATGCGCACAACGATCTCGAGGCTGGGCAAGCGATGGGCGCGCAGGAGGCCCGCTTCGCAGTGGGCCAGCTCCGGCGCCAGATCGACCAGCATGGCCAGGTAATCGCTGCTCTTGAATGAGGGCGACACGATCAGCGCGCGGCAGCCGACCTTGTTCAGTGCATATTCCAGCTCGCTGCGCCGGTAGGCCGGGTTGATGTTCACCAGCACGAGGCCCGCCTTGGCGGTGGCGAACTGGCTCAGCGCCCATTCCACGTTGTTCTGTGACCAGATGCCGATCCGCTCGCCGGGCTCAAGCCCCAGCCGGCGCAGCCCGCAGGCCAGCGCATCCACCTTCAGCTTCAGTTCGGCATAGCTCAGGCGAACGCCCTGATGGCGCACCACCAGCGCTTCGTGTCCGGCATGGCGCGCGCAGGCTTCATCGAAAAAACGGCCGATGGTCTGGCCGATCAGGGGTTTGTCCGATGCACCGTGGACGTAACTCAGCGGCTTGTTCATGTGTCTCCTCACACTTGTCTTGACGTTATGATCCGGCCCCGTCTGCGCGGGTTGCCGGGGGGAATTGCTGGATGCGACGCGTTGGGGCTGCGGGTGGGTGCTGTTGGGGCGACTTCAGTCGCCCATCCGCACGTTGAATCACGACCATTCGTTGATCGAAGTCCGCGGGCGACTGAAGTCGCCCCCCCCGCGCCGCTGCTCAGGCCGGGGTGGCCTCGAAGTCGACCAGTTCGGCGCCATCGCCCACCTGGTCGCCCACGGCAAAGCGGAAGGCTTTTACGGTGCCGGCGCTCGGAGCGGTGATGGTGTGTTCCATCTTCATGGCTTCGAGGATCAGGAGCGGCGCGCCCTTGTCCACCGTGGCGCCTTCAGCGGCGATCAGCGCGATCACCTTGCCCGGCATGGGCGCCAGCAGCCCGCCTTCGGCACCGCCGCCTTCGCCGCTGTGAAAGAGCGGATCCACCGCGGCAAACTGCCACGCACGGCCGTTGCCGAACAGGTGGCGGCGCTCGCCGGCAACGACCACCGTGGCCGTGGTGCGCAGGCCGTCCAACTCGGCCCGCAGCAGGCCGCGGGGGTTGAGGCTGCCGCTGACGGTGCTGACAACGCCGTCGAGGGTGATGTCAAAGGCGCCGCCCCGGTCAGTGACGGCGAGCATTTTTTCCACCTCGCCGAGGCGAAAGATCAGCGTGCGGCTGGCCGCGCTGTTGATGCGCCAGCCGTCGCGACGATGCCAGGGCGAATCCGGCTCCGGATGGCCGGCAGCCAGTTGGCCCGCGCGCTCCCGCTCGCGCAGCAGTTCGGCCAGGGCCACGGCCAGCCAGGCTTCGCGGGCGGGCTCGAGTTGCTCGGGGAAGAGGTAATCCTTCTCGCGCTCGATCAGGCCGGTGTCGAGATCGGCATTGGCAAAGGCCGGGCAGGCGGTGAGCCGCGACAGGAATTCGATGTTGTTGGCCACGCCAACCACCCGATACTCGGCCAGCGCCTGCAGCATGCGGGCCAGCGCCCGATCGCGGTTGACGTCCCAGACGATGAGCTTGGCGATCATCGGGTCGTAGAAAGGCGAAATCTCGTCGCCCTCCTCCACGCCGGTATCCACGCGCACATGCATGCCCTCCTCGGGCGGGGCAAGGTGCACCAGCCGGCCGGTGGAAGGCAGGAAGCCCTTCGACGGATCTTCGGCGTAGATGCGTGCCTCCAGCGCGTGGCCATTGATGGCGAGCTGCTCCTGAACCAGCGGCAGCGGCTGGCCGGCCGCCACGCGGAGTTGCCATTCCACCAGATCGAGGCCGGTGATCATCTCGGTAACGGGGTGCTCCACCTGCAGGCGGGTGTTCATCTCCATGAAGTAGAAGCTGCCGTCCTGGTTGGCGATGAATTCGACGGTGCCGGCGCCCACGTAACCAACGGCCTTGGCGGCTTCGACGGCCGCCTGGCCCATGGCGGCACGGCGTTCGGGCGTCATGCCGGGGGCCGGGGCTTCTTCGAGCACCTTCTGGTGACGACGCTGCACCGAGCAATCCCGCTCGAAGAGGTAAACCACCTTGCCCTGGGTGTCGCCGAAAACCTGGATTTCGATGTGGCGCGGGCGGGTGAGGTATTTCTCGACCAGCACGTGGTCGTTGCCAAAGCTCGCGGCCGCTTCACGCTTGCACGACGCCAGCGCATCCAGAAAATCGGCGCTCCTTTCAACCAGCCGCATGCCCTTGCCGCCACCCCCCGCCGCCGCCTTGATGAGCACCGGGTAGCCGATGGCGTCGGCCTGCACGTTGAGAAAACCCGCTTCCTGGTTGTCGCCGTGGTAGCCGGGAGTGAGCGGTACACCCGCTTTTTCCATCAGCTTCTTGGCCTCGGATTTCGAGCCCATCGCGCGGATCGCCGAAACCGGCGGGCCGATGAAGACGATGCCGGCCGCTTCGCAGGCATGACAAAAATCTTCGTTCTCGGACAAGAAGCCGTAACCCGGGTGAATCGCCTGCGCGCCGGTTTGCCTGGCCGCGGCGACGATGCGCTCGATGACGAGGTAGCTCTCACGGGCGGGCGCCGGGCCGATCAGCACGGCTTCGTCCGCCAGGCGCACATGGCGCGCGCCGGCGTCGGCCTCGGAATACACGGCAACGGTCTTGATGCCGAGGCGGCGGGCCGTCTTGATGACCCGGCACGCTATTTCGCCGCGGTTGGCGATCAGGATCTTGTTGAACATTTTGTCTCCCGTTTTTCTGTAGAGGCGACTTCCGTCGCCCGCTTGTTCGTTGATCGAGCACCGGCCGGGCGACTGAAGTCGCCCCTCGCCCTACACCCAGGCTGCCGGGCGCTTGTCGAGAAAGGCAGCGAGGCCTTCCCGGGCTTCGGGCGTGGCGCGCAGCCCGGCAATGCGGCGGGCGGTGTCTTCGACGAGTGCGTCGGTGATCGGCTGATTGGCCACGGCGCGGATCAGATCCTTGGCCGCCGCCTGTGAGCGGGGGCCGCCCTGCAAGAGCGCGGCAAGCACGTCCTGCACCGCGGCATCGAGTGCGTCGGGCGCAACGGCCTCGTGGGCCAGCCCCAGCTCCACGGCGCGGGCGGCGGAAATCCGCTCGGCGGTCTGAAAGTAGCGCCCCGCCTGACGGGCACCGATGGCGCGCAGCACGTAGGGGCTGATGGCCGACGGAATGATTCCGAACTTCACCTCGGAGGTGGCGAAACACCGCGCCCGTGCCGGCGATGCAGATGTCGCAGGCCGAAGCCAGCCCCATGCCGCCGCCCAGCGCGGCACCCTGAACACGGGCGATGGTGGGCTTGTTCATTTCTGCCAGCGTGCGCAGCATGCCGGCGAGCTTGCGGGCGTCCTGCAGGTTTTCCTCGACCGAGGCATCGGCGGCGCGGCGCATCCAGTTGAGGTCGGCGCCGGCCGAAAAGCTCTTGCCACGGCCGGCAAGCACCACGGCACGCACCGATTCGTCAGCATCCAGTGCCCCGCAGGCAGCGGTGAGTTCGGCAATCAACAGCTCGTTGAAGGCGTTGTGGACGTCCGGACGGTTCATCCAGATCGTCGCCACAGCGCCGTCACGGGCGATCTCCAGGGTTTCAAATTTCATCGTGCAGTCTCGCTTTCCGTGCATCCCTGTGAGGCGGACTGAAGCCCGGCCCACGGGGCCAATCACATGCGGAACAGGCCGAACTTGGTCGGCAGGATCGGCGCGTTGAGGCTGGCCGACAGGGACAGGCCCAGGATGCGGCGGGTTTGCGCCGGGTCGACCACGCCGTCGTCCCACAGGCGGGCGGTGGCGTAGTAAGGGTGGCCCTGGTCCTCGTATTGCTGGCGGATGGGCGACTTGAAGGCTTCTTCGTCGTCCTTGCTCCAGACGCCGCCCTTGGCCTCGATGCCGTCGCGGCGCACGGTGGCGAGCACGCTGGCGGCCTGTTCGCCACCCATCACCGAGATGCGGCTGTTGGGCCACATCCACAAAAAACGCGGGCTGTAGGCGCGGCCGCACATGCCGTAGTTGCCGGCGCCAAAGCTGCCGCCGATCAGCACCGTGAGCTTGGGCACCTGGGCGGTGGACACCGCCATCACCATCTTGGCGCCGTCCTTGGCAATGCCGCCGTTTTCGTACTTGCGGCCCACCATGAAGCCGGTGATGTTTTGCAGGAACACCAGCGGCACGCCGCGCTGGGCGCACAGTTCGACGAAGTGGGGCGCCCTTCTGGGCCGATTCGCCAAACAGGATGCCGTTGTTCGCAATGATGCCGACGGGCATGCCGTAAAGGTGGGCAAAGCCGGTGACCAGCGTGGTGCCGTAGCGCGCCTTGAACTCGTCGAAGCGGGAGCCATCGACGATGCGGGCGATCACTTCGCGCACGTCGTAGGGCTTGCGGGTGTCCGAGGGAATCACGCCGTAAAGCTCGGCCGGATCGTAGATCGGCTCTTCGGAATCCAGCAGCTTGAGGCTGACGGGCTTGATGCGGTTGAGCGTGCCGACGATGCGACGGGCGATCGACAGCGCGTGGGTGTCGTTTTCGGCCAGGTGATCGGCCACGCCGGAAACGCGGGTGTGCACGTCGCCGCCGCCGAGGTCTTCGGAGCTGACGACTTCGCCGGTGGCGGCCTTCACCAGCGGCGGGCCGCCCAGGAAGATCGTGCCCTGGTTCTTGACGATGATGGTCTCGTCGCTCATGGCCGGCACGTAGGCGCCGCCGGCGGTGCACGAGCCCATCACCACGGCGATCTGCGGGATGCCCTTGGCCGAGAGATTGGCCTGGTTGAAGAAGATGCGGCCGAAGTGATCGCGATCGGGGAAGACTTCATCCTGCCGGGGCAGAAAGGCGCCGCCGGAATCCACGAGGTAGATGCACGGCAGCTTGTTCTGCTGGGCGATCTCCTGGGCGCGCAGGTGCTTCTTGACCGTCATCGGGTAATAGGTGCCGCCCTTAACGGTGGCGTCGTTGGCGACGATCATGCATTCGACGCCATTCACCCGCCCGATGCCGGTGATCACCCCGGCGGACGGCGCTTCGTTGTCGTACATGCCCAGGGCGGCCAACTGGCCGACTTCGAGAAAGCCGGTGCCCGGATCGAGCAGGTGATCGACCCGGTCGCGGGGCAGCAGCTTGCCGCGGGCGCTGTGCTTGGCGCGGGCGGATTCGCCGCCGCCCAGCGAAACCTGGGCCGCTTTGTCGCGCAGGTCGGCAACGGTCTTGCTCATGGCGGCCGCGTTGGCCTGGAATTCGGCCGCGCGCGGGTTGATGGCGGATTTGATGACGGTCATGGATGGAGGCTCCGGCTCAGGCGGTTTCGGAGAACAGTTCGCGGCCGATCAGCATGCGGCGGATTTCGCTGGTGCCGGCGCCAATTTCATACAGCTTGGCATCGCGCCACAGGCGGCCGGCGGCGTATTCGTTGGTGTAGCCCACGCCGCCAAGGGTCTGGATCGCTTCGCCGGCCATCCAGGTGGCTTTTTCGGCCGAGTACAGAATGGCGCCGGCCGCATCCTTGCGCAGGGTGCGGGCGTGGTCGGTGCGATCACAGGCCTGGCCGAGGGCATACACATAGGCGCGGTTGGCCATCCAGGTGGAGTACATGTCGGCCACCTTGCCCTGCATCAGCTGGAACTCGCCGATGCTCTGGCCAAACTGCTTGCGGTCGTGGAGGTAAGGCACCACCACGTCCATGCACGCGGCCATGATGCCCAGCGGCCCGCCGCACAGCACGGCGCGTTCGTAGTCGAGGCCGCTCATCAGCACCCGGGTGCCGTTGCCCACGCCGCCAAGCACGTTTTCTTCGGGGATTTCCACGTCGTCGAAGAACAGCGGAAAGGTGTTGGAGCCGCGCATGCCCAGCTTGTCGAGGTGGGTGCCGTGGGTGAAGCCCTTCATGCCCTTCTCGACGATGAAGGCCGTCATGCCCTTGGCGCCGGCCTCGATGTCGGTCTTGGCATACACCACCAGCGTGTCGGCGTCGCCGCCGTTGGTGATCCACATCTTGGCGCCGTTGAGCACAAAGCGGTCGCCCTTCTTGTCGGCACGCAGCTTCATGGAAACCACGTCGGAGCCGGCATTGGGCTCGCTCATGGCCAGCGCCCCCACGTGATCGCCGGAGATCAGCTTGGGCAGGTATTTTTGTTTCTGGGCGTCGCTGCCGTTTCTGCGGATCTGGTTGATGCACAGGTTGGAGTGGGCACCATACGACAGGCCCACCGACGCGGAGGCGCGAGAGACTTCCTCGAGCGCGATGATGTGGGCGAGGTAACCCATGTTGGTGCCGCCGTACTCCTCGGGTGCGGTCATGCCGTGGAGGCCCAGGTCGCCGAGCTTCTTCCACAGGTCGGCCGGAAAGAGGTTGTCCCGGTCGACGGCCGCCGCGCGGGGCGCGATTTCCTTGGCGGCAAAGGCCTGCACGGTGTCGCGCAGCGCTTCGATGGTTTCGCCGAGGTTGAAGTCGAGGCTGGGGATGTTCATGGGTTTGTCTCCTCCGTTTTTGTGGTTTGCCGACTGGCGCTGCGATCCATTCAAGTGCCCCGGAGCGTAAGCGCTCGCGGGGCCTCGCGGGCGCCATCATGGTTGCAAATCGTGCCACGAAAGTTATGATTCGTGGGCAATGAATCCACCCGCCGGAACCTCCCTCGCTGCATCGCTCAGCGGCCGTGCCGTTACCCCTATCGCCTTCATCCGGGCGATCGTGCTGGGCTATCTGCGCTACGGTGCGAACCCGGCCAGCGCACTCGCCCGCGCCGGTATCGACCCGGGCCTGCTCGAGCAGCCGGAAGCCCGCATCACCGCGGCGCAGATGGAGATCATCTCCGGGCACGCCATGCAGGAGCTAGACGACGAGGCGCTGGGCTGGTTTTCGCGGCGGCTGCCGTGGGGCAGCTACGGCATGCTGTGCCGCGCATCGCTGGGTGCCCCCAAGCTGGGCGTTGCGCTCAAGCGCTGGTGCCGCCATCACCGCCTGCTCACCGACGACATCACGCTCTCGCTCGATGTCACCAAAACCGCCGCCACGCTCACCCTCACGCCCCATCGTCCGCTGGGCGAGATGCGCGAGTTCTGCCTTGTCACGCTGCTGCGCTACGTGCTGGGCTACGCCTGCTGGGCGATTGATTCGCGCATTCCACTGAACGAAAGCCGCTTCCCTTTCCCCGCGCCGTGCCACGCCGACGCCTACCCGCTGATGTTCCCGGGCCCGGTGCGTTTCGACGCCGAGCTCGCCGGCTTCAGCTTCGACGCCCGCTACCTGGATTTGCCCCTGCGCCGTGACGAAGCGGCGCTCCGCACCATGCTGCAGCGCGCGCTGCCGCTCACGGTGCTGCAATACCGGCGCGACCGCCTGCTGGTCGAAGGTGTGCGCCGTTTTCTGCGCGATCCTGCCAGCGGATCGGCCACTGCAGGGCGGGTTGCCGAACACCTGCACGTGTCGGTGCGCACGCTGCACCGCCAGCTGCACGAAGAAGGCTCGTCGCTCCAGCAGATCAAGGACGAAGCCCGCCGCGACCGGGCGGTGGAACTGCTGAACCGCAGCCAGCGCTCGATCAAGCAGATTGCGGCGCTGGTGGGGTTTGCCAACGAGAAGAGTTTCAGCCGCGCCTTTCGCAGCTGGACCGGCGTGCCGCCGCAAATTTTTCGGGCGCGGAAGATCGACGAGGGCGAGCCGCCGATTTAAAGCGTGCCCGGCGCCTGAACGATGCGCTCTGGATGGCTGTAGATCGAGAACCCGTCCTTCCGCAGCCAGCCGGCCAGCGTCAGCCCGGCCGCCCCGGCGTTGCGCACGGCCAGCGCAGTGGGCGCCGACACCGCGGCCAGCAGTTCGATGCCGACACAGGCCGCCTTGTGCACCAGTTCGTGGCTGGCGCGGCTGGTGATCACCACAAAGCCGCTCGCCGTGTCGATGCGCCGCTGCGTGACGGCGCCAATCAGCTTGTCGAGGGCGTTGTGGCGGCCCACGTCTTCGCGCAGCAACTGGATGTCGCCGTCCCGCCCGACCCAGGCGGCGGCATGTACGCCACCGCTTTGCCGGTGCAGCGACTGGGCGTCCGGCAAGGCCGCGATGGCCCGCTCCAACGCGCCCAGGCTTACACCCAGGCGACGCGGCACGGGTGCAACCTCGAGAATCGCCCGGGCCAGGCTCTCGCGCCCGCACAGGCCGCAACCCGTGCGCCCCGACAACTGCCGGCGGGTGGCCTTGAACCCCTGGAAGCTGCTGGCGGTAACGCTCAGGTGAAGCTCGATGCCAAGCTCGGTGGGCACGACGTCCACATCCAGCAAATCGGACGGGCCGGCGATAAGGCCTTCGGTGAGGCTGAAGCCGAGGGCGAAATCATCGAGATCGGTGGGCGTGGCGAGCATCACCGCGTGGGAGATGCCGTTGTAGACCAGCGCCACGGGCACTTCCTCGACCACCGCATCGGCCACCACGCTCACCCGGCCACTCTCGATGCGCCAGGCGCTCACCGCCATCAGCGCCGGCAGGTCGTCGGCGGTGGACACGCGGCTCACTTTGGCTGCCCGGCGGGCAGCAGCGCGTGCTGCTCGGTGTCGGCACGGCTGAACTCGGCCTGCCAGCGGCTCGGCTGCTCACCCAGCTCAACCTGCACGGCGGTCACCTTGTATTCGGGGCAGTTGGTGGCCCAGTCCGAGTTGTCGGTGGTGATCACATTGGCGCCGGAGCCGGGAAAGTGGAAGGTCGTGTAGACGACACCCGGCTGCATCCGCTCCGACACCCGGGCGCGCAGACGGGTGTCGCCGGCGCGGCTGGCAATGTGCACCCAGTCGCCATCGGCAATGCCCCGGTCGGCGGCGTCGAGGGGATGGATATCGAGGCGGTCCTCGTCGTGCCACACGGTGTTGGCGGTGCGCCGGGTCTGGGCTCCCACGTTGTACTGGCTGAGGATGCGGCCGGTGGTGAGAATCAGCGGATAGCGCCGGGTGACTTTTTCGGTGGTCGGCACGTATTCGGTGACGACAAAACGCCCGAGGCCGCGGGTGAAGGTTTCGGCGTGCATGATCGGTGTTCCGTTGGGCACGTCGGCGTTGCACGGCCATTGCAGGCTGCCGGCCTGGTCGAGCAAGGCGTAGCTGACGCCGGCAAAGCTCGGCGTCAGCGCGGCGATCTCGTCCATGATCTCAGACGGGTGGCGGTAGTTCATCGGCACGCCAAGGGCGCAGGACAGCGCCTGGGTGGCTTCCCAGTCGGCCTTGCCGCCCAGGGGTTCCATGACCTTGCGCACCCGCGAGATGCGCCGCTCGGCGTTGGTGAAGGTTCCGTCCTTCTCCAGAAAGGACGCACCGGGCAAGAACACATGGGCAAACTTTGCGGTTTCGTTGAAGAAGATATCCTGCACCACCAGGCATTCGAGCTGGCGCAGCGCGGCTTCCACGTGGGAGGTGTTGGGGTCGGACTGGGCAATGTCCTCGCCCTGCACGTACATGCCCTTGTAGCTGCCGGACAGCGCCGCACTGAACATGTTGGGAATGCGGTAGCCGGGCTCGGGATCGAGGGCCACGCCCCAGCGCGCTTCGAACATGGCCCGCGTGGCCGGATCGGACACCGGGCGATAGCCCGGCAGCTCGTGGGGAAACGAGCCCATGTCGCAGGAGCCCTGCACGTTGTTCTGCCCCCGCAGCGGATTGACGCCCACGCCCGGCCGGCCGATGTTGCCGGTCGCCATCGCGAGGTTGGCAATGCCCATCACCATCGTCGAGCCCTGGCTGTGCTCGGTGACGCCGAGGCCGTAGTAGATCGCCCCATTGCCAGCAGCGGCATAAAGACGGGCCGCGGCGCGGATCGCCTCGGCAGGCACCCCCGTTATGCCGGCGACGACTTCGGGGCTGTTCTCTGGTTGCAGCACAAATTTGCGCCACGCGGCAAAGGCTTCCGGCTCGCAGCGACTTGCCACGAAATCCTCATCGACCAGCCCTTCGCTGACGATGACGTGCGCCAGCGCGTTGATCATCGCCACATTGGTGCCGGGCAAGAGCGCCAGGTGATGGGCGGCGGCCACGTGGGGGGTGCGCACCAGATCGATGGCGCGCGGGTCGATGACGATCAAGCGCGCCCCTTCGCGCAGGCGCCGCTTGAGCAGCGAACCGAACACCGGGTGGCCATCGGTGGGATTGGCGCCGATCACGACGATCACGTCGGCCGACAGCACCGATTCAAAATCCTGCGTGCCGGCCGATTCGCCCAGGGTTTGCTTGAGGCCGTAGCCCGTGGGCGAATGGCAGACCCGGGCGCAGGTATCCACGTTGTTGTTGCCGAAGGCGGTGCGCACCAGCTTCTGCACCAGATAGGTTTCTTCGTTGGTGCAGCGTGATGAGGTGATGCCGCCCACCGCAAGCCGGCCGTAGCTGGCCTGGATGCGTTTGAACTCGCTGGCGGTGTAGGCCAGCGCTTCGTCCCACGACACTTCACGCCAGGGGGCATCGATGCTGGCGCGGATCATCGGCGTCCTGATACGGTCGGGGTGGGTTGCGTAGCCCCACGCAAAACGGCCTTTCACGCAGGAGTGGCCGGCGTTGGCGCCACCGGATTTATCCGGAACCATGCGCACCACCTCGCTGCCTTTGACCTCGGCGCGAAAGCTGCAGCCCACGCCGCAATAGGCGCAGGTGGTGAGCACGCTCGCCTGGGCCTGGCCGGCCTCGATCAGGGATTTTTCGGTGAGCGTGGCGGTCGGGCAGGCTGCCACGCAGGCGCCGCAAGACACGCATTCCGAGCCCAGAAAACTTTCCCCGGCGCCGGCCGTCACCTTCGAGGCGAAACCACGGCCGGCAATCGTCAGCGCAAACGTGCCCTGCACTTCCTCGCAGGCCCGCACGCAGCGGCTGCACACGATGCACTTGGCCGGCTCGAAGCTGAAATAGGGGTTGGATTCATCTTTCGGCGCGGCGTGGGCGGCGTCGAAGTGGTTGTCACCGGCGAGGCCATAGCGCACCTCCCGCAGGCCGACGACGCCGGCCATCTCCTGCAACTCGCAGTTGCCGTTGGCCGAGCAGGTGAGGCAATCGAGGGGGTGGTCGGAAATGTAGAGTTCCATCACGCCCCGGCGCAGCCTGGAAAGGTGGGGCGACTGGGTGCTCACCGTCATACCTTCTTCCACCGGCGTCGTGCATGAGGCCGGATAGCCGCGCCGGCCTTCCACCTGCACCAGGCACAGGCGGCACGAGCCAAAGGCTTCGAGCTGATCGGTCGCACACAGCTTCGGGATCGGGATGCCGGCTTCAAGGGCGGCGCGCATCACCGAACTGCCCGCCGGCGCGCTGACCTGACGGCCGTCGATGAGCAGCGCAACCCGGCTGCCGGAGTCGCTGGCGGGCGTACCGAAATCAGACTGACACTGACAGGCCATGGCGGCGCTCCTTATTTGTCGGCAAGGCCGAAATCGGCCGGAAAATGCTTGAGCAGAGAGAGCACCGGATACGGCGTCATGCCGCCCATGGCGCACAGCGAGCCGTCGATCATCAGGGTGCACAGGTCTTCGAGCAGCGGCAGGTTGGTGCCGCGATTCTCGCCGGCGAGGATACGCTCGATGACCTCGACGCCACGCGTCGACCCGATGCGGCACGGGGTGCATTTTCCGCAGGATTCGGCGGCACAGAATTCCATCGCAAAGCGGGCCATGCGGCCCATGTCCACCGTGTCGTCAAACACCACCACCCCGCCATGACCAAGCATCGCACCGCGGGCGGCAAAGGCTTCGTAATCGAGGGGCAGATCGAAGTCCTGCACCGGCACATAGGCGCCCAGCGGGCCGCCTACCTGCGCGGCACGGATCGGCCGCCCGCTGGCCGTGCCCCCGCCAAAATCATTCAGCAACTCGTCGAGCGTAAGTCCGAAGGCTTTTTCGACCAGCCCGCCGCGCAGCACGTTGCCGGCCAGCTGGAAGGGCAGTGTGCCCCGCGAGCGGCCCATGCCGTAGTCCCGGTAAAAGGCGGCCCCACTGGCGAGAATGATCGGCACGCTGGCCAGGGTGATCACGTTGTTGATCGCCGTCGGCTTGCCAAACAGGCCCGTGATTGCCGGCAGTGGCGGCTTGGCGCGCACCTGGCCGCGCCGGCCCTCGATGCTTTCGAGCAGCGCGGTTTCTTCGCCGCAGATGTAGGCGCCGCCACCAAGGCGCGCCTCGATGTCGAAGGCTGCGGCCGGAGCCGAGCACGTCGTCGCCGAGCAGGCCGGCTTCGCGGGCCCGCAGGATCGCGGCATTGAGCGTTCTCCAGGCATGGGGGTATTCGGAGCGCAGGTAAATGTAGCCCTTGCGGGCACCCACCGCGAGCCCGGCGATGAGCATGCCTTCGATGAGGCAGAAGGGGTCGCCTTCAAGCAGCAGGCGGTCGGAAAAAGTGCCGGAATCGCCTTCGTCCGCGTTGCACACCACGTACTTCTCGTCGCCGGCGGCGGCCAGCACGGTCTGCCACTTGATACCGGCCGGAAAGGCCGCACCGCCCCGACCGCGCAGGCCCGACTCGGTGACGGCCGCGACGATTTCGCCGGGCGTGAGCGACAGCGCCGCCCGGAGCCCCGCGAAACCGCCATGGGCAGCGTAGTCGGCCAGCGACAGCGGATCGGTGATGCCGACACGGGCAAAGGTGAGCCGCTCCTGCTTCTTGAGATAGGGAATCTCGTCGGTGAGACCCAGCGCGAGCGGATGATCGGCGCCCGCCAGGAAGCCCGCATCCAGCAGGCCGGGCACGTCCGCCACCGTCACCGGCCCGTAGGCCACGCGACCGGCAGGCGTCGCCACTTCAACCAGCGGTTCGAGCCAGGACAGGCCGCGGGAGCCGTTTCTCACCAGTTCGATGGCACTGCCACGGGCGGCGGCCTGGGCGGCAATGGCCAGGGCGACGTCTCCGGCGCCCACCGAAAGGGCCGACGAATCGGCGGGTACAAAAACGCGTATCGTCATGCCACGTCCTCCTGCAGCGCCACCAGCAAGGCATCGAAGCGGCTTGCGTCAACCCGCCCGACGATTTCGTCGCCCACCCGCAGCGACGGCCCGCAGGCACAGTTTCCGAGGCAATACACCGGCTCGAGGCTGATCGCGCCGTCGGCGGAGGTTTCGTGGAAAGCGATACCGAGCCGGGCCCGGACGTGAGCCTCCAGCGCTGCGCTGCCCCGCGCCTGGCAGGCCTCGGCGCGACACAGCTGGAGCACGTGACGCCCCGGCTGCACGCTGCGCAAGTGCGGGTAGAAACTGATCACGCCATGAACCTCGGCCCTCGAGAGATTCAGCGCCCGGGCAAGCGGCTCCGTGGCTTCCGGCGGCACCCAGCCCAGCTCGTCCTGGATGGAATGGAGAATCGGCAAGAGCGAATCCTGTCGTGGCGGGTGGGCGGCGATCAGGCGATGGAGGAGTTCTGAATGGATCATGACAAGCTCGTCCGGACGCTGCGGGCGGGCAGCGGGATTGATCGGGGCTACGACGTAAACAGCGGTGAAGATACTACCCGTGGCGGATGCGCGACGGTGTCAACTTCATGCACCGTAAGCGCTCCACAAACCCCATTCTTCCCAAACGCTCTACGCGGTGGGCAGAAGTTCTGGCTTGAGATTCCAGGGCAGGAGGGCCTCGAAGTGTTCGACGGAGGTTGCGGCAGGCAATGCTCTTAGCACGGTGCGCAACCACAA
>JADKKC010000008.1 GCA_016720685.1 Zoogloea sp.
GGTGCGCCCGAAGCCTGCTCATGCACTCACGCAAGAGGAGCGCGCGAAGGTGCTGCAGACCGCCAACGATGCGCGCTTTGGCGAACTGCCACCGGCACGCATCGTGCCGATGCTGGCCGACGAGGGGGTGTATCTGGCGAGTGAGTCGACGTTTGTGCGGGTGTTGCGCGAGCATGGCCAGTCGGAGCGCCGTGGCCGGGCGAAGCTTCCGACAGCCTCCCGCCCACCGAGCACGCATATCGCGACCCGCCCTGGGCAGGTCTGGTGTTGGGACATGACTTATTTGCCGGCGACAGTGGCCGGTCGCTGGTTCCACCTGTACCTGATCCTCGATCTGTACAGCCGCAAGATCATCGGCTGGGAAGTGCATGACAGCGATGTCGCCGAGCATGCGGCCCATCTTGTGCGCCGCACGGCGCTTGCCGAAGGGATCGCCCGGTTGGCCGACAAGCCTGTCCTGCACGGCGACAATGGCGCCACGCTCAAGGCCACCACGGTACTGGCGATGCTGCACTGGCTCGGTATCAAACCCTCGTACTCGCGGCCACGCGTCAGCGACGACAACGCGTACGCCGAGGCGCTGTTTCGCACTGCCAAATATCGGCCCGAGTTCCCAGCGGGCGGCTTTGCGGATCTGGAGGCCTCGCGGCAGTGGGCCCGCCGCTTCGTCGATTGGTACAACGTCGAGCATCGCCACAGTGGCATCCGCTACGTGAGCCCCACCCAGCGCCATGAGGGCAAAGATCACGCGATTCTCGCCGCCCGCCATGCCGTCTATGTGGCAGCCCGCGAGCGCCACCCGGCCCGCTGGTCCGGCCCGACGCGCGACTGGTCGCCCATCGGCGCCGTGACCCTCAATCCTGAAAGGGATACCGTCATCGCGACGGCGGCAGGTGAAGCGAATAGACAGCCATCGGCTGCATGACTGAGGCGACAACTAGCTTGACGCGCACCGGACCCACGGGGTGAAGTAGCCGGCATCGAGCCCGACCGCGCCGACCTTCAGATCGAAACGCGTGCGCGCCCGGTCCAGGCGCGTGAGGTAAGGCGTGGCGTCATTGACGTTGCCGGGGGTGACGTGGGTGTCGACGATCAGGGCGTGCACGCCATCGACGGTGCGGTGATCCAGATAGAAGAAACCCACGGGTTTCTGGTCGCGCACCATGAAGCCGGCGTCGGGATCGACCGTGCTGCGCTTGATCTGACGGGTGTCCGCCGCGGCGGTATCCGAAGGGGGTTCGGACGGGGCGGCAGGCGCGCCCGGCGCGCCGCCGTCCCGATCCGGGCCCGCCTCGGACGGCCCCGCGGGCGCAGCCGTCGTTCGGCGCAGCGGCCGCTGGCCCGCGGCGGCCCGCTCGGCATCCACGGCGGCGTCCAGTTCGGCCAGGTAGGCCGCAGGCGTTTGTTCGACCTCCACCACGTCGTAATGGCGCTTGTTGGCGTTCGCCTTCAGGTGCGTGCTGTCGGTGTAGAGAACCCGTCCGCCGATCAGTTTGTGTTCGATCGCCTGCTCGACGATGGTGTCGAAGATGTCCTGCTCGATCCCCGTCCCGGCAAAGCGGCGACGGCGGTTCTGGCTCAGCGTGGAGGCATCGGGCACCTTGTCCGTCAGGCGCAGCCCGAGAAACCAGCGGTAGGCCACATTGACCTCGACCTCGCGGACCAGCTGACGCTCCGAGCGCACTCCAAACAGATAGCCGATGAACAACATCTTGAACAGCACCACCGGGTCGATGGCCGGGCGGCCGTTGTTCGCTGCGTAGAGCCCTTCGGTCTTCTCGCGGATGAAGTCGAAGCGGATGTGCGTGTCGATCAACCGAAGCAGGTGAGTACGCGGAACCAGTTGGTCCAGCGTCACCATCTCCAGTTCGGTCTGAGCAGTGGCGGCGGCAGGCTTGAGCATGCCGCTATTATAAAAAAACGAAGCCCCCGGCGGGCGGGGGCTTGGGGGTT
The DNA here is from genome assembly GCA_016720685.1 of Zoogloea sp. GTDB lineage: Bacteria > Pseudomonadota > Gammaproteobacteria > Burkholderiales > Rhodocyclaceae > Zoogloea. The sequence goes on from JADKKC010000008.1 coordinate 1,954, forward strand.
TGTCAGCAGTCTGAGGCGTTGGTGACGCCCAACGGTTCGCGCTCGGGGGTGACGACGTAGGTGGGGTGCAGGTACAGGCCGCGCTGGGCTTCAAAGCTGAGCGGCCCCAGCCCGCTCATCGCCTGGCCGTTGTAGTCCAGTTCGGTGGTGTCCTGGATGCACAGCACGACCGCGTGTTCGCGGATCCGCGCCTGGCTGGCCTGGGCGTGGGCGGTCAGCACCTCTTCCCAGCCCACCTGTTCGTTGCGCAGGAATCGATACGCAGCGGCCGTTTCGGCCCAGTTCTCGCACGCGCCGGGAATGCTCGCTCCGGGCCGGTGCGCGTCAAGCTAGTTGTCGCCTCAGTCATGCAGCCGATGGCTGTCTATTCGCTTCACCTGCCGCCGTCGCGATGACGGTATCCTCCAGGATTGAGGGGTCACGGCGCCGATGGGCGACCAGTCGCGCGTCGGGCCCGGACCAGCGGGCCGGTGGCGCTCGCGGGCCGCCGCCAGACGGCATCGCGGGCGGCGAGGATCGCGTGATCTTCCCCATCATGTCGCTGCGCCGGGCTCACGTAGCGAATGCCGCTGTGGCGGTGCTCGACGTTGTACCAATCAACGAAGCGGCGGGCCCACTGCCGCGAGGCCTCCAGATCCGCAAAGCCGCCCGCTGGGAACTCGGGCCGATATTTGGCAGTGCGAAACAGCGCCTCGGCGTACGCGTTGTCGTCGCTGACGCGTGGCCGCGAGTACGAGGGTTTGATACCGAGCCAGTGCAGCATCGCCAGTACCGTGGTGGCCTTGAGCGTGGCGCCATTGTCGCCGTGCAGGACAGGCTTGTCGGCCAACCGGGCGATCCCTTCGGCAAGCGCCGTGCGGCGCACAAGATGGGCCGCATGCTCGGCGACATCGCTGTCATGCACTTCCCAGCCGATGATCTTGCGGCTGGGAGATCGAGGATCAGGTACAGGTGGAACCAGCGACCGGCCACTGTCGCCGGCAAATAAGTCATGTCCCAACACCAGACCTGCCCAGGGCGGGTCGCGATATGCGTGCTCGGCGGGCCGGAGCGCGTCGGAGCTTCGCCTGGCCACGGCGCTCCGACTGGCCATGGTCGCGCAGACCCGCACAAACGTCGACTCACTCGCCAGATACACCCCCTCGTCGGCCAGCATCGGCACGATGCGTGCCGGTGGCAGTTCGCCAAAGCGCGCATCGTTGGCGGTCTGCAGCACCTTCGCGCGCTCCTCTTGCGTGAGTGCATGGGCAGGCTTCGGGCGCACCGCACCGGGCCGACCGTCGTCCCGCAGCACGCTCCCTTCGGCCTTCCAGCGCTGCAGCGTGCGCACCGACAGGCCAGCCTCCTCACAGGCCAGATCAAGGCGCGCCCCGCACCGCTGGGCCGAGTCGAGTTCCTGGACAAGCAGACGGCGATCTTCGAGGCGGGTCATTCGTCCTCGCCCTTGTCCCGATTGAAGATCGCCGCCAAGTTTTTTCTCAGCACCAGCAGTGCGGCGGCTTCGGCAAGCGCCTTGTCCTTGCGCCGTAACTCACGCTCAAGCTCCTTGATCCGGCGCCGGTCCTGCTTCGTTTGCTGGGGGCTGGCCCGCGCCTCTTCCGGTTCGGCCAGCGCCTGCCGGGCTGCCTCGCGCCACTGCGCAAGTTCCTGCGGATACACGCCGTGCTCGCGGCACCAAGCGTTCTTCGCCGCTTCGTCCAGGACCGCTGTCGTCAGCACTGCCTCGAAACGCGCCGCCGCTGTCCAGGCCCGCTTCGAAGCGGGCCTGGACAGCGCATCACTCCTCCAGCGCTCCAGCGTTGCAACACCCACGCCGATCTCCCGGGCAACCTCTGCCACCGATGCGCTCTCTGGCGGCAGCAACCGCGCCACCGCCCTGTCCTTGAATTCCTGTCCGTATCGCGCCACGTCGTTCTCTCATCATCGCCCCCGAATTTAGAATTTTATCGAGGCGACAACTATTCTGACGCGGGGGGCTTCTGCCCCAGCCGTTCGGCCAGCAGCACCGCACGCTGATTCAGCCGCGCATCGCCCAGCTCGATCGTCTCAAACTCCTGCTTCGCCCAGCTCATCTTCACGCTCCGTGTGGTCGCCATTCAGGACGATAGGGTACAGGGCAGGGAGATGTGTGTAATGGGATGCCTAAGAACAAGCCACAGCTATTTACCGCCGCAGTCGAAGCCAGAAAACGACTCGACTCTTAACGAATCAAAAAAACAATTATCAAATACCAACGGCCGCTTATGCGGCTTTTTTCATTCACAAAAAACTAAACTCAACTTCCATTGGGTTCTCTTCGCCGTTACGAAAATCACCCCGCAAACTTTAACGGCCAGTGTCTGAAAACGTGCCGAGCATTCCCGGTTCGATATTTCTAACGAGACCGTGAGAGCGATTTTCCACGGGGAATTTCGCCTACCCTTAGTTTCCGCCTACGAAAAGCACGGTCTAGGGGAAACTCAATAAAACATTACTCCGATGTTGCATCACTTCCTGCCACCAGAAGTGCATCGTCGCGTGGGGATCACCAGTCCGGTCTGGCATAAGCCTCCGGCCAACTGGAGCATATCGGTCAATACGGGTTCCGACAACATGCACGCTGAAAACTGCTAACGACTTGAATTTCCTTTCTGTATTTCTATGGGGTTTCGATTCTTCTGTGGCGAAGAGTGCTTAACGACAAACGAAATCTAAGCACGTCCAGAGGACAGATTTCGACAGGGCCAACAGCCGGGATCACCACGGGCCAGGGGCACACGATCCTGCAAGCCACAAAACGGCAGAGCAGAACGGAACACAGGGCGCTGGGTGCGGCAGAGCTTGTAAGTCGAGCAGATCCGGCCAACGTAAAAAATCGTCGAGTTAGTGGTGTTGCTCGAACGCTGCGCTGACGCCTAAACGTGTCGCTGATAGTGGGTACCTTACAGGGGGACTAGCCTTGTTGCCACTAGCCCTCTCCCGAGGAGATATATGCAGAGGTGCTAACCCTACGGTATTGAGTCCAGCTCAACGTGATAGCGATTGAATTCTACTTCGGAAAATGAGGGGTTCGCAAGGCTAAAAGTGAGTTACAAATTTATGTACTGCAAGCGTTAGTTTGTAAAGTAACCCTCCGAGCTTAGAGCCGTGCGGGTTTGCGCTATCTTCTCGTTGTATCCTTTTTGTTTTGTACTCATTTTGCATACCTGAAACAGCGAGAAAATCTGTACCAAAAAGCGGGGGAAAATTCGCATAGAGCTGCCGACGAGTGGGCATGGGCGATGCCACCGGATAAACAGAGATGGGTAAAAAAATGGATCGAAAGCGTCGAAAACGCGTTCATTTCGACGCACGCCTACGGCTTTGTGGGAAAAAACAGGCCATGCGTCGAAATGGACGCGTTTTGAACGCACGGCCAAGAGTCGGATGGAAGCCCAAGAGAGCCATGCGTCGAAATGAACGCGTTTTGAACGCACGGCCAAGAGTCGGATCGCAGCTCAAGAAAGTCATGCGTTCAAATGAACGCGTTTTGAACGCACGGCCAAGAGTCGGATCGCAACTCAAGAAAGTCATGCGTTCAAATGAACGCGTTTTGAACGCACGGCCAAGAGTCGGATCGCAACTCAAGAAAGTCATGCGTTCAAATGGAATATTTTTTAAACCACGTCGTCAATCCTCAATGAGGAAACGAAAATATTGGAGATATTTATGAGCTATGGAAACGGATATGCGAGGCAGTTCGGGGAGGGGTGAGAGTGTGTACCGTCGTTCCTGCCTGCTGCTTTGCTTCTCAAATGCCGCACCAAATCGGCCCTTGAAGTCATTCACATTCCCGGTTCTGGCTTCTCAAATCCCGCACCATAAAATCGTTTATAAATTTTGTTATATACCAATCAATGACTTAGAGCGGACAGGGCGATCAGAACCTGTCTCATAAGCCGCACCAAATCGACCCTTGAAGTCATTCACATTCCCGGTTCTGGCTTCTCAAATCCCGCACCATAAAATCGTTTATAAATTTTGTTATATACCAATCAATGACTTAGAGCGGACAGGGCGATCAGAACCTGTCTCATAAGCCGCACCAAATCGCCACAGCAGGCAGGGCTATCGCACCTACACGACATCCTCAACCAAGCTGACCGGTCGCCATCTCAACTAGACGATGTGCGTCATTTGTACCAACATGGCGTCAATTGATCTAACAAAACAGGTGCTGCCATGACTGCCGTTGCATCGTCGCCTTCCGCACGGTCCGCCCGCCTAGGGCTACGCGCCACCCCCGAACAAGAGGTCGTGCTACGTCGTGCCGCTGAGGTCGAAGCAGCACACCCGCCGGGGCGAGAAGGACCTGATCGAGCAAGGCGCAATGCCGGCCGGCTGGAAGCCCGCCAAGCGGCGCCAGAAGGACATCGACGCGACCTGGACCCAGAAGCACGGCAAGAGCCACTTCGGCTACAAGCTCTCCATCAACGTCGACAAGAAATACAAGCTCATCCGCAAGATCGAGACCGACACCGCCCGCACGCACGACAGCCAGCACTTCGGCAAGGTCTTCGAGGCGGCCAACACGAGCCGGGACGTCTATGCCGACCGAGGCTATCCGTCGGCGGAACGTGAAGCCTGGCTGAAGGAGAACGGCTTTCGCAACCAGATCCAGCGCAAGGGCCACCGGAACAAGCCGCTGTCCGAGTGCCAGCAACGGCGCAACAAGCGCATCGCCAAGACGCGCGCGCGGGTCGAGCATGTGTTCGGGGCCATCGAGCAGATGGGCGGCAAGTTGCTGCGCACCATCGGCCAGGCGCGGGCGAACTTTGCGATGACGATGATGGCGGCCTGCTACAACCTGAAGCGGCTGGTTTACTTCCAGAAGGCCGGAATCGAGGCCTTCTGAGGCCCGAAATAGGCCGAATCGCTGAAGCCCGAGGCGATTCGGGGCAAAAACGAGAGGGCACCCTGCCGGGGACGGCGGTGATTTGCCGGAGAAACGGGACTGGATTCGGGCGCGATCACCGTTGTGTGGTGGGAGTTCGCTGAAAACTGCGGGTTATTCGAGGTGCCCTTCAGCCAGACTTCACGCTCCGCAGATGGATGGCCCAGACCTCCCGACTCATGTTGGTCGTGTCGAACACGTTGTCGAAATGCTGATTGTCGTGCGTGCTAGCGGTGTCGGTCTCGATCTTGCGGATGGCGGGGTTTGATGAGTGACCGGGCTACGCGCCCTCGATGACCCGCGCTACATCACCGTGGCACTCGGCACACTTGCCCACCAGCAGCAAGTCGCCACCCTTGATTGCACCGGTGAATTTAGTGATCGTCACTTCGTGCCGGCAGCTTCCGCACCAGACGTTGGACATTAGGCGCTTGCGGATGTCGGCAGGGATGGATTCCCAGCGTTGGCGGGCCGGTGGGGTGAAGCTGAGGACGGAATCAATACTCATAGATCAACGCACCCAGCGACGGGCATCTTTGAGGAGTAGCAGCAATTGCTGCTCACGCAATGGCGAGGCGATAAAACCAAACCGGGTGTAAAACTTCCCGGCATCCTCGTCGATGGGATGGGTCAGCATCGCCCGGATGCCTGCCTGCTCGGCAATCAACATCGTGCGGCGGATGGCATCCTGCAACAGACCGAAGCCAATTCCACGCCCCTGATCCTGCTGAGATACGGCCAACCGTGCCAGGATCACCACCGGTACCGGATATTGCCCCATCCCTTTGCGGATGCGATCTGGTGCTTCCAGGGTATCCACCTGGCCGACGGTCAAACTGAAATAACCAGCGACTCGGCCGTCGTCCGCAACCACAAAGGTCTTGGCCGAACCACTGCCCTGGGCTTGCCGGGCATGGCGCAGCAACCAGTCGTTCAGCGCAGGCTTGCTGCAGTCAAAATCGTCGAACCGATGCTGAGCCCCCAAGGGTTCTGGCCGCGACAAACTCACTGGGCATCCCAAGGTGCCTTGCGGCTGAACAGATCGGCCAGGCCTTCGTTGGGCTGTTCAGGGCGATCCAGCAGATTCATCAGGGCTTGGTACTGGTTGCCCGAGACCATAAACAATCGTTGATCGAGCAGCGTCTGTTCGGCGGCCAGGCAAGCGCTGTCGAGGATGAAGTCGGTCAACGACTTGTGGGCCACCTCGGCGGCACGGCGCAGCACCACCTCCTGTTCAGGGGTGGCGCGCAGCCCGAGGCGGGCAGACCGGGCGGAAGGGGACGATGCAAGGGCAGTCATGGCAGCACCTGTTTTATTAGATCAATTGCCGCAATGTTAGTACAAATGACGCACATCGTCTAGTTGCGATGGTGACCGGCTACCACTGTGGCCGAAACGCAGGTCATCCAGCTTGTCAATGCACATGCTATTGCCGTTCGTCGTTTCGACCGGGCGAAGGGGTGGCGGATTCACAGCATCTCGGCGGGCACCGCTATCCGCGCTGCCACTGCATCGGGCGACGAACCCGAAATTGGGTGTCCGACGTTGGCGCGAATCCTGCGCCGCGTGGGTATCACCCAGGACGACACCAACCAGCGGGACGCCCGAGAGCTTTTCGGGCGCATGGTGTTCAATATCCTGATGGACAACACCGATGACCACGAGAAAAACCATGCTTTATTGGTGGCCCATCCGTTCGAACATGGCCGCCTGAAGCTTGCGCCGGCCTACGACGTCCTGCCGACGAATTCGGGACAGGGCTCTACCAGGAGTTCATCTGCGGCGCGCACGACTGGGACTCTACGCTCGATAACGCGATGTCGCAGTGCGATGCGTTTGGGCTGCTGCCTGCGGAGGCAGCAGCCGAGGTGGTCGGTGTGATCGGGATAGTGACCATCTGGCAGGCGCACTTTGCGGAAGTTGGCGTGTCGGCAAGCGATATCGAGAGTCTTGCAGAGCGCATCGACGGCGGGGAGCTTATGAAGCAGCGGTCCTTATTCGACCCAGCCCGTTTTCAAGCCACGCCGGTCAGAAAACGCAGAACAAGCCCGTTTCGACGTCCCCGACGACATCGTCGGTCAAACACTTTGTGCTGCGCACGGGCTGCGAGTGGAAGGCGCTACCGGCCGCGCGCTTTGGCAGGCAACGCCAGTGCCGGGCACAAGCGTTTCCTGGGACGGGAGAAAGCGGGTTTCTTCGAGGCTGTCTGGCGTGCCGGGCTGGCGGAACACGACGAGATGGAAGGCATCGCTTGGTGTTGGCCGAGCATCGAAGGGGAGATGATCACGCCCTGCTGGCCCAGGCGCAAGTCCGTCTGAACCACATGACTGAGGAAAAGAACGGGAGCAAGCGGCACCTTTTGGCGGACGGGCGTAACGTGCCGTCATCACTCGTCGTGACGGGCACCAAACAGCATGCTGTGCCCCAGCTGGAGGCCATTCAGTCAACTGTCCGACTCCACCGACCCGGCGCTCGAAACATCTGTGCACCGATGCTAATTACCCCAGCGCACCCGCGATGAAAACCAGTTGAGGGCCGAGGGCTTGGTTTTCAAGCGAGTTGGCTATACCTCGTTATCTTGCGACGGGAGCCTTGATGAGTTGATCGACGAAATCCCTCAGCTCTGTCCGGAAACAGGAACCTGGAGCCTGAAAAGCCTCGAAAAAAGCGCTCATCAGCGTCAGCAAAAACGGTTAGCTTGTGGGTGAGCGTATTCAACCAATTGCTCAGGGGTTTCCTCACGGTCACGCACACGTCTATCAACGGTCCGACCGTCCGGACACATCGCCCTGATCGCCGACGCCGCTGAATACTTCGAGTCACAAAGCCCTATCAACGGGCAGACCGTCCGGACAGGGTTTTATATCTGCTCTGCGGAACTACGATGAGTAGTCACAAAGCCCTATCAACGGGCAGACCGTCCGGACAGTACCCCTGGAAACCAGCATCCAGCCTGGCTTTCCGGCCACAAAAAGGTGAACTATCCCGTAGGGAAGCCAAAATAACTTTTTGGCATCAAATTTTAATCAGGTCTTTCAATTTTTCAAAGACTTGCGTCAGGGTGAACACCCCTTAAAAACGGGCCTGATCCTTACTTTCTAGGACCGCCCGAAAAGTAGCATCTTTCCTGCCCGGCCGGTACCCACGGTTGCGGGCCTGCCATGCTTATGGATCATCCAGATGCCAGAAGCGCGGCGCTTCGCTCCGACCGTCCAGCCAGTGGGCCAGTTCACGCACCTGCAGATGGATCAGACGCCGCCAGCTGATGTGTTCCCCACGCCAATGGAGCGTATCGACCAACTGTTTTTCCCAAGCCTTGTACACCAAGCCGCGCCGACCATCCCGCAAAAAGCAGGCCACGGCTTCGACTGCGAAATCTTCCGGCTCAAGCTCCCCCATCAGTAGCCGGGCGCTGAAACGATCGGCAAGGGGGCGTAGCGGCTCCATCAGGTCCATCAGCAGTGCGGGCCTTCCATTTTCGGAGGCGTGGTAAAAGCCACCGGCAGCATCCAGTCCGGCGGCGCAGACCCCGACCTCGACCTCATTCATCAGTAGGGTATAGGCGAGGGACAGCAGCGCATTGACCGGATCGGGGGGCGGGTGGTGGATTCTCCGTTCGAACTTAAAGCGGGTTTTCCCGATATGCTCCCGGAAACCATTAAAAAATCCACGTGCGGCGGCCCCTTCATGTCCCCTCAAATGTTCAAGGTCGTGGCAATGATGACTCGCCAGCAGATGCGAGCTGATCTCGTGGCCGACGGTAATTTTCCATTGCCGGAGCAAGCGAGCCTGGCCACGCAGTTTCGCCTGTACCAGAGCGCGTGCTGTCACCAACTGTGCGGAAGGATCGCGCATCAAATCGAACTGTCGTTGCCGCAGTCGAATCTGACGTCCTTCGGCCCCGCTCAAGATGCCCCGCAGGTTAGAGAACACCACCGGAATCTTCTCCCGTAGCAGGGCAGCGATCGCATCGTGACTGAAGTGCACGTGCCCCAGGACCATGATCTGTTCGATCTCGCCGATCATGAGGGTCTGTTTGTCGCCGCCGGGCATGGCGAGGGTCAGCCGCCCGTTTGAATAACCGAGCTTCAGGCCGTGCCGGTCCAGATAGACGGTGCCCATCATTCGAGAACCCAGGCGATGGCCTCGCGTGGCCTGGACAGATCGCGGGCCACCAGGCAGTCGATCCGCTCGTGGCCCTTGTGAGGGGCGCTCAGGAAGTCCTCGATCAGACGCTCCAGGCGAAGGCGCCGAGTCGGGATAACCCAGCAGAGGAACAGCGATTTCTGCAGTGGCTCACCGAAGCCACGCAGCAGGCGGTGCAGTTGCGTGCGGCGCCGGTTGTCAGTGATGTCGTAAGCGACCAACAGTGGGACAGGTGGCGGGTTGCCGTCGGAGAGGATGAGGGCGTTCATCGAGGAGGCAGAATCGGGTTGATCTACTCCTCCAACGTGTCAAGCCCGCGGATTTTCAAAGACCGGCGTGAAAGGGGTGACACAAAGGCAACCTCGTCCGCTTGCGGTTTCGCCTCCGGCGCTGAGCAACACACCGGCGGCAAGCAGTTCAGCGCCGGCCTCGGTCAGGTCGGAGAGGCATAGCCGCAGGCTCAGCCTCGCTCAGGCGTCCGGCAGTCCCGACGCGGCGGCGCGGTCTCCTCATCGACGATGTGCCAGCCGGGTTCTCGAGGCAGGAAGCTGCCATCGCCGTACTGATTGACGAGCCGCTGGATCCTCGTTTGTAGCGCTGCGTCGAAGAGATGTCCGGCCCCATGGCGCGACACAGAGCCCGGCGGGTGTCGTGGACTTCGACAAGTGGCCCCTGGGATGCAGGAAAGGAAAGGCTTCGAGGCGCGGTGCGGTGGGGTCGATGGGCATCCCGTTAGCGATGTCTGTGGCCTTGCAGAGCCGACCCTCTTGCCGGCGGGCGCGTTCGGCGATCCCGTGCAGCCAGGTTCCGAGGCTGGGCAACACGACCTCCAGACAATGTATCCGCACGCGGACGCCGCTAGTGAGGATTGCCAGCTCGTTAAGCCACCAGGGCGCCAGCCGGTGGGACTCCTGCGGGCGAAAGACCCGCGGAAAAGCGCAGGTGGTTGCAAAGCGGCAGCCCGCGCAGCGATCCTCCCCGGCCTCGCCGAAGACGCAGACCTGCTCGAACAGGGCCCGCCCGAGCAGGCCGCGCAGAGCGTCGCCGGCGTCCTTGGGGGCGCAGCGGAGGGCCAGCGGCCCGAGATCGAGCTCGATCCCGAAAACACTTAGACCGCGCCAGACGGTCGGCGCGACCTTAGGGCTGGAGGTGGCGTTCACGCCTGCGTCCAGCAGCCGAGGCCGATTTCCTGCCCGTGGGGCAGCCAGCAGGCAGCCTCTCTGACTTGGTCGTCAAGCCGGACCAGGGCGACCCCCGACAGGCGAGTGCCGAAGCTGCCGCGCGTGTAGTCGTAGGTCCGGCCGAGCCAGGGTTCGAGCGACGCCTGGGCCGCTGCGGCCGGGGCGCCATCGAGGCTCGGGCCGTGCAGCCGTTCGCTAGCTTCCAGGGCAAGCCCCCTGCCCGAGCAGCGCCCCCAGCCATGGTAGTCGCTGGTGTTCGGCTGCCAGCCGGCGAGAGTGATGCGCCCGCAGCCGGTTTTCAGCTCGCCTCCCAGACGCAGCGCGCCCAGCCACTCGGTGAGCGGACGGCCAGCCAGCGTCGCCGAGGAAAACCATACGCCGGCCCCGATCCGTACGGGGCGGCCGGATGCATCGCGGTGGCCCAAGGTTTCGATTTCGTAGAGGGAGCCTTCGGCGGCGCTGCGCGTCGCCGGATCGAGCGCCACGTGGTTGTCGCCACCGAGCAGGGCTTCACCCCGGTCGGACCAGCCTTCGAGACGCCCATCGCCGCCGAGACAGAAGCCCGGCCCAAAGCGGGTGCTGGCGAGCACCTCGTCGAGGGCAGCCCGGAAGTCCTTGCGCTGTCCCCCTTGTGCCGCCCCCACCAGGGCGGCCAGCGCGTAGCTGAAGAGGTGCCCCGGCACGAAGGTCCGACAGCGGGCGATCATGCCGGCACGGCCCGCGCCGACATGCAGCGGTGAAGCCAGCTCGAGTGCGAAGCTCGCAAATTGCATGCTCATGGCGCTCAGTCCATACCCTTGGCCCGGTAGCGGCCATAGTTGAGGGCAAGCTCGACCAGTTGCTTGGTCAGCAGCAGGCGCCGCAGCGCCGTCGCGCCGTCTTCGCCGTCGCGCTGCTCACCAAGCCCTTTCCAGTAGCTGGGTTCATCGCGTTCTTCATGCAGGGGGGCCAGACCGGCCTGGGCCAGCAGCGCACGGCACGAACGCAGGATGTTGCGGGCGATCTCGGGCTCACCGTTGCGCTTGCGCGAGAAGAGGAAGAGCCCGAACGCGAACAGCCCCTGTTCGGCGAGTACGGCGGCGGCTTTGGTGATCAAGCGGTCGCAGTCGGATCCTGAGCCCTGAGCGGTCATGCCGAGGGAGGCCTGGGCGGCGAGGGGTTCAAGGTTCAGCATCATTTGGCAGCCTCCAGGTGAACCGCCATGCGTCCAAAGCCTCGCGTGGTCATGCCACCCAGCCCGAGGGCACCGGCGGTGTGCAGCGCACCTTCGACCAGCGTGCGGGCGCGGGCGATGTCGGTTCGGAAGCGCAGGTCGTCGAAATCCACCGCACCGAGGTACAAGGTGCCGCGCGGTGCGGCCTCGTAGGTGAACAAGGCAGTCTCTGCGGCGGCGCCGGTTTCGAAGTCGATCGACACCGAGGTCCGGGTTTCCAGATTGCTGTTCACCAGGGCCGGGAACAGGTTGTCGTGCACGACCACCAGCGAACGCTGGATCTGTTCCATGGCCTGCTTGAGCGACTCGGGGGCGGTGGCGCCGGGCTTCGGAAAGGGCAGCGTCCGGCATTCGGCGTCGAGCAGCAGCCAGCCCAGGTTGAGCTTTTGCCGGCCCTTGTCACCTTGCAGGAATATCTGATCTTCGCTGGCGGGGCGCGGAGGGGCCTTGCAGCCTGCACGTTCGAGCAAGGTGGCGGTCGTCACCCAACGCGGGCCAAGCATCGTCGGCACTGGCAGGGCCAGGATCTCCGCATCCCGAAAACTGACCATGCCTATGCGCGAGCTGCCGCCTTCCTCGCCGGCGGAGTAGCCAAAGACACTGGCCACTGGGTCAGCCTCGGCCCGATGGGCCGGTTTCGGCTTTTTCTTGTCCAGAACCCAGGCTGCATAGGCAGCGGCCTGTTCGCGCTCACGGTCATCGGCAAGCATATGCAGCGCGGCGCTGCGTGTCGCGCCACTGATCGAGGAGCCTGGGATCTTGGGCAACTGGGTCGATGCATCGCGGAGAATGGTCAGGTCGACCCGACCGAGCCGGTAACCACCGGCCCCGACATGGGTCGGATCGAGGGCGTAAAGGTAAAGCGGGTGAGCTTGCATGCTGTCCTCTTTTTATGCGTTAAGCGGCTCGCGCGCAGTGCGCGCAATGTCCTGGCGGCCGTTGTGGCCGATGAAGTCGATCCATTCGCAGGCGTCGAAGAAGCGCCCATTGGCGATGGCTTCGGCCAGCCCGGCCCGCAGCGCCGCCTGGTCGCGGCCGGGGCGCTCGCGGGCCAGCAGCGCCTCGACGAAGCCCAGCCAGGCCAGCCGTCCCGATTCCTGCAAAGCGACTGGTACATCCCGCACCCAGGCGCCATGGGTTTCCGAGAGCTGGGTCAGGACGCCCTTGAGCTTCGAGACCGGCCAGCGGGTGGCCGTGATGAGCTGGTTCAGGCCGAGCGTCGAGCCGGCCCCGCGCGCGCCATCGGCGTACTGTTCGAGGTGGTGGGCCGGCCGCCCCTCTGCCCCGAAGACCAGGTGCGGACGCACCAGCAGGCCGTCCCGCTCGCTGTAGCGCAGGGCATGACGGCGGGTGGTGGTTTCTAGATGGACAAAATCGAAGCTGGACGGTGGTACCAGCACTTGGTCTCCGGGCTGTAGTTCCCGCATGTGCAGCACCCGTTCGGGGCCTTCCAGCGCCTTGCCACCCTGGGTCAGGGCGATCACGTGGGGCAACCAGGCGTCTTCCCGCTCGGGGTCGGCCGTTGCCAGATCGACCTGCCAGACGAGTTCCCCGTCCGCGGTCTGCCAGTGCAGTTCACGCAGGCGGCCCGGCTTGTCCTCGGCGCGAATCAGTGTCCAGTGCTGCCAGGGCATGCGGGTGATCCGCGATTCGAGGCGCCGCAAGGCGTCGAGGGCCACATACATGGGGAACTTGTCGCGGAAGGCCACTGCGCTGACGTGCGGCGCAAAACCACCACGCACCTTCGAGAAGGCCTGGGCCAGACGCTGCTGGATCAGCGTCAGCGCCATGTCGGCGTCGGCGCCGGCGCCGGCGATGATCAGGCTGACGCCTCGCCCATCGAGAGTCAACGGGATCACGCAGCCTTGGGTGAGTCCGTGCACTTCAGCCAGCAGGGCCTTCCATTCGCCCTGCAGGTCTTCCCACAGGCGGGCCAGGCGGGCCGGCGAGGCGTGGCGGCGCATTGCGAAGAGCGCCAGGCGGTCGCCGTCGGCGTGTTGCGGGCGGATCAGGCCGAGGGCCGCGACCCGCGGGTCGCCCGTCTCGGTGAGCGGCGCGCTCTCGCGCAGCAGAAATTCCTCGGCGACCTGCAGGCCCCGTTGCAGCGGGTCGGGGGCTTCGGCGCGGCCGTCCCTCTTGCCCAGCCAGTTTTGCTCGCCCAGCAAAATCCGCGCATCGTCCTGGCGCTTGCCGGTCAGCTTGGATGGATCCTTGCGCAGGTCGGCCATCACGCCGCCCAGGGTCGCCGCGAGGGCATTCGGATCCAGGGGGTTCGTCTTGAGGCTGCGGGATGGCCGGGCAAGTTGGGTCACCAGCGCGTTGCCGCTGGCGATCCAGTCCCCATCGACCTGCACCGACAGCAGCACCGCCCGGCGGTTGCCACCGCCCCGCAGCCCGCAGAGCTCCTGCAGGTTGAAGGTCTCGGGTTCGATGCCGAAGCTGGCCAGGGCCCGGTCCCGGCGCAGTGCCTTGGCCTCGCGCCCGGCGCGGGTCTTGTCACCGAAGGCGCTGCATTCGCCGCACAGCCGGGTTTCGTCGAGGGCGCTGCCCTCTTGATCGGCGGCGAGGGCCGGCCGCAACCCGCATTGGGGGCAGATCTGGACCTGACCACCCATGCCAGGTGCCCCCGCCCACTGCGCCCGCAGCTCATCAACGCCGGCCTGGCGGTACAGCACCCGCTCCGGTTGCGGCCGTGACAGCGCCTCCCGGTAGTCGGTCAGGTAAAGGATCGCGTCTGACCAGGCCAGGCGGTAGGCGGTGCCGGTGCCGAGGCGAGCGATCAGGATATCGGTGTGCGCCGCGAGGACTTCGACAACATGAGTGCGAAACAACCCCTCCGATGCGGCGCCATCATCCCCCTCGAAGAAACCCGGGACGAGGACGAGCGCACCATCGTCGTCGGCGTAGATCAGATTGCCGATCGCAAGCCGCTCCTCGACCAGGCTGCGCAGCGCGTCGAGGATCTCCGTGCGGGCCTGGGCGAGGCTGAACAGGGTCACCGGCCGCAGCGCCCGCGCGGTCAGGGCTGCCCAGTCCCAGCGGATGCCGAGCAGGCGGAAGCGGACCCGTCCCAGGCGCCCAAAATCGAACAGGCCCTTGGTGTCGATCAGGTGGGTGAAGCTGCCGCGCAGAACCCCTTCGGCGACGGCAGCCTTGAAATGGCTGGCCGCCGAACGGGAGTGATGCCACAGGCTCACGTCATTGGTCGGACGGCGGGTTTCGCCGAGGGCGGTGCGCAGCACCGGCTCCAGCGCGGCGATCAGGGCCTGTCGGGTGGCAACTAGATCCTGGGTCGCATCGTCCTTCAGCAAAATCCGGTTGGCGGCCTCTATGGCTGCCTGCCAGGCCTGTGCCAACGTGTGCGTGTCATACGGAGCAGCACGCAGGCCTAAGGTATTGGCGATCTCGGCCTGGCTGGCCTGTTGCTCCCCGCCCTTGCTGCCGCCTGAGCCCTTGTCGAGCGCCGAGTCACGCCAGTCCGCGCCAAACAGGTACAGATCGCCCAGGAAGGACAGCGCAGCTTCGGGGAAGTGCTTACCCGCATGATGCTGCCGCAAGGGGCCGGCGAGCCCCATCATCTGCGCCGAGGCCGGGACGCCGAACTCCTCGGGCAGGGCGAGCACCTTCGCCCAAGCACCATCCTCGCGCAGGCGGTTCAGCAGAGCGTCGAGCACCGGATTTCTGCGCTCCTCCACATCGGGATGGGAGCATCCGGCTCAAGGATCGCCCCGTGGCCTTGGTTGATGCCGTTGATCGTCCAGTCCTTGTCTAGTTGCAGGCCGCCACCGGCGAGTTTCTCCCGCGCGAAGCCGGGATGGAGTTTGCCGAAATCATGCAACAGGCCGGCGATCTCGCAGGCCAGCACAAGGTCGCGCAGGGCGGGTTTCAGCGTGCTGTTCATCACGCACCCTCCGCGATCTTGAGGGCGAGTTCCCGCCAGGAATCCTCGCCGCGCAGCGCGAGGTCGCGCGGCCATTTCTGCGTCCAGCCGCGGGCCTGGCATTGAGCTTCGATCGGCACGATGCCCCCATAGCCGGCGCGGCGCTTGGCGCCCAGGCCCAGCTGCGGCAGCCAGGCCGCGCAGGCCATCACGAGACGGGCCGTCGCGTCGCACCGTCGCTTCGTCGGCCTCGGCCGCCGCCGCCGGATTGGCGTAAAAGAAGGCCAGCTCGCCGCGGACCGGCTTGCCGTCCTGGGTCATCGGGGCAATCGCCTCGAACTGGATGGGCACGGTGCCCATGCCCGTCGCCCTATCCTTGGGGTTCAGCAGCAGATATTGAATGTGCTCGAACCACACCGGCGTGCAATGCAGTCGGCCGGACGAGGAGGGTAGGGCTTCTTCCGCCGCGGGCGTCTCGCTCCCGTCGCTCGCCAGGCCGAAGAGGCGCAGCGCGCTGCCATCCCCCCGCCTGAAGGCGGCGGTTTTGGCGGCGGCATCCTTGCCATGCAGCGCCTGATCTCCCGGAAAGGCGTGCCGGTAGGCATCTGCCAGCAGGCCCTTCAGCGAACCCGCCGCCAGGTGCGGAACACTGAACACATGATCCTTGCGAGCAGGGTTGTCGAACAGGTAGAAGGGGGCGTCGTCGCGCGTCAGGAGGGGCGTGGTCAGCGTGAAGCCTAGACGCAGCAGAGCCGAGCGCTGCGGCAGGTGGGCGAGATCAGGCAGGGTCTCGCGCAGCGCGGCGGCGCGGTGCTCGGCCACCCCGTCACAGCGTTTGGCGACGGCCGCGCCCTGTCCGACCCCGCTGCCGTCGCGGTCGACGAAATGGCGGTGCAGGAAGAAGCGGCGGAGGATCGTGACTGGATCCTTGGCCTCCCTTGCGCCCTTGATCTCCTTCTGCAGATCCCGGTCACCGAGCTCGACGCCAGCCAGTTCTGAACGAATGAAGGCCTCCGGATCGCGGATGCGGGCGGCCTGGGCAAGAGCCAGTTGCGCGAGGACTTGCCAGCGCTTTCCCGAAGTTTCGGCCGCGCCCTCGGCGAGAAAATCGAAATTCATCACAGTCCTGCCAGTTGGTTGATCCAGGGGATCGGGTTGGTGAGGTGCTTGCCGCCGAATTGCCAGGCGGTGGGGGTCATCACGCTCCAGCCGCTGTCGAGGCCTGCGCTCAGTGCTTCCCGGATGCGTTTGAACGCTGCCTCGCGCGCTATTTTGGCTGTCTCGCCCTCGAATTCCAGGCGGATGAAGAGGCGCACGAACCATTTGTCCTCGCGCTTGAAGGCTGCCGAGACGTCGACACCGGAGGCCCACTCGCCAAGGGCGCCCATCAGTCGGTGACGGATCGCGCGCCAGGAGCTTTCATCCAGTTCCGCATCGCCGGCCGCCTGGGGGCGCAGCCAGGCGCGCAAGTGAGCGCGGATCTGCAGGCCCAACTCGATGCGCTGCTCGCGATTAAGTGTGACATTGCGCGCGCCCGCCGACGGTTTCAGTTAGAGATCGGCGAAAACGCAGCGTAACAGCGAAAATCCCGCGCCACGGCGGGTTTCGTCAAGGGCCAGCGCTGTAGCCGGGGGCAGGCCTTCTGCCTCGACAACTCCCATCCCGAACTGGTCCTTCGCGCAGAAGCTCGCGTGGCGGGCCTGGATACGCAGCGCAATCATCAGCAGGTTCCAGTCTTCGTCGCTGATCCCCAAGGGCAGCAGGGACAACCCCAGCGTGCCCTCCATCGCGGGGCTGCCGTTGAAATACCAGCTCGAATCTTTCTGGGTCCTGTCCTGCTTGGGAATCTTGATCGGTCTCTCTGGCAGGGAGATCCGCTGCAGGCCGCTCGTATCGATCCGGAGTGATACCCCTTTGGCGCTGGGTTTTTGCTCGCGGGTGCCCGCATTTCCCCACACCCGCGCTTCAAATCCGGAATCGCCGACGGCACGCGCGACGAGCCCCGAAAACGCCCGGATGCTCCCGAGCAGGCCCGATGAATGCAGCTGGTCGCCGCGCTGGCCGATGCCGCCCGTGTAGAGCGGGGTCAGGGTCTTGAGTCGCAGGCGTACCTCCTGGCCATAAACATCCTGGAAGCCGGCGAAGCAGTCGAGCGGTGAGGTCATCGTTTTCGATCCCCTTTGTGATGGATGGAGCGCTGTGCCATGGCTGCCTGAAAATGGCTGCACGCCTGGGTGCCTAGCATTGAAATTTCATTTTTTAATGATGTCACGTTTGAAAAATCTTATGAAACCGCTTTGCCATTGGAATCCGGATGTCGATGCACCTGCTGACGTAACGCGGGAAGGCGAGGAATTTTGAAGGCCTCCGCAAACTTTTTGATGGGTATTTTTCGTGGGAGGAGCGCGAGTCTTTGAAATCCCGCGAAGGCCTCGCGTTGTGAGGGAAAGCATTCCCGACAACGACCAGGAGCCCACCATGAGCACGTCCACCAAGACTTCCCAGACCGCATCGGCCGGCAAACTCGGCTATGAAGGCACGCTTGTCAGCCGTTCGCTGCAAAGAGCGGGTCGCAACCCCAATCTCAAGGGCCATATCCATGAAATCATGGTCAAGGACGCCCGCAACCTCGCCGATCTACTCAATGGGCGTAGCACCGAACTGACCAGGAGCACGACGGCCAAGGCGGTCGATCTGGTCACGATGAAGGGCGGCAAGGTCGTCGAGCGGCTGCAGCTCAAGGACAGCGTGTCGCCCGCTTCGATCAACAAGCTCGTACGCCAGGTCGCAGATGGCAAGTACCGTAGCACCCAGCTTGTCGGGACGAAGGAAACCACCGAACTGGCCAACGCAGCCTTCAAGAAGGCGGGGTTGAGCAAGCGGATGGCGAGCTCCGGCACCTCGTCGAACACGACGACCAGCCTCGCCCAACGGGCAGGGGCGAGTGGTGCGGGTACGCTGGGTGGTGCGGTGAGGCATGCCGCGAAGTCCGGTGGCGCGGCGGGCGCGGCGGTCGGAGCTGGCGTCGAAGTCATCAGCGGCGTCTCCGACCTCATCAACGGCCGCCGCGACGCCGGAGAGGTCACGGGCGCGGTGGTCAAGGCCGGCGCCAAGGGCTATGCCAGCGGAGCAGCGGCCGGTGCGGCCGCGACGGCTGGCGGTGCCGTGGTGGCCAGCGGACTAGCCACCGTCGGCGCTGGGGCGGGCATCACCGCGGCCGCGGCAGTCGTCGCTCCGGTGGTCATCGGCGCCGCTGCAGCCTACGCTGTCTGCGAAGTCTTCGACTGGCTGTTCGATTAACTTCCTCAGGCCGCACGCCCCGCCTGGGGGCGCGTGACCGAAGGCCGGTGCCGATTCTTTTGTGGGGGAGAGGTGGAAATGAATTTGCCCCATAGGAAGGCGTGCCTCCCTATGGGGCGCTTTCTACTGGACGCGGAGAGCACCCATCAACGGGCAGACCATCCGGGCACGGCAGCGATATGCGTGGTGCATCCCCTGCGGAATTGTCACAAAGCCCTATCAACTGGCAGACCATCCGGACTGCGCATCATGCTCACGGTTGACCACACCGAAGACGAGTCACAAAGCCCTATCAACGGGCAGACCATCCGGACACACCAACAACCGTATCCACCTCGGCACCTGGACCGACGTCACAAAGCCCTATCAACGGGCAGACCATCCGGACCCCTCACCACGATCTGAACCACTTCCCCGGCAAGCCGTCACAAAGCCCTATCAACGGGCAGACCATCCGGACTGCCACCCTGGAAAGCCGCGTGCTGCCTGGCTTTCCAGCCCCAAAAAGGTGTACCACCCGAATGGCAAGCCAAAAAATCCTTTCGGCATCGACCAAAAATCAGGTGTTCCACGTTTTCAAGCCCTTGCATCTGGGTGAACCCCCTCAAAAAAGGGTGACTATCCACTTACGGAATCCGTCTCAAAATGTAGCAGGTTTCGGGCGCGGCGTGGATTTTACGACGCCTTTGCGCGGCACTTCGACGCAAGCATCCGGGATGCCGGCAGCCTGCTTTTCGCGCCATTTGGGACAGGGCGCGCTCAACTTGCTGCCGCCTGACAAGCCAAGATCGCCAGCCCGCGGTCATCGCCGGAGCTGCTGCGCCAGACTTCCCTTTCCTGGAAGAAGGCGCGCAAGCTACCTCGGCGCAACCTGTCCTCCCGGGCTTCCCGGAAAAAGCAGCCGAGCTGGCCGCTGATGCGTGTCCCGTCGGTGCTCACCAGCCTTTCGGCGGCCCCGTCGGTCATCGCCGCGACGCCGCTGAGGCCTGCGGACGCTTCGAGCCCCCACTGTACCTGCTCGGGACGCAAGGTTTCTCCGAGAAACACCGTCTGGTTGGCGAATTCGCCCTTGCCCGCTGCGCCGAGGAGCTGCAACACGCCGTTCCGCTCGATCACCAGCGCGCCATCTCCGACCCGCGCCCATAGCCAGTGGCTGCGCCCGCCAAGAGCGACCAGCAGCGTGCTGCGAAAGTCCGTGGCCGGCCTGCGATGCAGGCGGGCGAGATCTTCGAGCAGGCCACAGGCATGACGCACCAGCGTATGAGCCAGCGCCCGGGCATTTGCTTCGCTGGGGGGCTCTGATGTGTCGAGCAGCATCCGGAAATGGCGCGACAGGGTCTCGGCCAGTCTGCGCAGACCCACGACGACGGTGTCTGCGCCGACATCCGAGAGGGGCGAAGAACCGGCGCCATCAGCGACGACCAGCATTGGACAGGGACCGGTGACCACCAGCGCGGCATCCTGGCACGGTGTCGGCGGCTCCTGGCGCAGGTGGGCCGCCCCGACACAGGTATCCGCAGCGCCCAGCCACAGCTGCTCCGCGGGCAAGGCGGAGGGTAGTTTCGCTTCGGCGACAGCCGTCACGGCAGCCGAATGGCGCTGGCTCAGCGGAACCCGGCGCCGAAGCCCCAAGCGCGCGCGCATCGCCGTCCATCCGTGCTGCAGCAGCAGCGCTTGCCGAGGGGAAAGCACCCTTTCACCCATCCCGATCGCGGGCGGCAGTGGCCTTTCATTGCGGATCTGCAGCGCGATGACAGGCCGACGTTCCGTCTCCAGGGCTCTTAGCGGAACAGGGAGAGCAGGCACGGGAAGGGGGGGCTGCACCTGACCCGGATCGAGCTGGGGGAGTGGAGGCCGGGCATCGTCGCCGATCCGGCGTCGGAGGGTTTCTACGAGATGCGACATGCCCAGTTGTGCAAGCGAAATCGGCGCGACTGCACCGAAGGCGGCGAGCACCGGCAGCACGGTGTCGGCCCCCAGGGCGGCGCTGATCACCCGGAGCTTGCCTTCGCGCTCGAGTGCCCGGCAACTGAGCGCGATCTCAGGCCAGGCGTCGTCGGTGCCGCCCCGTCCCAGGATCACCAGACAGGCGGGCAGGACACGCAGACCCGCTTGGCGGTAATCCGCCTCCCGCGCCTCGAGGGTCTGCAGCGCGCGTACCACCGCTTTGCCGAGAGGGGCGTCTCCGGTGCTGCTCAAGGGGACGGGCAGCGAAAGTTCGCGCAGGGGCGTGATGTCCCGCAGGACATTGACCTGGCCAGCTGCGCTGATGATCCCGAGCTCCAGGCTGTCGGCGATCGCTGGGTCGGCCCGCAGGCGGTTGATCAGTTGCTGGATGCAGTCCCGCATCCGGCCGACTGGCGCGCCCTTTTTCTGCTGCGACAGGTCAAGCACGAGCATGCAGGCGCGTCGTGTCGAGGAGGAGGCAGTAAACAGTTCGCCAGTCGAAGTGGTCAGGGTCGGGTGCATGTTCATGGTGTGGGCTCCGGTTGAAGGCGGGGGGACGTGCAAAAGGGGGGCTAGGCCCCCGCTGCGGCGCTCAAGAAAACGCCGGGCCGCCCAAGCTGTATTGAGGAAACGTCAAGGACGTTTCCTGGGGGCGCTCAGATCTGGTCCCAGCCACCGCTCGACGGCAGGCTGACCGCGACCCCCGGGGTGGACTGGCTGACCCGGCTCATGCTCGCCGATAACCACTGGAAGAACTCCCGGAAGCGCAAGCCGGCGAGGGGTTTGGCGGGGCGATGGGAGAACGCGCCGAGGATCGCGAGATCTGCGTTGTCGCCTATCCCGACTGGCATCACGACCAGCTTGCGCTCAGCGCTGAACTGCTGGCAGCGGGCTGCCGTCGCCTGCCACGCGTCGTTCGGTTCGCCGTCGCTCATCAGCACCAGCCAGGGCTGGTAATAGCTGGTGCCGGTACGCTGGTACTCCTCCTTGCGGGCGGTGAGGGCCTGCAGTGACGCCTCGACGGCCAGCCCCATCGGGGTCAGCCCGCTAGCCTCCAGCGGGGCCACCTCGGTGATCAGGTGCACCGGGGTGATCGGCAGGCTGACGCACACATCCGCGCCAAAGGTGACGATACCCAGCTCGATGGCCTGGCTGGCGAACTCGTCCTCCTGCACTTCGGCGACGAAGCGCCGAACAGCTTCGTTGAGTTCGCTGATCGGCTGCCCCCCCATGCTGCTCGAGACATCCAGTACCAGCATGCAGGCGCAGCGGGCCACCGGGTTTTCGATGAGGTCGGCGTAGGGGGAGAGGGCGGTATTGCGGTCCATGGTGCGTTCCTTGTCTGGTTGGGTATGGCCATAGAACGCACGCACCTGGATGGATTTTTAAAGAACCTGAAATTTTTTTCGCTTCAAAAACGGCGCGCCTGCTGCGTTGAGTGAGCAACATCACATCTACGGGAGCAGGGAAATGGTCGATCGCGTCTTCGATGCAGGAAACAGGGGGCAGCGTCTTGGTGCTGAATTGGGGCGAGGCGGTGAGGGCAGCGTGCATGCCCTGGTCGACCGGCCCGACCTGGCGGTCAAGCTCTACGCCCTCGAGAAGCTACATGCCCGCGGGCCTGAGCTGCGCCGCAAGGTCGAGGCGCAGATCGCCCTGTGGCCGGCGCTGCAGCATCAGCCTCTCGCCTGGCCGCGCCTCAGCGTCTTCGATGCCGATGAGCAGTGGATCGGTTATGCGATGCGCCGGGGCGCCGGCCAGCCCCTGCGTAAGCTCGCCCATCCGAGCCTGAGCGCCAAGTATTTCCCTGGTCTCACGCGGCGCTTCATCACCGGCTCGCTGCTCGAACTGCTGGCCTGCGTGCAGACTTTGCACGGCCAGGGCATCCACCTAGGCGACGTGAACCTGAACAATTTCCTGTGCGATCCGGCTACCGGACGGATCACGCTGATCGACTGTGACAGTTTCCAGATGGCGACCAGGCAGGCGTTCTTCCCATGCCCGGTTGGCAGCCAGGAGAGCACGCCCCCCGAGCACCTCGGGCAGGATTTCGCACGCATCCGGCGCACCGCGGAGAGTGACGCCTTTTCGCTGGCGATCATGATCTTCCAGTGCCTGATGCTCGGCCGCCACCCCTACGACAGTGTGGGCGGATGCAATCCGGTGGATAACCTGCGGGAGGGGCATTTCCCCTATGGTGAAGGCGGTACGCGTCCCGGCAGCCAGGGGGCCATTCCGGAGGGGCCCTGGTATCTGCTGTGGAGTCATCTGTCCGGGGGGCTCAAGGCAGCCTTCATCCGCGCCTTCCGGGACGGCGCGCACGACCCACAAGCCCGCCCGGGCGTCGCTGAATGGCACAAGCTGCTCAAGCAATACCTGTACTCGATCGGCCAGGGTTGGCTTACCGACGAGCTGCGTCCGGCCGCGCCGAAACCGCGGGGTGAGCGGCGCTCTGCGCTAATCTGAAGGCCGGCGGCTGACAGGGGGCTGTTTTTGCCCTGTTATCATGGGTGGCTCGATAAGGACAACACATGACACATTGGCTCGCCATTGGCGATGAAACCGGCAACTGGGACAGGCTCGAGCACCGCTCGACCAAGCTTGCCCTGGGCGCGACCCTGGTGATGGTGCCCCTCGATCGCTGGCAGGCGATCTTCAATGAAACCCTTGGTGAGGCCACGTTGGAGACGATTCTGGCCTGTCCGGCGCCCGGCTTCGAAGCCGGTGGACAAGCCAAGATGCAGCACCACGCGCGCGATGTGCTGCTCGGCTTCGGTCAGGCACGCGATCCCGACGCGCCGGGTGTCAGGCAACTGCAAGGCCTTCTGAGCTGGCTCCACGCCCACCCCGATCTCGTTACCGTCGGCGCCTATGGCACAGCCGACGCCGTCCATGCCGCGGCTGGCCTGGGCGACCAGGCCCATGCGCTCGGCTTCAGCTATGCGCTGGCACTGGCGCCAGTGCTCCCATTTATTGGCCCGGCGGACCGCATTCACTTGCTCCTGATGGGGCGCACCGAAGACGCGACCTCGTCCGCCGTCGCCCGCTACACGCGAACGCCGGCCGACCCCCGCATGCCGGCGCCCTTTCGCAGTCTGCATGCTGGCGTCGCGCATGGCCTCAGCCGTCTTGATGCAATTTACGGACTGCCGGGCATTGCGAGGGCAAGCGAAGTGGTCAAGGTCTGTCAGCCCTATGATCTCACCAAGATTTCCCGCAACCATGCCAATGGTGCCTTCATCGACCGGACTGTGGGGGGCGCTCTCGCCGACCTCGGCGCCACCCTGATGCAGCTCACCCTGCCAGATGTCTTCTCTGCCTCGCTCCCGGTTGAACGGCGTTTCCCGCTGCCGCCCCTGTCTCCCGAAGGCAATGCCTGCTTCACCCCGATTTCGGAGACTCCCCAATGAGCCAATGGACCATCCAGCACCGGCTCATTTCGCCGGTTCGTGCCTTTCCGGATCGCCTGCTGCCGGGCTCGGTCGAGCTGCGCATCCAGTTGGCGCCGACCAGGGAGGCGCCTCTCGGAGCAGAGGCAAGCCTGCCTGACGACTGGCGTTTGCGCCTGGCAGCGGCTGGGGTGTGCCTGGCGTCCGAACCTCGGCTAGAGCTGGCGCCCAAGCTGCCTTTTCCCTGGTGCGCGGCCCCGCTGCCGGTCGCCCAGCTGCTGGGGGCCGAGCTGGGGCGTAGCCTGTGCCTGAGCCCGCCGGGCCTGACCGATCCGGCGCTGGGTTGGCCGGCCCCCGATCATCAAACGCTCACCGAGGCCCTCGCGCTGGCCCTCGTTCGGCTCGCCCCGCCACTCGATTTTCGCAGTGATCTGCTGCGTCAATGGCAAGCGGATTTCGCCGCCATGATGTTCGAGCGCAGTCAGCAGCCAATCCGCGTCCGGCGCAGCGATTTTGCGCTGCTGGCGCAGGCCTATCGCTTGCTCGATCTCATCATCGGCCTGCGCACCGGCATCCCGACGCTTGCCGACGCCGAAAGGGCCCTGGCACGCCTGCAGGAAGCCGAAAGCCTGCCACTCGCGTTTCGCATCCTGTTCTGGTGGGAGGTCACCTACCGCCTGACCGAGACCGGCGATTTCGACGGCGCGGAGAGCGCGCACCGCCATGCACTGGCAACGGCGGCAGCCCTGAAGGACGCGTTGCCGGGGATGGCCGATGAAGTCGACGTGTGCCTGCTGGGCCTCCAGCACGGTCGGCTGGCCTACTACCAAGGCAATTTCCCGCTGGCGCTGCGTTGCTTCCTGCTCGAATGGAAGAACCTTAGCCGCGAAAAGATCGACCGGCCCGCCCATCTGAACGTCCATGAAGCCCGCCTGCTGCGCGAGGCGGCCAACGTGTTCTCCGACCTGGGCTGTCTACCGGCGGCCGAGGAGCTGATCCGACGGGCGGTCCAGCAGCAGGCGCACACCGATGACCCTGAGCGCTTCAAGTCCATCGGGCGTCTCGGTGAAATCCTGCTGCGCCAGGGTTTGAGTGAGGAGGCCGCGCGCTGCTATGCAGAATCTCTAGCCTTGCAGGAAGCCAACGATCTGCCGCTTGATCAGACGCTGACCTATCTGGGACACGCCGCGCTGCAGGGTGGGAAGCTGGGTGCCGCCGCCGAATTTTATGCGCGGGGCCGTAGCGAACTGGAGCGGCAAGGTAGGAGAGGCAGTTCGGCTTTCCTGTGGATGGGCGAGATCGCACTGGCCTTGGCGAAGGACGATCAGGCGGGCCTGCAGGTGCTGGCTGCCAACTATGGCGAACACCAGCCCCTGCGCGGGCCGCGCGTGCTGCCGCGGGCCGTCGGCGCGACGGGGCTGTGGCAGGCCGGCCTGCTGCCAGCTGAAACCCTAGCGGCCGAAATCGAGGCCTTGCTGAAAGCCAGCTACTGGCTCGAAGCGCTGCATCCGCTCCGGCAACTGCATGCCACTCCTGCGGGCTGCCGGGCACAGCTTGAACGTATCGGTGAGGTCCTTGCCGGCTGGCAACGGGCCGCGGACGAGGTTATCGCGGCGGGGCTGGGTAAGGCGGACTCCGACAAGGCCCCGACCGTCGGCCGCCATGCCTCCGCCCTCGGACTGGCGCTGGCCGACAACAGCTGGGCTCCCCTCGATGCGCTGATCCCCCGCATCTACCCCTTCTCCCTGCTCGGCCTCTGAGAGGCCCTGACGAAACCCCCCGCCCACTGCATGCAGCGGACGGGGGGTTTCAATTTGCCTGTAGGTAGCGGAGGGTGACCCCCTACCACACGCTGGTTGTCCCGCACACGTCACAGAGCCCTATCAGCGGGCAGACCGTCCGGACCCCAGTGGCCAATACGTGGATGAGTCCCGTGCCAAGCGCGAGATCAGGTCACAAAGCCCTATCAACGGGCATACCGTCCAGACTCATCATGCAGGCACTGAACGAGCAAGCAACCATCACGTCACAAAGCCCTATCAACGGGCAGACCGTCCGGACAGCCCCCTTGGAAAGCCGCGTGCTGACTGGCTTCCCGGCCCCGAAAAGGTGAACTATCCCTACGGCAAGCCAAAAAAACTTTTAGCATCGACCGGAAATCAGTTTACCCATCTTTTCAGGTGCTTGCGCCAGGGTGAACCCCTCTCGAAAAGAGGGCAAATCCGCCATGTCGCGAAGGCCATGAAATGTAGCATGTTTTGTCCCTGGCCAATCAGAGCGGAATAATCGGCGCCGTGTCATCGCCGGGATCGGCGAGGGCCGGTAGGCAGGTGTGGAGAGACACCAAGACTTTGGTTCGCATCGCGCGGAAACGTTCGGGCGCGGCCTCCGCCCCGCAGCCCTCAAGCCCGAGCTCCGCAAAACCGGCCGCGTCGAGCCAGTAACGGGCCCGTGCGAGCGCATCGAGTGCAGTTTTCCCCAGAGCGGCAAAGCGGGAGCAGTCGGTCAGCGCAAGATATGCGCCGGCAAAGGCCCATGGCCCCGGATCACTGGCCGTCATGCCCTGCCGGACCAGGGGCACCCAGCGCACCAGTTCCGGATCGCAACTTGCATCGTCCGTGCCCCAACGCCAGCAGGCCAGCGCCCTCAGCAGATAGGCCGTGCCATCGTTTCCCTTGCCGATGTGGCTGGCGTCGCGCAACGCAAGGATCTGCACAACTTCATCCCGGTAGCTGCCCGGCACGGGCGCGCCGGCGTGGCGATGCTGCCAGGCGGACGCGTACAGCAGCCAAGCCAGCTCCCGCGTGTCCTCAGGTTCATTGCTTTGCTGGCGTTTGCTGGCGAAGACGTGGATCGCATCGTCGAAGCGCCGCTCCCGCATCGCGATCCGCGCCTCCCAATCGAGACGCCGGAAATCCTGCCCGTCGCGCAAGCCGAAGTCATCGATTTGCGCGCTGCAGTCGGCATGCAACTGGGGCCACCGCCGCGCTGCGCCGGGTAGATTCATGTCGATCAGGACATTGGTCAGCAGTCCCAGCAGCTCGGCTCTTTCCACCGAGGGCAGCGAGCCGCCGTCCAGCCCTGCGGCGATATGGCTGGCCGCCAGATCATGGTGGCCCAGCCGGTAGACAGCATTGGCCTGTGCATAGCACCAGGCCGGCCCAATCCGGGGCACACCAGGGGCGTTTTCGACCTTCCTCAGCAGTCGGTGCATAACTTGGTGGTCGAAGTTTTCGGCGGCGGCCAGGGCTTCGCCCATTAGCCAGCTCCAGCGTAAGCGGCCACAACCGCGACCAGCCTTCCGGCGCTTCGACCATCGCCAGCGCGGCCCGGAAGCAGGCTTCATCCGCGTCGACCAGTCTCAGCGGTGCGAGCTGATGGCGATGCTTGTTCCAGATCTTCCCGTTCCACGCTGCAGCATTGGAATCGTCGAGACTGCATTGCCCAAATAGGGTCAGGGCGTGCAGGCCTCCGTTCACCCGGCGTGTAGCCTGACGCTGAGCCAGCAGCCAGTCTTCGAGCGCCACGCCGACTTCGCGCCCGCACCAGGCGGCAAGGAGTCCGGCCATTTCCGGCGCCGAAATCTCACCGGTGGCGGTCACCACGCTGCGGACGCCGCGGGCGAGCAAGCT
This sequence comes from Zoogloea sp., assembly GCA_016720685.1. GTDB lineage: Bacteria > Pseudomonadota > Gammaproteobacteria > Burkholderiales > Rhodocyclaceae > Zoogloea. The sequence continues at coordinate 29,554 of JADKKC010000008.1, forward strand.
TTCGGCCAGCCGATACATCGCGCCATCGAGATTGCAGGCCAGCAGCCAGACTCGCGGCGGGAAAGCCTCGGTGCCCAGGCTGAAAGAGCGCCCAGTGGCATCGAGCAGGCCTTGGCTGTCACCATGGGCGAGGATGAAAAGATCGTCATAGCCGTCGAGCCCACGCGTCAGCGAACGCGGGAGGACCCGTATCAATTGTTCGGCATCAATCTGAGGCTGTAGCGCAGCGATGAAATCGAATCCCCCCGCGCCATCGGACGGAAACAGGTTGAGCCAGGCGGTGCGACGGCCGCTAAGGGCTTGCACGCCGAAGTGTGGGGTGGCATGTCGGACGACTAGCAGGCTCTCGGCCAGAGTCCGACCGGAGAGGGTGAGCCCCTCCCAGGGCGCATCCTGCCAGAGGGCGGGGAGGGCCGCGTCGAGGACCAGCAGACCGGCGCGGTCCGGCGTTTTCGGGAGCGCCTGACGGAGCGGCTTTAGCGGGCTGTCGGCCACCGATGCGCCCGCCACAGGGAGCCTCATCTCTGCAAGGGGGGTCGTGATGGCCTGCTGCGGGGTCAGGAGGGCCAGCGCCCGGCTTGTGGCGTTGCCGGATTCCCACAGGGCGACGAAGGGCCGGACTTCAGCCGGCAAGGGGCAGCTCCAGCCGGCGACCGTCCGCCACGCTTAAGGTCAACGTTGCGCTTTCGCCGGCCTCCCATTCCAGTTCGGCTGGGCCTTCCCCCCCGCGCGCCGTCTGCTTGTACACCAGCCTGCCCGCAATGCGCAGCTCGCAGCAGACTGCGAGTTCCGATTCGGCCGACACCTGCACGCGCCCTGCTCCGTCGGGAGTGCGCTCGTCAATACACAGGCGAGCGAGGTCTTCCCATAGCAGATCCTGTTCGGCCTGTTCATCGGCCAAATCACTCATTGCCAGTTCCACGCGCGGGACCAGTCGGATGGCGGCACCCAGCCGAGCCGCAGCGTGCTCCCAAAGGGCCAGCAGCGCAGCTGCCGGAGCGGCCGCCCGGGCGGCTTCGGCGAGCGCCAGTCGTGCAGGCTCACGGATGGCCTCGGCTGCATGGTGATACAGGTGCTGATAAGTGTGGCGCGGATCGGTCGCATCCCCGAGCGGGCTGCCGGTTACCACTGCTAAGCCCCCCACGGTCGAGCGCTGGGCGACCCGGCCGGGCCAAACGGGCACGTCGGCCGGTACTTCATGGGTCACGTATTCGGTTGCTAGTGCGCGAACGGCTTGCAACCGGGCGGGCGCCAGTTGGCCGACGAGCCGAGCGGCCATCGGCAGATAGATCCGCAGCGGGTTCCACACCTGCACGAGTGCCGCCTCCGGAGCGTGAGGTTCGTCCTCTTCCTGCAGCACGAAATCCCACCAGCCGGCATAGTCCGCTTCGCTACTGACCAGCCAGCCATGCCAGACCCCGGCGGCTTCGCCCGGCGCGTCGAGCAGCACATACAAAGGAACCTGCATGACCCAGTCGAGCTGGCCCGGCTTCGGCGTATGGATCTGACGTACTTCGACGATTTGCCCGGCAGCTGGAAGCGGCTTAGCGGAGGACTGCAGCGTCGCCTGGGCGGCGAGCCGCCGCGCGATCAACCCGCGCAAATGGGCTGGCATCGACGGAACGTCCGCGCTCAGTTCATCGGGGGGCACCGGCGCGGCGGTGTTGCGTTCGGCCCATTCGGGTGACGAACGCACGGCCGCGGCAATCGCCGCCGAAGTTTCGCCCCGTTCGACGGCGGCGATCAGCATCTCGGAAACCCCGAAAAGGCTGCGTTCAATATGAACCAGCGGTGGGCTGAGGGGGCGATCGAGCTTCATGGTGTTGCTTCCTGTTCCTGGACTTCTCTCCAGTTCAACGCCTCGAAACAGAGGATTTTGAAGATATCCAGAATGGCCTCCGCGTTTTCGGGGCGGATCTCAAGCTGCAAATCGTCACAGATCCAGCGGCCGAGGACCGTATCGGCAAACCCCTTTCCTTGGCTGCTGACCTTGCGGGGATCCCAGTTGATGCCCAGCTTGCTGGCCTTGTGGTGATAAGAGGCAATCCGGAGCCGTTGGGCCAGCGCCTGCAGTGTTTCGCTGCGGGGTTTGTCAGGGCAGAAATTGAAGGCCAGATAGACCGGGACCCAAGCTTCGCAGTGTAGGAGGAAAGCCTTCGCCGACTGCGCGGTTTGGGCGACCGTGAGTCCATGCTCGGCCAACTCGGCAAACGCAGCGGCGGATTCATCACGCAACTGGTCAGCCCCGTTTTTCGGGTCTTCGTCACAATCGTCGCGGTGGGCCGACACGAAGTATTTCTTGTGCTGGGTGAGTTCCCGGATTTGATCGAGAAGGTAGTTGCGATAAAAAACGCGAATCGCGCCTGCATGGAACAGCACGGACGGGCTGGCCGACGATTTCAGGACCTTGTCGGCAAAGAAGTCATCAATATAGACCTGCCGGTCTTCGGGAAGGCTGCCGAGTTCCTTCGGGCGATAAGGTTTCAGCACGCTGCAGACGAGTTCGTACAGCCGATCCCATTCGGCGGCGTCGAGGCCGTCGCGGCGGCTCCACAAGTCAGAAACCGCCGCGTCGAGTTCCATTTGGGTGGAAAAAGAGGCCATGTCAGTAGCGCTCCTTGAGCCAGCCTATCAGGTCGATTCGAGCTGAGTGGGACATCACGCCAATGGCCTTGCCGACTAGGGCATCGGAGGAGACCGTTTCGTAACGGTAATAGGTGAAGCTGGAAGCCTTGGGGGGCAGCGACCACATGACGCGCCCGGACGCGTTGAGGTCAAAAAAATCCGGGTTGGCTGCCTGGTCCCGCCTTGTGCAAGGCAATACCACGACGCGGTGGCCGTCCGGACGGATCTTGACGACGGGACGGCAGTTGACCGGTTCCCGCCGGTTCGAGCCAAACTCCAAGGCCGATTGCTGGCAGACATGCAGTGAGCCCGCCGCCCAGCCGGCTTCGGCCACGACGGTAGGCAACGGGGGAAGGGGACGACCGGTGAACATGGGCTCGGACTCGGGATTAGAGTGCAGGGCAGGTTGCTGGGAGAGCGATGATACGGGATCTAACGACCTACCTGACCCAAAGCGCACACGGATCTCAGCCGTAACGCAAAGGTGATGTCGGCTGCGCATCTTTTATAAACCAAGAATCCATTCGCGTTATCCGGACAACTCCCGCAGCCCGGAGAGCGCGGGCTACCTGCTCGACGTCCAGGCCGACCAGCACGACGAAATCACGGGGGCGCTGGATTTTTTGCTGTGGGGGGTTTGAGAGAGGCTGCGAGGATCTGCCCGTCTCCCATCGAAAAATCCGATATTTAACAGTTATCGAAAAATACGATACTCTGCATTTATCGACTTTTTCGATACCTCGCCATGACCCGACTGTCCACACCCCACCAGGCCGGCCAGATTCTCTCCGCCCGGCGCAAGACACTGGGCTTGTCCCAGGCGGCCGCCTCGGCAAGCCTCGGCATCAGCCAGAACCGCCTTTCGGAACTTGAAGCCCACCCGGATCGCCTGACCCTTGAACGCCTCATGTCCCTGGCGAGCCTGCTCGGGCTTGAGCTTGTTATCCAGGAAAAGACGCCGGCCACAAACGAGAGCGAGTGGTAGCCATGGGCCGCCCTTCACATGCCCGCGCCCTCAATGTCTGGGCAAACGGGAAACAAGTCGGACAGTGGCGTTTGCCGAGCCGGGGGCCGATGGAGTTTCAGTACGCCGCAAGCTGGGTCGAATCCCCCGAAGGGCGCCCCCTGTCCCTGTCGCTGCCCATCACGCTGGACGCACCGCCGCTACGGGGAAAGGTCGTCCACAACTACTTCGACAACCTGCTCCCCGACAGCGAGCGCATCCGGGCCCGGCTGCAATCCCGTTTCCGCACCGGCAGCAGCGACGCCTTCGCGCTCCTGCAGGCCATCGGGCGCGACTGCGTGGGTGCGGTGCAACTTCTTCCCGAAGATAGGGCGCCGGAGAACGTCTTCCGCATCCAGGCCGAGCCTCTCGACGAAGCCAGCGTGGCGCGCATCCTCAAAGGCACGGTGGCCCCTTCCTCCCCCTTCGGCCAGCTTGCCCCGGACGACGGGGATTTCCGCATCTCGATTGCCGGTGCGCAGGAGAAAACCGCGCTGACCTGGCACCAGGGCCAGTGGTGCCGGCCTCTGGGCGCCACACCGACCACCCACATCTTCAAGCTGCCCCTCGGCCTGGTGGGCAACCGGCAATCCGACATGCGCACATCAGTCGAAAACGAGTGGCTGTGCGCCCAACTTCTTGCCGCCTTTGGCCTGCCCGTGGCCGCGTGCAACATTCAGCGCTTCGACGACCAGAAAGTGCTCGTCGTCGAACGCTTCGACCGCCGTCTGGCCAGCACCGGCGACTACTGGCTGCGCCTGCCCCAGGAAGATTTCTGCCAAGCCACCGGAACGCCACCGCGGGCCAAGTACGAATCGGACGGCGGCCCCGGGCTGGTGGACATCGCCCGCATCCTCCAGCACTCCGAAGCCCGCGACGACGACCTCCGGACCCTGCTCAAGGCGCAACTGCTGTTCTGGCTGCTCGCCGCCACCGACGGCCATGCGAAGAACTTCTCGATCTTCCTTCTCGCCGGCGGCCGCTACCGACTCACCCCCCTTTACGACGTCCTGTCGGCCTGGCCGGTCACCGGGCCGGGCCCCAATCACCTCGACTACGAAAAACTCCGCCTCGCCATGGCGCTGCGGGGCAAGAACACCCACTACCGGCTCAGAGACATCCAGCGCCGGCACTTCAACGACACCGCCCAAAAATGCGGCCTCGGGCCGGACATGGAAACAGTCATCGACGAAGTGCTTTCCCGCGTCGCGGGCGCACTGGAGGAAGTCGGCCGCAACCTGCCCCCGGGGTTTCCGGAGGAGCTGTTTGCGGTGGTCGCTGAAGGAATACGGACGACGGCAGCACGGCTCTGAGGCCGGGCCAGGGATATCACAATCTGCCCATTCCTACAAGGAATGCACTGCCGGACAGGAAAGTAAGCGGGAGCGCTTTGAACATGCACTGGAGCATTCCTTTCGGCCTCGACTCAGCCCATCGCTCCAGCGCTCGACTTTCCACCGGGCTCCCCCTTGGGTTCGGCCGAATTGGACTCCGAGGCGTGCACGATGTGCCGTGATTCTTTTGATAATTCCAGCAGCGAGATTTGTGTTTTGTAGTATGCAATATAATACTACATACTACATTTAACAGAGGCACGTGAGATGGCATCAACTACCAAAGACCGGATTTTCGCGATAGCCGAAGAACTGGACGCAGCCGGTGCGAACCCCACCCTGGCAGCCGTCCGCAAGGCTCTCGGCGGTGGCAGCTTCACCACGATTTCGGAAGCGATGACCGAGTGGCGGAACCGGAAGGCAGCCAAAGATGCACCGATCCGCGAACCGGCGCCGCAACTGGTCGCCGACCGCCTGGCCGAATTCGGCGCCGAGCTCTGGGCGGCCGCCCTTGAGCTCGCGAACAGTCGCCTGGCATCAGAGCACAAGGGCCTCGAGACCGCCCGCTCCCAGCTCGAAGCAGAGAAGCGCGAGGCCGCCGAGCTGGCCGACCAGGTGACCGCGGAGCTCGAAACCCTGCAGGCGCGGCTTGCCAAGCTCGAAGCTTCCGAAAAGGACGCAAAGGCGGGAGCGGCCGTCCTGTCCGATAAGCTTACCAAAGCGTCCGAACGGGCAGCGACCGCCGAAGTGCGAGCCGAGGAAATTTCCAAGCGGGCCGACGACCTTAAAGCCGCCCTTGACGCGGCGCGAGACGCTTCTGCCTCGAACATCGCGGCGCTCAACGCCGAGCTTTCACGCATCAACGCACAGAACGCGGAACTCGTCCGTGCCTTGGCCGACGCGGCCAAGGGCTCAAGCGGGAAAGCCTGACCCAAAGTTCGTGCTGCGGAACACCGTCCAGCAAGCGCAGACACTGATTCAGCAGCATGAGGCCATCACGCTCTCGCAGCAGGATTGCAGCCTTTCTCTTCGCGCTGGATGCGCAGTCACAGCCCGCTCCGGCCTTGCAGCGGGCGTTTGCCCACAGCCTTGCTCGGTCAGCTTGCCGGAAGCGCTCATGGCGGATTGGCCGTGTAAAGACAAAGGAGACAGCGGCCTGCCGGCGATCTGGGCATCTCGCCGGACGACACTTTCTGGACGCTGGACAAACAGCTTAACGCCTTGGCAGAGGGGTTTGAAGTCGCGCATCAGACCCCGTTTGATTAACGCAAGGGCACCTCGAATAACCCGAGGTTTCCAGCAAATCTCGCCGCGCAACGATGATCGCGACCGAATCTGGTTCAATTCCTTCGGCAAATCACCGCCTTCTCCAGCGGTGCCGTCCCGTTTTTGCCTCGAATCGCCTCGGGCAGCGGCGATTCGGCCCATTTCGGGCGTCAGAAGGCCTCGATTCCGGCCTTCTGGAGATAAACCAGCCGCTTCAGGTTGTAGCAGGCCGCCATCATCGTCATCGCAAAGTTTGCCCGCGCCTGGCCGATGGTGCGCAGCAACTTGCCGCCCATCTGGTCGATGGCCCCGAACACGTGCTCGACCCGCGCGCGCGTCTTGGCGATGCGCTTGTTGCGCCGCTGCTGGCACTCGGACAGCGGCTTGTTGCGGTGGCCCTTCCGCTGGATCTGGTTGCGGAAGCCGTTTTCCTTCAGCCAGGCTTCACGCTCCGCAGACGGATAGCCCCGGTCGGCATAGACGTCCCGGCTTGTGTTGGCCGTGTCGAAGACGTTGTCGAAGTGCTGGCTGTCGTGCGTGCTGGCCGTGTCGGTCTCGATCTTGCGGATGATCTTGTACTTCTTGTCGACGTTGATGGAGAGCTTGTAGCCGAAGTGGCTCTTGCCGTGCTTCTTGGTCCAGGTGGCGTCGAGGTCCTTCTGGCGCCGCTTGGCGGGCTTCCAGCCGGCCGGCATCGCGCCTTGCTCGATCAAGGCCTTCTCGCCCCGGCTGTTGTGCTGCTTGGGCGCCGGCACCAGGGTCGCGTCGATGATCTGACCGCCGCGGGCGATGAAGCCCTTCTTGAGCAGCTGCGCCGAGACGCCATCGAACAGCGCCTTCGCGCCGGCTTCGCCGATGCGGTTCTCGAAGGTCCAGACGGTGGTGCGATCAGGGATGTTCGTTGCGCTCTCCAGCCCGCAGAAGCGCTTGTAGCTCATGCGGTCGAGCAGTTGGTACTCCATCTGCTCGTCCGACAGGTTGTACAGCCGCTTCAAGACCAGGATGCGCACCATCGTCTCGGTCGGGTACGGCGGCCGGCCACCCTGCGGGCTGACCGGCCGGGGCGCGATCCGATCGACCTCGGCCGCCAGCGCCGCGAAGTCGATGTACGACTCGATCTCGGCCAGCGGATCGCCCAGGGCGTCGATCTTCTTGCGGTGGTGATCAAAGGCGAACAGGTCGGTCTTGATGGCGCTACGGGGTTTCATCGGGGCAGAGGGCTACGGGGTTCAGGACGAAAGGATTTTACTAAGCGGTGGGTCGAGGGAGGTTTTTCGAGGCGCCCGCAAGGGACGTCGGTCGAAGCCACACTCTATTTTTGCGTTACTTTTAAGCCTGCTAATTTATATTAGCAGGCTTGAATTTATTGGTTAAAATCCAGCTTTTCAGACTTCAGGCAGCTCGCCATGGCGCAAAACACTTGCATTGCGCACGACATCCCGCGTTACACGCGTGCCGACTTCACAGCGCTTAGGGCCTCACTGAACAAGCTGTCGATCGTCTTCATTGCGCAGAACTACTACACCGAAGAAGATTTGGAGGCCCTCGGCTGCGCGACGCCGGCCGACCTTCAGGACCGCCTTGATCTCATGCGTGATCACCTGGTCGAACGGGCTTCGGTGGCAAACCCACACATCGCCGAGGGTCTGCGCAACGCCAGAAAATCGGCCAAGTGGTCCCAAGTCGCCCAGAAGTATCTATTCTTGGCCGCTGAGTTCGAGTCATCCCAGCCGCAGCGGCAGGATGCTTTGACTGCTTGGCTCAAACCCCGTGTTTCCCGTCATCTTCGAGACGAAGGTATTCGGACGCTAGAGGATCTCCTGACCCTCATTGAGGCCCGAGGCCCCACCTGGTGGAGACCTATCCCGCGCTTGGGCCAAGGCAAGGCCGGGGCGCTCCTCCGTTGGCTCCAAACCCACGAAAAGACGCTCGGTTCCCTGACGGTGACGGGCACCCAACAGGCACCAGTGGCCGGTGAGCTTGTCCCCATCACCCTGAGGGCATCCAACCCTATCCTGGTACCACTGGAAGGGATGCGTTTGCCGCGCGAACTGGATGGTCACCAAGGTCTGAATCGGGCTGCGAATTTTTCATTGATCCAGGCCCATAACGATCTCGAAGCCGTCGAGAGCTACCTCGTCAAATTCCGCGCGCAGGAAAAGACACGTCGGGCTTATCGGCGCGAACTCGAGCGCCTGCTACTGTGGTCGATCTATAAGCGCCAGAAGCCGCTCTCGAGCCTTCTCGTTGAAGACTGCGAGGTTTTCAAGGACTTTCTGGCCACGCCGGATCCAACTTGGTGTGGCCCAAAGACCTCCAGGTGGTCCGTGCGCTGGAAGCCGTTCGAGGGCTCACTGTCACCCAAGTCCCAGCTGTACGCGATCACGGTGATCCGGGCCTTTTTCGGGTGGTTAGTCAATGTTCGCTATCTAGGTGGTAACCCGTGGGTAGCAATCGGCAACCCAGTGACCGAAGTGGCCCTGCATCCTATGCAGATCGACAAGGCTTTGCCAGAGGTGCTGTGGTCAGCGCTGGCTGGTACCGGCGGCTACCTCGATCAGGCAATCTCGAACGCAGAGGCCAGGAACAAAGGACAACTCCGACTCGCAAAAGCGGCCCTTCTTCTGATTGGACACTCGGGTATGCGACGGGAAGAAGCGGCCAATGCCCGACGGGAGAACCTGAAGAAGATTCAGAGTCACAATCTATATGAGCTCTCAGTCCTCGGAAAACGGTCTAAGTGGCGAACCGTATTTCTACCCTCAGAGGCCGTGCAGGCGCTGGAGGCGCATTGGCGCGACCGAGGTGACGATCGGGAGAAAAATGGCTTTATTTTGTCGCCGCTGATGATTCCGCCAACTACTCAGGCTCTCCGCAAGCACTTGGTTGCCGACGATAACGAGGCCAAAGGATTTTCGGTAGACGGACTTGGCCGTTTGATCACACGGTCACTCAAACAGGTTGCCGATGACTACAAGATCGCGATGACCGAAATCGAGCGGGAGATCCTAGCCACACGTGGCGTTCATGCGTTTCGGCACACTTTTGGGACGCTGTCGGTGGCCCAGGGCTTGCCACTGGATGTACTGCAACGGGTACTTGGTCATGCGTCTCTACAGACAACCTCGATCTACGTCCAAGCTGAACGGCAACGAAGCATTGAAGAGATTGGGTTGCTGTTTGATCGACGGAAAATCAAAGACAACTGACCCACGCAGCGCTAAGGGACTTAGGGACGATGGGGTTGCCAGGTGCTTATTTTTAGGCGCCTAAACTTTCTACGGCGGCGAGCTTCAAGAGCACGATGGTCAGCAGTTGCTTACAAGATAAGCACGGCATGAAACAGAAACTGCTGCACCGGGAGCGCATCTTGGAAGCGGTCAAACAGGCGACGAAGTAGCCTGACTCCACACCGAGTTCCTTCACGACGGTCTAGCTCGGGGCATAGCCTTCGGAGCACAGTACCGCATCCACGCCAAGCACAGGACGCAGGACTTCAATCAGGGACGCCGCTTTGGCGTTGGGCAATACTTCTTGGAAGATCTTCCGGGTTCCGCGCTGGAGGGTGACCACGACAGCCACCTTTTCATCGCCCGTCGGTCTTGAGCTTCCCGCCCCGTCTCTTGGCAGGCCCTAGCAGACCTATGCGCAGCCCTTTGAAGAAATGCGGGAAGAAGATTTCGTCGGTTTCGACCACGCCGGAAAACCAGACTTTCTGTGCGGCTCACCTTGCCAACACCTTCGGCAACTCCTCCCACCTTGTCGTGTACCCCGGCGAAAGCCTGTACCGCCGCATCGTCCATGAGCGGGTGATTCCTTCCGCAGCAAACTGCAGGGTCCGCCGCCCGTACCGCCCGTTGATCTCATCCAGCTCCCGCATCAGCGCCCGAGGCCGACTGCCGTCCTATCCCTCCGCAGAGAACAACGACGGCTGGCTCTCACCACGCGGCACCAGATTCAGCAGCATAATCCCAGCCGGTAAACCCGGGCGGGTACGCCAAAGCATGACCCTTGCAAGCCCCTGCCACTGATTCCGATCAAAAGGTCGCAAACGTTCGACTCAAACCCCGGCGCTCTGGGCAGGATGGTTGGTGGGCAGGGTGCTCCTTCCGGAAAGGAATAAATCTGGCTACCAATGCTGTTGTTCGTGGCATCGCGAGGCCATAAAGGAAAGAGGCAAAGTGCCGTTCTTGCGGCTGGGGCTGCCGTCTCCGCGCTTTCCGCATCTGCGACCCGCGTCGCCCGCGGGAGGCATTGCCGTTCGGCCTTGATTCCACGGAGGACAACCATCGCCGTGCGTGAGGCGCGTGCCGGGAACCTCAAAGTCACAGCGGCGGGGATTGATGGCGGCCTGAATGCGGAAGATTGGCCCGCCGGCCATTCGGGCGCGGCTACAACGCGAGGCTAAGGCCAGCATCGGGCAACACCGTGCCGCTTGGGCGGTCTTGGGGCCTGGCGGCGGCGGCCGCTGAGCCTCGGCCGTGACCATGCGCTTACGGGTGGTGGAATGATCATCGGGATTGTCACGTCAGCCGGCTGGTGCTGATCTATCAAAGCCAGATGATGCGCGTGGCGCACGTTCGGCTCGCTAGCGAGGCTTGGTCTGTAACAAGCCGTGCTCTGGCCATCTGACCGTGGCCGCTGATCGGAACGGGTGGCGGGTTTCATCGGAATTCACAACCAGGCCGGCAAATCCGCTTGAGTATCCGGAACGCCCACCGGGTGAGCACCCGCGTATCGTCCGTTGGCACAGGTAGCGGGAGCGTCACCGCCTGCTGATACTGGGGAACATCAGGTTTGAAGATGTTGGTTCGGATGGAGACCTGCACCGCACCAGCCAGGCTGGCCTTGTCTGCCCGCGGCAATGGCCATATAGCTCGCCACAGCCTCCTCAAGTTCGGCGCGCTCCGTAAGGAGCCGGTTGAAACTCCGGCTAGACATGATCTGCTACTTATCCGGGGCAACCTCTTCCAGCTCCAGGCAGGACAGACCACGCAGTTCCCGGATCGTCCGCTCCAATACCACCGAAAAACGCCTGCGGATCAGGTCAGCATCGGCGGTTCTGAGTTGCTCCACCGTGTGGATACCCATCTCCTCCAAACGCCGGGCGATCCTCCGGCCCACGCCCCACACTTCACCCACCTCGATGGTGGAGAAAAGCTGAGCAAGGGCCGGCTCTGACGTCGTGGTGAAATCACACACCCCATCGATACCCGCCAGATTCTTCTTGGCACAGTGGTTGGCCAACTTGGACAGCGTTTTCGTGGGGCCGATCCCCACGCACACGGCGAGTCCGAGCCAGTCCGCGACACGCTGCCGGATACGTTGCCCGTAGGCCTCAAGGGCCGGCTCAACGCCTGCAAAGCCGTCGAGCAGCAGAAAACTCTCATCGATGCTGTAAACCTCGACGTTCGGTGAGAAACCGGACAGCACCTGCACTACACGGTTACTGATGTCGGCGTATAGGGCGTAGTTCGACGAGTAGGCCACCACACCGCGACGTTCAGCCTCCTCCCGGATCTGAGACCACGGTGCCCCCATCGGAATTCCGAGCGCCTTGGCTTCCGCCGAGCGGGCCACCACGCAGCCATCGTTATTCGACAGGACAACAAGCGGCGTTGCCCTTAGGGTTGGATCGAACAGCTTCTCGCACGAAGCGTAAAAGTTGTTGCAATCCACCAGCGCGAAGATGGGCATCGCTCTCCAATCAGACCGGCATTCGCTTGAACTTGCCGACCACCACGCCCCAGATCACGCAGTCCATTTCTTCGGTGACGATGAGCGGCCGATACTTAGGGTTCTCTGCTTCGAGCGCCATCCGGCCTCCACGACGATAAAGGCGCTTCACCAGGCGCAGACCATCCACGAAGGCCACGACGATGTGCCCATGCCGGGGGCGCACGCTCTTGTCGACAACCAGGATGTCGCCATCGAAGATCTCGGCGCCCTCCATCGAATCTCCCTGTACGGGGAAGAAAAACGTGCTGACCGGGTTGCGAACCAGGTACTCGTTGATGTCGAGGCGTGACTCTTCATAGTCTGCGGCGGGCGATGGAAAGCCCGCTGAGATCTTGATCGAATCCACCGGCAACGCCTGTCGAGGCGCGCCGGGCAAGGGAACGAAGATGCCACGGGTGTTGGCAAGATCCGGCGTGGTGAGCGTACGAAACTTTGGCATGAGAGCAACACAAGACGAATGCTGTAATTTTTTACAGCATTCAAACCAATGCAAGCGACCTCGTCAGGTCGCCGCAGCCTCGCCGATAATGGACACGTTGATCCCTGCGTCCACAACCATGTGTGCCAACTATCGTCCCTCGTCGCGGGAAACGCTTGCGGCGCTTCCCTTGCCACCCCCCGACTTCGCGTATGGAGAAGCCTACCCAGGGTCGGTGGTGCGTAAGCGTCCAACCGGCCCACCTTGCGGGGATCAGGGGGGGATGATCCGAGTGTCGATGACGTCCTTGGGGGTGGCATCGACGTCAATCACCCGGCCACCCAGCGGTAACAACTCATCGATTCGGCTGTGGGGCCAGACCGGGAGTTTCTCCAGGGTACTCCGCAACCAGGCGTAGGGTTCCAGTCCATTGAGGCTGGCGGTGGCCAGCAGGCTCTGGATGGCCGCGGCGCGCTGGCCTGCCCGTTCGGAGCCCACGAAGAGCCAATTGCGCCGGCCCAGGCAAATCGGCCGGATGGCGTTCTCAATGGGGTTATTGTCGATGGGCAGCTGACCACTTTCCACATAGCGCAGGATCGCTGGCCAGCGTTTGAGGCTGTAATCGATGGCACGGGCCAGTCCCGTTCCATCGGCGGCCACTCTCCGTTTGGCGCACAACCAACTGTGCAAGTCACTCAGGCGCGGCAAGGCCTCCTGCTGGCGAAGGGCGAGACGCACCGCTGCGTCGGCATCGCGGGCTTGCGCCTCGATCGCGTACAGCTCGGCGATCTGCCGTAAGGCCTCTTCGGCCACAGGATGCGGGTGCGCAGCATGCAGATCGAAGAACTTGCGTCGGCAATGGGCAAGGCACGCCAGTTCCGTGACACCCTGCCGGAAGAGCTCCTTGTATCCCCCGTAGTCATCGACCATCAAGCGGCCTTGCCAGCCTTGCAGGAAATCCCGGGCATGTTGGCCGCTGCGGCTGGTTTGATAGTCGAAGACGACGATCGGTGCAGCCCCCTCCAGCTCATTGCTTCGATAGGCCCAGAGATAAGCCCGCCGGGTCTTGCCCTGGCCCGGATCCAGTTGCTGAACCGGGGTCTCATCGGCATGCAGCACCTGGCCCCGCTTGAGCAGTGTGCTCAGACGATCCACCAAGGGCTGCAGGGCCAGACCCAGCTGGCCCACCCACTGGGCCAGCGTGGAGCGGGCAATCGATGCCCCATGCCGTTCGCTGATCTTCTCGATGCGATAGAGCGGCAGGTGATCCAGATATTTCTGGATCAGAACCCAGGCATGCAGCCCCGGAGCCGCCAGACCCCCGTCGATAAGGCTGGCCGGTACGGGGGCGGCGGTGACAGTTTCGCAGCGCCGACAGGCGTATTGGGGACGGATGTGGCGATGGACAAAGAATCGGGCGGGCTCCACGTCCAGTTGTTCGCTGATGTCTTCGCCAATCTTCACCAGCCCGGCACCGCATGCTCCGCACGTACAGGAGGCCGGTTCGTGGCGATGCTCGATCCGCGGCAACGCCGGCGGCAAGGGATGGCGGCCAGTGCGTTTGGCCTGGCGCGCAGGACGGGCCGCGCGCTGCTGTTCCAGTTCCGCCAGGATGGCGGCCTCGTCTTCGGCACGGCTGTCCAGGAACAGCTCACGCTGCTCGGCACCGAGCCCTTCACTCCTGGCGCCGAAACGGATCCGCCTGTGATGGGCCAACTCCAGCGTCAATTGCTGGATCTTCAACTCGCGCCGCTTGAGCTCGGCCTCGCGCTCGGCCAGCTGTGACTGCAAGGTGGCAATCTGTGCCTGCGCCCACTCCGGCAACAGTAGGCAAGGATCACCCCGGGAGGGTTCGGCGCAGCGGTTCATGCCCAGAATGATACCGTTCAGGTGTAAAAGCCTTTGTAAACACTGGATTCTTCAGGGATGTGTGGCCTCAGACCTGCCAGGCATCCTGCGGCTTGGCCTGGAGGCGACGCCAGTCGACGCCCTGGATGAGCCACTGCCATTCGGCCGCACTCAGCGTGCACACGGCATCCGTGCTGTGGGGCCAGGTGAAGCGCCCCTGATGCAGACGCCGGACACACAGCCAGACCCCGGTTCCATCCCAAACCAGCAACTTGATCCGGTTGCCGCTGCGGTTGCGAAAGGCATAGGCCGTTCCATCGCAGGGCGATCGCCCCAGGGCCTGCTGAATCTGCAGTGACAGACCGTCAATGCCCATCCGCATATCGACTGGCTCGACCGCCAGCCAGACCTGCTCGGGCTGAATCATCGCAGCACCTCACGCAACCACTGCGCACAACTGGCCGACTCAGCGGCCGGCCAACTGATCTGAAACACCGCCTGGCCGCGGTGAATCTCGATCTGGATCTCCCCGAGGGCACCGCCTCCGGCAAGGCTACCGTCACCGGAACCAGGGTGGGTGGGCGGGGCAGGGCTGGCGCGTCCTCGCTACCGGCAGTGGGGGCTGGCATGCCCCACCACGAACCGCCTTGACCCATCGGCGCAGCAGATTGGCATTGAGCCGTTGGCCAGCGCCACCGCCGCCATCGAAACCCCAGGCTGCAGACAGGCGGCCACTACCTGAGTGTAGTGGTCAAGTAATACCGGACACCTCGATAGGGTGCTGTACTGCGGTTTTCCGTTCATAGGCCGTGGGCGGCAGGTAACCCAGAGTCGAGTGCAAACGGACGTTGTTGTAGAACCCGACGATGTAATCAGTAATGTCGCGACGCGCCTCGGCGTGGTTGGCGTAGTCGTTTTGCCAGACCCGCTCTCTCTTCAGATTGAGGAAGAAGCGCTCCATGACGGCGTTTGACGCTCCTATGTCAAGAAGGGTGGCTGGCGTCCCAAAGATCGGCCAGCAGCAATGGGTAAATTTCACGTGCAATGTAGCGCTTCAGGCAGCGCTGAATCTCTTTGTGCGACAAGCCTTCAGCGGTACGGCGGGCGACATACGCACGGGAGCGCTCCTCACTGCGCATGCGGACCATGGCAATCGTCCATAACGCATTGTTGGCGGCCCGATCGCCGCCGCGATTCAAGCGGTGCCGTACGGTTTTTCCAGAGGACGCCTGCAAGGGGCTGACGCCACAGAGCGCGGCGAAGGCCGCTTCGTTGTGCAGGCGCTCGGGATTGTCACCCGCCGTTATCATCAATGTTGCGGCCGTCTGCGTACCGATGCCGAATTGCTGAAGCAAGCGCGCGGCAGCACGTTCGGTCAGCTGTTTCAGTGACCGGTCAAGTGACTTAATTTCGCAGGACAGGTGCGTCCAGCGCTTTGCTAACGTACGCAGCGCTTGGGCTAGTGCTTCGAATGCGGGGCCCTCTCCCAACAAGCGGATACGGCGGCATTCGGCCACGCACTCATCCGGGGATGTCTTGAGCAGCTTGGCCCGAACATCGTCAGGGGCGCTGACCAGGAGTGAGCGCAGTTGGTTGATGGTTTGTGTCCTCGCTTTGAGGGCGCTGCGGCGAGTCAATGCCAACGCGCGCAGGGCCTCCACCACACCGGTCTGGGATTTGGGAATTGCCAAAGCCTCGCCAGCAAGCACGGCCCGCGCGGCATTCTCCGCATCGGTTGGATCGCTCTTGCCCCGTAGCCGGCGGCGCGCCCGATTGGGCCGGTTCACCTCAACCACAGCGATACCATTGGCTGTCAGCAAGCGCGCCAATCCTGCACCGTAAGTGCCGGTGCCTTCTACTCCAGCACGCTGTAGACAGCCATAACTGCGCGCCCACGAGAGGAGCTGGGTATAGCCTTCGGAGTTGGTAGGGACAGACAAAGTGCCGAGAACCCGGCCGATGGCATCGATGACGACCCCAACATCGACATCCAGATGAGTATCGACGCCCAGAACAACCTCAAGTTGAGCCTCCATGATGGACTCCTTTGCTCGACGAAACTGGCAAAGTCGCTGCCAATCCGAGCGCCGGACAGGACACTCACGGTGCAGTACAAAGCTCCTATTAGGTCACTGGCGAACGGCCCGGCAACGCACGGGGAACGCCGCAGCCTGGCCGACAGGTCAACGCAAAGGCAGACTGGCCAATCCCAGCACGGGTCAGGCCAGGCTGGACGTTCGGCACCATCTTAGAATGAGTGTCCCAGCAGTTGCCCTTGCGACTCATGCTGCCCGTCAAGCCATGACGGCTCAGCAAGGCACGGTGGGCTTCGCTGGCGTACTGACTGCCACGGTCGGAATGCACGATCAGGCCCGCCGGCGGTTGGCGCTGCGTAATGGCCATCTGCAAGGCCGAGCACACCAGTTCGGCAGGCATGTTCGGCGCCATGGCCCAGCCGACAATTTTGCGCGAGTACAGATCCAGCACCGCCGCCAGGTACAGCCAGCCACTGCGCGTGCGGATGTAGGTGATGTCCGAGACCCAGGCTGCATTGGCCGTGGCCGGAGTGAAGTGCCGGTTCAGAACATTGTCGGCAATGGGCAAGCCGTGGCGGCTGTCGGTGGTGTGAATGAATTTGCGCCGCCATACCGGACGTAGCCCATTGATACGCATGAGGGTTCGTATTCGGTACCGCCCCACGCGAAGCCCCTGCGCATGCAGGACGGCCCGCAGGCGCCGGCTGCCGTAACAGCGTCCGGAGGCGGTGAAGGCGGCGCGCAGGTGGGTGCTGGTTGGGCAAACCCTGGCGGGTTCGCCCCTGCGTGAGCAGGCGGCGTAGAAGCCCGAACGACTCACGCCCAGCAACCGGCACAGCAATGCGGTGTTGTCGGCCTTCTCTTGCAACTGAGCGATGCACCGGTAGGTCATTTCAGTTCGCGGGCAAAGAAGGCCGACGCTTTTTTCAGCAGGTCATTGTCCTGGCGAAGCTGCCGATTCTCCGCCTCGAGCTGGCGAATGCGTTGCTGTTCAGCCGTCAGCGGCTTGCCGATGCCTGCCTGTCCGCTTTGCTCCGCATCGAGTTGCGCCAGCCAGCGGCGCACCGCGGTCTCTCCCAGACCCATGTCGCGGCACACCTGGCCGACGCTCAGGCCTTGGTCCCTGATCATCTGGACGACTTGCAGCTTGAAGCTCGCATCGAACGCCCGGCGTTTCTGTTTCATCAATTTCTCCTCTACGGGTGGATCATCCACCCATCGAGGTGTCCGAGGAAATTAGACCACTACAGAGTCTTGAAATCATCCGGATAGGTTCGACGATGACGGCCCAGAGGCGCTTTAACGAGATTCATGTACATGTGTCCACCTGATTTGCGTGGACACCATGCTCATCATCAACGCCAACCCGCGCAAGGTGGACCGGTTGGACGCTTACGGTGGTGCCCATCGTCACCAACTTTGCCCCAAGGCAATGGGTGCCCGCCGCCTTTGGCCTGATCCCGAGCTGGGCGAAGGATACGAAGATCGTGCGCTCTACCTACAACGCACGTTCGGAGACCGTCGGGGAGAAACCTTCGTTTCGGGATGCGTGGAAGCGTGGGCAGCTGTGCATCATCCCGGCAGAGGTGCTGTTTGAACCCTGCTATGAGACAGGGAAAGCCGTGCGCTGGGCGATCCGTCGTGCAGACGGAAAGCCGATGGGGATCGCTGGGCTGTGGGAACGCAAGTTAGGTGAAACCGGTCAGCCCACATGGTCCATGACCATGCTGACAATCAATGCCGACAACGATCCAGTCTTTATGCGGTTCCACAAACCCGAGGACGAGAAACGCTCTGTGGTGATCCTGCCCGACGATGCGTGGGGAGACTGGCTGCGGGCCAAGTCGGAGAACACAGCAAGAGCGTTACTGCGGGGCTTCGATGTAGAGGGGTTTGTGACGGAGGCTGCGCCACGCTGAGTAGTACGAGAAGGTTCTTTTAAATGAACTGTTGACGAACTACGGCAGCAAAAGAATGTGAACATTGACCTGCAAGGCGTTTGCGAGACGCTCGATGTTGTCGAGGGAAATGTTCCGCGCGTGACGTTCAACGTGTGCGACGAAAGTACGGTGTAGGCCTGCCTCCAGCGCTAGATCCTCCTGAGACCAGCCTTTCTCCCTGCGCAGCCGAACAATATTCGTGGCAAGAAGTTCTCGCGCTGACGGAGGCCTTGAAAGTAATGACGCTTCGCTGAGAGACATACCCTCAGTCTCTCGGAGCCGAGCTTTTACGTCAGCCGCGTTTAAGTCACAATACAGACTTTTCCTTAACTCCAGCTCTCGCTGTATGTCTAGGATTAAAGCTGCTCACCAACACGAAACTATTGGGTGACAGGCTCCCCGTAACTTCTGAAAGTCTCGAACCACATGTTTATCACTGACGTAACTGCTCACCATCCCTTCATGTCTAAACTTGCCGGCAAGGGCAAGGATGCCTGGAAAGTGGTGACGCTTTCCATGCCAAAAGAATGGTTTTACGTAAGCTATTCCGTCACGACGCCAAGCGGGGAGCATACTGAGACAGCGCTCATCACCCATCCCGCTGGCGAACTGATCTCAGTTCTGGCGAGTGAGAGTGAAGGTGTGTCAGTCGCAGGAGTCCAGCTTGTAAGTCCGCCATATTTGAACCGCTCCAAGCGTTGGAAGATGGAGCCACTGGTGCGGCTCTGGAAGAAGCCGTCTGATCCGTTGGCTAGTGTTTACGAGGTCGAAGGCGGGAAACGGTATTGCACTGCCTATGGGAAGTGGGATATCTCCGAGTATGAGTTCTGTAGGGAATTTCCTCTAACCTGTTAATCCTTCCTGAATCCGTGACCCACCCCGTCCAATCCCATGACTGTCACGGGTTTTCGACGTCTCTTACCTCACCCGGTGGGTTAGGCCGGCGAGCCTTTGAGGTAATGGCGGCCTTGCCCATGTTACCGCCGCCATGCCCGACTTTCGAATCAAGTGCCTGCCCTACAACCTGACGGCAAATGCCGGATTGTCGCTGGTGGGGCAATACCTCAAGCCCTTTGCGCAGATCGTTCATGGCGCAGGACGACGTTAACGAGCGCCTCCTGGCGCGCGCCAAGCCCACCTGTCCGCCGGCCATCTGGCGCTGCACTTAGATGTCTTCACCGCTCGACAACAGCGACACGAAGAAGAAAGGGGTGGAGCGCACCTACATGGGCTTCGACGGCTATGCACCGATTGCCGACTATCTGGCCGAAGAAGGCAACTGCCTCGGGCTGGAACTACGTCTTGGCACTCAGCTTAGAGCATGTTCTGAACGATGTTCGTGGCATCAGCCAAGTGGGACAACATGAGGCAGGCAAAGGCCAGATAGTGCAACCCGGCCATGGTTTCGGGCAAACGCTGGTAATCGCGGGCCAGGCGGCGGAACCGGGCCGCGTCGCCGAAGCTGCGTTCGACTACCCAGCGCCGCGTTGGCGGGATTCTGGCCGGTGTAACCCTGATCGACGTAGGCTAGAGTTACCTCCTGATTGCTCACTTCCTGTATCCCCTGGGCCAACTGGCTGACCTGATCTGATCCCGATCCTGTTCGTTGGCCGGCGTGACGTGCAGCGCAAGCAGGTGCCTAACGTATCGACGGCCAGATGGACTTTCGAGCCTTTCTTGTGCTTTGCCCCGTCGTAGCCGGCCCGGGCACCGCTGGTGGGAGTCGATTGCAGCGTCCGGCTGTCCAGAATGGCGGCCGAGGGATGGGGTGTGCGCCCATCGGCCAGGCGGAGCAGCATGGGCAAGTCGTGCACGATGGCCTCGAAACAGCCGGCCTTGAACCTGCGCTGCATCTGCTGATGCACGCGCAACCAGGGCGGCAGGTCGTTGGGCAGCATCCGCCACGGACAGCCTGTGCGCACGACATAGCGAAGCGCATTGAACACTTCGCGCAGATCGTGCCGGCGCTGGCCGGCATCGAGCGGAAAGAGGATCATATAATGTGCGACGAACGCCCATTCTTCGTCGCTGACATCGGTGGGGTCGGGTTTGCGGTTGGCCATAGCCAGCGAATCTTAAGGCGATGGCATGGTTCAGAACATGCTCTAGGCCTGCGAGATGCCGGATTTCCTGTGCCGCCTGCTTCCGCTCGCGCCCGGGCGGTGAACGCTCTGCCGCTCCTTGTCCGCACCGACTCTGGCTTCGATGGTGCCGCCCTCTTCGTGACTCTGGCCGCGGCCCGCGCGGGGGAGCCTGTGGATTGGCGGATCAAGTGGAACCCGCTCCGTTTCAAGGTGGGCGCCCGTCACCAGCGTCTCGACGCAGACTCCGTCTAGGAGCACCTCAGCCCCGGCGAGCGCAAAGCGTACGTTGCTTAATTCCACACCGGAAAATGCGCGGAGTGACGCATTTGATTGAGCGCACCATCGACCGCGACGGCCAGATGCTGCTGATACCCAAGCTCGAGATCGAAGGCTGGCTCACCAGCCTCGAGCTGCCCGTCGCCCAGACCGTCGCGCTGTACCAGGCGAACGGCACCAATGAGCAGTTTCATTCCGAGTTCAACACAGATCTCGACCTGGAGCGCCCGCCTTCGGACAAATTCGCCACCAACGATCTGGTGCTGTCCTTGGCCATGCTGGCCTTCAATATTCTGTGCTCCATCGGCCAGGCGACCTTGATCGAGCCCGACAGCCCGTTTCGTCATCCGGCTAAGAGGCGGCGCCTGCGTACAGTGATGCAGGAGATTATTGGCATTGTTGCGCGCGTCATCGCGCATGCCCGGCTTCGCCCCCCTTGGGCAGGGTTCAGCGCCGTGCCGCCTTCAGCGTCTTCGAGCGTCACTACCAGACCCTGCTCCAGTGCTTCGGCTCCCTGCCACGTGTGTTCATTCGATGCCGCCAGGTAGGCATTTCGCTAAGCTCTGCGGACAGACAGACAGGCGCCAAAGTAGTGATCGCGGACTCACGCTTAATTTTAGGCGCCTAAATTTTCTAAGGCGGAGACGTCCAAGAGTACGAAGGCATGAAATTGCTCGCAACCCCCAAACCGCCTCGTCTGAATTTCAGTGGGTGTAGTTTAGGCGCCTAAACTACACCCACTCGGCACAACAACATGCATCACTTCAGCTTTTTGTTTTCCTCTAGGTCTATCTGCGGTGGCTCGATCGCTACGGTAGAAAGAAGTCGTTCAAGGGCTGCTGCGAACTCTTCTTTTTGTTCCGGAAGGACTGAGATGTTGAGTTCGAAGAACTCTCCTTTTTGCTTGTACACACCATTACTGTAGCGAATCTGCTTGGTGGTACGCGTCACAGTTTTGCTGCTTGAAGGACCTATGAGTAGTTGGACCTGGTTGATTAGCCACGCTTGGGTGTGATCCTCGTTGGCGAATTTCAGGGCCAAATTCACGGCCTTTCGTACGCCGCATTTCGCAGCAAGCTTTTGGATCTGGTAGGCGACGGTTGCGGAAAATTTTCCGGGAAATTCTTTTACGATCTCGAGAACATCGGCTGGAAGTTTTGCAAAAGATCGATAGAAGCTCATCTGCGATGGGCTTACTTGGGCTTTG
This sequence comes from Zoogloea sp., assembly GCA_016720685.1. Taxonomy (GTDB): domain Bacteria; phylum Pseudomonadota; class Gammaproteobacteria; order Burkholderiales; family Rhodocyclaceae; genus Zoogloea. The sequence continues at coordinate 51,330 of JADKKC010000008.1, forward strand.
TTGGCTATCGAAGTTGCTGTTTCACCTGCGCTGATGAGCTTTTCGTAGAACATGGCACGATCGAAATCACAGTGCTGCTGACGTTCCTCGTTTTGCTGATAACCGAACCAGGCTGATTCCTCAAGACTCAGGTTTTCATGGATCTCGGCTAAGAGTTGCTCCAGTACCTTGTGCTTTCTGCACGCTTGTACCCGAGTCCATCCGTCACAGATGATGTAGCGACCACTCTGATCGGGGTTAGGAATCACATGAATTGGGTCGTGCTGTCCTTGTGTTCTCAAGGCTTCTGACCTGGAGAGGATCATCTCGGCGGTGTAAACCTCCCTTGGAGCGAGAGGATTTGCGTCGATAAAGGCGACATCGATCATCTGCAGTTTTTTCCCCTGAACATAAGTTGCCTGGAGAATTGGCTGCTTTTTTTCGGCGAGAACAGGTGAAGTGACGCGGATTTCTCCCTGGTCCTGATCCTTGAGCATCTCCTCCAATGACTTGCTTGGTCCGGTGGGTGGCTTGGTCATCACCATTCCAGGACTCGATCTCGTGCGTTCTGCACGCAAATGTGCATTGAATTCTTCGTCCGACATTCCCTTGCTTGTTTTTGCCATCAGACCACTCCCATCTTTTGCAGTAACTCACAGGACACCTTGTGCAGCTGTTCGGCGGCGCTTCCTGAGGGACGTGCCAATACGAGTGGCGGCTGCTCTTCATCCTCTGACAGGGTTTTCGGAAACTCTTCGCTTCGGTGAACCATGACGTTCAACAGTGCTCCTGGGTACTCTGTTGACAACTTGCTTACCTGACCATACACACGTAGTCGATTCGGCAAATGAAAGTTGCCGATCATGACCATCTCTGGACTACGCCCGACATCGTCCCGCATGTCCTGCAAAACGGAAGCCAGGTATGAGACCGCCTTGGTTGAATATCGCTCCAGCGAAACGGGTGCTACGACATAGTCCGATGCAAGCAAGGCTCCGCGGGTCATCCGGTTTTTGGCCGGAGCTGCATCGAACAGAATCACGTCGTAGGAAGAGAGATCGAAATCGGGATTTTTACCCGACAAGCCCTCTGCGATCAGAGCAGCAATTTTCAGATCGCTCTTTTTCCCTTCGAGGGCATCATAGGTGAGTATGGTGTCGAGTCTGTCAAGGGTGAGATCGGACGGAATCAGATGTGGGCCAGAAGGCCCGAATGGCATCTTGATGACGTCTCTCAAGGCCATTCGCCCCCCGGGCCAGCCTGGCACAAGATGTCCAAAATGGTATTTGATAACGCGATCTTCCGGGATATCCAGTTCTGTGGCTTCTTCGTCTGTGACTTCTGAGTCATAGCCAAAGGAGAGTGTCAGATTTGCCTGGAAATCGAGGTCTATGACCAATGTTCGCAAACCCATCAGGGCAAACACGCAGGCCATGTTGGCCGTCAAGGTGGTCTTGCCTACTCCCCCCTTGGGTGCATACACGGTGGCGATGCCGCGCTGCTTGACCTTCAGCTTTGACTTGTTGGCTTGTCTCCATGCTGCGATGTCGAAGATGTTGTCGATTGTAAACTGGCGTGTTTTGGGACCATTTGCTTGCCGTGCGACATCGATTCCTGATTCGTCCACATACCGGCGAACAGAATCTACGGTGGTTTCCAACAGTTTTGCAGCTGCCTGGACTTTGTAAATAGTCTGAATCATCGTTGTTTAGGTCCGTATCGCACATTCAATTCCTAATATCCTACAGGAGGATTTTCCTTACTGCATGGATTTTTAAGCTTTATGATAAAAAATCCTAGCAAATAGTTTTTAAGAAAGATTTGAATGTGGGCTTGCGGTGAGAGCGACTGGCCGTGCAGAGGCGCTGGGCTATACGCTGGTGCTCCCGACCAGTACAACATCTTGGTGTGCGACATCGTGGCGTTTAGGACATGCATCAGAGCCACTGCGTGGGATCTGTCACTCTGATTTAGTTCGAACTGGCACAGCAGGTGTTGATAGCAGACCGGCACTTTTGTAACGCAGTGCGTCAGCGTGGGCTCAGCGAGCGCCAATCCTGCTTCGTCGTTCTCTCGTCATCGCCCCCGAATTTAGAATTTTATCGAGGCGACAACTATTCTGACTCGGGGGGGCATCGAGACGGGCTGTACGGTTTCCACCAAAATTTGGTGGCGCTTCAAACAGCAAGACCAATGGTCGTTTTATTAGTGATAGTACGGTGCTTTTTTGAAGTCGTTGAGAAGGGGGATTTTGTGGGTTTTTTGCCGTCAGGTATCACTCTAAAAACGAGCTTTTTAGTAGTCGCCAGCCTTACTAGACCAGATATTAAAAGCTCGTTTTTAGAGTGACAGTAACCTTCTTACTAGCGAAAAGCTCGTCTTAACGGTGATGAAAAGCAACTTAACTTGTTGAAGAAAAATGATTTTTCTATTTCTCTGGTTACTTCGTCCAGAAATTTGACCTTGGAGTTTCTGATCATGCAAGGAACAGGATGCATGCCTTGATTCAATAGACAAACGTCTTAAGAAGGGATGGTCGTCGCAAGAAACTCTCGCGCTTTTCTTGCTGAACGTTTTTGTGACCTGTCACTGAAACGACGAGCTTTTTGGTGGCCTTGGTGCGTTGAAAGCACGTCTTAGCGGTGATAGCTTGGGCCAGGATCCGTCTTGCTTGCCAGCTTGAAATTAACCTTGAGTGGCTCTTTCTGTAGAAATTCGCTGGTTGAAGTATGGTTTCGATCGGAGTAGGTAGGTCGTCTCAAGGGTGACGAGCCTTCTTTTTATTATAAAGTATTAAGAACGATTAGCTGCCTGTGGATAACTCTCAGATCCCTTGTGTGGTGCGGGTTTCGGCAAGATGGACGTTCACTGAATCAACGATGTTTCTTCACCCAAAGAACTAGGTTTGTTCACCCTATGGACGGGCTTGGTCACCGAACCGACGACCTTATTCACTCAAAGCACGTTGTCTCAATCACCCAAAGAACGACCTTTTCCACGTTCTTTGAGTGATTGGTCTTCACGGAGCTGGTGGGTTGAAGTCACATGTGTCACTCATACAACGTTGTTTGCCTCTCAAAAGACGAACTTAACGTGTTTGCGTGAGAGTTAAAATCGCCTGTGTTTTCAACGAGGACTCCTCCATGGCGCAGTCTAAAAAGAGCCTAAGCCCAGAATCAACCACTGATGCAGTGGTTGCCCTGGAGCGGGAGCTTCTGCCGGTTTCGGAGATGCTCCTGCGCGTCGAAAAGCTTCGCACATTTGCCCGAAGCAGGTCTGAGGTCGACAACGTCTCAAGGGTGATAGCAGACGTGGTCCAACTGCCCTTGTGGGAGGAGAGGGTTCGTGGTCTGCCTAACACGCTGGCTCGTTCCGCGCTCTTCACTTCAGCCAACCGAAGCATGGAGCGAGAGAACTTCAAGCGTGAAAAGATCGCATCCCTTCGTGGGGTTGAGATCTTGTACACCGGTGAAGAGCTTCGTGTGGATGATGGTGATGTTTTTCTTCAGATCACTCACCTGGCCCGGCAGCTGCCCTTGGGTGAAATCGTCGAGTTTTCAGGTTACGGTTTGCTCAAAGAACTGGGCTGGACGACGTCGAAGGGGAGCTACGAGCGCCTACGGGACAGCATAAACAGGCTTTCATCGACGACCATCCTCATCACCGTAGATGGTCCTAACGGGCCCGGTGAAAAGGGGTTCGGGGGGTCGCTGATTCGCAAGTTCGAGTGGGACCACAACGCAAGCAGAGGCACGTCCCAACGATGGCGAATCTGGCTTGAGCCGGAGATCGTGGCTTTATTTGGGCGTGATGCTTACACGAAAATCGATTGGGCACAGCGTCTACAACTGCCACCCCTTGCCAAGTGGCTGCATTAGTTTTACTTCACTCATGCAAATCCCATTGGCTACAAGGTGGAAACCATAAAAAATCTTTGCGGCTCGCGGATAGCGGTGCTGGCGAAGTACAGGTACAAGCTTCGGGAGGCCTTGGAGCTGTTGATTAAGGTAGGTTTTCTTCTGTCCTACGAAATTGATGCGCGCACCGATGTTCTCAACGTGGTCAGGGCGCCGAGGCGCATTCCCCAGGTCGTTCAGGAGTCGTAGTTTCAAGGGCAACAACGTTGTATCGGTGATAGGAGCGCTGCGGGTAACGTCTCGTTCTTTCTGGCGCCTTGGTGTCACCTTTACGCACATCAGCTTACCCGCGCAATCATGTTTTCATGGGTGCCCATACCTCGAGATAACGCCCCTTTAGCCTATGCGCTGCTACCTCAGACCAAGCACAGGCGTGTCAAAATGAGGCAGGGGGAGAAGCTGCCGTGTTGGTCTCTTTCATAAATTAAAAAATTAGCGACAGTACTTGGGTTTCAAACGGATCTGACGCAGTGCGTCGAACTGTGTGAGCTTGGTGCTAAATGCAAGAGTCTTTGCTGGTCAATTCGAGATCGGCACGGAAATGCGATAGCCGCCCAGGCCAAAGACGGCCTCCTTGCCGACGTGGGTGGTCTGGCCAAACTGTAGAAGGGGCCAGATGCGCGACAAATCACCCTTGAGTGTCCAGTCGCCGACGAGGCCGCCGAGTGCCATGGTTTGTTGCTGGCGACTGGAGCGTCGTGACCAGTCCCGCCAAGACAGGTTGCGCGTTTCCGTAAGCGCTTCGGCGTCCTTGGCCAGTGCGGCGAAATCGAAACCCGGTGCCCCGTGGCCGTGGAATTCAGCGAGCAGGCTGATACGCCTGGCCAGCGCAAGGACCAGCCGGCGAGCGTTCACACGCTCCGCGCCAAGCGCATGGCCGTTAGCCTGGAGGCGCAGCGGGGTGTGGAAGTTGAGGGTGGCAGTCGTCGGCGTGTTGCGAGGAGAGACGGACTCAAATCGTGGTGCCTGAATGTTGCTGTCAGCGGCATCGAAGACAAGATGCTCGCCGGTCGCACATCCCTGAGTAACGCGCAGCAGCTGGGCGCGCCCGTCACCTGGACCGATACCCTGTGCGAGCGCGCGCTGCCAGGCGAGAACGATCAAGGCCGCCTGCTCAATGGCGCGACCCAGCAGCACCATGTCGAATTCGAGCGTTTCGCCGGGCAGCCATTCGCGGGGGGCTCGATTACGTAGGGTCGAGGTACTTCGGAGAACTTCTGCAGGCTGTGTCCTTCGGCGGGTGGTGCGCTCTCGAAGACCACTGCGTAGGGACAGGTGCGCAGAAGTGGACAGCCCGTGCAGGTGGATACGCGGGTCATGCAGGCGATGCGCCGGAGTGCGCTGCCAAATGCGCCGCGCAAGGTGGAGCCGGCGTAGTCTGGCAGGCGCAGCGGAGTGCTGACGAGGGCTTGAAGTTGGAGGCGGGCGTGAGGGAGCATGGGGCGAAAAGGGTTGGACTCAGCGAAATAGGGATTTGCGCAGATCCTGCAGTTTTTGCAGCAGGGTTTTTTCGTCAGCGAGGAGGCGCGCGGTTTCGTCGTTACGACTGCGCACGCCGTGAGCCATCGCGTTGCGCAGGTATGTTCGGCGCAGCCCCGAGCTGAAGGCGGCGATCGTGGCCGAGTGCTTGGTGCTGGGGGCGTCGGTCGCCGCGGTGGCCCTGGCCCACGGGGTCAATGCCAACCTCGTTCGCAAGTAGATCGAGAAGGCGCGCTCATCGACCCAGGCGGCGGCGGACGTGAGTTGGCTCCCGGTGCGGCCCGACACGCCCCCACCGGCAACGCGGGCCGCCACGCCTCGTGGCGAGATCGAGATCGAACTCCCCCGTGCCCGTCTCCTGTTGCGAGGGGCCGTGGATCTGGCGGTGCTTGAGCGGGTGCTGGCGAGTCTGTCCCGATGATCCGCCCCGGCCCGGGCACCCGCATCTGGCTGGCCTGCGGCTTCACCGACATGCGCCGCGGCTTCGATGGCCTGGCGGCGCTGGTGCAAAGCCAACTCGAGCAGGATCCCTTCTCGGGCCAGCTGTTCGTCTTTCGCGGACGCAAGGGAGATCGGGTGTGCTCGCCATTTACCTCAGCCCTGGGCCGGGCGGCCAACAACACTATTTCCAGATAACTGTCATTATCGGAAATAAGGATGATCCTCTCCCCTTGCCGGGCCAATCGCAACTGCTCGAAAGCAGCGGTCCGGCCCGCTTTGCGGTCAGTACCAGTTTGGGCCGGGCCGTGTCGAGAGTAAGCGTCCAACCGGTCCACCTTGCGCGGGTTGGCGTTGATGATGAGCATGGTGCCCACGCAAATCAGGTGGACACATGTACGCGAATCTCGTTAAAGCGCCTCTGGGCCGTCATCGTCGAACCTATCCGGATGATTTCAAGACTCAGGTAGTGGCCGCCTGTCTGCAGCCAGGGGTTTCGATGGCGGCGGTGGCGCTGGCCAACGGGCTCAATGCCAATCTGCTGCGCCGATGGGTCAAGGAGGTTCGCGGTGGGGGCATGCCAGCCCCCACTGCCGGTAGCGAGGACGCGCCAGCCTGCCCCGCGCCACCCACCCTGGTTCCGGTGACGGTAGCCTTGCCGGAGGCGGTGCCCTCGGGGGAGATCAAGATCGAGATTCACCGCGCCCAGGCGGTGTTTCAGATCAGTTGGCCGGCCGCTGAGTCGGCCAGTTGTGCGCAGTGGTTGCGTGAGGTGCTGCGATGATTCAGCCCGAGCAGGTCTGGCTGGCGGTCGAGCCAGTCGATATGCGGATGGGCATTGACGGTCTGTCACCGCAGATTCAGCAGGTCCTGGGGCGATCGCCCTGCGATGGAACGGCCTATGCCTTTCGCAACCGCAGCGGCAACCGGATCAAGTTGCTGGTTTGGGATGGAACCGGGGTCTGGCTGTGTGTCCGGCGTCTGCATCAGGGGCGCTTCACCTGGCCCCACAGCACGGATGCCGTGTGCACGCTGAGTGCGGCCGAATGGCAGTGGCTCATCCAGGGCGTCGACTGGCGTCGCCTCCAGGCCAAGCCGCAGGATGCCTGGCAGGTCTGAGGCCACACATCCCTGAAGAATCCAGTGTTTACAAAGGCTTTTACACCTGAACGGTATCATTCTGGGCATGAACCGCTGCGCCGAACCCTCCGGGGTGATCCCGCCCGCTCTTGCCGGAGTGGGCGCAGGCACAGATTGCCACCTTGCAGTCACAGCTGGCCGAGCGCGAGGCCGAGCTCAAGCGGCGCGAGTTGAAGATCCAGCAATTGACGCTGGAGTTGGCCCATCACAGGCGGATCCGTTTCGGCGCCAGGGAGTGAAGGGCTTCGGTGCCGAGCAGCGTGAGCTGTTCCTGGACAGCCGTGCCGAAGACGAGGCCGCCATCCTGGCGGAACTGGAACAGCAGCGCGGCCCGTCCTGCGCGCCAGGCCAAACGCACTGGCCGCCATCCTTGCCGCCGGCGTTGCCGCGGATCGAGCATCGCCACGAACCGGCCTCCTGTACGTGCGGAGCATGCGGTGCCGGGCTGGTGAAGATTGGCGAAGACATCAGCGAACAACTGGACGTGGAGCCCGCCCGATTCTTTGTCCATCGCCACATCCGTCCGCAATACGCCCGTCGGCGCTGCGAAACTGTCACCGCCGCCCCGTACCGGCCAGCCTTATCGACGGGGTCGGGCGGCTCCGGGGCTGCATGCCCGGGTTCTGATCCAGAAATTTCTGGATCACCTGCCGCCTATCGCATCGAGAAGAGTCAGCGAACGGCATGGGGCATCGATTGCCCGCTCCACGCTGGCCCAGGGGTGGGCCAGCTGGGTCTGGCCCTGCAGCCCTTGGTGGATCGTCTGAGCACACTGCTCAAGCGGGCCAGGTGCCGCATGCCGATGAGACCCGGTTCAGCAACCGGATCCGCCAGGGCAAGACCCGGCGGGCTTATCTCGGGCCTATCGAAGCAATGAGCTGGAGGGGGCTGCACCGATCGTCGTCTTCGACTATCAAACCAGCCGCAGCGGCCAACATGCCCGGGATTTCCTGCAAGGCTGGCAAGGCCGCTTGATGGTCGATGACTACGGGGGATACAAGGAGCTCTTCCGGCAGGGTGTCACGGAACTGGCGTGCCTTGCCCATTGCCGACGCAAGTTCTTCGATCGGCATGCTGCGCACCCGCATCCTGTGGCCGAAGAGGGCCTTACGGCAGATCGCCGAGCTGTACGCGATCGAGGCGCAAGCCCGCGATGCCGACGCAGCGGTGCGTCTCGCCCTTCGCCAGCAGGAGGCCTTGCGCGCCTGGAGTGACTTGCACAGTTGGTTGTGCGCCCAAACGGAGAGTGGCCGCCGATGGAACGGGACTGGCCTGTGCCATCGATTACAGCCTCAAACGCTGGCCAGCGATCCTGCGCTATGTGGAAAGTGGTCAGCTGCCCATCGACAATAACCCCATTGAGAACGCCATCCGGCCGATTTGCCGGGCGGCGCAATTGCTCTTCGTGGGCTCCGAACGGGCAGGCCAGCGCGCCGCGGCCATCCAGAGCCCGCTGGCCACCGCCAGCCCAATGGACTGGAACCCTACGCCTGGTTGCGGAGTACCCTTGGAGAAACTCCCGGTCTGGCCCCACAGCCGAATCGATGAGTTGTTACCGCTGGGTGGCCGGGTGATTGACGTCGATGCCACCCCCAAGGACGTCATCGACACTCGGATCATCCCCCCCTGATCCCCGCAAGGTGGGCCGGTTGGACGCTTACTGTCGAGACGCCTGCCGTCGGTGTTAATTAGCCAATTCAAGAAGGCGACGGCACGTCGAAAACGAGCACTGTGACAGTGAGTTCCCGGTTCCGGTCGCCCGGGTGATGGAAGATGTACCGGCAGCCGCTCTCATGCTTCCAGTCGACAGTCCGCTTCCAGTTTGGATGGGCCTCCGTCCGTTCCCTCACTCCGTCGAGGACGGTCGACGCCGACGTCCCCCGGTTGAACACCAGGATCGCGGTCTTCGCGTCTCGCCAGGACGAGTAGCGGAGAATCTGGTCGATGGTTTCCGCGTAGTGTTTTGGCCCCTTCCAGAACTTGCACTCGGCAATGAACACGTTCCGTCCGTTCTCTCGCAGGAGGACATCCGTTTTCCCGCCGGCGTTGAAGGTCTCACCGGTGGCTCGCCCCTCGAACTGCCCGTTGAGCTGGACGAGGAAGTGATCGCGGAGCGCCTCTTCGCCCATGTAGGCGAACGAAGACGGGCTCCGTTCCATGACCTGGACCATGTTCTGAACGACCGAGAGCACGTGCTCGTAGTGTTGGGCGTCGAGGACCGGCTCCGGCTCGTACGGGACGGAGGCCGCCGTGGGCAGGGTCGGGATGATCCTCCTCCGCACGTCCGGCAGGGCGTACGTGGAAGGGGCTCCCGCCCTTTTCTTGAGCGGGATACCGAGCGCTGCTGCGCGGCCCTGGTTGGCGAGCAGCCGGGCGCGGCGGTTCGAGACCGCCGTCTCCGCCTCGTAGGGGAGGCTCCGGTTGTATTGGTCAGCTTCCCCGCGGATCCTGGAGAAGTACTGCTCGATTTCCGCGAGGGAGCGGTCGGCTTCCGACCGGACGTCCCGATCTTCCCCTTGGGGAATTTCGAACGAAAGGAGGAGCGACCTTCCCCGGACTGCGGCCCGGGGAGGGGATAGCGAGAACTGGCTCGGACGGACGTAGAAGAGCTCGGGATCCCCGTCGAATGGCACTTCGACGTCGATCTTCTGGCCGGGGACGTAGCAGGGCCGGCTCCGGTCCGAAACCATCCGGCGCTGGTCGTACCGGACGTCCACTTTCGTTTCGGACTCTTCCGCGCTCCATTCGTCCCGGCGGAGGGCCGGGGGGGTGAGGCGGTACTTTTCCGCCAGGTAGGCGGCTAGATCGAAAGGCGCGGTGTTGAGGAGCCGGTTTGCGTCGATGGACTCGACTTCGTCTCGGAGCCCCTTCGCGAGTTTGGCCGTCAGGTCGCTGAGGCCTTGGGAGGAGAAGAGGAGTCCGGAGGACTTGTCGGCATATCTGAACATGGAACCGGTTCTGGTGATGTCGTCAGAAAGGAATCGCACTCCGTCTTCAGGCCGCCTTTTTCCCCTTGTACGGAAGCTGGAGTTCTTCGACGTCGAGAGTGAAATCCAAGGGGATTTGGATCGGGGCCTGCGCAGGGTTTTTGTCGTTGTAGACGTCGACGTCCGTCTTCAATTGGAAGCAGTCGCCCACGATTTGCTGGCGCCTCTGAGAGAACGACCGTGCGAAATGCTCCCGCGGCGCCCTCTCATCGTCGATGTCAGCCCAAAGGGAGGCTGTCTTCTCACCTTGTTTGGAGCGGACGGCGTGCTTGGCCCGGTAACGTTTACCACTGGGGTCCGTGCGGTACTCTTCCCGGAACACTTTGGAGATGTCCGCCGCGATCGCGTCGATGACGGTGCTGATGCTCGGTTTGTGGAGCCCCTTCCTGTATGCCCATTCCGCGACCGCGTGCGGATCGAGCAGGCCGCTCCCGTCGACTTCCTTCTGGTATCGCTCGAGATAGGCCTTAACTTCATTTGCGTAAGCGGACATTCTTCCTCCTTCGCCCTATTCCGAAAAAGAACCCCATCCGTCCGAGTCGGCGGATTGGAGCGCGCAGTCCCGAATCTTCACCTGGTGTTTTCTTAGAAAATCGTGCCGCTTGAGGCGGCGCTGGAGCTGGCCTACGACGAGGCCAGGATGCACGTTGATACGCTGAGCGAAGAGCAGGACCTTCTTTTCGGAGAAGTACGGCTGGACGCGGGCGACGAAATCGTCGAGTTGCCCCCTCGGTACGCAGAAGTCGGCCCCTGCTTCGTTCGCCCGTGCCTCGCACTCGGCGATCCCGTCCGTTTCGCTACCGAGGTCCGAGTCTATGAGCACGTCCGCGTCGGCCTTCCCGTCCTCACGGAGGACGTGCTCGATCTCGTGTCGGAGCACGAACCAGAAGTTGTCGATGCGATCGAACCTGAGTGTCATGCCGATGACGGGCTTCCCGTCGTCGAGCCAGAACGTGGCCCCGTCGATCTTCGATCCGGGCATGGCTTCCACGAAAACCAGCCGCACGCCGGCCTCCGCCAGGATCCGCGGTATGCATGGCGCGCCTCTTCCGGCGCGAGGAGGAGAGCTTTCAGCTTTTCGACGGCGGCGGCCAGCTTCTCCACGGAATACGCGGGGACGACCTGCTTCTCAGCCAAAGTCCGGACGCGGAACAGCCAAGCCATCTGCAGGGGCGTGGCCTCAAGGTGCGCGTGCGTCTTCTTCGCGTTGTGGACAAGCTCGGGACGGACGCCGACGTCCGGAATCCGGAAGAATTCGCAGAAACGAGTCTCCAGCACTTCGACGCTCTCGCTGGCCTGGACCCAGCCCCGCCGGATCATTTCCCTGACGGGGAACCGGCCGTACAGAGCAGCTTTCCTGGCGACGATGCCGTCTTCCGTCTTCACTTTGGAAAGCTGGTACTGGCTTTCCAAGGACATCCAGTAGTCGGGAGACGTCCCGAAAGCTTCGGCCAGTCCTTTAGCAGTTTCCGGGGTGACAGCGCGCTTTCCGGAAATGAGCTCGCTGATGAGGCGCGCGGGGCGTCCCATGATCTCCGCGAGTTCCTGCTGGCTCCAGTCCCGCGCCTCCAACTCCTCGCGCAGGAACTCTCCTGGCGGGAATACTTCCGCGGGTACTCGTGCGTTCATGATTTCCCCCACCTATTAGTGATAATCGACGATTTCAACGATGCCGACGACCTTGCAGGGGTGTTCGCCCCTGATCTCCAGGACGAGCCTCCACTGTTTGTTAAGTCGGATCGAGTGCTGTCCTTCCCTGTCTCCTTTGAGCTTCTCGAAGTGCAAGGATTTCAGCGCGTAGAAGTCGCGCTCGTCTCGGAACCCGCGGATCTGCTGCATCCGCCTCCGGTAGGCGCTCACGATTTCCTGAGGGTACCCGGCGGTGAACTGGGCGTCGGTTTCGAGCCTGTCAAGGTCGTCGTCGTCGAACTCAACTTCCATAGTGTGGAGTTTATCCCTTAAATGGTAAAAGTCAATTCCATCATTACACATGGTGTAAAGATGGGCAACTTAGCTTATTGTATCAGGGTTCGCGGGGAGATCCTGAACGCCCCCACCTTCAGGGGAGAAGGTTGCAGGCCGCGTTACGCGACCACACGACCAGGTAGTTGAAGATGCCGAGCATCGGGTGGGCGCCCGCGACGGGTTCGGACGGTCCGCACATGAGCGAGTAGGTCAAGTATCAGACGAGGAGCGCTCCGGCAGTGGTAATCGCCGCCGAGATTTTCTCGGCTCGTGGACATGATTGGGGGCTAGTGTCACCGACCGGCACATAGGAGCCACTCCGTGATCGGCGTAATGGAGCCAGTTCCACTCTGACGGGCGTCTCGACCTTTCGCGGTCCATCGCTACCCTGCCGGGTTTGGCAGGAGAAAGCCGATGGCCCGCAGGAGCATCGAGATGCACGAGTATCGCCAGGCCCTGATGCGTTTGCGTCAGGGCGATTCGGAGCGCGAGATTGCGCGCTCCGTTTTGATGGGCAGGGCCAAAGCGGCCCGCTTCCGGGAGTTGGCCCGGGAGAAGGGCTGACTTGAGCTCACCCGACCCTTGCCGCCTACGCCCACTCGTCGAGCGCTGGGTCGGCCAGGGCGTCTCGGGCACCGCCATCCACGCCGCGCCTGAAGCGCCAGCACGGCTGGACCGGGAGCTACTCCCGTGTCCGGCGCCTGGTCGTGCGGATGCCCGCCAGCTGCCACCCGAGACGACCTGCCGCCTGGACTTCGACCCTGGCGACGCCGCGCAGGTGGATTTCGGCTCTGGCCCCACGCTCTTGCACCCCGACGGCCAGCCCCGGCGCACCTGGGCCTTCGTGATGACGCTGGCCAACAGCCGCCACCAGTACGTCGAGTTCGTCTGGGACCAGACGGTGGCCACCTGGCTGGGCTGCCACCGCCGCGCCTTCGAGTGGTTCGCCGGTGTGCCCCGGCGCGTGATCATCGACAACGCCAAGTGCGCCATCACCCGCGCCTGCGCCCAGGACCCGACCGTGCAGCGCGCCTATGCCGAGTGCGCCGAAGGCTACGGCTTCAAGATCGACGCCTGCCCGCCGCACGACCCGCAGAAGAAGGGCATCGTCGAATCCGGCGTCAAGTACCTCAAGGGCAACTTCCTGCCGCTGCGGAGCTTCCGCGACCTGGCCGACCTCAACGCCCAGGCGCGCGCCTGGGTGATGGACGAGGCCGGCGTGCGCTGCCACGGCACCACGCGGCGCAGCCCACTGGCACTGTTCGCCCTGGAAGCGCCGCTGCTGCAGGCGCTGCCCGGCCAGGCGCCGGATCTGGGCAGCTGGCACCGGGTCAACGTGCACCGCGACTGCCATGTGCAGTTCGAGCGGGTGCTGTACTCGGCGCCGTTCACGCTGGTGGGCAAGACCCTGTGGCTGCGCGCCACCGACGCGGCCGTGGCGCTGTTCGAGGACTACCGCCATGTGGCCACCCATCCCCGAGGCCAGCGAGCCGGCCAGCGGGTGAGCGTGCGCGAACACCTGCCGCCCGAGGCGCAAGCCTTCTTCGGCCGGGACCGCGCCTGGTGCGCCACCCAGGCCGAGCGCATCGGAGCGAACTGCAAGGCCTTGATCGAGCAACTGCCGAGCGACCACATCCTGGAGCGGCTGCGCGCCGCACAGGGCGTGCTGGCCTTGCTCAAGCCCTACGGCGTGAGCGGCTTGAGGCCGCCTGCGCCCGCGCGCTGGCGCATGACTCGCCCTACTACCGCACCGTCAAGACCATCCTGGCCACCGGCCACGACCTGCCGCGCCACCACGCCGCCGGCCTACGCCGCCAGGCCCGCTTTGCCCGCGGCCACCGCCGAGCTCTTCGCCGCGAACCCCCCCCACCCACCCACCCGGACCCGCAGCCTGCCCCACCCCGAAGGAGAACACCATGAACCCCGCCCCCGAGCTGGCACCGCAGTTGAAGCAGCTGCGCCTGTCCGGCATCTTCGACTCGCTCGAAGCCCGCAACCGCCAGGCCATCGAGGCCAAGCTGGCCTACACCGACTTCCTGGCGCTGCTGATCAGCGACGAGGTCGCCCGGCGCGAGCAGAAGAAGTTCAGCACGCGGCTGCGCCGGGCGCAGTTCCGAACCACCAAGACGCTGGAGCAGTTCGACTTCGAGCGGCTGCCGCAGCTCAACCGGGCGCTGGTGCACGACCTGGCCACCGGGCGCTACCTGCTCGAGAAGGCGCCGGTGCTGATCGTCGGGCCCTGCGGCACCGGCAAGAGCCACCTGGCGCAGGCGCTGGGGCATTGCGCAGTGCGCCAGGGCGTGGACGTGGTCTTCACCACCTGCGCCAGCCTGACGCAGAGCCTGAACGCGGCCCGGGCCACCGGCAGCTACGAGCGCAAGCTGGCCGCGCTGGCCCGGGTGCCACTGCTGATCATCGACGACTTCGGCCTGAAGCCGCTGCGGGCGCCGGCCGACGAGGACCTGCACGACCTCATCGCCGAGCGCTACGAGCAGGCCGCCACCATCGTCACCAGCAACCTGGACTTCCCCGAGTGGGACCAGGCCTTCCCTGCCAACCGGCTGCTGGCCAGCGCCAGCCTGGACCGGCTGCGCCACAACGCCTACTGCCTGACTCCGACGGGCCGTCTTACCGGGCCCCGCCGGGGTCCGAACAAAGCCAAAACAGTCCTTGCCAGCACCCCGAAAAACCACCAACTCTTGAACCCCGCCGAAGACGTCCGTCAGAACCTATTCAAACTGGCTCCTATATGCCGGTCAGAGGTGGCTCTATTGTGCCGGTCAGTGACACCATGAAAAAGTCGCTGACTTACGATCAGGGCAGGGAGATGGCCCGCCACGAGATTCTCGCCAAGCGCGTCAAGATCGACGTCTATTTTGCCGACCCGCACAGCCCCTGGCAGCGGCCGACCAACGAGAATACCAACGGCTTGATCCGCGAGTATCTTCCCAAGGGGCTGGATTTGGCGCCGATCTCCCAAGGCTACCTCAACGCGATTGCCCGACAATTAAACAACCGCCCGCGCAAATGCCTCGACTTTGAAACACCGGCGGAGGTCTTTGCGAGGGAAATCATGAACTTTCAACCCGGTGTTGCACTTCAGAGTTGAAACCGCCCATTGCTCACGACGGGTCTGCACCGAAAGGTTCCTCGGCAGGATGTTCCAACGCGGAGGGATGGTCTGCATGTCTTCCTGATTTTACCAGAAAATACGCATGCAATTAAGCGTCAGGAACTCACAGGACCAGATAAACACGCGTCTGCAGACCTCTTCGACTCCTTGGACTTCTGGCTCAAGACGCCGCAGATCGCCTACACATCCTGGTTAAGTCGGCAAACCTATGCAGCTTCGACCAAGACGGTTTATGTCGCCATGTTTAGCCGCTTTTGCGAATGGTTAGGCGAGCAGGGCAAACGTCTTGACCGTTGCGAAAAGGATGACCTTTGCCGTTTTCTCGATACCGCTAACCCCAATCTGCCTGAAAGCCGACGACGCCCTCAAACAGGGCTGCAGCGCCAACAGTACGTTCGCCAGCTTGAACGAGTCTTCGTGCACCTCAATGCTTGGGAATCAGTAGAGGCAGAAACCCTGGCCGCCAAGCGGCATACGAAAAAGTAGGGCAGGGGAGTGATAGGCCAACCCGCTTTCTTTCGATGGAAGAGCGGGATGCAGTAATCCAGACAATTGAACAATCCTTGACGCGCATTGAGCTTGAAGATCCTGGTTTAGTGCCTTGGACAGACTTTCGGGATCTGGCGCTGGTGTCGTTATTGCTGGGCGCGGGTTTGAAAGTTTCGCACGTTGAACGGTTGACGATTAATTGCATAGACATGCATGAGGAACGAATTGATCTTAGCTTGCCCCTCTACACTCACCGGGCCCGGATCATGGCTTTTGCCATGGCGCCACTTCGGGCCTGGCTGCTAATTCAAGCCAAACGACATGGCGGAGAAGTGAGTGGGACACACCCCGTTTTCGAGGGGGATCGGAGTGTCGGCTTTGGGCGAACTGCGAAGAGCTTGTTCATGCACGCCTCGTCCATCCATCGTCGTACCCAACGTTGCCTCGAAGCGGCTGGCGTGACGGGAGATCGGGCCTGTGCCCAGACTCTGCGTAACACCTATGCGGGTTTACTGATCGATGCAGGCGCCAGTGACGAGGAACTCGTCGACTTCATGGGTCTGAAAGCATCGATTACGAGCACGCGCTTGCGCCAAGCCTATGCACAGAGCAAGGCGCGTCATAAGGCAGTTATTTCAACCCGGCCGCGGCCATCCAGATCTGAAAGCCAGATCAGCCAGGAGTCGGCGAAGGAGGAAGCATGGGAGGCTGACCCATTTGTGGC